>CANQUC010000054.1 GCA_947626945.1 uncultured Lachnospiraceae bacterium | reverse complement strand
TCAGGTGTTTATCTGATCTATGCTCGATGAACACCTGATTTTTGTGTTCTCTCTAAACTCGGAATTTCCTATAAAGTAAAAAAAGGGCGCCGCAGAAAAACTGATTTTGCGACACCCTTTTCAAAGGCAACCGCCTTTGCAATCGATTATGAAATTTTTTTCAGAGAAACCACCACACGCCTGTACGGCTCGCTGCCCTCGCTGTGGGTTTCTACATAGCGGTCGTTTTGAAGAGCGGAATGAATGATTCTTCTTTCATAAGGATTCATCGGCTCCAAAGTAACCGGTTTTCGTTCTCTTTTTACTTTGTACGCAATGTTCTTCGCCAGATTTTCCAAAGTGGCTCTTCTGCGCTTTCTGTAATTTTCCGTATCCAGCTTTATCCGCACATATTCCTGCTCGTCCTTGTTGACCACAAGACTGATAAGATACTGGAGGGAATCCAGGGTCTGTCCTCTTTTTCCAATGAGAATGCCCATTTCGTCTCCTGAAAGGTCAATTCCAACTGTTCTGTTTGCTTCATCGATCTGATACTGAATATCGACCTTCATTTCCATTGCCCGGAACAATTCCTTCAAAAAGGAATCCACCTTTTGCTCCATGGCCTTTCCATCCAGGGGAGTTACCTCTTTTTCTGCTTTTGCCAAAGAAGCGGCTTCTTTTTTCTCCGCTTTTTCTTCCTGAGCTTTTGAAGAAGATTCCTTTTTCTCTGCTTTTTCTTCCGAAACCTTAGAAGCGGTTACCTTTTTCTCCGCTTTTTCTTCCGAAACCTTAGAAGCGGCTTCCTTTTTTTCTGTCTTTTCTTCCGGAACCTTAGAAACGGGATTTTCTTTTTCCAAAGAAAGATCCGCGGCTTCTTCTTTTTTCTTTCTTCTAACAACAATCACCGCAGGCTTGCTGCCGATTCCCAAAAATCCGGCGCTGCCTTTTTCAATCACATCATATTCCACCTGATCGCTGGTTGTACCAAGCTGGATCAATGCTTCTGTCAGGGCATCGTCTACTGTTTTTCCAGTACTTCTGATTTCATCCATTCTGATCCTTTCCTTCCTTTACAAACTCTTATTTTTTATGTTTTTCATTATACTGCTGCACCATATTTGCCTTTGCTTTCAGGCTGCCCGGCTTCGCGCTGCCGGATGACTGATTATAATATTCGGTAGATGCCTGAATCGATTTATCCCGTTCCTCCCGCCTCTTCTGATCCATTCCGGTATTTTTCACACTGGCAGTGGCGATATTTTTTATATTCTGAGGAGGAAGTCCTTTCTTTTCCAGTTTTTTGTTATACTTTTCCAGATTTTCCTTTACAATATCGTTTACATCCACTTTGCTCATCTTTTTGCTGATAAAGTACTGGGACACGATTCTGTACAGGCTGCTGGCGATCCAGTAAAGTCCGATACCAATGGGCAGAGAGTAACAGAAGAATACACTGATCAACGGCATGATCGCTGTAGTCATCTTCAGAGATGAAGCCATAGGATTTTCACTGTCATTGACCGCGGAGGAATTGTCATTGCCCACTTTCATGCTCAGCCAGCTGAAAACGCCTGCCAGGATCGGAATCAGGGCCGCCATGACCACGATCAGCCATTTTCCGTTTGAGGCGGCTTCCGAGATGGTCTGAGAAGGGGGGTTGGCAATATTTAAGGTACCAAACGCAAAGCTGTTGACCTTATCCATGGTCTGATGAGTGGAATCGATCACGTTGGTCAGTTTTGGAAATTTTTCCGCAAGCAGGCCCCAGTCCGCGCTTCTGAAATTGTAAAAGATCTCCCGCATTTCAGTTGCGACCTGGCTTTTTGAAAGTCCTTCCGCCTGATAGGCAAGGGTTCTCAAATGAGCCTGACTGCTTACAAGATCATTGATGATCTGATCATGATTGCTTGTTTTCATAATGCCGTCGATCAGTTCGTTGTAAATGTTTCTGACGCCGGCTACATATTTTGGAATATTATACAGCACACGATACAAAGCAAGCATGATGGGCAGCTGCAGAAAAGAAACCAGACATCCGCCGGTAGGAGAAGTGCCGTATTTTTTATATACAGCCTGCATCTCCTCATTTTGCTTGATCATGGACTCATTGTCTTTTTTATTTTTATATTTTTTTGTAATTGCGTTGATTTCCGGCTGTACCACCGAATTTAATTTCAAAGATCTTTGTTGTTTGATGGTAAGAGGAATCAGCAACGTATAAATGATGATCGTAAATAAAATGATACTCCAGCCAATCATACCCTGATTCATAAACAGATCCAGAAACAGGTATATGACATTCATGATCCAGCCGAGAACCTGCTTGATCCCTTCCCACAATGCTGAAAAAGGATTAAAAGCAATCAGGGCTCCTGAAAAATTAAAATCCAACAATTTTTTCCTCCTTATTACGGAACAGGATCATAACCGCCTTTTGAGAAAGGATTGCACCTGCAAATTCTTTTTACTGTCAGATATCCGCCTTTCACCGCGCCGTATTTTTCTATGGCCTCGATTCCATACTGAGAGCAGGTAGGAATATACTTGCACCGGGTATATCGTTTATTCCCGGAAATACTGGTTCTGTAAAAACGGATGAGACTAATCATTATTTTCTTCATGGCATAATATCCTGTGTGCGTCTGCCAGATGAAGCAGCGCTTTTTCCATTTTCTGATAATCGATTCCTTTTGCGGCGTTTCTTGCGATCACAACGATCCAATATCCTTTTTGAAATTCATTTTCATGTAAACGATAGCATTCCCTGATCAATCGGGTAATCCGATGCCTGACTACGCTGTTTCCGACTTTTTTACTGACAGATATTCCCAGCCGGTTTTGCGGCCCGTCCATTTTCAAAAGATACATTACCAGGTATCTGTTGGCACAGGATTTTCCCTTATTGTATACCTTTCTGAATTCTTCATTCTTTTTCAAGGATTCCGTAAATAACATGCCGCTCCATTCTGAAATTAAGAAAAGGCCACAAGTCTGCGGCCTATGCTGATAATTTTTTTCTTCCCTTTGCTCTTCTTGCTGCTAAAACCTTTCTGCCGCCTGCAGAACTCATTCTGGATCTAAAACCGTGTACTTTTGCTCTCTGTCTCTTTTTGGGCTGATAAGTCATTTTCATGAACAAACACCTCCTTTACTATTTCAACGTATCGCTTGTAATTATATTCAAAAAAAAGAGACAAGTCAAGTTTTTTGTGCGTATCTTTGCCATTTTTAAAAAAAATAAGATTGATTGACATAATATTATCCACAAAATGTGTATATCTTGTTGATAACCTGTTCATCTCTTCCTGAATTTTTTTCAAAACTGCTGTTTTTCCGCTCTTTTCTTTTAACTTATCCACATTTTGAACCTGTGGTCTTCATTCACATTTTTTCATTTTTCCTGATAATCCGTTGTAAACCATGTTTCTTTCCTTTGAAAAACTTTTTTCAAAAAGACGTTTTTTCTTACTGTTATTTATTGAAAAAACAGGGATTTTAGTGTAATATAAGATAGATATCATATTACGTTTTTGATGTTTCCCAAAGGAGAAATTATGGACGTTATTTTTGAAAAATGGGATGAAATACTAAAAAACGCGTGCAAAGAACATGACATTTCCACAATTTCCTATGAAACATGGCTGAAACCCTTAAAACCTTACCGTGTGGAAGGCCATACCGTTTACATTGCCGTGTCGATGGAAAACAGCAATATGGCTATTGACTATCTGAATAAAAAATACAAACTTCCTTTGCAGGTGGCCATCGGCGAATTACTGAATCATCCCTGTGAAGTGGTTTTTATATTGCCTGACAGAGACAAGAAATATTTTCCTGTTCAGGATCATCAGAAAAATAAAAGCCCCGACTCAGGTTATGCCGGTCTGAATTCCCGCTACACCTTTGACAATTTTGTAGTAGGAAGCAACAACCGATTTGCTCATTCTGCCGCTCTCGCGGTGGCGGAAACTCCCGGCGAGATCTACAACCCTCTTTTTCTTTATGGAGGCGTAGGTCTTGGAAAGACCCACCTGATGCACGCCATCGCCCATTTTATTTTAGATAAGAATCCAAATACCAACGTGCTGTACGTTACCTCTGAAGTTTTTACCAACGAGCTGATTGAATCCATCCGTAACGGAAACAGCGCCGCCATGTCAAAATTCAGAGAAAAATACAGAAATATAGACGTTCTTCTGATTGACGACATTCAGTTCATTATCGGAAAGGAAAGTACCCAGGAAGAATTTTTCCATACTTTCAATCACCTTCATCTGTTGAAAAAACAGATTATTATTTCCAGCGATAAGCCTCCCAAAGACATTGAAACTCTGGAGGAGCGCCTTCGCACCAGATTTGAAATGGGACTGATCGCGGATATTTCCTATCCTGATTATGAAACAAGAATGGCCATTCTCCGCAAAAAAGAAGAAATGGACGGCTATCAGATTTCCGACGAGGTCATTGATTACATTGCAAAAAACGTGAAATCCAATATCCGGGAATTGGAAGGAGCGCTTAACAAGCTGATTGCTTTTTCTCACCTGGAAAAACAGGAGATTACGCTGGAGGTGGCGGAAAATGAATTAAAAGATATCATTTTCCCCGACTCTCCCAAAAAGATCACTCCTGAGCTGATCTTAAAGGTCGTCAGCGATCACTTTAATATCTCTCCTGAAGATATATGCTCCCATAAGAGAAATTCTGAAATTGTTTATCCCAGACAGATCGTCATGTATCTATGCAGAGATCTGGACGGATATTCCTTAAAAGCCATCGGAAACATTCTTGGAGGCAGAGATCATACCACCATTATTCATGGCGCGGAAAAAATAGCAGACAGCATTTCCAAAAATGAAAGAACCAGAAATGTGGTTGAAATTTTACGGAAAAAACTGACTCCCGTATAAACATTTCCACATGGATAACTTTTTTGAAACTGTGGAAAACCATATAAAAAAATAATCTGTCACATTTTGTAAAAAAAGATGTTTATAAACCTGCTTTTATCAACGCCCTTTTTTCATTTGTTCACAGCCTTATTCTGAGCTTAAGATCAGATTTTAAGGTTCCATAAAAGGTTATTCACATATTCACAGCCACTAAGAAGACGAAGACGGATGATTCATTTTATTACATGAAAAAACGTTTCATCACACCAGGAAGGAGATTTCTAAAATGAAAATCGTATGTACGAAATCGAATCTTTTAAAAAGCGTCAACATTGTTTCAAAAGCGGTATCTTCCAAAACAACCTTACCGATCCTGGAATGCTTCTTAATTGAAGCGGAAGACGGGGTTATCAAAATGACGGCAAACGATCTGGAGCTTGCCATTGAGACCATCGTGGAAGGTGAAATTGAAGAAGAAGGCGTGGTAGCCATAGACGCCAGGATCTTTTCTGAAATCGTGAGAAGGCTGCCGGATAATGATATTCATATCAGCACAACGGAAAACCATCAGATGAATATTACATGCGAAAAGGCAAAATTTGATCTGATGGGAAAATCAGGAGAAGATTTTTCCGCGCTTCCTCATATTGAAAAACAAAATTATATTTCCATGTCCCAGTACGCTTTGAGAGAGATTATTAAGCAGACGATTTTTTCTATCGCGGACAACGACAACAACGCTGTTATGACAGGTGAATTGTTTGAAGTCAAGGACAATCAGTTTAAAGTGGTATCTCTGGATGGATTCCGCATTTCCATCCGCAAAATTGAATTAAAAGAAAGCTATGACGACATCAGTATGATCGTTCCGGGCAAAACCTTAAATGACCTGACAAAGATTCTTTCCGGCGAAATGGAAGAAGAAGTCAGAATCTATTTTACAGGGAATCATCTGCTGTTTGAATTTGGAAATACAAAGGTTGTTTCCAGAATCATTGAGGGAGAATATTTTAAGATCGATCAGATGCTTTCCAATGATTATCAGACAAAGATCCATGTAAATAAAAAGGAACTTTTGAATTGTATTGAGCGTTCCACACTTCTTGTAAAAGAAGGAGATAAAAAGCCCATCATCATGAATGTAACTGATGAAAATATGGAGATGAAGATCAGATCTTCCATAGGATCCATGAATGAAGATATTATGATCAAAAAAGAGGGCAGGGATATTGCCATTGCCTTTAATCAGAAATACCTCATTGAAGCCATTCGGGTGATCGATGATGAAGAGATTGATATTTATCTGATGAACGCAAAGGCGCCCTGTATCATCAAGGATGAAAAGGAATCTTATATTTACCTTGTTCTGCCTGTAAATTTCAATCCTGATCTGTAATGGAATCCCGCGGGTTTTTCATCTTGAAAAGATAAAGGAGAAAAGTGATGGAAACATTGAAATTAAGGGATGATTTTATCAGGCTTGGCCAGGCCATGAAAGCGGCGGGATACGCGGAAAGCGGCGTGGAGGCCAAGATCATGATCACGGAGGGCAATGTAAAGGTAAATGGCGAAACAGAAGTGAGAAGAGGAAGGAAGCTTTATGAAAATGATATTGTTTCTTTCAGGGGAAAGGAATTAAAAATAATCAAATAATGTGGTAGTTTATGATCATAGAATCTATAGAACTGAAAAATTACCGGAATTATCGGCACGCGAAAATCAATTTTGACGACAAAACGAATATTTTTTACGGAGACAACGCCCAGGGAAAAACAAATCTGCTGGAAGCGGTTTATGTAAGCGGGACCACAAAGTCTCACAGAGGAAGCAAAGACAGAGATCTCATTTTTTTTGAGGAAAAAGAGTCTCATATCCGGGTAAAAATAAAAAAAAGAGAATCGGTTTATAAAATAGACCTTCATCTGAAGAAGAACAAGCCAAAGGGAATTGCCATCAACGGCGTGCCCATCAAAAAGGCAAGCGAGCTGTTTGGAATTGTCAATATGGTTTTTTTCTCTCCGGAAGATCTGAATATGATCAAAAACGGTCCTTCGGAAAGAAGAAGATTTTTAAACCTGGAGCTTGGCCAGCTGGATAAAGTTTATTTGTATCATCTGACAAACTACAACAGAGCGGTAAATCAGAGAAATATTCTTCTGAAAGAAATGAGTTTTCGGGAGGATATCAGAGAAACGTTATCTGTTTGGGATAAACAGCTGGTGAATTTTGGAATTCCCGTAATCAGAGGCAGAAAAAAATTTGTAGAGCAGCTGAATGAGATCATTTATGATATTCATTACAGGCTTACCGGAAAAAAAGAAAAGATCAAGGTCATTTATGAACCGGATGTAGAACCGGAACAGTTTGAACAGCAGCTTTTTCTTTCCAGAGAAAAAGACATGAAAATGAAAAGTACAACAGTGGGCCCCCACAGGGATGATCTGAATTTTACGGTGGGAAACATCGATATCAGAAAATTTGGTTCTCAGGGACAGCAGCGCACAGCGGCCCTTTCGGTAAAGCTTGCGGAGATAGAGCTGGTAAAAAGAACCATTCACGACACTCCTGTTTTGCTTCTGGATGATGTGCTGTCAGAGCTTGACGGCAGCAGACAGACCTATCTGCTGGATCAGATCCATCATATCCAGACACTGATTACCTGTACGGGACTGGATGATTTTGTCAGCCACAGGTTTCCCTTAAATAAGGTTTTTAAAGTCATTTCCGGAACCATTGTTGAAGAAAACTAACAAAAAGCGAGGTTATTTATGAGTACTGAGTATGGAGCGGAACAAATTCAGATACTGGAGGGACTGGAAGCAGTCAGAAAAAGACCGGGTATGTATATTGGAAGCACCTCCGCCAGAGGTCTTCATCACCTGGTCTATGAAATAGTGGACAATTCCGTGGATGAAGCCCTTGCGGGATTTTGCGATACCATTCAGGTGACCATCAACAAAGACAATTCTGTTACGGTAATCGACAACGGAAGAGGCATTCCTGTGGGAATCAATTCCAAAAAAGGGATTCCCGCTGTGGAAGTGGTATTTACCATTCTCCACGCAGGCGGCAAATTTGGCGGCGGCGGATACAAGGTATCCGGCGGTCTTCACGGCGTAGGTGCGTCGGTTGTAAACGCTCTTTCCAGATGGCTGGAGGTATTTATCCGTCATGAGGGGATCGTTTACCAGCAAAGGTACGAGAGAGGAAAAGTCATGTATCCTTTGAGAGAGGCAGGTATATGCGATCCAAATGAAACAGGCACAAAAATCACGTTTATGCCTGACGATGAAATTTTTGAAGAGACTGTATTTGAATTTGATATTTTGAAAAACCGTCTCAGGGAAATGGCTTTTCTGACAAAGGGCCTGAAAATCATTCTCATAGATGACAGAGAAGAAAAACAAGTAAGAAAAGAATTTCATTATGAAGGCGGCATCAAGGAATTTGTTCAATATCTGAATAAAAATAAAACAGAGCTGTATCCGGACATTATCTTCTGTGAAGGCAATAAAGACAATGTTTATGTGGAAGTGGCAATGCAGCACAATGACGCCTATACGGAAAACTGTTACAGTTTTGTCAACAACATCAATACGCCGGAGGGGGGAACCCATCTGGAGGGGTTTAAGCGCGCGCTTACAAGGGTAATCAACGATTATGCCCGCTCCAACAAGCTGTTGAAGGACAGTGAAGAAAAGCTTTCCGGAGAAGACATCAGAGAAGGGCTTACCGCGATCATCAGCATCAAAATTGAAGATCCTCAGTTTGAAGGGCAGACAAAACAAAAGCTTGGAAACAGCGAGGGAAGAACGGCTGTGGATCAGGTCGTCAGCGAGCAGCTGACCTATTTTCTGGAGCAGAATCCGGCAGTGGCAAAGATTATCTGTGAAAAATCCATTTTGTCACAGCGGGCAAGAGAGGCGGCCAGAAAAGCAAGAGAAATCACCAGAAGAAAAACTGCCCTGGAGGGAATGGCGCTTCCCGGAAAACTGGCGGACTGTTCGGATAAAGATCCTAAAAATTGCGAGATTTATATTGTGGAGGGAGATTCCGCAGGCGGCAGCGCGAAAGAGGCCCGTTCCAGAGCTACACAGGCCATTCTTCCCCTCAGAGGAAAAATTTTAAATGTGGAAAAAGCCAGAATGGATAAAATCTACGCCAACGCGGAAATAAAAGCAATGATCACCGCCTTTGGAACAGGAATCCATGATGATTTTGACATTACCAAGCTTCGTTATCATAAGATCATCATTATGACGGACGCGGATGTGGACGGAGCGCATATCAGCACTTTGCTTCTCACATTTTTGTACAGATTCATGCCGGATCTGATCAAGGAAGGCTATGTTTATCTGGCGCAGCCGCCCCTTTATAAAATAGAAAAAAATAAGAAGATATGGTATGCCTATAGTGACGACGAGCTGGACCGGATCCTTTCTGAGATCGGAAGAGACGGAAACAACAATATTCAGCGCTACAAAGGTCTTGGAGAAATGGATGCGGAACAGCTTTGGGATACGACAATGGATCCCAGCAGCCGTATCTTGCTGCGGGTGAATATGAATGAAGATACTTCTTCCGAGATCGATATGACGTTTACCACGCTGATGGGCGATAAGGTAGAACCCAGAAGAGAGTTTATTGAAGCCAACGCAAAGTACGCAAAGAACCTGGATATCTGACAGAATGACAGGCGGATCCGGCAGGATAAAAAGCCGGGACGCGGTTTCATCATGTATAAGGCACATGATATGAAGAAAGGCATGGTATAGTATTTATGGATGATAAGATCTTTGACAAGGCAGACAAGATCAAAGAAGTTGACCTGAAAAAGACAATGGAGAATTCCTACATTGAATATGCAATGAGCGTTATTGTTTCCCGCGCGCTGCCAGATGTCAGGGATGGTCTGAAGCCTGTTCAACGAAGAGTATTGTATTCCATGGTGGAGCTGAACAACGGACCGGATAAGCCTCACCGGAAAAGCGCCCGTATCGTCGGTGATACAATGGGTAAATATCACCCTCACGGAGACAGTTCCATTTACGGCGCGCTGGTAAATATGGCACAGCCCTGGTATACCAGATATCCTCTTGTGGACGGCCATGGAAACTTTGGTTCCGTAGACGGCGACGGCGCGGCGGCAATGCGTTATACGGAAGCAAGACTGTCAAAGATCTCCATGGAGATGCTGGCAGACATCAACAAAGATACGGTTGATTTTACGCCTAATTTTGACGAAACAGAAAAAGAGCCGGTGGTACTTCCCTCCCGGTATCCCAATCTGCTTGTAAACGGTACTACCGGTATCGCCGTAGGTATGGCTACCAATATTCCCCCTCATAATCTCCGGGAAGTGATCGCCGCTGTGGTGAAGATCATTGACAATTATGTGGAGGAAGACAAAGCTACAGAAATCCAGGAAGTCATGGATGTGATAAAAGGTCCTGATTTTCCCACAGGCGCCACGATTCTGGGCACAAGGGGCATCAATGAGGCATACCGTACAGGTCACGGAAAGATCCGGGTGCGGGCGGTATGCGACATTGAAACCATGGATAACGGAAAAAGCCGAATCATTGTCAGCGAGCTTCCTTTCATGGTCAACAAGGCAAGGCTGATTGAAAAGATCGCGGACCTGGTAAAAACAAAAAAAATCGACGGGATTACAGATCTTCGGGACGAGTCCAGCAGGGAAGGCATGAGGATCTGTATTGAACTGCGCCGGGACGTAAACGCAAATGTAATCCTGAATCACCTGTATAAGCATACACAGCTTCAGGATACTTTTGGCGTCAACATGCTTGCCATTGTAAATAATGAGCCAAAAGTGCTGAATCTTCTGGATATGCTTAATTATTATCTGGATCATCAGAAAGATGTAGTCACCAGAAGAACCAGGTATGATTTAAACCGGGCGGAAGAACGGGCTCATATCCTGGAGGGACTGCTGATCGCGCTGGATCATATTGATGAAGTGATCGCCATCATCCGTTCTTCAGAAAACGTGGCAACAGCCAAGGAGCGGCTGATTTCATCCTTTGGGCTTACAGAGCCTCAGGCTCAGGCAATTGTGGATATGCGTCTCCGTGCCCTGACAGGTCTGGAAAGAGACCGTCTGGAAAAAGAATTTGCCGAGCTGAAAAAGAGAATCGAATATCTGAAAGGCATTCTTTCAGACGAAAAGCTTCTTCTTGGAGTGATTCGGGAAGAGATTGTTGAGATCGCTGAAAAATACGGCGACGACAGAAAGACAAAGATCGGTTATGATGAAATGGATCTGTCCGCGGAGGATCTGGTTCCAAAGGAAAATACCGTGATCACCATGACAAAGCTGGGTTATATCAAGCGAATGACCCCTGACAATTTCAGAAGCCAGAACCGGGGCGGCAAGGGAATCAAAGGAATGCAGACCATAGAGGAAGATTATGTGGAAGATCTGTTTATGACCACCACTCATCATTACCTTATGTTCTTTACCAATAAAGGAAAAGTGTACGGCATCAAGGCGTATCAGATTCCGGAAGCCAGCCGTACCGCTAGGGGCATGGCCATTGTAAACCTGCTGCAAATCGAAGCGGGGGAAAAGGTCACCGCTGTGATCCCTGTAGAAAAATACGAAGAAAAACGATATCTTTTCATGGCCACAAAAAAAGGCATCGTGAAAAAGACTATTGTTGCAGAATATAAAAATATCCGCAAAAACGGTCTTCAGGCCATTCATTTGCAGGAAGACGACGAGCTGATCGAGGTAAAGATCACCGATAATGACAAGGATATCTTCCTTGTGACAAAATTCGGCATGTGCATCCGGTTTGACGAAAATGACGCAAGGCCTATGGGACGCGTTTCCATGGGCGTCAGGGGAATTAAGCTTTCCCAGGGCGACGAGGTCATTGGCATGCAGCTGAATGTTCAGGGAGAATTTCTTCTGTTTGTTTCCGAAAAAGGTCTTGGAAAATGTACCTATCTGGATGAATTCAAGAAACAGTACCGGGGCGGCAAGGGTGTAAAATGCTACAAGATTACGGAAAAGACAGGAAATCTGGTCAGCGTGAAGGCAGTCAACAACGACAATGACGTGATGATGATCACCACAGAAGGCATCATTATCCAAATGCCGGTCAGCAGCATTTCCACATTGGGAAGAATTACCTCAGGCGTAAAGCTGATCAATCTGGCTAACGATGTGACTGTTGCGGGAGTGGCAAAGGTCAAGGAAGAAATTTAAACCAAAACCGCCGGTCTGAAATACAGAAAATAAAAAGGAGAACTTCCATGAAGCGGATCTTGTTGATGATCTTCAGAAATATTTTCATTTTTCCGTATTTCTATTTTAAGATGATCTATTACGCGAAGACCGACAGGGTTTCTGATGAAAAAAAGTATGAATTTTTAAAAAAGATCGTAAAAAGGGCAAATATCGGAGGCAATGTGATCATTGAAAGCTCCGGCACAGAGCACATTCCTGAGAAAAACGGATTTATCCTGTTTCCAAATCATCAGGGAATGTATGATGTGCTGGCGATCCTGGATACCTTGGGGCATCCCACTTCTGTAGTGATCAAAAAAGAGCTGGCCAATATTCCTATGCTGAAATGGGTATTTGCCGTGATGAGGGCGCAGTCTATGGACAGGGAAGACGTGCGCCAGTCCATGAAAGTGATTTTGAATGTGGCAAAGGAGGTTTCAGAAGGACGCAACTATGTGATCTTCCCGGAAGGCACCCGCTCTAAGAACGGAAATCAGGTCGGTGAATTTAAGGCGGGCAGCTTTAAAAGCGCCACAAAGGCAAAGTGTCCCATTGTGCCCGTTGCCCTTGTGGATTCCTATAAACCCTTTGACACGCACACCGTAAGCAAAGTTTCCATGAAGATCTGTTACCTGGAGCCCATTCTTTATGAGCAGTATAAGGATATGAATACCAACCAGATCGCGGAGGAAGTCAGAAGTCGGATCGTGGAAAAAATAGCGGAATTAGAGGGAAAAAATATCATTGACAAACAATAGGGGTTTTAGTATAATTAGTTTTGCGTCAGACGGCAGAACCCCCTGCGGCTGGCCAGATAACTGCATACGCAAGTGTAAAATTCAGAATCAGGAGAAATACTCAAGTGGCTGAAGAGGCGCCCCTGCTAAGGGTGTAGGTCGTTTACGCGGCGCGAGGGTTCAAATCCCTCTTTCTCCGTAAAAAAACCGCAGCTTTTGCTGCGGTTTTTTGCTTTATAGGAAATTCCGAGTTTAGAGAGAACACAAAAATCAGGTGTTCATCGAGCATAGATCAGATAAAC
>CANQUC010000053.1 GCA_947626945.1 uncultured Lachnospiraceae bacterium | reverse complement strand
AGATCGCCCATAAGCATCTGCGGGGTTGCTTTCAGCAGGGCACAGGTCAGAGAAGGATCGGAAAGGCGACGTTTTTCTCCCTGCTTTATGCGGACGGAAGACCGTATATTTGAGGAAAAAGGCGGCAGATTGTCGGTGAGAAACAGCCGTGAAAAGACATCCAGATAGTTGGACACTGTTTCCTGGTGAATTTCTTCATCGTCAACCGAGAGAACGTCGTTCTGCAGTTTCTTATTAGTGGCGGTGGTGCATTCGTTTCGGGCAAGGGAGCGCAGCAGCAGCTCCATTTTGTGAATATCCCGTTTGATGCCATCCATACGGTAAATGTCGTCGTTGATAACCGCCGTAAGATACTGGCGCGGAAGAAGAATGGCCTGTTCCAGGGGGGCTTTGGTGTTTGCGGGCCATCCGCCCCGCAAAATAAAATCAATGAGCTGTCCAAGTTTGACTTCACCGGTCATGGCAGGAACGATTTCCCCCATACACAGTGCCTTCAGGGAGACGGTTCCGCAGGAGCCGCCCGACTCAAAAAGAGACATAGGACGCATGCGAAGTCTTCCAATTCTGCCGGCGCCGCTGTGCAGAATGCCCTTGTGGTTTGGGGTTGCGGAGCCGGTCAGGATAAATTGTCCTTTTTGAACAGTTTGGTCTACCTGATGACGGACGGCGTCCCAGATAGGCGGAACCTCCTGCCATTCGTCGATCAGTCGTGGGAACGCTCCTTCCAGAACAAGCGCGGGACTCAGTTCCGCAAGCTGCCGGTTTTGAAAATTTCCAGACGGATCGCCAATGAAAATTTCGCTCTTACAGTGAGCGGAGGACGTCCATGTCTTTCCACACCATTTAGGGCCCTCTATGCACACGGCGCCAAAGGCCGCCAGATATTGATCTACTTTCTTATCAATAATACGGGGACGATAGTCTTTGTGTTTCATAAAAAACACCTCCATAATGACAGTATGCCACAACCGGCCAAATTTATCAACTATAACCGTTCAAATTTTAAAAATGTAACCGTTCAGATTTTGAAATTGTAACCGCACAGATAATAAATCAGCAGTGCGGCGGTATTGCGATAAAAGAAAAACAAGATAAAACAGGATATGAGAAGACGTCGAAAACTGATCACAGTCAGCTTCCGGCGTCTTTTTTTTTATCAGAAATCAAAAATGGCGGTTGGAAAGATCTGAAAGGGATTTTGTCCGGAATATTCTGGTGACTGAAATAAAAAAATCGTGGGATAGACAAATGGCTACCCTTTATTTTGAGTGCGGAAAAAGTAAGAAATATACGTTGTCGGCAGATTGTTGGTCTTAAAATTGCATTTGTGGAAGTGAGTTATAAAAATTTTTTGAAATTGTTATTTAGAGCAACTATGGATTTCTCTGTTTGTTTGATACAAGATGTGCACAAAACAATGGATGGAGGGCTGATATGAAAGCAGTAATTTTAGCCGGAGGATTTGGAACGCGTATTTCAGAGGAATCTCATTTAAAACCAAAACCGATGATTGAAATTGGAGAAAAACCTATACTCTGGCATATTATGAAAGAACTTTCATGCTATAAGATAAATGATTTTATTATTTGCGCCGGGTATAAACAGCATGTAATTAAAGAATGGTTTGCCGATTATTTTCTTCACACATCTGACATAACATTTGATTTTACAAGGGAAAACAGAACGGTCGTTCATAATAAAAATACTGAACCTTGGAAAGTCACAGTCGTTGATACCGGGCTTAACACCCAGACAGGAGGGAGGATCAAACGAGTCAAGGCTTATACCGGAAACGAACCTTTTCTGGTTACATATGGTGATGCCGTGGGTGATATCAATATTTCTGAACTCATTGAATATCATAAAAAGCATGGAAAAATCGGAACGATGTCTATATACAACTTTGGTCAGACAAAAGGTATTGTAGATGTTGGACGCAACGGTAATATTTGTGCTTTTAGAGAAAAGTCTGATTTTGATGGTGATTTGATTAATATTGGATATATGATTTTTCAACCAGAGATTTTTAATTACATTAAGGATGATAACACTGTTTTGGAAAAAGAATCATTAACAAAATTGGTAGAAGAGGGAGAACTGGCAGGTTATAACCATAAGGGGTTTTGGCAATGTATGGATACTATGAGAGAAAAGCAAAAATTGGAGAAATTGTGGGCTAAGGGAACGGCGCCATGGAAATTATGGGAAAATTGAGGAGCGGATGAATGAGCTTTGATCTGAGTTTTTATAAAGGAAAAAAAGTATTTGTTACTGGGCACACGGGATTTAAAGGTTCCTGGCTGTGTCGAATGCTTGTGAATGCCGGGGCAGAAGTCACAGGATATTCCCTGGAGGCGCCAGCGTGTTCGCTGTTTCAGATAGCGGACATTGAAAAAAATGTTCATTCGATCATTGGTGATATTCGCAATTGTCGCCAGTTGATGCCTGCATTTGAAGAGGCAGGGCCTGAGATTGTAATTCATTTGGCAGCACAACCACTTGTGAGGGAAAGCTACCAAAATCCGCAATATACTTATGAAACAAACGTAATGGGAACGGTAAATTTACTAGAATGTATCCGAAAGAGTAAAAACGTAAGATCTTTTGTCAATGTGACGACTGATAAGGTCTACCAAAATCGAGAGTGGGAATGGGGATATCGGGAAAACGAGGTATTGGATGGCTACGATCCCTATTCTAATTCCAAATCGTGTTCTGAATTGGTAACTGGTAGCTATATAAGATCTTTTTTCTCGGACGACGAAGGAAATATAACATTGCCTGTATCAACGGTGCGGGCGGGAAATGTAATTGGCGGCGGAGACTTTGCAAAAGACCGCATCATACCGGATTGTATCCGTGCGGCAATAAAGAGAGAGGATATTATTGTCAGAAATCCATATTCCATAAGGCCATATCAACATGTTTTGGAACCTTTGTATGTATACATGATGATTGGGGCAATGCAATATGAAAATAAACATTATGCAGGTAGCTATAATGTTGGACCAGATGAGCAGGATTGCCGACAGACGGGAGAATTGGTAGACCTGTTTGTCCAATATTGGGGAGAAGATATACGTTGGACAACGCAATATGACGGAGGACCACATGAGGCAAACTTTTTGAAACTGGATTGTTCCAGACTAAAGAGGGTGTTTGGATGGAAATCCGCATGGAATTTGGAAAAAGCAGTAGAGAAAACAGTTGAATGGAATAAATGCTGGATAAACGGACAGGATGTTCGAACGTGTATGGATAAGCAAATAGAGGAATTCTTAGAAAATATAAGTTGAGGAAGCGAAAAGAATATGGGCAATTGGAGTACAGAATCAGAAGCAAGAGAACAGATAAAAAAACTCGTGTCCGATTATTATTATGAATTTAAAGAAAAAAAGGATCATTTTAAACCCGGGGATCGAATCTCATATGCTTCGCGTATATATGATGAGAAAGAGCTAATGAGCCTGACAGATGCGGTGCTGGACTTTTGGCTGACAACAGGCCGCTTTGCTGAACAGTTCGAAGAGTCGTTTGCAAAATATCTTGGAGTAAAATATGCGCATCTGGTCAACAGTGGCTCATCTGCGAATTTGTTGGCTTTCACTGTTTTAACAGCACCGGAACTTGGCAAACGTCAAATCAAACGCGGAGATGAAGTGATTACAGTAGCCTGCGGTTTTCCAACAACGGTAGCGCCGATTTTGCAATACGGAGCGGTTCCGGTTTTTGTGGATATGCTTTTACCGCAATATAACATTGATATTCGTGCGATGGAAAATGCTTTATCCGAAAAAACGAAAGCTGTAATGATAGCCCATACGCTTGGAAATCCCTTTGATCTTGCAGCTGTGAAGAAGTTTTGCGATGCACACGATTTGTGGTTAGTGGAAGATAATTGTGATGCGTTGGGTGCACAGTATACGATTGATGGAGTGACAAAATTGACTGGCACATGGGGCGATATAGGAACCAGCAGTTTTTATCCTCCCCATCATATGACAATGGGAGAAGGCGGATGTGTATACACGAACAATCCAAAACTACACCGGTTAATTCTCTCTTACAGGGACTGGGGCAGGGACTGCATTTGTCCGTCCGGGCATGATAATTTCTGTGGCCACCGATTTGATGGACAATATGGAGAATTGCCGCAAAACTATGATCACAAATATGTATATAGCCACTTCGGCTACAACCTGAAAGTAACAGATTTGCAGGCAGCGATTGGTGTGGAACAGCTGAAAAAGCTTCCATATTTTATTGAACGGCGGAGACAAAACTGGGAACGTCTCTATCAGGATTTGCAGTGTATAGAAGATAAGATAATCCTTCCTCAACCTGCACAAAACAGCAGACCCTCCTGGTTTGGATTTTTAATTTCTATTCGGCAGGAAACGGAACTGTCACGGCAGAAAGTGATTCGTTATATTGAAGCGCACAATATTCAAACCCGATTGCTGTTTAGCGGAAATTTAATAAAGCACCCATGCTTTGAAGATATACGGGGGACAGATGCTTATCGCGTGTCGGGAACGCTTGATAATACAGATTTCATTATGAATAACTCATTTTGGGTAGGCGTTTATCCGGGAATGACAGACGAGATGATTGATTATATGGCACAAATCATAAGGGAAGCAGTTTGTCGGCAGTGAGAGGTAGAATAGGGTTGAAAGTATCTGATTATATTGTTGAATATTTGATTCAGAAAGGAATAACCGATGTTTTTGGATATCCAGGAGGAATGGTAACGCATCTGATGGATTCTTTCAGAAAATATGACGGTCAGATAAAAGCTCATGTAACCTATCATGAACAGGGCGCTGCTTTTGCGGCCTGCGGATATGCACAAGCAAGTAATAAAGTAGGTATAGCATATGCAACAAGCGGACCCGGGGCAACAAATCTTATTACAGGAATATGTAACGCCTATTTTGACTCTGTTCCAGTATTGTTTATTACCGGGCAGGTGAACACCTTTGAGGCAAAAGGGAATCTGGATGTCAGGCAAAAGGGGTTTCAGGAAACGGACATTGTTGCAATGATATCCGGTGTCACTAAATATGCTGTTCGGATAGAAAAGGCTGAAGAGATTAAATGGCATTTAGATTATGCCTTTACAGAAGCAACAGACAGACGGAAAGGCCCGGTATTACTTGATATACCGATGGATATCTTTCGGACAGAAATAGAACCCGCAAAACTGAAAGGCTATGAGAAAGAAAAAGATACTGCACAGGTGGATTGTACGGAGCTGATAAATCTTTTAAATACTTCCAAAAGACCGGTAATAGTAGCTGGAAATGGTATCAGACAGGCCAATGCGGTAAAAGAATTTAATCAGTTTATCTCAAAGATGAATATACCGGTTGTATCTACAATGCCTGCTATTGATATAGTACATGATAAAGATCTGTATTATGGATTTGTCGGGGCATATGGGCACAGAACAGCAAACTTTATTATTGCAAAAAGCGATCTTGTTATCACGATGGGAGCAAGATTGGATGTCCGACAAGTCGGAGCGATACGAAACACTTTTGCGTCGGATGCAAAAATAATACGCATTGATATTGATAAGAGTGAGCTTCAGTACAGAGTACATGATGATGAGGTGCAGATGTGCGCTGATATCAGAAATGTACTCGAATCTTTGAATTGTTATCTACTTTCAAAGCAATATGAAAAATGGATTCGAATTTGTCAACTGATAAAAGATAAATTACAAGGTATTGACGATAAAATACCCAATATTTATATGAAGATGTTGGGAGAGTGTATTCCAGACGGAGTAATCATTACAACGGATGTCGGGCAGAATCAGGTATGGGTCGCACAGTCATTGGAAGTCAAACAAAATCAACGTGTTCTTTTTTCCGGTGGACATGGGGCAATGGGATATTCCCTGCCGGCAGCAATTGGATGTGCGTTGGCAACAAACAAAACAGTATATTCTTTTAGTGGTGACGGCGGAATACAGATGAATATTCAAGAGCTCCAGACAATTGCAAGAGAGTGGCTTCCTATAAAAATAATAGTGTTTAATAATTTAGCTTTGGGAATGATACGGCATTTTCAGGAGATGTATTTTGAAAAAAAATATTATCAGACCATAGCGGGATATGGATATGATGCGCCGGATTTTAAAGCTTTGGCGGGCGCATATAAAATACCCTATTGTGTAATAAAGTCAGCAGAAGATATAGGGGCCGAAATATTTAGTACTAACGGGCCGCAATTTATTGAGGTAAAGATAAAAGAACCAACCTATGTATTTCCAAAGGTGAGATTTGGAAAGTTAAATCAGGATCAAGAGCCGCTAATTGAAAGAAAAATGTATGAAGAAATAATGGGGTTGAGTGAGGCTGACTTAATTCCGGAAAAAGAATAGAAAAAATATGAATAGAGTTGTGGTAACTGGTGCAACCAGTATGTTAGGCGTAGCCCTAATTCAGGAATGTATTCGGCAAAATACGGAAGTACTGGCAATTGTTAGAAGTGATTCCGGACGATTAGATAGATTGCCAAAAAGTAATCTGATAGAGGTTTATGAGAGTAAACTGGAGAATTTAAGGTTTATTCAAAATATTTATAAGAAATATGATGTTTTCTATCATTTCGCATGGGACTATACGTCAAAAGACAGTAGAGACAATCCTGTTTTACAGGAAAAGAATATTCAGTATACGTTAGATGCTGTAGAGCTTGCCAATAGATTGAAGTGTTCCAAATTTATTGGAGCAGGCTCACAGGCAGAATACGGAAAGGTTGACGGGATTATTCGTGCGGATACGGTTGCCAATCCAACTATCGCTTATGGAGTGGCTAAATACGCTGCCGGGAAACTAAGCGAAAAGCGATGCAGTCAATTGGGAATGGTGCATATATGGGGCAGGATTTTCAGTCTTTATGGCCGCTATGATAATGAGGGCACAATGCTGGTTTATGCTATTGATCAGTTTTTGAAAAATAGAGAGGCAGTATTTTCTGAGGCGACACAGCTATGGGATTATTTACATGAAAGCGATGCCGGAAAGATTTTCTGGAGGCTTGGAGAACTTGTGAACCGCAGTGGAGTTTACTGTGTGGCAAGTGGACAGCCCCGGGTTTTAAAGGAATTTATACTAGAATTAAAAGAGTGCTTTGATGCAAGAGTGAAATGCTGCTTCTCTGCTTCGAATAAAAAAGATAGCATTATTGGATTAAATCCGGACGCAGAAGCATTGTTTCAGGATATTGATTATACCCCGCAGATTAAATTCAAAGATGGAATAATTGATATGATAAATTACCGAAAACACAAATTGGAAATAGAACGACTTGAAAGATAAGACGAATTAACAGAAAACAGAACTAAGGGTGGAAATATGATCGTTGCATACCATTGTAGTGACTTATATGCAGAGCCGACAGGTGTTTCTATCACATCTTTGTTTGAGAATAATAAAGAATGTGACGAACTTGTAGTTTATATAATTGAACATGATGTTTCGGCAAATAACAAAAAAAAGTTGCTTAAGCTGGCCGAAAGCTACGGAAGAACCATTAAATTTATACCCATGCCGGATATCAATCAAATGCAGGATCTCAAACTGGTAAGTGTAAAGAAAAACTGGCTGTTTGATTCATATTGCCGGTTATTTTTGGATGTTCTTCTTCCAAGTGAAATAGAAAAAGTCCTGTATTTAGATGGTGATGTGCTTGTTGTGGACTCGCTCTATGAGTTGTGGAATACGGACATGCAGGGGCATTGCTCTGCCGGAGTGGCTGAGTTCTTCAGTGAAAAATACTATAAAATATTTAATTTGAGTAAAACAGCCACATATTGTAATAGCGGTATAATCCTTATAAACTTAAAGCTTTGGAGAGAGCAGCATATCAGTGAATATATTAAAAAATATGTTCGTAGCCAAAAAGGATATGTGTTTTTTATGGAGCAAACAGTATGGAATGTGGTGATGCAGGATAAAATATTGCTCTTAAATCCTAAATATAATGTTTCCACAATGATGCAATGCCTCAGCTATAAGGAAATATTATTGTTAAGAAAACCGCGGGAACGCTATTCCAGACAAGAGATAGAAAGTGCGGTAAAAAAACCAGCACTTGTGCATTTGACAAATTCGTTTTTGGTGAACAACAGAGTATGGATAGAAAACAGTAAACACCCATATAAAAATATTTACTTAAATTATAGAAATCTGTCTCCCTGGAAAAATTTGCCGGAGTCACCCGACACAAGAGGAAAAATAAAAAAAATAATTGACAGGATTATCAGTGTCCTACCTAGGCGCATAGTATTGCTGGTAGCTTCAGGGGCATATAATGTATTGCGAATTTCAAATATACAAAAAGCAATGAGGAAACGGTCATGAATATACAGTATATTTCTTTTGATGTGTATGATACATTGATCAGACGTATATTTACGCCACAGCAGCTATACAGAATGATGGAGATCAAATTAAAGGAAGAGGGCTGTGATTGCTATAAGGATTTTTCCCGAAAAAGGATTCTGGCGGAAAAAGAACTTCGAAATAAGGGTAACAAAAATTATTCTCTGTCAGATGTCTATAATACTGATGTTTTTATAGATTTGACTTTGAATGAAAAAGATAAGCTGCGTTTTTTAGAAGAGGAATATGAGATCCATAATACTCTGCCAAATTATTATGGCAGGAAGTTGTATAAAAAGTATTGTAAAAAGTATCAGATCATTTGTGTTAGCGATATGTATCTGGATAAGCGGGTGATAGGGCAAATTCTTAAGAAAAACGGATATTCTGCAATAAATAAAATATATGTCTCCTGCGAGGAGGAGGCAAGCAAAAGGGAAACGACATTATTTTTAAAAGTGGCAGAGGATCTAAATATTTCTTGTAATGAAATACTTCATGTTGGAGATGCACTTCGCAGCGACTTTATAAATCCTAAACTGCTTGGCATGAAATCAATACGATGTCATAAATCAGAGGAGTTTATCAAGACAAACGATTTTTGTTATGATCTAGGATTTAATACTTTGGGCCCTGTTATGTATGGGTTTTGTCAATGGCTGCATAAAGCAGCGGCAGGCAGACCGATGATATTTTTAGCCCGAGAAGGGCTTACCATACAAAAATATTATCATATTTTATACAAAAAAGAAAACACACAAAGCATGTTTGTTTCCCGAAGAAGTGTAATCAATGGGACAGCGTATATATTGCTGCAGAGATTGTCTTCGGATGAGTTTATACAAACGATCAGTGAAAAACGAAATGAAACAGTAGAAGAATTATTTTGCAGGTTGGGATTGCAGCCGGAAAAGTATATGAGCGGCCTGCAAAGAGAAAAAATCAATTTAAGTGATGCGGTTTCTCATCACAAATCATTGTATACGTTTATAGAAAAAAATAAAAAACAGATATTAGAGGATTTTGCGGCAGAGCATCAGAACTTTGGGGAATATTTGCAACAGTTTTGTTTATCGGGAAGCTGCCTTGTGGATATTGGATGGAAAGGCAGTATGCAAAATATTTTAGAAAAATATATGAAAGCGATAGGAAAAGAACAGGCGATATGGGGATTATACTTTGGAGCTACAAATAAAGATCATAAAAACGGGTATTTATTTGAGGAAAACAATAAAACAGGGCAAAATACTTTCTGTTTTTCCGGTTTGTTAGAAGTACTGATGCAGCCAATGCTGGGATCAGTTACTGGATATGAGAAAAGCAATAATGAGGTACAACCGGTTTTTGATCAATGTGAATTCCGCGGAGATGACGTAAATAAAATAAAAAAATTACAGTCGGGTGTTTCTGATTTTCTTAATAAATGTGCATTTTTTGAAGGAAACTGCCAATTTGACAAACAAATGTATATGCAGAAATTATTCAGACTAGGGCTGTATCCTTCAAATAAAGATATTGCGGAGCTTGGGAATATTTCAGTGTATGAAAATGGAACTACTAGGCGTCTTGTGGAACATGCCAGTTTATTGCGTTTTAAGGATTTGAAGAAAAAATTTGTTGAAACAAACTGGAAAACAGCCTTTTTGAAAAAATTGTTTTATCTCAGATTGCCATATCATGTTGGGATAAATTATCTAAGACGCTATATGGATCAAAAAGGTAATCAGTAAACATAGCGGGGGCATATGAAAATGCGTGTATTGCAGGTGAATTTGGATGATAGTGCAGGTGGAGTATTTTCTTATGTATATCAGCTGCAAAAGGCGTTAGCTGAAAGAATTATATTTGATTATTATTCCATGTCAAGCTTTAATAATCAACAGGTTGTAAGCTCCATTCAGAGCATGCAGGGAAAGGTAATAGGAGCGGATCTGAGAAAAAATCGTTTTATAGGGCATTTAAATTTGCCTTTTCATTTTTTTCGATTTTTGAAAAAAAATCCATACAAAGTGATTCATATCCATTCGGATACGGCATGGAAACTTTTAATATATGCAATTCCAGCAAAACTTGCCGGGATAAAAAAGATAATTGTTCATGCTCATTCAAGTAACATCAATGGTGATCACAGGATGTTGAAATTGTTTTGCCATAGAATGGCAAAGCCAATAGTACCATTATTTGCGGATATTTACTGTGCATGTTCTGATTTCGCGGCAAAGTGGATGTATCCAGATCGCTTGTTAGCAAAAGTTGTCTTTATGAAAAATGGCATTGATACCGAAAAGTACAAATTCAATGATCAAGAGAGAAAGAATATAAGAACTCAGTTAGGAATGGCGGATGGCGACTTTGTGATTGGAACAGTGGGTAATTTTTCATATCAGAAAAATCCAGGGTATATCATCAAGGTTTTTGAAGAGTTTTATAGCATGAGAAGCAGCAGTAAACTATTATTTGTTGGCGATGGGGCGGATAGATCAAGAGTAGAGAAAGAGATTGCGGCAAAGGAATATAAAAACAATGTTATTTTTTATGGGTACACCAGAGAAGTGCATAAGGTTTTAAATGCCTTTGACGTATTTATTTTGCCATCTCGATTTGAGGGATTTCCAGTTTGCGCGGTAGAAGCACAAGCAAATGGACTCCCATGTGTTTTGTCAGATACAATAACAAAGCAATGCAAGTTATCAGAAAAATGTGTTTTTATGAATTTGTCAGATATGCCGGCTCGGTGGGCAGAAAAGCTTAGAAATTATGCCCAAGTGCCAATCAATCGAGATGAAGGTCAGATCAATGTATTAGAACAAGGCTTTGATGTCAGGCAAACAACGGAAGCCCTATATAAAGTTTACAGTAGTTAAAGGGGAACCACAGTGAAAACAGATAAGCGAAAAATAGCAATATATATAATGATGTGGGCCTTTTTTCTCATGGCATATGTTGTTGACAATATAACCTTATATCTGTCATTTTCAATTATATTGCTTGCATACATTATTTTTCAGGCAAGATTCTCATTTTTTTCGGAACTTGCATTCATTTTAGTATTTACGCTTTTTCAGACATGGATACAGGAACTCACAGGTCAGGCATCCGGAATGATTCAAAACGCAAATTTTAATGTGCCATTGTATGCCACGGAACATTCGATTTGTACGGTGACATTTCTTCTTACGTTATTGTTCTTTGTGCTTTTTACAAACCTGATTGCTAATGAAAAAAAGATTTACATGACAAAAATAACCCTTAAACTGCATATCGCCATCATTTTTTTGTGTATTTCTGTTCTGTTGATTGTGATGACTTTTCCGTCAGTTCCGACATTCCGAATTGACAGTTTGACAAGACGCACACAGGGAATTTCAACGACATATGGATGGGTTATGGTTGCCCTGCTTTTGGCAGCGACAACATATGATATGAGTAATGAGCATAAATGGTTTTGGATTTTTTACGGATTTATTATTTTCTGGACGATTGGACATGCGGAAAGAGTGGAAATATTAGGGTTTGTATCATATATGCTACTCAAGAGCTTTAACAGGAATTCGGGGATAAACAGAGAACATCCTAAATTGAGTTTAGGACAGAAGATAAAAAAATTCGGAATACTGGTAGTAGTTTTTGCGTTTCTTCTTTTTCTGATATGGATTGGCCTGTATCGGATCAAGCAGGGAAATGATTCATATTCTCTGGGCAATATCTTGAGAAAACTATTTGTACAAGGAACTGCAGGAGATGTTATATATGTTTTCGACTGTGCGGTAGATATGTGGAAACATGGTAATCTAACCCATGGAATAACCTATTTCAATTACTTGTATGAGCTAATACCAGGTGTATCTGGATTATACGATGCAGCGTCTTATATTAAAAATTTTTATTTTACAGTAGGCGGAGGTCTGTTTTTTACAGAGCCGATGATGAATTTTGGTATGATAGGAGTTTTGGTGACCAATGTTACATTTTGCCTGTTTTACTCATGGGTAGTCCGCAAGGCAAACATGTTCCGCGCAATGTTTTGGATTCCTTTCATAATAGAAATATTCAGAACGGCATGGTATGGGAGAAACGGCTGGGAATTAGCTGCATTTATAGAAGTACCGATGTTGTATTTTGCGATAAAATATGTTTTAAACAAAACCGTCATAACAGGATGCAATCGGACGATTTCATAAGAGGATTTTGAAAATATAGATTTCAAGAGGTTTTTGTGATGATGGAAAGCAAACGCATATTATTTATCTGTAATACTTATATGCAGCTTATCACAGCTATTCAAATAAAAGAATATCTGTATAAACATGTAAATGCGGACTTGATTTTGTCAGATCATTCGGTAAATGCCGAGATAGTATGTAATCATTTGTCTCAGGTCAGTATTTTTAAACGGGTATTTTGCGCGCATTCTAAAGAAGCTGTGTTTAAGCAAAATGTGTTAGAAGACTTGAAAGATGTTTTTACACTTACATTTAATTTGGATAATAAATATAAAAAAATGTTATGGGAAAATGATATAACGTATGATGCTATCTTTTATTATAATCATGATTTTATCTGCATTTACGCATACGATCAGAGTAGAAGACTGGGAAAAACACCAAAGTGCGTCCGGTTTGAAGAGGGGATTTTTTCATACGAAGCTATGACCATTTATGGAAATGTTGGAAAACGTATGCAATGGTTGGTTGGCTTGCGGAGATTTATGCGTAAAAAGAATGTTTTTGAAGAGACCCGGGATCTCTACTGCTATTATCCCGAATTACTTGCAGGGAAAGGACGGAAATGTCATAAAATACCGCTTTTAAACCGTAATAATCATGATTTGATACAAAGATTGAATACAGTATTTTCATATCAACCTCAGAAAGATCTGTATCCGCAAAAATATCTCTTTTTTGCTTCATCAAGCGATATTGATGGAAATCATGTTGGAGAAACAGAATTAGTGCTACGGATTGCGGATATGGTGGGAAAGGAAAATCTTTTGGTGAAAAAGCATCCACGAGATACGCGTAAAGTATATGAAAAACAGGGGATTACAGTGGCAAAGAATTCTGCTGTTCCCTGGGAAGTGATTCAATTAAACCATGATTTTACAGATCACATTTTTCTTACGGTATCGAGCGGCAGTGTGCTTAATGCTTCTGCAATGCTGGAAGATGATATTGCCACATATTTTTTGTATCCATGTTTAAAGGGAAAGAATCAGAAATGGGACAAGCTTTGTGAACAAAGTATATATGGTTCTATAAAGAAATTACAGGAGAAAGGGCATTGCCAGAATCATCGCATTATAGAAGATATAGAAATGATAAAATAGGAGAATCCTATTTTGAAGATGGAATTGCACTGCTCGATGTAGAATATGTAGAGGAACTAGGAAAGGTTGTAAGAAAAGAGAATCTGCTTATAAAAATTCATCCCAGAAATCCGGAAAATCGATTTGAAAAAAGGGGGGTTATGACAAATCGTGATATTGCCATTCCGTGGAAATTGATTGCAGTTAAGAAAAAATTAGAAAATACAACTTTGATTACGATTGCATCTGCTTCTGGTGTTGCATCTTATTTTTTAACAAATGAGAAAGCTAAAAAAGTATATTGCTGTATAAATATAAAGAAATGGATAAAGTTAATTTGACGCAGTCTCTTGGTGTAATTGATAAAATCTGTAAGGATGTTCCTTATTTCAGATTCCCGAAGAATGAAGAAGAATTGAAAAGGGAACTGTTATAGGATTGATAAATGTTTCAAGATTCACTTATTTTGAGGAAGGAAAATATGGGTTTTGGTGTGAAAACAAAAGTAAAAAAATGTGTAAAATGGATTGATACTCGATTGTTAAACAATCGAATTGCGGAAAAGTACGCCAATCTTAAATTGATGCATGGGGAAGAACTGTACAACTTTAGAAGTAAACTGCACAGACGGTTTAACCGAAAAGGAAAAATCCGGGTACTTATGAAAAAGGAACTATCTGTGCGGGATTTGTTTCTCTCCCAGTATTACAATGGAGATTATTTAAACTATGTGCATTGTGATGGGGCCGTTCGCATGATGGCGCTGGAAGAATACTATCATAAAAACCAGATCGGATTTGATCTTTACCGCCGAGTGCAGGCAGTATCTGGGTTTGATTGGACAGAGCGTTATCAGAAATTGATTGCTTCATATGAAAAGGAAGGATATAGAAAAGGAAATCCAATTGAATTAGATGCGCATTTGCAGATCCTTGACGGCTCTCATCGTCTTACTTTGGCGCTTTATAGTGGTCAGGAATTTATTGATGCGGCAATCTATAACAATGATCGGAGAAGAGTTTTTGATTATGACTGGTTTTGGAAAAATGGGTTTTCTGCAAAAGAATGTCATATGGTACAGGATTGTGTCCATGAAATTCTTCAGAATGCAAAATATGAATATGTAGGGGTTCTTTGGCCGCCTGCAGTGGCATTGTTTGATGAGATTATAGAAAATTTGAGACAGTATGATCCGGAGCGTGTTCAGGTTAGGAAAACTATGGATATGACTTTGGAACGTGGCGATTTTATTCAGCTGTTTAAGGCCCTGTACCATACGGATATTTTGAATGAAAGCGGAATGAATCATAAGATATCTCTGATAGAAAATTGTATGTCGGATCACACGGTATATCCCATCAGGGTTTTTTATCTTTGGGTTGAGGAACCGCAAATGGGAATAAATCCTAAAAACTATACCACTCAGTCTCGTATGGTAAAAGCGTTGAAAACTGTATTTCGCGCAAGGTACCAGAAAAGGATAGCAAATTACCAATACGATGTAATTATGCATATCACGGATAATTATTTACAGAGCAAATTTTGCAGAATCCTGCTAGAACTTGACAGAAATGTAGAGAAATTTTTTAGAAAGATGGGGCAATTTGACTATTCAACAATAAAACTAGAGGAAGGAAAGCAAAGTGAACAATTTCCACAAAATTATTATTTTTCTAAAGATGTAGATATCCTTGTAAAGCAGGAAGATATTTTAAAAGTGGCTGCAGTTGTAAAAGAATATTTGGAGGAAAAATATGCGTTAGATTGGTTGACAGTAGAAAATATTTCTAAAAAGGGGAGCGAAGAATTCTGGGTACGGCTTCGAGATTATAATGTCTTTAATATTCATATTCAAAGTACGGAATATTTTGGTATGAAAGAGGGTTATAGTGTGGTATGCCTTTCTAAAAGGAGATTTGATCAGAAAGGATATTATTATCTTTCACCAGAAGTTGAAGTGATTTTCCGAAGCGTGGAGTTGGTTCGCAAGCCAAGTAAAAAGTGGCACGAAGCCTATATTAAAAAGAATATAGCAATGCTACAAGATGATCTTTTAAATGAGGCGTTTCCAGAAAATGCAGATATGAAAGCTCAAATTCGGAATATGTGGGACGGCTTGCGGAGGCAGCATAATGATAAAAAGGATACTGCAAAAATATAAATCTATGCCGAGTCAAGCAAAGGTTGTATTTTGGTTTACGTTTGTAGGTTTTCTGCAAAAGGGCGTCAGTGTGATTACAGCGCCGATCTTTACGAGAATCCTGAGTACAGAACAATACGGCATGTTTAGTGTGTATACAGCCTGGTCGGACGTATTGGTCATTATCGCAACTCTATATTTGCACATGGCAGTAATCAATAATGCGTTCATGAAATCCGGAAAGACAAAAGAACATGTAGTTTCTGCCTTTCAGGGTTTATCTTTCTTGACGACAATGATAATCCTGGGGATTTACCTTCTGTTTCGGCAAAAGGTCGATATCTTAATTGGATTGCCATCCCCAGTAGTCTTGGGGATGTTTATCAGTTTCGTGTTTGCGCCGCCTTATTATTACTGGACTATATATGAGCGGTATCAATATGATTATAAAAAAATGATAGTTGTTACAGCGGGTATTACTGTTTTGACGCCGTTGGCAGGACTCGCTGCGATTTTTTTGTCGAATCAAGACTATTGGGGAGAAGCTCGTATTTTTGGCAAAATTGCAGTGTTGTGTGGGACAGGCCTTGTGTTTGCTCTAATTAACTGGAAAAAGGATCATACCTTTTTTGACAAGGATTTGTGGAAATATGCGCTATGTTTTAACATTCCGCTGATCCCTCATTTTTTGTCGGAGACGATCTTAAACCAATCAGATCGAATTATGATCAATGGGTATTGCGGACAGTCGGAAGCGGGCATATACAGTGTAGCATATTCTGCGGCATCATTAGTTTTGATCTTTTCAAGCGCCGTTAATACAGCGATGGTTCCATGGCAGTATGAGAAGTTGAGAGATCGTCAGTATAAACAGATGGCGCATATCCTGTACTTTGTTCTGATGGGGCTTGGTCTTCTTTCTGCTGGAATGATCATGTTTGCCCCAGAAGTAATACGGATTCTTGCCGGGACGAAGTATAGTGATGCGGTAGGCCTGATTCCAACTTTGGCGGCCAGCGTGTTTTTTAACTACTTGTATCAGACATTGGCCAGAGTGGAAATGTACTATGATAAAAGGATTTATACCGTCATAGGGACCTTTGCTGCGGCTGTCGTAAATATTGTGTTGAACATGATTTTTATTCCGCTTGTGGGGTACCAGGCTGCGGGTTACACTACCTTGGCAGCGCATATTCTTTTGTGTGTGCTGCATTACTTTTTTTACAGACGGGTATGCAAAATGTGTGTTGATGGCAAAATTTACTCGGCTTCAATCTTGCTTGGTATATCGGTAGCAGTTCTGATCATTGCATTTGCCATGATGATATTATACCAATATACAGTGCTTCGCATATGTATTTTGGCAGGCGTATTTGTCCTGGTTTTTATTTTTAGAAAACGATTGATGAGTATAGTGGATCTGGTAATTAAACATTGAATGTTTTAAGGAGAGAACATGAAAGTAGTTGGAATCATACCGGCACGATATGCGTCTACTCGGCTGCCAGGCAAACCGTTAAAAGATATTTTGGGACATCCGATGATCTGGTGGGTCTATCAGCGTGTACGCGTAGTGGACAAGTTGGATGAAGTTTATGTGGCCACAGATGATCAGCGGATCAGTAAAGTGTGTACAGACAATGAAATCCCAGTGGTAATGACTGCAGATACGCACAAAACAGCAGCTCATAGACTTCAGGAGGTGTCGGAGGCAATCCATGCGGATTTTTATGTGCAGCTTAATGGAGATGAACCATTAATCAACACCGAAGCAATTGCCGCGGTCATACCAAAAGAAGTGCCACAGGATATAGAGTTTGGTACAAATATTATCACAAGGATAACAGATCCGGCTCAGGTGCTGGATGCCTCCAATATTAAGGTGGTATTTGACAATGATATGAATGCGTTGTATATGTCCAGAACTCCGATTCCCTATCCTTTCAAAGCCATTGATTTCTGCTATTATAAGCATGTGGGGATCATTGGCTACAATAAGAAAATGCTAGATTTTTACAAGAATTCAGTTCCGGGGAGATTTGAACTGATTGAAGGAATAGACACTTTGCGGTTTTTGGACTATGGAAAGCAGCTGAAGTTTTCACTGGTCTCAGATTGCCATAGTCTGTCAGTAGATACACAGAAAGATTTGGAAATGGTGATAAAGAACATGAAGGAGCAAGGCCATGACAAGATATGATTTAAAGTTGCTGGATTGTACATTGAGAGACGGCGGCTATATCAATGATTGGAAATGGGGATTTCAGAGAGCGAGAGATATTATCAATGGGCTGGTAAAGGCCAATATAGATATAGTTGAGGTTGGTTTTTTAAAAAACGTGACAAGTTATGATAAAGAAATAACTGTATGCAGCCGTATTGAAGAGCTGAATTGTCTGTTGCCGGAGAATGCAGGTAATACGATTTTTTCTGCAATGGCTATGCAGAGCGATTATGAAATTGAAAAATTAAGTCCTTATAACGGAACAGGGATCGAAATGATCAGGATTACTGCACATGACTATGATATTGCGGACGGGATGGAATTTGCAAGGGAAGTAAAGGATAGAGGATATAAATTAAGTATCAATCCTATTAATATCATGGGATATTCTGATGAGCAGCTTCTCTGGATTTTAAAACAGGTCAATGAAATACAGCCCTATCAATTCTCCATTGTAGATACCTTTGGCAGTATGAAGCGTCGGGATCTGGATCGAATTGTCAGCCTTGTAGACCATAATCTTGATCAGAATATTCGGGTAGCACTACATCTTCATGAGAATATGTCTTTAAGTTGCTGCCTGGCGCAGAGCTTTATCGACCGACATTTAAACAGACCAATCACGGTAGACGGAAGCCTTATGGGAATGGGAAGAGCGCCGGGCAATCTGCCGGTAGAATTGATTGCGGATTATTTAAATGATTATATGCAAAAAAATTATGATATTGACTATCTGATTGATGCAATTCAGGATTACATTGCGCCAATAAAAGGAGAAACTGAATGGGGCTATACACCAGCCTATTTTTTATCTGCAAGATTTAATCTGCATCGAAACTATGCGGAGTATTATTTGAAAAAAGGGGATATGACAAACAGAGACATTAATCATATTCTTGCTAGAATTGATAGAACAAAGGCAACAAAGTTTGACAAAAATTATGCAGAGACTCTATATTATGAATATAAAGATCATGAGATTGATGATAGCAATGATCGGATGCGGCTGAAAAAAGCGTTAAAAGAAAATCAGATTTTATTGATAGCTCCCGGAAATTCCATCAATCTCTTCGAGAAAGAAATTCAGGCATATATTGAAAAAAATCACCCTACTATTATATCAATTAATTTTATACCAGAACGTTATAAGATTGATTATTCCTTTTTTAGTAATAATAAGCGTTATGACAAGTTGACAGAATTTTCAAAGGGAATGATCGTGACTTCCAATCTTCCAGAGGATCACGGAGCTTATCGAATTGATTATAACAGTTTATCCGGAGCATTTGAACAGGGCTGCAATAGTTTGATTATGTTGTTAAAATTGTTAAGTGAGCTTGATATACCGCGAGTAACTATCGCCGGTGCAGACGGATATAAATTAGGTGGAAGAAATTATTATGACACCAATATGAGAAGTTATACAGAACATGGAAACCAATTTAATCTTGCAGTGGCAGAAGCAATCCGCAACTTGAGTATTTCGGTTGAGTTTTTGACACCCTCTGCATATGACACAATGTAATATGGTGCGAAATATCGTGTTTGCCTAACGAGATTTACACATAAGCATGAGATTTTTATAGCAAACAGCTTGTAATCTGTTGAAGGTTAGGTTATAACAGATGTAAGATTTTATGAAAACCTTTTGGTGAGAGGGGCAGCTATACCATGGCAAAACTCAAATATCTTGTAGTAGACGTAGATGGTACGATGACGGATGGCGGAATTTATTATGATGAAAAGGGGAATGAGTATAAAAAGTTCAATACAAGAGATGCTGCCGGTTTTTTTGCTGCGAGGCAGGCTGGGATAAAACTTATGGTATTGACTGGACGAGTGTGTAAGGCTACCACACGCAGAATGACAGAAATGAAAATAGACTATGTCTGCCAGAACATAAAAAATAAAGAACAATATTTAAAAAATTTTATGGCGGAAAACCATATTGCAAAAGAAGAGTTGGGATATGTGGGGGACGATTTAAATGATTTGCCGCCTATGAAGCTGGCTGGCTTTGTCGCATGTCCTTCCGACAGCTGCCTGGAGATTAAGGAGATCGCTGATTATATAAGCGCTGTTAAAGGGGGGCATGGTGCAGTCAGGGATGTGGTGGAACATTTGCTCAGAGAATCAGGAGAGTGGGAAGAAGCGATCGCAGAAGTATATGGAATTGGTATATAGGTCATTCAGCATCACAGAATCTTACAGGAACCGAAAATATCGATCAATACTTGTTCCAACTTTTGAGTACATTTGGAGTGGGAATGAATCTTTCTGATCCGTATAAAACCTATGGAAAAATCAGTCGATACCGCCCGGATGTCTGTCAGAAGTATCTGTTATGGTATTGCTGAAAAGAGTTTCCGAGGTTGGGCAGAGCCATTGTCTTTGAACCGGATGGTGTAAGTGCCCAATCTTGGATCATAGAATCGCAGGATGCACCGCCATATGTACTTTATATGTCCTGTATGGAAATCAATCTGTTTGGGATTTGGATCAGATTCTGATCCTGTCTGACGGAAAAGAGAACGGCGGACAAAGATGACGGTACCCGGGGGCTTACCCTGCCGGGGAAATCTCGTCTTTGTCCGCCGTATTTATTCTCCCTTTCCGGAAGATTCTTTTGTAATGTGGCTAACCGGTTCACTGCCGGCTGAAATTCTCATTTGTATGGCCGGGACGGTCATAAGTGGTACTGCTCACAAAGCTGTTCCACAAGCCCGGGCTCTTCCTCCAGCCGGGGAATCAGATGGGCCTTGCCGTCTTTTAGCAGAGCGTTTACCAGGGAGAGCATTGTCTGCCGGCCCTCTTCCAGTCCGGCCAGATGCCCCTCCTGGCGGGAATCCTGAAGCAATTCTTCAAATCTCATGTATCCGGACCTCCATTTCCTGCTTTTCTTCAGCCT
>CANQUC010000052.1 GCA_947626945.1 uncultured Lachnospiraceae bacterium | reverse complement strand
AAGTATTCTTCTCCGCGCTGCCCGCTTCCACGATCACACGGATCTGTTTGTAATAGCCGTCCTGGGTAGAGCAGGTGATGGTGGCTCCTGTAGGTCTCTCCGCCAGAGCCGTCACAACGCCGTTGTGGTCGATCTTCAGCTGGCTGGGAGAATCGCTTCTCCAGGTTACCTTGGGATAGGTGGCGTCTGTGGGCGTGACAACAGCTGTCAGCAGCACGGACGCAGCCGGCTGATCCTTTGTGCCCAGATAGATGGTATCCCCGTCTTTCAGTCCCTGGATCTCAATATTTTCTACCGGCCGGTAAACGGTTACGTCAAAGGAAACCGGGTCTGCCCCATTCACTGAAGCGGTAATCTTTGCGGTTCCAACTCCCTTTGCCACAAGCAGACCGGTTTCCTTTACCTCTACCACACTTGAATCGGAGGAAGTCCAGGTAACGGTTTTGTCCGTTGCGTGGGAAGGCGTTACTTTCGCGGTGATCTGCTTCAGTTCTCCTACTGGCATTTCAAGGCTGCCACCGTTTTCCACATTCAAAGTCAGCTCTTCGGCCGGAACGGTCTCGCCCTTTTCGGCAACTGTCTGTATTGTCTCATTGGCGTCATATGTAGTCTTCAGCCAGAATTCCGGGCCTTCGTTCAGCACATAAGCGCCCGCGTATTTGTTCACCGTGGAAACCACATCGTCCAGGGGCAGTACCTGATAGCCGTAAGGAAGTTTGTCATCATAAGTAAAAGTAAAAGGCTCTTCCGGGGCGATTTCTCTTATGTACTGGTCTTCATTGACAATATGAGAAAACCATTTGAAATTGCCAATGGATTTTCTGCCGTCATTCCAATAATTATCCCAGGCGCTCTGGTTGTTTCCTATAAACGCGTTGTTTCCGTTGTTGTCCCAGCTGCTGCCTCTGTAGGTTTCCTTGCCGTTGTCCATGATCTTGGAGTTGACCACAAGAGTATGGTTCAGGGCATTCTGAAAAGCAACTCCCCACATGTCTCCGGAATTGGGATTTTTTTCATTGCCACCCACAATGCTTCCCGCCGTGTCAAAGACGCAGGTATCCATTCCTACAGATCCGCCTGCTCTTGCATTGGCGGTAGAACTGTGCCAGCCTGTCCGTCCAAGAGCGTTGGAAGCGGCCAAATGACTGGAATTGTCCAGATAACAGTTGATATAAGCCACCGTACCGCCCCGAAGCAGCGGAAAACGGGACCCAATGTTTGTAACCTTATTGTAAGCCATGGTCAGATGGAGACGCTGGTTGCCATCTTCCTTACCTTCTCCGTCTTTGAAATCCTTTTCGCCGGAACCGTTTAAATTAAACTTATGATGATAAGCCAAGTATGCCATGATCTTACCAAGATCGCCGTTGGCCTCATTTCTCAGTTTTTCATAGACCGTGCCCTTTTCCAGGCCCATCTGATAACGTTCCTCCATATAGGTCACAGTCTTGCAGATCATGCTGTCCGCATCCGGGTTTTCATCTGCCGGAAGACTGTAGGAACACCAGGAGGTGGTCATGTTGGAGGATCCGTTCTCCGTATCCATGTTGCCGTCATAGCCAAGGGTAAAGGTACAGTGATCGATCCATACGCCCTTGACGCCGTTCAGCTTCATCAGCGTCCAGCCGCAGGCTTTTGTATCTCCGTCTTTTTCATCGTGGAACATCCACATCTCGTCAAACTTGATGTTGCGGATGATAATGTCGGAACAGCTTCCCTGGAGCTTCCACTCCGCGTGCTTCACCGTATTGCCGCCCTGAGAAAAGATGGTCAGCCCGTGAATGTCGCTGATTTCCAGCTGGGAGACACCGCTTTCTACAATAGAGGGATTGGTAGTGGTCTGAGCTCTCATGTCCCAGCCGTAAGGTCCGATCATGGAGCAGGCTTCCTTGGCGTCCTCTGAGAGGGCATCCCAGCCCAGATCCAGATCTCCCGCGATCTCTATGACTTTGACATATCCTTCTCTGGCGCCCTCCAAGGCTTCCAGAAATTCATATTCATCCTTTACAACCCAGTACGCGTCCGGGTCGCCAATATACTGGCTTCTGTCTTCCGCTCCCACGTTGCCCTCCCTGGCAAAGCCGGTAATGGAAAAGAAGCTTGGGTTAAACCCGGACATGGTCCGGTCGTCTACTCCAGGAAAATAAACCTGTGATTCATCCTCGGAAAAATACTTGTCCGCAGCCTGTGTCTTCACCGACGGAATGGATAGTCCTGTAAGCACCAGGGCCGCCGTCAAAAATCCCGCTAAGATCCGTTTGTATTTCATAAGCTCCCCCTTTCTGAAACAAAAAGCAAAACCAAAAGGGAGGGAATACTCCGGTCATTTTCGATGGCCCGGGAAATTCCCTCCCTTGACCTCTTCAAAATGCCAATGGATCTGAAATTTTACTTCTGTACATCAAACTGATCCACAAGCTTTACAACATACTTCAGGATCTGAATGGCGTCGTTTACTTCTACACTGGCATTTCCGTCTGAATCCGTGCTGTCGTTTACATT
>CANQUC010000051.1 GCA_947626945.1 uncultured Lachnospiraceae bacterium | reverse complement strand
GGCTTTCATTACCAAATGTACCGCTCAGCTGATGCGGGATCTGGGGGCTATCCAGTCTCCCCAGAACGCCTTTATCCTGAACCTGGGGCTGGAAAGCCTCCATGTGCGGATGCCCCGGCACTGTGAAAATGGCCTTGCGGTAGCCAGATTTCTGAAACAGCATCCCAAGATCTCCTTTGTGACCTATCCGGGACTGGAGGGAGACAAATATTATGATCTGGCGCAAAAATACATGCCCTCCGGTACCTGCGGCGTAGTGTCCTTTGGATTTCATGGAGGACGGAGCGCGGCGGAAACCTTTATGAAGCATCTGAAGCTGGCCGCCATAGAGACCCATGTGGCCGACGCCCGTACCTGCTGCCTGCATCCCGCGTCTGCCACCCACCGTCAGATGAACGACAGCGAACTTGTGGCCGCGGGGATCACGCCGGATCTGGTGCGGATGTCCTGCGGACTGGAGGACGCAAAGGATCTCATTGCGGACATAGAGCAGGCGCTGGCGCAGATCTGACAAAGAATAAAAAATCAGGGCGGCCTGAGGTGATGGCATGAAAAAAAGATGGAAGCTGATTTTTCTGGTAAGCGCGCTGAGCCTTATTTTGTGGTCCTGCGGAAATAAAAAACAGCAGAAGCCTGTGGACTCAGAGGAGAAACAGACAGAATCCGTTGATGGGGAAGAGCAGTTGGGAGACCACGCTGAAGCAGACCGTTTCCCGGGGCTGAAAAGCGGTTTTTCGGAAGAAAACCTGGAAAAGGAAGACGGACTGACGCTTTTGGCGTCTCTGGACAGCCGGGCAATGACGAAGAGCGGCAAAGGCTTTTCCTTTGAAAATTTTTACTGCTTTTCCGGAACGCAGGCGCTGATTCGGTATGCCTTATTTGATCAGACAGAGGATCGGTTTACGGAAGAGGATTTCCGGTGCGACGAATATCTGGCGTCCTACGACTTTGCCACAAAGGAGATAGGAGCGCCTGTGGATATTTCCGCGGACCGGGACAGCTATAACGTGGTAGAGCAGAAAGGGCTTCTCTGGCGCTGGAACATTGGCAGCGGCAGCGCTGTTGCAACAGGCTACCAGGAGGGGCCGGAAAAGATCTGCGAATTTACGGCGCCTCCCGACGCAGGGCAGACCCTTTCTCCTGACGGGCAATGTTTCTATTATATTTCCGGCAGGAAGCTGTACTGCGCGGATACTGCCCAGGGAATGAACAGCGCCAGAGAGGTTCTTTTTCAAAGGGCCTTTTCGCCTACTTATCTTTCCGGCGTATTTCAAAACGGACAGGGCCAGGACTGCGGACTGCTGATCGGTGTTGCAGGCGATCTGAAAACCTATCTGGCGGCGGCAAATCTGGAAACCGGAGAGATTTTCTATGCCAAAAGCGAGGATGGAAACATTCCTTATATGGAGGAAACGCTCCTTGCCTATGACAAAAGCTGGCTGGAGGATGAAATCCGGGGCGATCTTACCGTATACGCAGGCGGAGGAATTTACCGCTATGTGTTTCCAGGGGAGGGAGCGCCCTATGTAAAGGATGTGGGAGACGGCCGGATCCTGTTTGCGCGCCTGTGCGGCAATCCGGAAGAACATGACGGAAGCAGCATGGAACTGTGGCTTTACGACGGGCTCACCGGCACAAAGCTTGGAAGCGCCCGGCTGGACACCGATCTGAACTTCCCCTATGTTTTGCAGGCAAAACCGTATCCGGAAAATGACGCGCTGCTGCTTTATGTGTCGGAAGAGAGCGGGGAGGCTCTGAGCGCCGACGGGGAATTTTACCGATGGGATTATACAAAAAGCAATCAGGCCGACAATGACCCGACGGTAACGGAAATCCCGCCGGAAAGAGGACAGCTGGATCAGATTGCCGATCAGTGGGATCCCGCTGACTTTACGCCGGAAGCCTGCTCAGCTGATCTGGCGGATCTGCGGGCCAGAGCGGATGCCCTGGAAGCGCATTTCGGAATAGAACTGAAAATTGCGCAGGAATGCAAGGACATGGTTGGAGGTTATGCTGTTACGGCTGTTACAGACAGGCAGACCATTGAAAACGCGTTGTCTGTAGTGGATTATGAGCTGTCCAAATATCCGTCAGGTTTCTTTGGCCAGTTTGCCTGGGAGGGGATCCGGGGCATTACCGTTTCTCTGTCGGGGGTTCTCATTGGCATAGAGGGAGATGTGCTGGACACAGGAGGCGGCGTGACGGTAGCGGACGGAGACCGTTTTGTAATGGCGGTGGACTGCACGGATCCCTCCGGGCTGGCAGGCGTCCTGCATCATGAGATCGCCCATATGATTGACAGAAAGCTGCAAAGCGATTACAGCCGGATCCTGCTGGATGAAAATGCCTGGGAGGCCTTAAATCCCCGCCCCGATATGTACGGCTATGACTACAGGGATTATATGAACAGAGATTACGAGCAGGAGGGGCTGTACGACTATATTTATCAAACGGGGACAAATATGGAGGAAATCTGTTTTACAGATCTCTACGCGCTGACCTTTCCAACGGAGGATCGGGCCAGGATCTTTGAATACGCCATGTCAGACGGCAATGAGCAGATATGGGAGCAGTGCCCCAAACTGAAAGAAAAACTGCGGTTTTACGCCGGATGTATCCGCCGGGGATTTGACACGGCCGGGTGGGAGAATGTTCTCTGGGAAAGGCCTTTGTGATCTGAAACGGAGGATCAAAAAAACGGGAAAGACAGCCGGTAAAAAGACTTGCAAAAGAATACGATCTATGATATGATAATTTGCGTCGTCAGGCAGACGGCGCAGATTCCGGCTCCATGGTCAAGCGGTTAAGACACCGCCCTTTCACGGCGGTAACAGGGGTTCAAATCCCCTTGGAGTCATTTGCCACAGTAATATTTGGACCTTTAGCTCAGTTGGTTAGAGCAACCGGCTCATAACCGGTCGGTCCTGGGTTCGAGTCCCCGAAGGTCCATTTTTACCCCAAATATCAGATAGAAGTCTCAATGGCTTCAATGGCCCAGTGGCTCAGTTGGTTAGAGCGCCGCCCTGTCACGGCGGAGGCCGTGGGTTCGAGTCCCATCTGGGTCGTT
>CANQUC010000050.1 GCA_947626945.1 uncultured Lachnospiraceae bacterium | reverse complement strand
ATATGACCCATCACAACACGGGAGATCAGTGGTGCATTTATCCGATGTACGATTTTGCCCATCCCATCGAAGACGCTATTGAGGGCGTGACCCATTCCATCTGTACGCTGGAGTTTGAGGATCACCGGCCCCTTTATGACTGGGTGGTCAGGGAGCTGGAGTATGAAGTGCCTCCCAGGCAGATCGAGTTTGCGAAAATGTATCTGACCAATGTGATCACCGGAAAGCGCTACATCAAAAAGCTGATTGAGGACGGCATTGTGGACGGATGGGACGATCCCCGCCTTGTGACCATCGCGGCGCTGCGAAGAAGAGGGTTTACGCCGGAATCCATTCGGATGTTCATTGATCTTTGCGGCGTCTCCAAAAGCAACAGCTCTGTGGATTACGCCATGCTGGAATATTGCATCCGCGAGGATCTGAAACTGAAATGCCCCCGTCTGATGGCCGTGCTGGATCCCATCAGGCTGATCATCGACAATTATCCGGAGGGGCAGACTGAGCAGCTGGAGGTGCCCAATAACCAGGAAAATCCGGAAATGGGCACCAGGACGGTTCCGTTCTGCAGAGAGCTTTATATTGAAAGAGAAGATTTTATGGAGGAGCCTCCGAAAAAGTATTTCCGGCTGTTCCCCGGCAATGAGGTACGCCTGATGAACGCATACTTTGTCAGGTGCGAAAGTTTTGTAAAAGATTCGGACGGAAAGGTGACGGAGGTGCATTGCACCTACGACCCTGAAACCAGAAGCGGAAGCGGGTTCACCGGACGTAAGGTAAAGGGAACCATCCACTGGGTGGCCGCTCCTTACGCGGTGGGGGCAGAAGTCAGACTCTATGAAAACATTGTCAATGAGGAAGAGGGAACTCATGACGAGAACGGCAATGTAAACGTAAATCCCAATTCCCTTACGGTTCTGAACAACTGCCGCATTGAGCCAAATCTGGGACAGCTGAAAGCCTACGACCGGTTTCAGTTTGTAAGGCAGGGATATTTTTGTGTGGACAGTAAGGATTCCACGGCGGAAAATCCGGTATTCAACCGGATCGTTTCTCTGAAAAGTTCTTTCAAGCTTCCAAAATAAAAAAATTAAAAAGGGCGCCGGTAACGGCGCTCTTTTTAATTTATGGGCGGATCTTTTGCGGGTTGCGGAAGAAGCCCGGAAAAAACGTACAGTTGTGAATGATTTGTGAAATCATAGTGTCTGGGGAAAAGAGTACTGGATTTTTCCATGGAAATATACTAAAATGGAAACAGTGTGTATATGCCATGCCAAATGTCAAGGAGTTGAAGAGTATTGGATGGATGGGATCTTTCCCACAGGCAGGTGTTGCACAACCGATACAGGCTGGAAAAGCTTATACAGGGAGTGACGGAAGAGTGCGCTTCTCCCGGATTCTGGCTGAAAGATACAAAAGACCCTGACCGGGTTTTGATGACGGAAACGGAAATAAGGCGGTACAATCGCCGTCTGCAGGAAAAAAAGGACAGCCCGCTGACGGATCTGACTTCCTTGGATCAGGAAATGGCCCAAAACAACCGGAAATCCATTGTCGCCTATGGGCTTACAGATTCAGATACGGCACTTCGGAGCCGGCCTACCTTACGTCCCTGTATCCAAAAAGGGGATGAATTTGCTTTTGACCGCTTTGCGGAGACTACGCTGAAAGCGGGAGAGGGCGTCTGGATCCTGGACAGAAGCCAAGACGGCAGCTGGCTTTTGGTCCGGGGGAAAAATTACAGCGGCTGGGTGCCTGCGGATTCTGTTGTTCTCTGCGGCAGAAAAGAAATGATCCATTATCTCACTGCCGAAGACTTTGCGGTGATCACCTGCCCAGCGGAATGTTTTGGCAAAAAGGGGGTTCGGCCTCTTGCCATGGGATGTCGGCTTCCCAGGGGAACCCGTCCCGATACAGTGCTGCTGCCGGAAAGCGGTCATGGAAAACTGGAGCTGACAGAGTGGAGGATGCGGCCGAAAACATGGGTCCCCGGGTATCTGCCCTATACAACCGCTTTTGTGCTGGATCAGGCAATGAAGCTGTTGAACATTCCCTACGGATGGGGCGGCCCTACAGGGTTTCTGGACTGCTCGTCAGCCATGCTTGCGGTTTACGAATGCTTTGGCTTTTCTCTTCCCAGGAACACCTCCCAGATGACGGCTTTGATGGAAGGAGCCATAGATGTCAGCGGGATGGATGAGGCGGCTAAGAAAGCGCGGCTTTCAAAAACCCTTCCGGGCAGTCTGCTGCTGCTGAAAGGTCATGTGATGATGTATCTGGGCATGAAAGACCGTATGGGATACGCGCTTCATGCCTTTACGGAATATGAGGATGAAAACGGAACCAGACAGATTGTTATGCAGTGTACCATTTCGCCCCTGTCTGTGAGGAGAGTGGGAGGCGGCTCCTTTTTACAGGAGATATGCCGGATCGTTGAAATACGTCCCCAAAGGCAGCGATAGCGGGAGCGGCCTGCGGGCAGTCTGTCAGCGGAAAGACAGAAAGGAATCGGAAATTGTATCAGTTATGTATATTTGATCTGGACGGGACTTTGGCGGACTCGGTAGAAAGCATTGCCTACAGCGCAAACCGGGCGCTGGCTGCTTTTGGACTGCCGCCCAATCCTGTGGAAAATTACAAACGCTATGCGGGGGACGGAGCTCCGGAAATGCTGCGCAGAAGCCTGCGGGACGCGGGGGATACCGCCCTGAGATATTTTGACGGCGTGCACAGAGAATATAAGCGTCTGTTTGAAAAGGACTGCATGTATCATGTGAATCCTTATCCGGGCATTCCGGAAGCGCTGGAGGCGCTGAAAAAAATGGGAGTTTTGATTGCGGTGCTGTCCAACAAGCCCCATTTCAGAACAGTGGACGTGGTAGAAGGATTATTTGGAAAGGGATATTTTGATCTGATACAGGGGATGACCGACGAGGCAACCAGGAAGCCGGATCCCCGCGGGGCGCTGCTCCTGGCGGAAAAAGCCGGGGCAAAGCCTGCCCGGTGCATGTATGTGGGAGATACGGATACGGATATGCAGACCGGCAACCGGGCGGGGATGTTTACCATAGGTGTTACCTGGGGATTCCGCACAAGAGAGGAACTGGAGAAAAATCAGGCCGGCTGTATCATTGATCATCCTATGCGGCTGCCTGAACTGGCAAAAGGGTGACGGCGCATTTAACCACAGAAAAAGGAGACCAGCTATGAAAAGTCAAGCATAAATTAGCAAAAAATTTCTTTTTCGTATCGGTGGTAAAAAAGGGTAACTTTAATAAAGCTCCCCTAAGGGTGCATTTTCAAAATCTACCGATATGGGTATACAGACCCCTTAGTCGAGGTTAAACGCTACATTGTCAGTAAGCATCTTCCAGATGACTCTGACA
>CANQUC010000049.1 GCA_947626945.1 uncultured Lachnospiraceae bacterium | reverse complement strand
TATTATAGCACGTTGGGAATAAAATTGGGAATAAATCATAAAATAATTCCAGAAAAAAATAATGTCATATCAAAGCTCTTCCCCAAATGGTGTAGTAGTGGTGTAGTAAACGCCTTTACCCTCCGTAAAACCATTGATTTTACAGGCTTTTTCGGAACTTTTCAATATCCTGCCGTGGCAGACGAATAATATTTTGATCATTTTGCATAATTCCTTTCATAGGCCCGCAAAACCTTGAGACTATTTTTCAAAGTGACATTATTATATCATGAAGTGACATTTATGACACTAACAAAATTATTTTTAACTGAATTGGAGAGAAATGTAGCAGTGCATAATTTAATTCAGGTGGTTGTAATGTAAAATTTTCGGCAGATTTTGTGAAAAATATAAAATCTGCCGAAAAAAATATTGACGTAAAGAAAGATATCAGGATATAATAAAAAGGCGAAGAACAGCTGCAATTTTGATCAGGTGGTGTTATCTTATGGAATATATCAGCCGACACATGGAAAATCGTATTTTGGAATTGAGCAGTCAATATTCCGCGATTCTTCTGACCGGACCGCGTCAGGCAGGCAAAACCACAATGCTGCAGAAACTGGCCGAAAAAGAAAATATTGGCCGTAAATATGTGACGCTGGACGATTTGTCAGATCGGGATATGGCGAAGAATGATCCAGCTCTTTTTCTTCAACTGCACAAACCGCCTGTATTGATTGACGAGGTGCAGTATGCGCCGGAATTATTCACATACATGAAAATCCACATTGACAAGTATCAAAATCCCGGTGATTTTTGGATGACCGGTTCACAGATATTTCGTCTTATGCGGGGTGTTCAGGAATCTTTAGCAGGACGTGTTGCACTTTTGCATATGTCGCCCATGTCCCAACGAGAAATCACAGGAGCTTCATGTGTGCCGTTTACACCAGACCTGGATGTGCTTCTTGCACAACAGGATCAGATGCGGCCTGTTACCACGCCGGAGTTGTTTGCCCGTTTGTGGAGAGGCTCCATGCCCGGATTGGTTAGTGGCCAGTATCCCGACCGGAATATCTTTTATTCTTCTTATCTTTCCACTTACATGGAAAGGGATGTGCGGGAGCTTTCCGGCAGCGTGGATTCATTGAAATTCAATCATTTTATTACTGCCGTTGCGGCCCGATGTGCTCAGTTATTAAATTACAAGGCCCTGGCGGATGACGTGGATGTTGATATGCAGACGGCGAAAAGCTGGATTAATATTCTGGAGACGCTGGGAATCATTTTCCTGCTGCATCCCTATTCCAATAATGTGCTGAAACGCACGATTAAGACACCGAAGGTATATTTTTATGATACCGGCATGGTCTGTTATCTGACCCGCTGGTCATCTCCAGAGGTGGCAGAAAGCGGCGCTATGAGCGGCGCCTTGCTGGAAAATTTTGCCGTGTCAGAAATCATGAAAAGTTATCAGAACGCGGGACTGGAGCCCTATCTTTATTTTTATCGGGATCGTGACGCTAAGGAAATCGACGTCATTCTGGAAAAAGACGGAAAGCTTTGCCCTTTGGAAATTAAAAAGACCGTCACGCCGGACAAACGTTTGACCCGAGTCTTTGGCGTGATCGACAAGTCCCCGCTGCAGCCCGGCACCGGCGCAGTGCTGTGTATGGCGGAACAGCTAAGTGCTTTTGACAGGGAAAATCTCATTGTGCCGATCTGGATGATATAAGGATTGGAAGATGATCAATACACTGTAGAGGAGAAAACTGCCGCGGCAAATGAGGTTCTTTCCTATTTCAAGAACAGCGATGGATAAGGATGATCCCTGGATCTGGGTTGTGATTCAGTTCCCGTTTCGGTGGAGCCTCTCGATCTTGGACTGCATGGATTGAACGGAGGGTATGACGAGGAAGAATATGGGGCACTGAGCACCGAAAAACCTTGGCAACGGCAGAGATTACGGCTCTGCCCCTTCCGGAGGGATCCTATTGCGGATCAAACAGAACGGTGGAGCAGTAGCGTTCCCCCGTATCGGGAGCCAAGCAGACCACGTTTTTCCCCTTGCCAAGCTTCTTTGCCAGCTGCAGCGCGCCCCACACATTGGTGCCCGCGGAAATTCCGGCCAGAATGCCTTCTTCTCTGGCAAGACGCCGGGCAGTTGACAGCGCCTGATCATCGCTGACAATGATTACCTCATCATAAATATCAGTATCAAAATTGGCAGGAACAAAGCCGTCGCCAATGCCCTGCTGAAAATGGGTCCCTATGGGGCCGCCCAAAAGAGCAGGGGCATTTTCCACTTCCAGTACCGCAATATGTATCTTTGGATTTTGCTTTCGCAGAGCACGGCCAATACCGGTAATGGTGCCGCCGCTGCCGTAGCCGGAGCAGAATCCGTCAATGGACAGCCCATCCATTTGCCGGATGATTTCCTGACTTGTTTTTTCAAAATGAACGGCCGGGTTGTCGGGATTTTCAAATTGCTGAGGAACGTAGACCCTGGGGTCTTTTTCCGCCAGTGAAAGGGCATACCGCAGGCATTCCTGAACGGCCTTTCCGATATCCCCGTCGTCATGGATCAGGATCACTTCCGCACCGTACTGGGTGACCAGCATGCGGCGTTCTCTGCTGACGGAATCGGGCATGACAATCTTTACCGGATAGCCTTTTACAGCCCCCACAAGGGCAAGTCCAATGCCCTGGTTTCCGCTTGTGGGCTCACAGATAATGGAATCCGGTCCGAGCCTGCCCGCCTTTTCCGCCGCTTCGATCATATTCAATGCGGTCCGGGTCTTTACGGATCCGCCAATGTTTACAGCCTCATATTTCACAAAAACGCTGGCGTCATCGGGGCCGGTCAGCCGGTTAAGCTTTATCAGCGGCGTATTGCCAACGGCTTCCAGAATGTTATTGGAATACATTTTGTTGGTGCCTCCTGCAAATAATTGAAAATATCCGCAAGGTAGTATAGCATACCTTTTTGGAAAAAAACAGCATTTCTTACATCATTTCAATGGAATCTCAGGTGTTTCCGCCTGATCGGCAGAGCGCACCGCCCGGACAAACGCCCGGATCTTGGAAACATCTTTCCCAATAAGTCCGTTGGTTTCTACGCCGGAGCTTACGTCCACCCCGTACGGGTGCAGACTTCGGATGGCATCCGACACATTGCCCTCATGAAGACCTCCTGCCAGAAGCCAGATCTGTTCTTTGCCGGACACCGGAGGTACCAGGGACCAGTCAAAGCCCTGACCGCTGCCGGGCGTGGCCGCGTCAAATACATAACCGGCAACGGTTTTGCGCTGCTGCCGGGATTCAAAGGAATCCGGATCGGTAATATTGAAAGCCCGTAAAACGGGAAGAGGGGATTCATTCCACAGAGATTTTTCCATGTCGCCGTGGATCTGGATATAGTCAAATCCCGCCTTGCTGATCTGGTGTACTTCATCCAAAGAGGGGGAAACCGTCACCGCCACAGATCGAATGGAGGGATCCAGAAGCCGCAGCAGCTGTTTGGCCTTTTCCAGAGAAAGATTCCGTTTGCTTTTGGGATAAAACAGTACCATGCCGGCAAAGTCTGCCCGCACTTCATTGACTGCAAAAACATCCTGTGGAGTTGTCAGCCCGCAGATTTTAATCTTGGTCATAGAATTCTCCTGTATGTTGTCATTAGTGACAGTATACAAAAAATAATGTGTTCTTTCAATAGTGTTTTGCAGGGACAATGATGAATTTTAAATCTTGACAGACAATACATAGATGTCATTTAATGATACCTGTCTTTTGGAGTTGAAACAAAAAAATAGTGCTAAGCCATGGGTCAAAACCTATGGCTTAGCATTTCGTTTA
>CANQUC010000048.1 GCA_947626945.1 uncultured Lachnospiraceae bacterium | reverse complement strand
AAAGAGGCAGAAAAGGAAACCCCACCCCTCAAGATTGAGGGGCAGGGGAGTTGAATAGGCGAAGCCTATTTTTTATTATTCCTTTTGTTATTCCATCTGTTCGTTCTGTTCATTTGTATAATTTTGGATCAATTCTTCCAGCTCGTTTAAAAGAGTGTCCACTCTTCCGTAAAAAGCGTCGCTGTTGGCGGGATTGTCGATCTCCACGGTAATGTTGTTTAACACCTCTACCACAGAATTGATCCGTTTTTTTCCGGCGTTGTCTTTGTAAAGCATCCGGCGGCAGCGCTCATTTTCGCTGGCGGTCATTTTCTTGAATATAATGGATACATTGGGCTTCTCGCCAATATACCGGTAGGTAATGGAGGGAGACGCGTGGTTGAACAGATTCTGCAGATAATAAATGTCCCCGGTTTTTTTATAGTAATTCCAGGCAAAGGTTTTCCGCATGGTCTGAGCGCCGATGGAGCTTAATCCTACGTCTTTTCCGGCAGTACGGTATACCCGGTATACCTGTTCTCTGGAGAGGGGGGTATTGGAGCCGGAAAAACCGGTGATCACATAGGAATCCTTTGGCTTTCCTTTGGTGTATTCCCGGATCAGATCCTGCAGTTCTTTCGGAATCCGGAACAGTGTTTTCATTCCCTTTGTGCCAATGGAAACAGACAGCTCCTCTTTGTTGAGAATATCCTTTACTTTCAGCTTTAAAATATCCTGCAGCTGCATGCCGGTGCCGACGCCGATCTCAAACATGATATAGTATTTTTGATCAATCTGTTTCAGACGCTGTTTAAAATCTTCCAAAGTTTTTTCGTCTTTGATAGGAGCAACCCAGTTCATTATGAAACCACCTTTCTTTTTCCAACCGTCAGTACGAACACATCATATATAGTATAAATATCATATCATATAATGTAGGCTCCTGTCTACATTCTGTTTTATATTTATCACAAAATATTTTTGCTTTTTACTGATCTCCGGCCAGCTGATGAAGCAGATCATAAAGCTTTGCCTGTTCCGCGGGATCTTCGCAATAGGTCACCGCGATCATTTTCTGGCGGGGCTTCCACATTTTTTCAAAAGATTCATAGCTGGTTTCCAGGTTGCCCACAGCTCTTGTGTTGACAATGATCCCGCTTCCCGCAAATGCCTGGCCAAATACAGCCGGATCGTTCGGATCGGGATCCGTCTCCGCGGAAAACGCTCCGTCTACGCAGGTCAGTCCCTGAAACTCTTTTACCATGGGGATTTTCGCTTCCCAGTTTCCGCAGGAGTGATATACACAGCCTCCAAAGGCAGCGCCGATTTTTTCATCTGCCTCCTGAAACAGATCCTGATAATCTTCGGCCTGGATCATAATGGAGTTGTCGTCGCTCATGCCGGCGCCCTTAAACGCGCGGCTGCTGGCAAATCCATGACCGGGCCTGGCAAGGCAGTCCCCCAACAGCGCTTCCTGTTTTTTGAGAAATTCTATGAGAAGATCCGCGGAGAGCATGGCGGCTTTTTTCAGGTTGTCCGGGTCGTCATAGACTTCCATAAATAAATTGGTGATAGGCAGAAGATAAGAAAGCATATTTAAGGGAGCCTGAATGTCACAGAAAGAAATGGGCAGCTTTCCCCGGGTTTTATCCAGGAAATATTCTTCCATTTCCAGAATATGTTTTCCAATGGGTGTTTCGTGAATGGGCTTGAAATCGGCCTTTAAGATCTCCTCCGCCGTCTGAAAAGGAGGCTGTACGGAAGGCGCCTGTCCGGCGGGCCAGTCATAATCTGTCCCAAAACAGCCGGCAATGTAGCCGATGCCGTACCAGGGCTCCAGAAAATTGGCGATATCCGCTTTGAATTCCAGACTTTTTTCCAGAGCGCCAAGCTGCAGGGCAAGGGATTCTTTGTAATCCCGGCATTTGTCGTAAAATACGCCGTCGGCCCGGACCCGTCTGTAAACCTGCAGTCCGCTTTCCTTTTCCCAGAACTGTTTATTGCCCTCCAGAAGAGACGCTTCGTAATCAGCGTAGCGGTCCAGATCAAAATCTTCCGGCTGGACGGGAGACACGATGGTACCCTGAGAATCTCTCTTTTTTGTGTCAAATATTGCTGCCATGTTGTTCCTCCTTTTTTTGTGATTTCTCCGCAGCTTTCTTTTTTTGCGGAGCTCCTCCTGTTTTTCTTTGATCTTCCGGGCATCTTCAGGGGAAACCAGTTTCAGGATCTTGATCGCGAAAACATGGCCGTCGTCATCGTTTTTAATATGGATCTTTCCCTTTAAATATCCATGATGCTCGCAGAAACACTGACAAAAATACTGTTTGTTGTTGGAACAGAACCAGCGGATCTTTTTTTTGGCGGGCTTTCCGCAGAGATAGCAGCGGGTGCTGGTGACCTCCCGGTCTGCCATAGCCTTTTCCTTTGTAGGAAAGATCCTGGAAATATATTTGGAATAATCGCCAAAGACAGCGTAAATCTCTTCTTTTTGGTTTTGCGGCGGCACAAAACAGTCAATGGAATAATAATTCCTGATCAGAGCCGTTTCCAGATGCTGCAGTACATCGGCTGTGTAATAAGCGTCGGAAAGGGCTCCGTGAAAAGCGCCTTCATTCCGGATGGAAAGAAAATCCACCGCGTAGGCCAGCGTCCGCCGGGACTTCGGATCCTCGCAGGCAATGGCAAAGAGTTTCTGTACATCATAATACAACAGCGGCCGCGGAAAAGAAAGAGGGATGTGAAAATATTTCATATTCCTTTGTAATTCCGTCAGATCCATGGATCCCCATGTACAAAATACCCCGTCCTCCCCGCACCAGGCAAGAAAATCCGCCACTGCCTTTGGAAAGGGATCTCCTTTTTGAAATTCCTGAATGGGCCGCATCAGCATCCGCTGAATATGATGATGGAGTTTTTGATAGACCTGGGGACAGATCAGACGGTGAAAATGATCCACAATCTGTTTTTTTTCATTTAATTTTACAGCGCCGATCTCAATGATCTCAAAGGGGAGCGTTTCTACTTCGTCCTTTTTTCCTCCGGGACTTTGATTCCATTCCAGATCAAATACAATATAATTCATAAGACTCCTTTTGTGACGGACAATGATTTTATATGATACACTTTTTTAAAATTTTTTCAAGCATATTCAGGAAAAAGGCAGGACAAAGATGAGTTTTTATGTTATGATAGCAGCGGCAGGAAAAAGGAGTTTACAGATGCGATTGAGAAATATCAAAGGATCCCGGGAGATTATTGCCGCCAGTCCCTTTGTGGTTCACCAGGAAACAAATGAAAAAGGAAACTGGAACCGGCTTTTTGAACAGAAAGGGCCCCTTTACATTGAAATCGGAATGGGAAAAGGGCAGTTTTTGACAGAACTGGCTGCCGGAAACCCTGAAAAAAATTTTGTGGGGATCGAAAAATATTCCAGCGTGCTTTTGCGGGCCATAGAAAAACAGCAGGAGCTGCAGCTTCCCAATGTAAAGCTGATCCGGATGGACGCGGAATATATTACCGATGTGTTTGCTCCCGGAGAAGTGGCGGGGATCTATCTGAATTTTTCTGATCCCTGGCCTAAGGACCGTCATGAAAAACGGCGGCTGACTTCAAAACAGTTCTTAAGACGTTATGAACAAATCTTAAGTCCCGGCGGCACGGTGCAGTTTAAGACAGACAATCAGGCCCTGTTTGACTTTTCTCTGGAAGAAGCGTCCCAGGCCGGATGGGAGCTGCTCTGCGTTACGAGAGATCTTCATCAGGATCCGGTTCTTTGCAGAGGGAATATCATGACAGAATATGAAGAGCGGTTTTCGTCTATGGGAAATCCCATTTGTATGCTGCGGATGAGGCCCGCGGATAAATAAAGGATTGCTGCATATACTGTAATGACAGAAAAACAGACGGTGTTTGTATTGGCAGGAAACTCCATAAAACGACGGGTGGAACAATGGATTTATCATCAGAAAGGATTGCGGAAAAAAATCTCCGTGATCGGGAAATCCTTAAATGAAGTAAAAGAGATCATGGACAAACCGAAAAAGAAAAAGGGATGATCTCCAAAAACGTAAGAACAGGAGGAACTTATGAAGCTGAACAAAGAAAATTTTGAAACGGAAGTATTGAAAAGCAGCATACCGGTGCTGGTGGATTTTTACGCGGACTGGTGCGGCCCCTGCAAAATGATGGCGCCGGTGGTGGATAAGCTGGAGCAGGAAGCAGCCGGCAGATATAAGGTGGGCAAGCTGAACGTAGACCAGGAGACGGAGATCGCCATCAATTATCGGGTAATGTCCATCCCTACGTTTATCGTATTTCAGGATGGGAAGCCCGCGTCCGTTACGGTTGGCGCCGTGCCGGAACAGGAATTGCGGCAAAAACTGGAGTTGTAAGCGGAAACATCCGGTTTTGGCATTCAAAAATGAAGTTTTTCCATAAAAAATGTAAAAAAATACTTGCATTTGGCAATTAGTTAGTATATAATTTCAAATGCGTTGTAAAGGCGTGGGCTTCTAGCTCATTTGGTAGAGCACCTGACTCTTAATCAGGGTGTGCAGGGTTCGAGCCCCTGGAGGCCCAC
>CANQUC010000047.1 GCA_947626945.1 uncultured Lachnospiraceae bacterium | reverse complement strand
GCAAGTAAGCTGGCTCATGAAATATCGGATATGGGATTACTCCGAAAGAATTATAGTGCTAAATCCTAAAGACGGGTATATCAGATTATTTTGTGATAAACAAGAAAAGAAAATGGACAGAAAAAACTTTTCTTTTAATCAGGACTGTGTTATAATAGCATCAAATAATAAGTGTTACTTTATGGTTCAGATACACAAGATGCGGAAAGGTGCGGCAAATGGAATTTAACAACAAAAAATTTATTGACGGATTTCGTTTGAACGGGACATTGGATATGATCATTTCCACAGAAAACCTGCAGGCCATTCAGGATCAGTTTTCTGCGGCACATCAATGCGGCATTCTTTTACTGGACAATGATGGAAAGAACATTACAAGGCCCTCCTCATTTGACGATGGTTTTCTCTCCAATGAAAGCGTGAGCAAGCTGATCAAACGGGAGCACGGTTCCATGGTCTGCGAGGAGATCAACGGCACGGCGGTTGCCGCGGTTCCCCTGATCGCCAAGGGAAAGCATTTCGGAAATTTCATCGTACATGCCTCAGAGGAGTTTCAGCCTGGCGATAAAGGTGTGTTTTTGGAAAGCGTCTCATTTCTGGCGCTGATTTTAGACACCCTGATGAAAAGCGGGTTCAGCGCATACGAGAGCCGGACCATTCTGGAGGAACGCTTAAAGATCGATGAAGATCTGGAAAAGAAAAACGAGGCCCTGAAACATAAAAATGATTATGATGAAATGACCGGTATCTACAGCCGCAGTTATTTCAATGAAAAATGCGCGGAGATCGAAAAGTCTGAAAATCCCCTGCTGTGCGTGGTCATGGGAGATGTGAACAATCTGAAGATCACCAACGATCTGTTTGGCCACCGCCATGGCGATTATCTGTTAAAGACCATTGCCAAAGTGATGCAGGAGGAAGCGGATCCAAATTATATTGTAGCCCGGTGCGGCGGCGATGAGATCAATGTGCTGATGCCAAACGCCCTCAGAAGAGAGGCGGACTGGTACTGTCACAGAGTGAGAAGACGGCTGGCGGAGATCGTGGACTGCTGTACCACCCCTTCCATTTCCATGGGCGTGGGCAAGCGTTCTGAATTCTCGCAGTCCGTGAAAGAAACAATCAATATTGCCGATGTGAAGATGTACCGCATTAAGGTGGACTACAAAAACCATCTGAACATTACGGAAGATATTTACAATGTGCTGCTTAGAAGAGGCTTTCTGACGGAGGATTACACAAAGCGCGTGGCGGAGCTGGGAGATGGGTTCTGCCGGTATCTTTCCAGCAACGAGCAGACCATTTCTCATATGAAGCTGCTTTCCTGGATGCACGAGCTGGGCGCTACCATGCTGACGGACAAAGTGTATTTTAAATCTCCGGAGGACCGGACGCTGCTGGAAACCAGGGAAGTCCACAAACATTCCGATATCGGCGCGAAGATCGCCATGCTGCACAGCGAGACGGAGGATATCGCGGACATTATCCTGCAGCTTCATGAGCGTTGGGACGGCAGAGGTTATCCCAGGTCCATGAAAGGATCCCAGATCCGGCCTCTGGCCAGAATCCTGCAGGTGGTGACGGAATACAGCCGTATGGTGGAACCAAGCAGGATGGGCGGAAACATGAGTTCCAAGCAGGCAAAGCAGCAGCTTTTGGCCGGCGCCGGCACCCTGTACGATCCGGGAATGGTGGATGTGTTCATCCAATATCTGGATTCCATTGGGAAATAATCATTTTTTGGAAAAAATACCCTTGTGCATTTTTGTGTACAAGGGTATAATTATGCCATGAGATTTTTTTGAACTTTACTTATGAAAGGAGTCATTGAAAAATGGGATTTATTGATGTGATCAAAGAGCGTGCAAAGGCAGACAAAAAAACCATTGTCCTGCCGGAGACAGAGGACCGCAGAACTTATGAGGCGGCCGCTCAGATCTTAAAAGAGGGGATTGCCAATATCATTCTGGTGGGAACCAGGGAAGCTGTGGAAAAAGGCAGCCAGGGGCTGGACATTTCCGGCGCTGTTGTGGTGGATCCCGCTGCCAGCGAAAAGACTCAGAGCTATATTGACAAGCTTGTGGAACTTCGTCAGAGTAAGGGCATGACCCCTGAAATGGCAAAAGATATTTTGCTGAACCAGTACTTATATTACGGCGTTATGATGGTAAAAATGGGCGACGCGGACGGAATGGTATCTGGCGCCTGTCATTCCACGGCAGATACGCTTCGTCCCTGCCTGCAGATCTTGAAGACAAAACCCGGCACAAAGCTGGTGTCCGCGTTTTTTGTGATCGTTGTGCCTGATTGCGAGTACGGCGCAAACGGTACGTTTGTATTTGGCGATTCCGGTCTTGTACAGAATCCAAATCCGGAAGAACTGGCAGCGATCGCGGGTTCTTCCGCGGCGTCATTCCGCCAGCTTGTACAGGAAGAGCCGGTTGTTGCCATGCTGTCTCACTCCACAAAGGGCAGCGCCAAGCATGCGGATGTGGATAAGGTAGTGGAAGCTACCCGGATCGCCAAAGAGCTTTATCCCGATGTCAAGCTTGACGGTGAATTCCAGCTGGACGCGGCCATTGTTCCCAGCGTAGGCCAGTCCAAGGCGCCCGGAAGTGAAATTGCCGGCAAGGCAAACGTGCTGATCTTCCCGGATCTGGACGCGGGCAACATCGGATATAAGCTGGCTCAGCGTCTGGCAAAGGCAGAAGCTTACGGCCCGATTACCCAGGGAATCGCCATGCCGGTAAACGATCTTTCCAGAGGCTGCAGCGCCGAGGATATCGTCGGCGTAGTAGCCATCACCGCTGTACAGGCGCAGGCCAAATAAAGGGCGCCGGTCCGTACACAGATTCTAAGAAAAGGGGATAGAAAAGATGAATGTATTGGTTATTAACTGCGGAAGCTCATCTCTGAAATTTCAGCTGATCGATTCCGACAGCGAACAGGTTCTGGCAAAGGGCCTCTGCGAGAGAATCGGTATTGATGGCAGCCGCATTGTTTATCAGCCTGCAGGCGGCGAAAAGATTACCACAGAATCTCCAATGCCCACTCACAAACAGGCGATCCAGATGGTGCTGGATTCTCTTACAGACAGCAAAAACGGCGTAATCGCCAGCCTTGAAGAGGTTGGCGCGGTAGGTCACAGAGTGGTGCACGGCGGCGAAAAGTACGCCTCCTCCGTTGTTCTGGACGACACGGTTCTGGAAGCCATCGAAGAGTGCAACGACCTGGCGCCTCTGCACAATCCCGCAAATCTGATCGGCATCCGCGCCTGTCAGGAACTGATGCCGGACACGCCTATGGTTGGCGTATTTGACACGGCATTTCATCAGACCATGCCGGAGAAGGCTTATATTTACGGATTGCCTTACCGGTATTACACAGATTACAAAGTAAGAAAATACGGATTTCACGGTACAAGCCACAGCTTTGTATCCAAGAGAACCGCGGAATTTCTTGGAAAAGATATCAATCAGATGAAGATCATTGTCTGCCATCTTGGCAACGGCGCCAGTATTTCCGCCGTATGCAACGGGAAATCCATAGATACTTCCATGGGACTGACTCCGCTGGAAGGCCTTGTGATGGGCACCAGAAGCGGCGACATTGATCCTTCCATTATGGAATTTCTGGCGAAAAAAGAGGGACTGGATATTGAGGGCGTTATGAACGTGCTCAACAAGGAATCAGGCGTTTACGGCATTTCCGGTCTTTCCAGTGATTTCCGCGACCTGGAAGCAGGGGCAAAGGAAGGAAACAAGCGGGCCATTCTGGCACGGAAGGTCTTTAACTATCGGGTGGCAAAGTACATCGGCTCCTATATTGCGGCCATGAACGGAGTGGACGCCATTGCCTTTACAGCCGGACTTGGAGAAAATGACAGCGCGGTGCGCGCCGATATTTGTTCCTACTTTGGGTATATGGGCATTGCGCTGGACGAAGAGGCCAACAGCTGCAGAGGCGAGGACAAGGTGATCTCCACTGCGGATTCCAAAGTAACCGTATGCGTAATTCCCACCAACGAGGAGCTTGCCATCGCAAGGGAGACGCTGGCTCTGGTTTCCAAGTAAGCCATGATGCAGATTCTGCCAAAAACTTGCGGATTCTGAAGAAATAATGTTTGACAAGTGACCGGCGGATATGTATAATATGATACTGTGTGAGGAGAATAACATGAAAATAGATCTGGCAGAGGCGATGGCAGTGGAAGACAGCCTGTGGCAGCGGGAGGCGTCCCTGGATCTGGAAGAGGTTTCCATTGCGCAGGGAAGATTTCCCGTAATCAAGAAAACGCCGGTGCAGATCACTGCGCGCCACAGTAAAAAAGGGCGGCTGCAGCTGAAAGTATCTGCGGAAGTTTTGGTTGAAATCCCCTGCGACAGATGTCTGACTCCCGTGTCCTCGGCAATTTCCATTGATGCGGAAAGACAGCTGGATCTGGGAGAATCGGATCAGCCCGTTTATATAGAGGGAACGGTTCTGGACGTAGACGGCTTGATTTTTCATGAACTCCTGCTGCACTGGCCAGCCAAGATCTTATGCCGGGAAGACTGTAAGGGACTTTGTCCTGTCTGCGGCGCGGATCTTAATCAGGGTGAATGCGGTTGTGACAGACATGTTTTGGATCCCCGCATGGCGGCGATTCAGGATATTTTCAATAAGTTTCAATCATGAATGCAGAATGTCTGCTCATAAGCAACAATAAGGAGGTGTGAACCGTGTCTATTTGTCCTAAGAATAAATCTTCCAAGGGAAAAAGAGACAGAAGAAGAGCAAACTGGAAGATGACTGCTCCGAATCTGGTAAAATGCAGCAAGTGCGGAGAGCTGATGATGCCTCACAGAGTCTGCAAAGCTTGTGGTTCTTACAACAAGAGAGAGATTATTCCGGTAGAAGACTAATCGGAAAAGAAAAAGAGACTGACTTGGAATCAGATTCCAAGCCGGTCTTTTTTA
>CANQUC010000046.1 GCA_947626945.1 uncultured Lachnospiraceae bacterium | reverse complement strand
GGAAGGCACAGTGAAGCTGCAGCCAAGCGAGGACGCGGAGATTTCCGATGAAAATCCCGTTTCCGTGGTATTTGATCTGGAACAGGCGCAAAGCCAGTCCGGCGTAGACGGCATTTTGATCGAGACGGCAGATGACAACCCCATTGAGAAAGCTACCGTTCGTGTTTCCTATGAAGAAAACGGAGAGCTGAAGACCGAATCGGTGATGATGGACAGCAAAACCCATTATCTGATGAAGGCAAACAGCGCGGTTCGGGTAGATCAGGACAGTCACGGCAATATCCAGGTACATCTTGGAAACCAGGTGGCCGTGAAAAAGGTGACCCTTACCATCATGGGCATGCAGAAAAACAATCATCTGGCTGAAATTTCCAAAGTAGAATTTGTAAACGGCATGGAAGACCGGATCCCTGAGCCTCAGATGGATATCCCCAAAAATCTGAACGCGCAGGCCGGCAGCGAAACCTTTACCCTGACCTGGGATCCATGCGTAAACGTGACCGGATACGAGGTAGTCATCTCTGACGGACAGACGCGGGAAAGCCGGCTGGTGGGCGACAATACGCTGACGGTGACTTCCTTTAACGGGGATGATCTGAAAAACTATACGGAATACCGTGTGGAAGTGCAGTCGGTAAACGGTACCTGGAAGAGCGGATTTTGCGATCCGCTGAAGGTGACCCCCAAGCCCACAGGAAAGCCGCCGAAGCCGGATTTTGTCCAGGTGAAAGGCGGTTACAGGAGCATTACCGTATCCTGGAAAGATATGAAAGATACCCTGTCTTACAATCTGTATTACAAGGAGCGGGGCGCGTCAGAATACACCCAGGTGCATGTGGACGGAAACAGCTGTCTGCTTACCGGTCTTTCTGACAAAACAGAGTATCTGGCCTATGTGCGGGGCGTAAATGAATTGGGAGAAGGGGACCCCTCAGATGAGGGATCCGCGGTAACCACCGATATGAATCCCGCCGTGATGCCGAAATATCACCTGATCAATGACGGTGAAGAGGGAAAGAAGAACAATCATATTGTCAACGCCTATTACACGGATACCGGCTACAACCGCCATATGGAGGACAGTCCTCTGGATCCGGATCCGTCGGCACACACCGCTCTGGGCGTGGTAGACAATGATCCCGCGTCCTACTACCAGATCGATATCTGGGATGACGGCGGCTATCACAACGACGGCAACCGGGGCTTTGTGGTAGAACTGGACAATAAATACACAATGGATACCATCGCTCTCCAGCAGGTAGTTCCCGACGATACCGGATTCTCCTATGTAAGACTCCGCTACTGGGACGAAAAGAACAACCGGGTGGAGGCTCAGGGCGTATCCCTGCAGCAAAAGCGGGACAAAGAAAACCGGCTTTACTATGTGATCAAGCTTGCGAAGCCCATTACCACCAATAAGGTGCAGATCCATATTGCCCGGTATACGGCAAACGGCACCATCGGCATTTCAGAGGTGAAGTTTTATCATTACGACACCCTGTGGGATGACATCATGGCGCTTTATCAGGATGATCTGCACACGGTGCTTCAGGACAATGTAACGCAGACTACCATAAATGACCTCCGCCAAAAGATCAATACGCCGGAGGAGGCAAGCAAAGAGCTGAGCCCTGAACTGGACAGTATGGAGCGGGAGCTGAAAACGGCAGAAGAGATTCTGGCCAACAAACAGCTGAAGGCTCCTGTGGAAGTTCACGGCGGTATTTCCACAAGCGATGAAAACCTTGGATTTGGCGGACTGAACGCCTGGCAGCCCCTTGGGGTCAGCGCGGCAGCCGGTGAGGAGATCACCGTTTATGTGGGCCATAACCTGAAAAAAACAGGCAGCAATACAGAACTGCAGCTGGTTGCCACCCAGTATCACGCGGAAGCAAATCCCATGAGCAAAGTGGTGATCTCTCAGTTAAAGATCGGCCGGAATACGGTGACCATTCCAAAAATCTGGACCCAGAGCGGATATGAGTCCGGAGGATCTCTTTATGTACAGTATACGGGCAAGAGCGCTCAGGAACGCTATGCGGTTCGTGTCAGCGGCGGCGCCCAGGTGCCGGTACTGGATCTGTATCAGGTGTCCGATCAGGAGGAGAAGCTTGAAAAGGCGGAAGCCTATGTAAAAGAACTGACAGATTATGTAAACAACATGGAAACTGCCCATGAGCAGCTTCACAAAAATTCCGCCAACAAAAACGTCAATGCCTTTGACTATGACGGAGAGAACTGTATTCTGGGGGCAGCGGATATTCTGCTGGATACCATGATGCTTTCCCTGCCTGCCCATCAGATTCTTGCCGGGGCCGGAGAGGGCAGCGATCAGGAAAAAGCCGCCCGGATTGTCAGCTCCATGAACGCGGTGGAAGAGATGATGAACCTGTTCTACCAGCACAAGGGCTTGAATAAAAACGCCGCGGCGGCAAAGGATCAGTTCCCCAGACGGCATCTGAACATCCGTTATCAGAGAATGTTCACAGGCGCGTTCATGTATGCTTCCGGCGACCATATCGGCATTGGATATACAGAAACGCCGCTGATGATCAAGGGAACGCCGATCCAGAGCGACAACGGCAAATTTGTAAGCGGCAATTACTTTGGCTGGGGCATTGCCCATGAAATCGGCCACTGCATCAACCAGGACACCTATGCCATCGCGGAAGTGACCAACAATTATTTCTCAGTATTGGCTCAGGCAGACGAGAGCAATGACGGCGTCCGGTTTGAATATGAAAATGTGTATGACAAAGTCACGTCCAATACAAAAGGCGCCGCTTCCAATGTCTTCACACAGCTTGGCATGTACTGGCAGCTGCATCTGGCTTATGACGACGGATACAACTACACCACTTATGAGGATCACAGCAAGCAGCTGGAAAGCCTGTTCTTTGCAAGGGTGGATTACTATGACAGAAATCCCTCCAAGGCGCCCAAGGCAGCGGAAAACGGCGTGGAGCTGAAGCTTGCCGGGGATAAGGAGCAGGATCTGATGCGGCTGTGCTGCGCGGCGGCCCAAAAGGATCTTCTGGATTTCTTTGAGCGCTGGGGAAAGACCCCCGACGAAGATACGGCTGCTTATGCCGCTCAGTTTGAAAAAGAAACAAGAGCCATTTATTATGTCAATGACGAGGCAAGAGCCTACCGTGTGGAAAACCGTGATACCGGCAGCAAGCTTGGCACCGGAGGCGATGTGGAGGCAGTTGCGGACACCACCGCGGCGGCCATTGATCCCGGAAAGAGCAATCAGGTGGAGATCAGCCTTGCCTCTCAGACCATTCCCCCGGAGGATGTGCTGGGTTATGAGATCACCCGCAGTACCATTTCCGGCGGAGAGGTGCAGAGAGAAACGGTAGGATTTACAACAGACAGTACCTTTACAGATACGGTGACCAACTGGAATAACCGGGTGATCACATATGAGGTGACTCTGGTAGACAAATATCTGAACCGGTCTGCCGTAAAGACGCTGGATTCCATTAAGGTGTCCCATGACGGAAGCGTGGATAAAACCTACTTCAGCGCCTCCAAAGAAGGAATCACCGATGTTGTGCAGGAGGAGCTTGTACCGGGAACCGAGGAGGATCCCTGCGAGCCTAAGCCCGCAGATCCCATTAAACGGATTCTGGACCATGATCTGACTACCGTTTACCGGGGCAGAGCTTCTGAAACGGCGGAAATCACCGTGGAATTCAACAAAGCCCTGGAGATTGCCGGATTCAAATATACGATGGGCGAAGACAGCCCTATTGGCGACTATACCCTGTATGTGCGGGATGAGGAAGGCCAGTGGGTACAGGCAGCTGCCGGAAACTTAAGCGGCTCCGCTGCCCAAACCGCTTCCGTAGTATATTTTGAAAACGCGGACGCAGAATATGTAAGCACTTACCGGACAACAGCCGTAAAACTGGCTATTCAGAATCTGAACGGGTATGAGTTTACCGTTGCGGAACTGGATCTGCTTGGAATTACGGGAGATAATGTGGACTTCCGGTCAACTGAGGACGGAAGCGCCGTGATCGGTACTCTGAAATCAGACTTCCAGTTTGGGAAAGAGGAGGGACAGTTTATCCCTGCCGGTTCTACCGTGTTTACAGGCAGCTATAAGGGCAATCCGGCCTACAATGTGGTGATCCTTTATGACCAGGACGGAAATATCGTAGGCGGAATTGACGCGGAGGGAGCTTTGAAATCCCATCAGATCATTCTGGCGGAGGTGCCGGAGGACGGACCCATCCAGGATGTGGCCGACGGCACATGGATCTACTGGATCCAGCCGGATCAGCTGGAAGGCCTTGCCGGCGTGGAAAAAGTACGGGCTGAGCTTTACCGTGTCAACAACGCGCTGACCAATGAGGGACAGCGCATGGTAAGCGATTCTTACTTTGAGGCAATCCCTCAGGAGCTTCCGGAGATTACCTTTGACCAGACAAATACGGCTGCTGTCAGCAATGTGGTCAGAGCATACAACAATGAGGGAAGCTTTGTCATGACGGCAGAAGAGACCGCGGTTCAGGATCAGATCCTGCTGGACGCGGAAGCTGACACGGCAACGCTGCGTGTGAAGATGACGCCTGAGGACGCGGCTGACAAATCTTCTCTGCAGGCAGGCATCCATGTTCTCCATTACGCAGGAAACGCCGCTCCAAGCTTCCAGTTTGACCCGCAGCTTTCCGCGAAGATTCAGGAATACCGGTATCATGAGGATACCAATACCCTGAATGTCTATCTGGCGGATGCGAATTGTCTCTTTGACGCGGATGGAAATCTGAATGTGGGAACCATTCAGGCAGTGTCTTCCGATTCCAAGGGGGCGACCCTGAAAGTGAGCATGATTGAGAACTCCCTGAAACTGGTGGAAGAGACAGAGCTTCTGAATCCCAAGATGCAGTATCCGGAGGGCGTGAAGCTGATTGTAGGAGATGGTGGACTGCTTTCTACTTACTATGGGGATGTAAACCTGAGCAAGAAGCTGGAGGTGGACGACGCCATCGCCATACTGAAGCACATGGTTCATCTGGAAATGATTGATGACGAACTGGTGGAACAGATTGCGGACATCAACCAAAACGGCAGCATTGATGTAGGCGACGCCATTGACGTGCTGAAAACCATTGTACAGATGAAAGCTCTCAAACCGTTTGTACAGGAATAGAATCAAAACAGGAGGATATCCGCCGGCAGGTTTTGGCCGGGGATATCCTCCCTTTTTTCATGAGACGGCTGTTATAGTCCGAGAACAGGTCTGCGGTACTCGTGGATCATGGGAACGTGATAGCAGCTGTTTATCAGCATCTGATAAAGATGGGAAGCATGGACGTCTGATCTCCAGAGGAGCGACCAGCTGCCGTTTAAGACAGATTCGGCCCTGGCAGGTCTGGTAAACAGCGTCAGCTCTGCCTGCTTTTGAAAATGGGACAGCAGCAAGGATGCTTCCTTTCTGCATCCAAGAACCCGGCCGTAAGGCGTATATCCCCATTCCTGCGCCAGCTTCAGATGCTGCTGCCGTAAATCCAGAAAAATATGCAGCAGCCCCCGGTTGACTCTTGCCTGGGTAAATTCCTTGGATTTACAAAGATTGGAAAAACCGGTAAAGGTTTGGTAGGAATACAGATTTTTTTTGATCCGGTTGGAAAAATCTTTTCCCACATCCAGAAAGTCGGAAAAGGACTGATCCCTGTCCGTAAGTGACAGAAGCCGGTAATGAAGAGGCAGAGAAAGGGCGTCCTCATGGATGGGGTAAAATCCGCCCTGATCTGCTGTCATGGCGTCCAACGCGGACCCGGGAATATAGTTTTGGATATCATCGGGCAGTTTTCCCGGAACGCCGGATGACAAGGCAGCCTGATTTTCGGAGTAGATCATGGAACGCAGTGCGGTGGCCGGGGCATAGGGAGGTCTGATCTGCCGGCTGTAAAAGCCGCTGTCACAGCGCAGGATCGGAACAGGCCGGATCGGACTGTTTTGCATCCGCAGTGCTTTTAAATATTCTATGGCAAGAATATTGTTGGGAGCGGATAAAACTGCGCGGATGCGGTCTCCCTGATCGGGAAAGCACCGGCACAGAGCGCTGCTTCTGGCGGCGGGATAGGTCATGCCGGACCGGATGTTCTGTCTCAGAGCTTCCCGGTAGGACTCCGGCTCGGATATGAGAAACCCGGCAATTTTTTCCAGAAGGGGCAACTCATCCGTTTCACAGCCAAAGCACAGAGACTGAATACCGGAAAGCCTGTTCAGCATGGAAACGGCCCCAAAAGCAAACAGCTCCGCGCTGGATGTGGCATAAAGAGCGGGAAGTTCTATCACAAGATCGGCTCCGTTGGCGAGAGCGGCCTTTGTCCGGGTATATTTATCCGTAAGCGCAGGAACGCCGCGCTGTACAAAATCGCCGCTCATGATCACCACGCAGTAATCGGCGCCGGTAAGCTCTCTGGCTTTTTGGAACAGATAGGCATGTCCGTTGTGAAAGGGATTCAATTCCGCGATAACGCCTGTGATTTTCATAAATTACTCCCGTCTTGTTATTGGAAACAGTATATCAGATTATTTTGTGATAAACAAGAAAAGAAAATGGACAGAAAAAACTTTTCTTTTAATCAGGACTGTGTTATAATAGCATCAAATAATACCTGTCTTTTGGAGTTGAAACAAAAAAATAGTGCTAAGCCATGGGTCAAAACCTATGGCTTAGCATTTCGTTT
>CANQUC010000045.1 GCA_947626945.1 uncultured Lachnospiraceae bacterium | reverse complement strand
GCATCCGATTTTCCAAAATAACCAATCTTAATATACGAACCCGTAACCCATTTCTCAGGGTCTTTATAAAATGCCAGCATTGCAGCCCTGATCAGGTATCCCTCCTCGTCAAAAAGATGAAGATTTTCCATCAATATTGTATCCTCAACTCTTGTCTCTTCCGGCGTCAGTCTGCCGCGCCTGACCGCTTTTTCTTTGAAATCATGTATTGTCATATAATAGCAAAAATCTATGAACCATCTGTCATCTGAAATATTTTTAACCAAATTCTTTACTATTCAGATTCAATCTTCTCCAACAGTTTTCTCCGTTTGCGCCGAAACAGCGGGCCGGTCACCGCCAGCGCGATCAGACATCCGATGATGCCCAAAACGCTGACCATCACCAGCAGCAGACCTGTGGTGATCTCCAGTGTCATAGCCAGTTCCCCTCCTTTACCTGTTCATATACCTGCTGCAAAAGCATCATTTCCTCATCCTCCGCATTTACCTGGTCATAAAGGGTCATTGCCTGGTCGTAATATTCCGCGAACTTTGAATAGTCCCGGTAACGATTTTCTTTCTGTTCCTGCCTGTCGATCTCCAAAAAGGCATAACGCTTATAGATCCGATAATTTTCCCCAAATTTTTCTTCCATTCCGGCAAGCTGCTCTTCCGCCTCTTCCAAATCTCCCTGCTTTTCATAAAGCACCACAAGATTGTCATAGGTATCAAACGTGTCCCAGCCCTGGTCAATGACGGTCAGCAGGCCGTCTATGGCCTCGTCCCGGTAATGTTCTTCTCCGGTACTGTCCGCCAGATCCATGTTTACCTGGATCAGCCGCTCCAGCACAAGCAGCTGGTTTCTGGCCGGAAGCATCCGCACTGCCTCTTCCAGGATCTCCTGTTCTTCTTCTGCTTCACCGTTTTCCCGGTAGATCCTGCTGATCATCAGGTAAGCTCTGGCCATCAGCGCGCCGTCGTCAGAGCAGTCCAGACAGGATTCAAAATCGGAAACCGCCCGGTCGTACTGCCCAAGCTCCTTTTCAATCTCGCCTCTGGCATAATAGACCGAATCCTCCTCCAGCCCTTTTTCAACTGCCTCATCCAGCACTTCTTCCGCCTTTTCCTGATCGCCGCTGTAGGCAAGGGTAATGGCATAATCCCTGTAATGGAAGGTTTTTGCGCCTCCGCAGGAAAAAAGCGCCTGGTAGGCTTCCACCGCGTCCTCATACTGTTCCAGATAAAACGCGCTGTCCGCTTTCAGATAGTACACATCCGACATATGTTCCTGCCGCAGATCCAGCTTTTCATTTTTCAATATATCATAATCGATGAACTCGATACATTCCTGATAGTCTTCCTGTTCGTACAGCGTGTAAGCCCGCTGATAGTAAGCCTCCAGGCTTTCCGGCATCAGTTTTGACGCCTCCAGATAACATTCTTCCTCCCGGTCATAGTCCTTTTCTTCTCTGGCGTCGATCTGCTGATCCACCAGACGGTTGTAAGCGTCTGTCTTTTCCAGCTTCATCTGGTGGACGCCGTATCCGCCCAGAACGATAAACCCGGCCAGCAAAAGCACGATCACCGCCCGGCCCCATCTCTGCCTCCGCAAAAGGGAACGGTAGCGTTCGTCCCGCTTTGTAATGCCCTGAAGGGCCTGAAACATTTCATAGGCGTCCTGATACCGGTTATCCGGATTGATCTGCATGGCTCGGACGATCACCTGGGCAAAGGCGTCGCTTGTGCAGTCAGCCAGATATTCCTGATCTATCGGCTCCTGATAGTCCCGCTTTTTCGTGCCTGTAGCCAGATAGTACAGCGTAGAGCCTACGCTGTAAATATCCGTCCTCTGATCGATGCTGGATGGATCGGCAATCTCATGGGAGGACTGGCTTTTCAGCGCCAGGATATACTGCTCCGGAGAGGTATACCCGGGGCTGTAGCCGGGAACGATCTCGCTGTCCAGAAAAAAGGAAATGTTAAAGTCGATGAGACAGATATCCCCATCCGGCTTCAGCATAATATTGGCCGGCTTGATGTCTCCGTGGATAATGGGCGGATTCTGACTGTGCAGATAGTTCAGGGCGCTGCACAGCTGCATGCCCCAGCGGATCAGCCGGTGAAAAGGAAACTCCATCCTGTGTTCCAGAGCCTCCTGCAGGGAGATGCCGGGCACATAGCTCATGACCGTATACACCCCCTCATCCGTAGGGAGAAAGTCATAGACCTGGGGCAGATACGCATGGTTCAGCTTTTTTAAGATGTCCGCTTCCCGCCGCTGCATGATCCGGGAAATATTTTTCCCCCGGATCTTTTTTAAGACTACATCCATCTTCAGGCGCTTATGATAGGCTTTATAGACAATGCCTCCGCCGCCTTCCCCGATTTTTTCCAGTATTTCATAAGTATCCCGATAATTTTCCAGACCGCTCATTGTTTCCTCCGCCGCCGCAGACGCCTGCCGCTCATTCCTCTGTCAAAAACACAAATTTTTCCCTGGACAGCTGAAACTCCGTTCCACTGACAAGAGCTTCCGGCTCCCGGATCTGTTTTCCTTTTACAAAAGTGCCGTTGGAAGAGTTCAGATCCTCCAGCCAGTATCCGTCCAAGGAACGGCGAATCGCCGCGTGATTTCTGCTGACGGTGGAATTTCCGGTGATCACATAGTCGCAGTCTGCCCTTTTTCCCATAACAAAATAATCCTTTTCCACGGGAATTTGCTCTCCGGTGGATTCTCTCCGCACCCAGGCAGACCGCTGTTCAGGCACAAGAAGTACCGTAGCGTCATCCGGATCTTCCTCCTGAGGCAAGGGACCGGCCGCAGGGGCTTTCTCCCGCGGCAGGGTATCAGCTGCGCTTTCCTCCCGGGGCAAAGGACCGGCCGCAGGGGCTTTCTCCCGCGGCAGGGTATCAGCTGCGCTTTCCTCCCGGGGCGGTATGGGCTTTCTGATCAGGATCTCCTCACGAAACCCTTTCTGTTCCACAGGAGGGATCCGCACATCCCTGCTGTTTTTCCATTCGCTGTTTTCCATTTTGCCGGATCTCCTTTCAATCTCACGTTTTGCCGCCCGGATCCCGGGCAGCGGCTCAGGAGCCGTGATTTCTGATCTTCAGGCTCAGAATGCTGATCAGATAACAAAAGATGCTGATTACCACACAGCAGCCCCATGCCGTCAGCAGGTTGCCCGCCGTGTGATCGTAGCAGCTTTCCGTCTCCAGCCGGACCACCTGCGGAAACGCGGCGCTCAGCTTCAGCGGAAAATCGCTGCTGTTCAGATCGGCAATGCTGCCAAGGGCACTCATGCCCCATTTGCTGAAAGTAATGCAGGAGATCTTCTGGCTCCATCCGCTCAGTTCAAACAGCACCCCGCTCATGATCAGCTGCAGGATCAGCACAAAAGGCATAATGGTCATTGCGGTGGTAGGCGTTCCGGCAATGGAGGAGATCATGATCCCCATCAGATCGGCGCCAAAGGTGATCAGAAAAATCGTGATCCAATATTCTATGAGAGCAATGGGAATGAGAATCCCCTTTTTGTTAAAATCAATAAAGATCATGCAGATGCCTGTGATGATCAGGCTCTGGGCCAGACAGATCACGCACTGCCAGGCCGCGTTTGCGGTTATGTACGCGGACAGCTTCATTCCGGAACGGTATTCCGCCCGGATGATCTCATGCTCCTTGCAGATGTTCTGGATGGAGTTGAAGATCCCGATCCAGATTCCCGCGGAGGCAATGGAAAAAAAGCCGGATTTCGTGCTTTCATAGGTTGTAAACATATCGTCTCCCACCACGAGAGCCACCAGAAAAGAAATAATGGCCGCAAACATAAGAAACTTCCAGAATTTTTCCTGAAAGGCGATCCGCCGTATCTTTCTGAAATAGATTCTGGTCTGTCCGAAAAAAGAAGCGTTGCTCAATTTTCTTTTCCCTCCCGGAGGGCCGCGTATTTTTCAATGTAATGATCGGCTCTTCCCCGTCCTCCCTCAGCGGGAGGATTGATCTCCATCATAATGTCCTGGAGCCTGCTGACCCCAAAAAAGTCCAGAGCTCCTTTCGGATCCCCAAAATAAGCCAGATGGCCCGCTTTGTCGGACGAGCTTCTGGCAAGCACGATCACCTTGGTAAACAAAGAGCTTCTGACGCCGCCTGTCACCGCCGCCGCGTCGTCCGGCTCATGGGTGATCACCATCACGATCTTGTTTTCCTGAGAGATCTCTTTTAAGATCTCCATCTGCTGCATCCTGGAAGCCGCGTCCAGACCGGAATCCGGCTCGTCGCAGATAAACACTTTCTGAAATCCCACCAGCTGGTTGGCCACCGCGGCTTTTTTCTGCTGCCCGCCGGACAGCTGTCCGATCAGCTTGTTCTGATGCTCTTCGATCCCCACGCGCCTGATCACGCTGTCCACTCTCTTCGCGATCTCTTCTCTGGAATACTGACTGCCCAGCTTCATGGCGGCGGTATCCATCAGGGTATTGTGAACGGTGTCATTTTTTCTCAAAGTCAGAAACTGCGGCACCATGCCGATCTGAGATTTCATGTTTTTAAAATTCCTGTACAGATCCTGTCCGTTCAGGATGATCTTTCCGTCGGCCCTGCTTTCTCCCAGGATGGCCCGGATCAGCGTAGTCTTGCCTGCGCCGGAGCCGCCCAGTATCAGCACGAAATCGCCGCTTTCAAACTCCCCGTGAATATCACGAAGCAGTACCTTTCTTCCCAGATTTACTGTCTTTTTCCGAATGTCCACAAGCAGGGACGCTTTCTTTTCGCTGCCGGAATTATACAGAATCCGGTCACCCAGAAAGATCAGGCTGGTATTGGCCATCCGGAACACATCGTTCCGGTGAACCGTTACCTGGCCGGAGATCTCGTTTCCGTTGACGCTGATGCCGTTGGTGCTGTTGTTGTCCCGCAGAATCCACCGGTCACCGTCGCGAAACAGCTGCCCGTGGTTTCTGGAGGCCATCAGGTCATTCAGCTTCAGCTGACAGTCCTTTCCCCGGCCAATGGCAATCTCTGTCTGTTCTCCCAAAAACCAGGTGTTCCATTTTTCATTGGAAAGATCCGCGAAATAAATCATCAGAACCGCCTCGGGATGAGGCTCCCGCAGATTGCCGCGATCGATCCGGAGAATGTCGCCGTCTGTCAGCCTGTGAGCTTTTGCTGTCTCTTTGTCAGAGAACTTCATCTTTTCGCCGTTTATGTAAGTGCCGTTCAGGCTTTTGCAGTCCTCATAATAAAAGGCGCCCTCTTTTTTATCAAAAAAGAATTTGCCATGTCTGCGGCTGGCAATTCTGGAGCTTACCGTGATGTCGCATGGCGCCTGATCGTTTTTTCTGCCCAGCGTCTGATCCTTTTTGAGGGGAACCACCCGATGGGATCCGGTTCCCTCAACGATCAGCAGACAACTGTTCTTTTCACCTGCGGGCCCGCAGGGCTTTGTCTGATCTGTAAACATCCTACGCGATTTCCTTTCCGTCTCATTCCGCGCTGTCAGTCACGATCGATCTCATAGTCCAGCACTTTTCCGGAAGCGGCATCCACGGTACAGCTGTATTCGTTTCCCTGACAGTAAAATTCCACTTCATATTCAGCTCTTCCATGGTCATAATCCAGTTCTGATTTTACAAACTGCACGTCGGCTTCCCGAAATCCCGCCTGACTCAGGGCAATCTCCTTTGCCTGATCCACGGTAATCAGATTCCCGCCGGATTGATCCGCCGCGGGAGCAGCGGAAACCTGGTTTTCCCCGGTTTGGTTTGCCGCAGGGGCGGCAGAAACCTGGTTTTCTCCGGTTTGATCCGCCGCGGGGGCAGCGGAAGCCCCGGGACGGAGGGCAATGGGCTCCATGCTTTTTTCATATACGGTTCCGTCAGACATTCTGATCTCATAATCGTATTCCATATCGGCAGTGACAAACTCAATGTCATATACTCTCACAGCGCCGTCGTTGTCTGTTCCCACTTTCACAAAGGTCACGTCCGCGGCGGAAAGTCCCGCGTCGGACAGCGCCGCCGCTTTCGCGTCTTCCTGTGAGACTTCTTTTGTCCCGCCGGGGACCGCGCTCTCCGATACGGAGGCCCTGGTTCCTGAAGAACCGTCTGCATGTGGGCTGTATCTGTTGTATATAAGGGCTCCGCCGGCGCCAAGCACCAACAACAGGATCAACATGATGCAGACTGTAGAGATTACCGCCCTTTTCGGCGTGCTGAAAAGTTGTTTCATAAATGTGATCATTCCTTTCGCAGCATAATTTGCTTCCTGACTATTCTATGTCTTGCTCCTTTAGTATTTTCCCTTTTCTGACGCCGCCCGGCTAATTCTTCTGCCTGGAAAGACGGTCGAATACATAATTATCGTAAGCCGCGCGGATAGCGGCGCTGTGCCGCACGGCAATGGGCAGACGGCTTCCGTTCTGCAGAATACAGGTATCTATGTCCATCTCCATAATATAATCCATATTGACAATGATCCCCCGGTTGATCCGAAGAAAACTTTCGTCCAGCATTTGCTCCAGCTGGCTGAAAGACATCCATACTTTCAGACGCCGCCCGTCGGACAGGGATACGTTTACCGCGTGATTGTCGTTTTCCAGAAGACAGATCTGATCCAAGAACACTGCGTGACGCTCCGGCCCTACGGTAAACGAGATTCGTTTTCGCTCACCCGCCCGCATCTCCGTCATCCGCCGGATCGCTTCCACCACGTCCCGGGATTCCACAGGCTTTACCAGATAATGCAGCGCATGGAGAGAAAAAGCGTCTATCGCGTACTCTCTGCTGGTGGTCACAAAGGCGATCCCCGTCTTGGGAGACACCTTCTGCAGCTGTCCGGCAATGTGAATGCCGTCTTCGCCGGGCATACAGATATCCAGAAACACAATATCAAAATGCGGCGCTCTGCGGGCCGCCTCCAGCAAAGAAGCGCCGTTTGAGTATTTTTCCGCTTTCTGAGTGGGATCCCAGTCCCGCAGCGCTTTCTCGATCTGCTCCTGTTCCCTGAGATCATCGTCACAAATTGCGATCCGCATACAACACCTCCTGTAAGGCCGCCGCTTCAAATGACCGGACGGGTCCTGCTTTGGGCGGCTAACGGCTTATTGTGCTCATTATACTACATTTTATTCTTTCCGCCAAATAATTTTTCGCCTGTATCTGTTATTTCCCATAAAAATAGACCGTTTTGGTTCATGACGGCTGTGGTAAAAACCGATAAACTGAACATGCAGCCTGAAAACACCACAACCCATTCTACGAGGGGAAACATGGACAGACAACAATTAACAAAAATCCTTTCCGATGAAGAATTTTTCCTGCAGCTTCTGGATCTGGAGACAGACGATCAGCTGCAGGAGCTGGTAAAACAGCAGGGAATCACTTTGTCCGAGACGGACGTAATCGATCTGAGGAACACACTTCTGAATCTGAATGAAGCCGACGACAAAGTATCAGAAGTGCTGTCCGACGATCAGCTGGAAGAGATTGCCGGGGGGATAAATTCTATGGCTTTCCTCAGCCAGATTAAGAACCTTTACCAGATATTGGTCAGGAAGCCGTAGAGTGGAATCACCGGCGCGCGCTGTAAACATTTTTTTTAATTATAAGGAGGAGACAAAGATGAACGAACAAAAAATCAAAGAAGTTTTTTCAGACGAGCAGTTTGTGAAGAGCCTGTTGGAGATGGACTCTGTACAGGAAGTCCAGGCAGCTCTCCATGAAAAAGGCCTGGACCTTTCCGAAGAAGAACTGAACGCTACCCGGGAAGTCATGATCAAAGTCGCCGAAGCCGGCGCCACGGAGTTGCCCGATGAAGAGCTGGAGGGCGTAGCAGGCGGCCTTTTGCCTCTTGCGATTCCCCTTGCGGTGTTGGCAGGCTGCTTTACCGCAACCGGCGCCGTGGCAGGCGTGGTGGAAAGCATCCGCAGATGGAGATGGTAACCGGGCGATAACCGGCAGGCAGACAAAAAATAATAAAAAAGAGAGGTCATGCAGCAATGGCAGATCAAACAAAAAAAATTGAAAAAATTAAGGAAGTATTCGCGGATGAACAGTTTGTCAAAGAGCTGATGGAAATGGATTCTGTCCGAGAAGTTCAGGCCGCTCTCCATGAAAAAGACCTGGATCTTTCCGAACAGGAGCTGAACACCATTCGGGAAGCTCTGATTAAAATGACTGAAAGCGGAGACACGGAATTGTCCGACGAAGAACTGGAAAATGTGGCCGGCGGTTTTCTTCCTTTAATTGCTGCCGCAGTGGCGACAGTAGCGCTTCCGGTAGCTGTAATCGCCATGACCAGATGGAGATGGTAACCGGGCGATAACCGTCAGGCAGACAAAAATATTATTTTAGAAAAGGATTTCAATTACAATGGCAGATCAAACAAAAAAAATTGAAAAAATTAAGGAAGTATTCGCGGATGAACAGTTTGTCAAAGAGCTGATG
>CANQUC010000044.1 GCA_947626945.1 uncultured Lachnospiraceae bacterium | reverse complement strand
GGCAATGAAGAGATAAACGAAATGCTAAGCCATAGGTTTTGACCCATGGCTTAGCACTATTTTTTTGTTTCAACTCCCAAAGACAGGTATTATATTCTATTTCACATCAAATTACAATACCTTTTTTAAACATGAACAACCAATCGCAGCAGATCGGATTTCCAGATATATGTCTTTCAATCATAAATCAAGATGTCTGGAAATCCGCAACAGATTGTATAAAGAAAAACAGCGGAAATACCGTAAATTCAGTACTTCCGCCGTCAGTGAGCGTGGGGGGTCTCGAACCCCCGACAACTTGATTAAAAGTCAAGTGCTCTACCAACTGAGCTACACACCCATCTATCTATTTTTGTTTTCCAGGCTGCCCAACTGGGCTAGCTGGATTCGAACCAGCGAATGCAGGAGTCAAAGTCCTGTGCCTTACCGCTTGGCGATAGCCCATCAACTCATTCGATAAGGTGGATAGAGGGACTCGAACCCTCGGCCTCCAGAGCCACAATCTGGCGCGCTAGCCAACTGCGCCATACCCACCGCAAAACGTGCTCGGAGGGATTCGAACCCCCGACCCACGGCTTAGAAGGCCGTTGCTCTATCCAGCTGAGCTACGAACACATGCTGCATTGCAAGATCATATACAGAATGATTGCAAGACAAAAGCGGGTGATGGGAATCGAACCCACATATCTAGCTTGGAAGGCTAGTGTTCTACCACTGAACTACACCCGCACATGACTATTATCGGGGTGACAGGATTCGAACCTGCGACCTCCTGGTCCCAAACCAGGCGCTCTAGCCAAGCTGAGCCACACCCCGCGGAATGACTCCGCGTTTGCTGAACGCAAGTAAGATTATATTATATCTGAACGCTCTTGTCAACTATATTTTTTCGTTTTTTTACCCTGTTTTCGCCTTTTTCAAAAGACCGCTCCGGCGCCTTTCTCAATCCATATATTCAATCTGATAATGAAAATTCCCCCGCTCGTCAACCCGGATCATCAGATAACTGGGCTTTCTTCCGTTCTGGCGGGGATAGGACAGACTGCCCGGCGAAACCGCGGTAATCTCCTTGTCAATGTCGATCACAGGCTTGTGACTGTGTCCGAACATGACAATATCCATGCCTCTTGCCACAGCCTCCTCCTTTACCCGCTCTGTTCCCTGACTTACCAGATACCGGTGCCCGTGCGTCAGCAAAACTTTCTTTCCGCAGATATCCAGCTCCATTTCTTTTGGAAGCACGGAAAAATAATCATTATTTCCCGCGATCACATAAAAGGGACAGCTGATCATATCCTGAATGATCAGTTCCTGACCTTCCACGTCTCCAAGATGAATCAACATATCAATGGGTCCTAATGTTTTTAATAATCGTTCCAGGTTCTCTAATTTCCGATGCGTATCGCTGATCACCAGTATTCTCATATCTCCTCCTGCATGATCTGTTACAGTACTGCCGCAATGCTTTTTCTGATGGCCCGCAGCGCTTTTCCCCGGTGACTGCAGGCATTTTTTTCCTCCGGCGCAAGCTGGGCGCTTGTACAGCCGTATTCAGGCAGATAAAAGATGGGATCGTAGCCAAATCCGTTTTCTCCTTTTGGCTCTTCGGCGATCCGGCCTTCCATGGTCTCCTTTACGCAGACGGTGCGGTCTCCAAACGCCGCCGCGATGGCGCAGACAAACCGCGCGCTCCTGTCTTCTCCCTGCACTCCCGCAAGGCGCTGCAGGATCGTCCGGTTTTTTATTTCATAGGGCGTATTCTCGCCCAGGTAGCGGGCTGAATAGACGCCGGGCTCCTTGTTCAGATAATCAATCTCCAGCCCCGAATCGTCTGCCAGCACCACCGCGTTGCTGCAGATGTCAAAGGCAATCGGATCCAGAGCAACCAGACGGTCCGCTTCTTTCTTCACCGCCTGCGCCTTAATGATGGCATTTTCCTGAAATGTCTTTCCGGTTTCTTCTATTTCTATGGATACGCCTGCTTCCCTCATGGAATACACGGGAATCTCCAGATCAGACAGGATCATGCGGATTTCTTTCATTTTATCCTCATTACCGGTAGCAAATATAATCTTTTTCATAGGTTCCTCCGTCCCGGGGGCTTTGGCCCAAGATACTGATAAAAATAGGTTTTCAGCATTCCATTGTAGATCTTTCGGTTTTTGTCTGCCTTTCGCCCGATATAACGCTCCGCGTCCTCATAGGCAGTAATGAGATACATTGACCAGCTGTCCAGACGGCCGTATGCCTCTCCGATCTGCCGATACAGCTCCGGCAGGCCTTTTCTGTCCTCCAGCCGCTCTCCGTATGGAGGATTGCAGATCATAAAACCGTATTTTTTAGGATGATTCAGCAAAGACACCGGCCGCTGCTGAAAATGGATCAGATGATCCACCCCTGCCAGTTTTGCGTTTTCCCTGGCTGCCGCTACAATCTTTCCGTCAATGTCATAGCCCTGAATGTCTGTTTCCACATGATTCCGGATCATGTCGTAGGCTTCTTTCCGGCATGCTTTCCACTCCGCCGCGGGCACCAGATTGTCCCATTGTTCCGCCGCGAAATGCCGGTTGATGCCCGGCGCGATGTTTGCCGCCATCATAGCCGCTTCTATGGGGAATGTGCCGCTGCCGCAAAAGGGATCCACCAGGATCCGGTCCGGCTTCCAGGGAGTCACGCCGATCAGCGCCGCCGCAAGGGTTTCCGTGATGGGGGCCTTTGCCGTCAGCCTGCGGTAGCCCCGCATATGCAGGGATTCCCCGGAAGTATCCAGCCCTACCGTCACCGTATCTTTCATCAGGAACACCCGGATCGGATACGCCGCGCCGTCTTCCGCAAACCAGGAGATTCTGTAAACAGACTTCAGCCGCTCCACAATGGCCTTTTTCATAACAGACTGAATGTCGGAGGGGCTGAAGAGCCTGCTCTTTACAGAAGCCGCTTTTGCCACCCAGAATCTGGCGTCCGCGGGCAGATACTGTTCCCAGGGAAGCTCTTTTGTTCTTTCAAATAATTCTTCAAATGTAGCTGCCGAAAAGCTGCCTACCTTAAGCAGGATCCGTTCCGCGGTCCGCAGACCGATATTGGCGCGGCAGAGGCCCTCTCCATCTGCCGTAAATGTCACGCGGCCGTCTTCCACCTGGCTGATCTCATAGCCAAGATCGGCGATCTCCCGCTTTAATACCGCTTCCAGCCCAAAATGGCAGGGCGCGATCAGTTCTATCGTTTTCATACAGAAATTCCTTATTTGAAAAAATATATCTATATCTTAATCGCAAGGGCGAATGCTGTCAATCTGTTTATTCAAAATTATGATGCCGCAGGGCAAAAATGCCACCGACCAGCGTAACGGTACGGTATCCTGCCGCCGCAAGCTTTCCCGCGGCGCGCAGGCTGATGCTTCCCCGCTCGCAGTAAAGAAAAATCACCTTGCCCCTGTCCAGCTTTCCCATGGAACTGTCCAGCTCCTCATAGGGAATGGAAATGGCGCCTTTCAGATGCAGTTCGTCATAACTTTCCTTTTCCCGCAGATCAATTACCTGCACATCACTGCGTCTTAAATATGCCTTTACCTCCTTTGGGGATATGGTCTTATACTCCATCCTGATGATCCTCCGTTTCTTTATCTAATGAAGATTTGTGGCTTACTGCCATATAATAAAGTATTCCGGGAAGCAACAAGATGCCACCGGACAAAAAGACCGGATCCCCTCTTCCATGAAAAAACCGCATGTCTGCTCAAAGCAAACATGCGGCTTTTCCTTTTGTGTCTTACTTAGTAGTTGTTCTGGTTCTGCTTGTTCTGATTGCTGTTCTCAGAATTCTTGTTGCTGTTCTGGTTCTGCTTGTTCTGATTGTTGTTCTGATTATTGTTCTGATCGCTGCAGTTGTTGCTCTGGTCAGAATAATTTGTACTGTTCTTTGCCATCTTCGTACCTCCAATAAATTTTTATTGCAACAATAGTATGAGGCACATAGACGGATTTTATTCATCCCATACGCTGTTTTTCAAAAAAATTCCAGCTGACGGATCCGCGTTTCACTTTGCGATAAGCAAAAAAACACTTGCATCTGCATGATATTTGTGCTAATATAATGAGCGGTAACTCCACATATGTGCGTTTAGCTCAGCTGGATAGAGCGTTTGGCTACGGACCAAAAGGTCGGGGGTTCGAATCCTCTAACGCACGTTTTAAAATCAAGGGTTCTGAGATTGAAAAACAGACGCTCGCATATTGCACTCCCTCGAAGCTCTGATATCAGTCTCAGATACAATCCTTGATTTTTTTTGCGCTTCTTTTTCCAAACAGTTCTTACGCCTCTTTCTTTTTCTTTTCCCTTGCGCCGCTGACAATCTGATAATAGGCATTGGAGGTAATCCGGTACACCGCTGTATAGAATAAGGCAAACGCCGCCACGCTGATGGCCGTGGTAAGCAAAAACAATCCCACATTGTCCAGCTGAAACATCAGCAGGATTTTTCGGATTATCGGAAACGCAAACGCCAGGTGGCAGACCGCAAACAGCAGGGGCAGAAAAAACACGGTAAGCAGCTGGGAATTGATGCTCTTTCGTATTTCCCGGCTGGTCATGCCCACTTTCTGCATAATCTCAAACCGCTGCTGATCCTCATAGCCTTCGGAGATCTGCTTATAATAGATGATCAGCACGGCGGCAGACAGAAAGACAATGCTCAGCATGGTTCCCAGATAAAACAGCCCGCCAAACAGGCCGTAAAAGTCTTCTTTTTTGTCTTCCCGGCTTTCACAGACTACATTGGAAAAACCGCTGTATTGAGCGGGGTCTGAAAAGATCCGGCAAAGATTTTCATTTAATTCTATCTGCTTTTCCGGCTCCAGGCCGGTATCAAATCCATAGCTCCATTTCATAGACACCATCGGTTCTCCCCGATAATCCGCCAGCCTATCCAGCCCTCTGATCGCTTCCTGCAGATCGGGAACAACCAGCATAATGCCTCCAACAGAGCTGATCATAGTCCCGCTTATAGCGCCGCTGAAATTTTCTCCTCTTTTTTTGATTCTGAAAGTATTTCCCTGATGAAAGGACAGGGTGTTACCTTTGTAGTCTTTCCGGAACGTATACATCAGCGCTTCCCCCGGAGCCAGAGTTTCTTTCTCCCCCGTTATCGCAAGATAATCCTCCAGCGGTACAAAATAAAACGGGCAGATTCCGGAAATCGTGTTCAGATCCACGGAATCCAGCTTCGTTACGTCTGTTTCCACACTGCCGTCTTCCAGCAGTCCCGAAACATACGCACATCGACAGGCATACGCCTCCCTGGGCTCTGCCTGCATAAGCGCAGCGGCTTCATCCGCCTGCTGCCGCAGACCCGCGATGGTTTCTTCTGACAGATCCCCAGGGCCTTTCATATGAAACTCCAGGTTGATATCCCGCGGATAACGGCTGTTTAAGACGTCTGTTCCGCCAAAATAAAGACAGGCGGTAGAGGAGACCGTCACCAGCACCATTGTGGACAAAACGCAGATAGACGCCAGTCCCGCCCCGTTTCGTTTCATCCGGTAAACCATAGAGGACACTGACACAAAATGATTGGTTCGGTAATAATAACGCTTTCGCCGCTGCAGAAGACGGCAAAACACCACGGAGCCAAAGAGCATCAGCAGATAGGTTCCGGCAATCACAAGCAGCACTGCCACAAAAAAGGCCGCAAGGGCCCCAAAGGGGTTTTCCATTGTCAGGGCAATGCTGTAAGCCGCTGTCAGCGCGGCAATTCCCAAAAGGCCGAAAAGCCAATTTCCCTTAGGGGGCTTCTCTCCCACGTTTTCACTTTGGAGCAGCGCGATTGCGCCGGAAAACCTTACCTGTCTCACAGAGTTCAGCAGCAGGAGGAAAAAAATACCGCCGTACACTGCCGCCGCCCTGACCGCCGCCCTGCCGGAAACGGAAAAATGATACACAATATCGCCATGCACAATGTTCGCAAAGATCAGTTCCGAAAACTTTGACAGTAAAATGCCGAAAAACAATCCCGAGATCAGCGCGATCACCGCAATGATCAGGGATTCCCAGCAGAGCAGGATTCCAAGATTACCTTTCCCCATTCCCAAAACATGATACAGGCCGAATTCTTTTTTCCTGCGGCGGATCAGAAATGAATTGGTATAGAACAGAAAGATCAGGGAAAACACCGCGATGACCCAGCTGCCAAAGCCCAGCACGGAGCGCAGGGTATCCGCTCCCGAAAAATGATCAAGCACCTCTGTATACTGCAGGGAAGTGATGATATAATAAACCGCTGTCATTCCCGCGCAGGTCAGAATATAGGGAATGTACAGCTTTCTGTTTTTTCGGATGCCGTCCAGCACCAGCTTTGGATAAAATCCTGTTTTCATCCCTTCATTCCTCCCGTCGCAAGCAGCGTAAGCGTATCTGAAATTTTCTGATACAGCTGCTGATCTGTATCGGTACCCCGATAGATCTGATGAAACACCGTCCCATCCTTAATAAACATCACTCTGTTTGCCGAGCTGGCAGCCTTTATGGAATGGGTCACCGTCAGAATGGTCTGGCCCTGCCGGTTCACCTCAGAAAAAAGCTGCAGAAGCTCGTCTGCCGCTCTGGAATCCAAAGCGCCTGTAGGTTCGTCCGCAAGGATCAGTCTGGGCCCGGTGATCATTGCCCTTGCCACGGCAGCCCTTTGCTTTTGTCCGCCCGACACTTCATAGGGATATTTTTTTAAAATATCCGAGATGGAAAGCTTCTGCGCAATGGGCGTCAGACGCCGGCGCATTTCCTCATAGGACTTTCCCGCAAGCACAAGGGGCAGAAAAATGTTGTCCTCCAAAGTAAACGTATCCAGCAGCTGAAATTCCTGAAATACAAATCCCAGCTGATCCCGCCGGAACGCGGCAATCTCTGACTCACGGAGAGAAGACAGCCGGATCCCGTCCAGAATTACAGTGCCTCCTGTGGGCTGGTCAAGAGCCGCAAGCAGATTCAAAAGGGTGGTCTTTCCGGAACCGGATTCTCCCATAATGGCCACATATTCTCCTTTTTCCACGCTGAACGTTACATTTTTCAGCGCTTCCACCTGATTTCCCCCAAAGCGGCCTCCATAGATCTTTTTCAAAGCGGTTACTTCCAAAATGCTCACCGTATTTTCCTCCTGTCTGTTGTTTACCGGTATTTTAACAGAAACGGGAAATGCAGCGCCATAGATTTGGCTTACATTTCCCGTGTCATATCTTACATTTTTGTAAGAACTCATTCTTTTTTCAGATTATACTGCTCCAGCTTAAGCATTACCACAGTTCCGCTGCCCGGCTTTGAGGATACGCTGATGCCGATCCCCAGGTTTGTGCAGATCCGCCTGCAAAGGTAAAGACCGATTCCGCTGGCTTTTTTGTCCTTTCTTCCATTGTAGCCCGTATATCCTTTTTCAAAGATTCTGGGCAGATCCCCGGCGTCGATCCCCATGCCGGTATCCGCGATACAAAGCGTTTTCGGCGAAGTCATATAAATGCGGATGCTGCCCTCCCGGGTATATTTTAATCCGTTGGACAAAATCTGTTCCAGCACAAACGAAAGCCATTTTTCGTCGGTGACCACCGTTTCGTTTACAGGCTCATATTCCAGCCGGATCTTGCGCTGAATAAACTCCGAGGCAAACTTAGCCGCTGCCTGTCTGATGACAGCGTCCAGAGAAAGCTCCCGGAACACATAGTCTCCGGAGACCGTATCCAGCCGCAGAAACGCCATTACCATATCTGCGTACTGCTCAATCCGAAACAGATCTGACAAAAGCTTTCTGGCAAGGGCCGTATCCTGATTCTGCAAAGTCAGGCGCATGGAAGCGATGGGCGTTTTGATCTGATGCACCCACAGGGTATAATAATCCACCATATCCTGATTTTTTTGCTCCGCCGCGCTTTCTCTTTGCAATGTTTCCTCTTTCAGCGCCTCTATGATCCGCTGGTAATCTCTGTCCGTCACGGAATTTGCCTCCGGCAGAGAAGAGATCATTGCCTCGGCAAGTCCCCTGATCTGAGAAAGCTGCCTGTGTTTTTTTCGGACCTGAGCGTAATCCGTCAGGAGGAAAAAAAGTCCCAGACAGCCGCAAAGAACGCCGGGATACAGCACCGCGCCCGCGGGCAGCCTGTACAGGACAAACGCCGCCAGAAAGATCATACAAAACAACACTGCCGCAAAGATTCCTTTTTTATGCTGCCGGATATATGCCAAAAACAATTTCATCGCGGTTTTTTCTCCTGAGAATTCAGCCAATCTGCTTTCATGGGATCAGGTATCCGACGCCGAATCTGGTAGTGATAAAGTTCTCCAGGCCGGCGCCGTCCAGCTTTTTCCGAAGACGGTTCACATTTACCGTCAGTGTGTTTTCATCTACAAAGGATTCTGTCTTCCAAAGGCGCTCCATCAGTTTTTCCCGGCTTACGATCCTGCCTTTGTTCTCCATCAGGCAAAGTAAAATGCGGTACTCGTTTTTGGTCAGCAAAATCTGCTGTTCCCCATAGGTCAGCGTACCGTCACCGGTATTTAAAAACGCGCCCCGATGTTCCAAAACCGCCGTTCCCGCTCCAAAATCATAGGTCCGGCGAAGCAGCGCCTGTATTTTTGCCATCAGCACGCTTTGGTCAAAGGGCTTTACAATAAAATCATCCGCGCCCAGATTTACTGCCATCACAATGTTCATGTTGTCGGAGGCAGAAGACAAAAATAAAATGGGCACTTTGGATACTTTCCGGATCTGACTGCACCAGTGATACCCGTCAAAAAAGGGCAGCATAATGTCCAGCAGAACCATATGGGGCTGACAGGCCCCAAAGTCTTCCATGATATTCCGGAAATTCTCGGCGATCCGCACATCCAGATCCCACATCCGGGCCTGAACCCGGATGGCCTCTGCTATCCCCGGATCATCTTCTACCAACAGCAACCGGTACATTTCGTCTTTCCTTTCTTACGGAAGCGGACACATTCTGTATTACGCGGTGCCCCTTTTTGTCCGTTTCCGGGCCTTTTTCGTTTGCGTCTGTCTAGGAAACCCGTATGCCCGACAGCACCTCTCCCACCTTTTCATGAAGCACCAGATCCGCCAGCCGGTCCGCGGACGTGGCGTCCCGGTTGATCAGCACAAAGTGATCTCCATTAAAATACTGAATATAACCTGCCGCGGGATATACGGTCAGAGAAGTACCGGCTACGATCAGCAGATCCGCCCTGGTGATCTCCCGTAAGGCGCCGGCCACGCATTGATCGTCCAGCCCCTCCTCATAAAGCACTACGTCCGGTTTTATCACCGCGCCGCACTTTTGGCAGCGGGGGATCCCCTGACTGTTTTTTATGTATTCCGCGGGATAAAAGGCTCTGCAGGAGGTACAGTAATTGCGAAGTACCGATCCATGAAGCTCAAATACCTGTTTGCTGCCTGCTTTCTGGTGAAGGCCGTCAATGTTCTGCGTTACCACACCGGTAAGCTTTCCGGCCTTTTCCAGCTCCGCCACTTTCAGATGTGCGGCGTTGGGCTTTGCGTCCAGGGCAAGCATTTTATCTCTGTAAAAATTAAAGAAATCATCCGTATGTTCATAAAAAAATGTATGGCTTAAGATCTGCTCCGGCGGATAATCATACTTTTGATGATACAGTCCGTCCACAGAGCGGAAATCGGGAATCCCGCTTTCCGTGGAAACCCCCGCGCCGCCAAAAAACACGATTCTTTTGCTTTTGTCGATCATCTCCTGAAGTGTCATGATAATCCCCCTTTTATAAAACAGCCGTTTTCTTTCTATTTTATAAAAAAAATCAGGAAAGATCAAGATCTGGCGGCACATCCAGCTGATCCGGCACATAGCTTCCGTTTTTTTTGCGCTGACGCACACATTCCGTCAGCAAATACTCGATCTGCCCGTTTATCGAACGGAAATCATCCTCCGCCCAGGCGGCAATGGCGTTGTACAGCTTCTCCGAAAGCCGCAGGGGGATCTGTTTTTTCCTGTTGTCAGCCATATCAGTACAGACTCCCTGTATTCACAATGGGCTGCGCGTCGTGGTTGCCGCAGAGCACTACCAGGAGATTGGATACCATGGCGGCTTTCCGCTCCTCATCCAATGTCACAACCTGGTTTTCACTGAGACGCTCCAGTGCCATTTCCACCATTCCCACGGCACCGTCCACGATCATCTTCCGGGCGTCAATGATTGCCGATGCCTGCTGCCTTTGCAGCATTACCGCCGCGATCTCTGAGGCGTATGCAAGATATGTGATCCGCGCTTCAATGATCTCCAGGCCTGCCTCCGCCACCTTTTTCTGAATCTCATCCCGGATGCGGGATGCCACAATCTCGCTGGAGCCACGCAGGCTGCCCTCATCCGCCACGCCGTCTCCTGTGGTATCCACATTTGGCGCCACATCGTAGGGATACAGCCGCACAATGTTTCTCAGAGCGCTGTCACACTGAAGAGAAAGATATTCTTTGTAGTTGTCCACGTTGAATACCGCCTTTGCGGTATCCACCACGCGCCACATGACGGCGATGCCGATCTCTACCGGATTGCCCAGACAATCATTGATCTTCTGCCGGTTGTTGTTCAGGGTCATGATTTTCAGGGAAAGCTTTTTGGAAACCAGTTCCATATCGGAAACGGCGCTGCCTCCTGACAGCACGCTGAGAACCTGGCTTTTGGAATTGCCGCTTACGTCGCCGCTCTGATTCAGTTTTGTCTTTGCGGCGGGATTTACACTGCTGCAAAAGGGATTGACAAAATAAAACCCGGCATCCTTGAGGGTACCCACATATTTGCCAAACAGCGTGAGCACCAGAGCCTCCTGTGGCCCAAGTATCTTCAGTCCGCAAAACGGGATCCACCCGATGCTCAGCCAGACAATGCTTATGATAAGCAGAATGGGACTTCCCTGATGGCTTACCGTGATGCAGCCGAAAACACATCCCACAATGGCTGCCCCATACAGAACCAGTATTACAAGCAGCGCCAGCATTCCTTTTTGTTTGCCCTTTAAAATTTTCTCCGTCATAGGATACATCCCCCTTTTTCAGTCTAAACAGACTGTCTTTTTTGCATGGTTATTTGATATCATTATGATATCAAACTAATATTCATTTGTCAAACACATTTTTTTGCATGAAAAAAAACCTCTGAAAACAGAGGCTTTTTGATGCCGGCAACGGGAATCGAACCCGTATGGGAGGTAAGTCCCGCAGGATTTTAAGT
>CANQUC010000043.1 GCA_947626945.1 uncultured Lachnospiraceae bacterium | reverse complement strand
CCGTGTACCGAACGGTACGCACGGTGGTGTGAGAGGTCGGAAATTCCTCTAGTTGAGGAATTTCCTCCTACTCGATTGATTTACAGCTGCTTTTTCAGATATTTCTCCACTACGGGAAAAGGAGCCTCGCCGATATTTAAGATCATCTCGTGAAAATCCTTCAGGTCAAACCGGTCAGAAAGGGCGGTCTGAGCCAGATCCTTCAGACGCAGAAATTCCAGATAGCCCACATAATAATTCAGATAGTTGGCAGGTTCCTCCACAATATACCGGTACAGATGATCGGCTGCCCCGGAATCCGTAAAGCCGTATCCCTCCAGAAACGCGGCCGCGTCGTCGGGCGTCCAGTAGTTGTAGTGGATACCGATGTCCAGAGCGGCGGACAGGCCCAGGGAAAGAAGACTGCTCTGCCGGTAAAGCTCCGCCAGATCCGGATCTGTGTCCGCGTAAGAATAGGAAAGCATTTCTCCATAGGTAGCCCAGCCCTCGCCGTAACCGGTAGTGCCAAACAGGGCGCGGACTTTGTTCTGATTTAAGGATCTGGTGTACATATTCTGGTAAAGGTGGCCGGGAAATCCCTCGTGAGCCAAAGTGGTATATAAGGAAAGAGGCGTATAGTCGTGAGCCCGGTTCAGGTAGATCACATTACTGTCTACATGATCTAATGCAGGAGTAAGATAAAAGGCGGGGCTGAGATAGTCCTCCAGACATTTGTCTACATTGTTTATGGTATAACTGACCTGGAACAGCGGCGGAAAATCTTTTTTGATCTTTTCCCGCAGATCCTCCAGACAGGCCCGGGGATCTGCCCTGACGGAGCCGCTGGCTGCCGGGGCTTTGGTATTGCTGTTTTGCCGCACCTTTTCCAGCGCCCGGACAAAGTCGGAAAAGGTACCGTTCAGCGATTCCAGGATTCGGGTGTTCAGCTCTTCAACGGAAAAACCGGATCCGGTATTGGCGGCGGTGAGATAAGCGTAGTAGGCTCTTCCCTGGGGAAAGTAACAGAGCCCGTAGGGGTTTTGGCCCCGGCCTTTCAGCTCCTCCAGGCCCTGGATCAGATCCGCGTAGGCAGGAAAAAAGCAGGTGTCCAGGGCTTTCTGGTTCTGCTCTGTATACCGGGCGGTTTCTTCCGGGGAAAGATCCAGATCTTTCAGCCGTTTGGAAAAGGTAGAGACCAGAAAGTGATCTCCCGGGTCGGCAATCAGTCCCTGACACTGGGCAATGATATCGTCGGCGGCGTAGTCCGGCATGAACAGCCCGTTTGCGGCTTTGTCCTGCTCAAACAAGAGAACCTGATGAAAATAAGGCCGAACCTGTTCCAAAAGGGAAAGGTAATCCTCCACGTCCTTTTTGTCATAAAAGGCATACTCCGCCAGAAGAACGGGAAGCTGAGCCTGAAAACCGGTAACGGCGCTTAGGATTTCCGTGTAGGGAAGCACGCCGGCGGCCTGCTGTTCCGTTTTCAGCTTTGTGTAGATACAGTCATAGGTCAGCTGCCGGTCATCGCTGAGCGCGTCGTAGGACATGGCCTCCATTTGTTCCAGATAGCCGTTTACGGCAGCCATGCTTTCTTCCATGCTTTCCAGAGAGTAGCTGCCCAGTGTGACCGGATAGTCCGTAATACCAAATTTTTCCGGATCTGCCAGCGTATAGTGGAGATTGATGGTGTTTCCCGCAAGCTCATTTTGAAACAGGGTATCGGTAAATCGGTCAAAGACGCCGTTTGCCGACCGGCTTTCCTTCATTCCTTTCAGGGAGCAGCCGGCAAGAAGCAGTACAGAGACAAAAACAGGTAAGAGGATCCAGATGATTTTTTTGTTTTTCATGGAACATCCTATGTGGAGGGCCAGGCCAAATATACATGATTATTTTTCTTGAACCCCATTGAAAAAGGTGGTAAAATAACCAAGAGCCGCAAGGAAAAAAGGAATTCAATGGAGGAATTTGTCCTATGGCAGAACCGTTGACCTTATATAAGCTGATCGTGCTGTATATGCTGGACAAGGTGAATTTTCCCATGACCAACGGACAGCTCTCGGAATTTATCCTGACTCAGGGATATACAGATTATTTTAAGTTCCAGCAGACCATGTCGGAGCTTCTGGACGCGCAGCTGATCCGGGCGGAGATCGTCCGCAACAATACCTATTATACGATCCTGGAGCAGGGCAGGAGCACCTGTCACTATTTTCAGCAGAAGATTTCCGACGCCATTAAGGAGGACATTCACCGGTATCTTCGGGAAAATGAATATGAGCTGCGGGAGGAAGTGTCCGTCCTGGCGGATTATGACCGTTCAGGCCGGGAATATGAAGTGCAGTTTCGGATCCGGGAACAGGGTAACGATCTGATGCGCCTTTCTCTGCGGGTGCCCACAAAAGAGCAGGCGGAACTGATGTGCCGCCGCTTTGAGGAGAAAAATCAGTCCGTTTACGCCTATCTGATGAAGCAGATGCTGACAGATGAAGAAAAGAAAGGGTGAGCTTTCTGAAGATCAATCAGGCTATACAAAAAGCATTTCGGGAATTAAAGACCATTGCCAGAACGGAGTTTCAGCTTTTTGACAGCCGGGGAAATGCGCTGGCGTCCACAAAGCCTCTTTGCAAAGACCAGGATGAACCGCTGATGGCATTTTTGGATTCTCCCGCCCAGGGACAGGAGCTTGACGGCGTTCATTTCTTCAAGGTCCGGGTGCGGGGCGAGGAGGACTATGCGCTGCTTGCCCAGGGATCCGGCGAGGACGTTTACATGCTTGGAAAGATCGCGGTCTGTCAGGCGGAGAACCTGCTGCTTGCCTACCGGGAAAGGCAGGACGTGAACAGCTTTCTGCAAAACCTGATCCTGGACAACCTGCTTTGGGTGGACATCCATAACCGGGCAAAGCAGCTGAAAATTGAAGTGGGCGTTCCACGAGGCGTGTTTGTCATCGAGACAAAGGACGAGTCCGACAATCGCGCGCTGGAGATCGTAAAGAGCCTTCTGGAGGAAAAGGACTACTGCACAACGGTAGACGTCCACAGCATCATTATGATCAAGCAGCTTGACAAAGAGGCGGACAGTCAGGAGATGCTCTCCATTTCCAGAATGCTGCTGGATATGCTGAACTCCGAGGCCATGTCCAGAGTTCGCATCGGTTTTGGCAATCCGGCCAGGGAACTGACCGATGTTTCAAAGGCCTATAAAGAGGCAAAGCTTGCCCTGGAGGTAAGCAGTATTTTTTATGGGAAGCAGACCATTGCCGCGTACAGTATGCTGGGGATCGGACGGATCATTTACCAGCTGCCCATAAAGCTCTGTGAAATGTTCATCGATGAGATCTTTGGCGGAGAACTGCCGGAGGAGATCGATCAGGAGGCATTGAACACCATCAGCCAGTTCTTTGAGAACAATCTGAACGTGTCGGAAACTGCCAGACAGCTGTATGTACACAGAAATACGCTGGTATACCGGCTGGAGAAGATTGAAAAGATCACAGGACTTGACATCCGCAGCTTCGAGGATGCCATGACATTCCGCATCGCGCTGATGGTGATCGATTATATGAAATACATGAAAGAAAGACAGCAGAAGTAAAAGGAGGAGATTGCCATGATCAAGTTACATGAGGGCGGCGTTTATGTGCTCAACCGCACAGAGCTGATCGACGACGGCGCCAACGCTCAGGCGGCGCTGCAGGCCAGGCTTGGCTATGCCCTTTCCAAAGAAGAAGCAAAAAAACAGACCATTGCGTACGGCATTCTGGAAAGCCACAACACTTCCGGAAATATGGAAAAGCTGCAAATCCGGTTTGATAAGCTGACATCCCACGACATCACTTTTGTGGGGATTATTCAGACGGCAAGAGCCAGCGGACTGGAACGGTTCCCGGTACCCTATGTGCTCACCAACTGCCATAACAGCCTTTGCGCGGTAGGCGGCACCATCAATGAGGATGACCATATGTTTGGCCTGACCTGCGCCAAAAAATATGGCGGCGTTTATGTGCCCCCTCATCAGGCGGTGATCCATCAGTATGCCAGAGAGATGCTTGCAGAGGGAGGCAAGATGATCCTTGGCTCCGACAGCCACACCCGCTATGGCGCTCTTGGCACGATGGCAATGGGAGAGGGCGGCCCCGAGCTGGTAAAGCAGCTGCTGTCCAAGACCTATGACATCAACATGCCCGGCGTGGTAGGGGTGTACCTTACCGGTTCCCCCGCAAAGGGCGTAGGACCCCAGGACGTGGCGCTGGCCATTATCGGCGCCGTGTTCAAAAACGGCTATGTGAATAATCAGGTGATGGAGTTTTTCGGCGACGGCGTGGCTTCCCTCAGCGCGGATTTCCGGATCGGCATTGACGTAATGACCACGGAGACCACCTGCCTGTCCTCAATCTGGCAGACAGACGAAACCATCAGGGAGTTTTACGAGATCCATCAGCGCCCGGAGGGGTACAAGCAGCTGACGCCCGGCAATGCCGTTTATTACGACGGCCTGATCGAGGTGGATCTAAGCGCTGTAAAGCCCATGATCGCAATGCCGTTCCATCCAAGCAATACTTATACCATTGAGGAACTCAACGGAAACCTGAAAGACATTCTGGCGGATGTGGAAAAGAAAGCGCTGGTAAGTCTGGACGGCGCGGTAAACTATAGCCTGCAGGATAAGGTGCGGGACGGAAAGCTGTATGTGGAGCAGGGCATCATTGCCGGCTGCGCCGGCGGCGGTTTTGAAAATATCGTGGCAGCCGCGGATATCCTGAAAGGAAAGAGCATTGGCGCGGACGCCTTTACCTTAAGCGTATATCCCGCAAGTATGCCGGTGTATCTGGAGCTGGTGAAGAACGGCTCCGCGGCGGATCTGATGGCCACGGGCGCCGTGATCAAGACTGCTTTCTGCGGGCCCTGCTTTGGAGCGGGAGATACGCCCGCGAACAATGGATTCAGTATCCGTCATTCTACCAGAAACTTCCCCAACCGTGAGGGAAGCAAGCTGCAGAACGGACAGATTTCTTCCGTGGCGCTGATGGATGCCCGCTCCATTGCGGCAACAGCGGCAAACAAGGGATATCTGACCCCCGCCACAGATCTGGATGTGGAATACAGCGGCAAAACCTATCATTTTGACAAGAGCATTTACGAAAACCGTGTCTTTGACAGCAAGGGCGTGGCGGATCCGGACACCCAAATCCAGTTTGGCCCCAATATCAAGGACTGGCCGGAAATGAGCCCGCTGACTGATAATCTGGTGCTGAAAGTGGTTTCCGAGATCCATGATCCCGTGACCACCACCGATGAACTGATCCCTTCCGGCGAGACATCTTCCTACCGTTCCAATCCTCTTGGCCTGGCGGAATTTGCCCTGTCCAGAAAAGATCCCGCCTATGTGGGAAGAGCCAAGGAGATCCAGGCGGCGGAAAAGGCAAGAGTAGCTGGAGAAAAGCCTACGGAGGCATGTCCGGAGCTGAAAGAGGTCATGGACGTGCTGCTGCGGTCCTATCCTCATCTGAACCGGAACAATATAGGTTTTGGCAGCACCATTTTCGCGGTGAAGCCCGGCGACGGCTCCGCGAGAGAGCAGGCCGCTTCCTGCCAGAAAGTGCTGGGCGGCTGGGCAAATATTGCCAATGAATATGCCACCAAGCGTTACCGCTCCAATCTGATCAACTGGGGCATGCTGCCTTTCCTGATCGAGCCGGGCGAGCTTCCTTTCAAAAACCTGGATTATCTGTTCATTCCGGAGATCCGCAGGGCCATAGAGGAAAAAGCCACAACGATCCCTGCTTATGTGGTGGAAAAGGACGGGCTGCGGCAGATCACCCTGAAGCTGGGAGAACTGACAGACGACGAGCGGACCATCATCCTGAAAGGATGTCTGATCAACTATTATAAAAGCGCGTAAAAAAGCGTACCGTTAAAAAAAGCTGTTCCGGGGAAAGGATTCTTTCTTCGAAACAGCTTTTTTGATACAGAATCAGGGGTTGTCCGGCTTTTCAGGCTCCCGGGGCACCTCCTGCCCGAGCACCTCCTGCCTAGGCGCCTCCTGCCTGAGTGCCTCCTGCCTGAGTGCCTCCTGCCTAAGTGCCTCCTGCCTGGGCGGACGGGGCTTTTTTGGTTTTGGCAGCGGCGCCGAAAGTCCAAGCTTTTTGTTGACAGATCCCCGAAGAAGCTTGTAGAGCGTAGCCGCCGCAGGCACGCTTACAATCATGCCGGTAATGCCCAGAAGGCCGCCGCCAATGGTGATGGCCGCAAGAACCCACATGCCCGGAAGTCCGATGGAACTGCCGACTACTCTGGGATAGATCAGATTGCCCTCCAACTGCTGCAGGATCACCAGAAAGATCAGAAAGAAAACGGCCTGCAGCGGATTGGTGGTCATGATCATAAAAGCGCCGATGGCAGCGCCTATATAGGCTCCGACAATGGGGATCAGCGCCGATACGCCAATAACCGTGCCGATCATGGCAGCGTAGGGAAATCTGAAGATGAGCATTCCAATGGTACACAAAAACCCAAGGATCACCGCTTCCGTGCACTGCCCCACAATAAAGCTGGAAAAGGTCTGGTTGGCGGTACGGGCAACGTGAAGGATCTTTTCGGCAAGCTCCGGACGGATCCAGGCCTGCATCAGCTTATGGATCTGCCGGATAAGTTTTTCCTTGTTGAACAGCAGGTACAAAGCAAAAATGGAGCCGATCAGCAAATTGGTCACAAAACCGAACGCGGAGCTGATTACGATCAGAACGGAATTGAAAATGCCTCCGGCTCCCGCCGTAAGAAGGCCCAGCAGCTTCTGGACAACAGATGCCCAGTCAATGTCCATTGTTTTCAGGGTTTTCTGCAGGGAGGGCAGATTCTGGGAGTGGCCAAGCAGCCATTGCCGTCCTGCCTCCAAAACGCCGGGCAGCTCCTTTCTCAGCAGATTGACGCTGGACGCCAGCTCCGGCATGACGATCATGACGATCAGGGAAATGATGCAGGCCAGAAACACAAGAGAAAGAATGATACACGCGGGCCGCCTGCTTTTATTGAGAACGGTATTCCGGGTGTTGGGGAAATACAGCTTTTCCAGCCGCTTCAGCAGCAGATTCAGGACATAGGCAATGGCAAAGCCTGTAAACAGGGGAGTGGCCGCGTGAAGCAGCAGTCCCGCGGCAGACAGGATATTGGAAAAATAAAGGATGATCAGGACAAAGACAGAAGCCACCATACCGATGGTGATATATTTTTTGAGTTCCTTATTCATGGGCGCCTCCATAAAAATCAGTTTTGCGCGGCGTGTTTTTGCAGCCGGCGATTTTTGGATCACAAGGGGCCCTTTTTACGGGCCGACGGCCCGGACGCGGTCTGCCGGGCTTTCAGAAAGTTGTCTTCAGTATAGCACAAGATACAGAAAAGGAAAAGCAGATTCTGTTTGACATCCGGATGGAAATTCGATATACTTTTCAGTGCGTGAAAAAGTCATAACATTTCCGCGCAGCCGGGGAGTCAGCGGTGCCCTGTACCTGCAATCCGCTATAGCAGGGGTGATGTCTTGCCCCGGGTCCCGACTTGCAAAGCTGCCCTTTATAAGTGGCGTTGACGTCTGGGTCTTACGCAACAGAAATTTACGAACCGTGTCAGGATGGGAACATAGCAGCACTAAGTAAAACCTTCTGTGTGCCGTAAGGGCGCCTGGGCCGAGTTTACTGTAAAGGTAACGTTTGTGAGAGGGATTCAAAGCAAGACGCGCGGATAAAAATAAAAAAGCCTTGTAAACCGTTATTTAAGCGGATTACAAGGCTTTTATCCTGTGTGTTGGGTACCGGTAGGCTGCCGGCTATCCCAGATATTCTTTTTTGGGACTTAAGTTCACCAGAATCCGCAGCACCGTCAGCGCATCCGACACATCGATTTTTCCCGACTGGTCGGCGTCTGCCAGCAGCAGCGCCCTGGAATCCTCCTGATTGAATTCCCTTACGGGATCTGTGACGATCTTTACCAGATATTTTAAGATGGAAATGGCGTCGATCACTTCTATCTGACCGTTTTGGTTCACATCCCCGTAATAGCTGACGCCGGGCTGTCCTCCGCCGCTTTCCGTGATCTTAAAATACATCCGATCAGTTCCGTAATACGTTCCCATGCCTCGCACTACCGCGACTGCCGTTCCAATCTCCCGGTTGTCATAGTATTCCACCGTATAATCCGTGCCTTCCGTAAGACCGCCAATGTATACCCGGGGACACTTTTCCCTGCCGTCATAGACAAACTCATCGGCGCTCAGGCGGATTCCATTTGACATAATCGCTGAATGGAGATCGATCCGGTCTTTATAAAGTATGATCATTCGATAACTGTCCTCCGTCACTACGCTGTTGCCGTTGGCGTCCACAACATCCAGGAACAGGTAAGCCGCCTGGTTCTCTCCATAGGGAATGGTCTCCTTTGGAATGACAAAGGAAGAAGCTTCTTGGGCCGAGGATGTCTGATAGACCACGGCAGACCGGTCCGGGTTCCCATAACAGTACAAAGTCCACCCGTCAAGTAGCATGGCGTTGGTGGTCACCTGCAAATCCGTTTTCGTTTGGATATAAGATGCCGTGAGAGATAAAGTCATTGATGTATTTCTTTTCCAGGCAACGGTTTTGGTGTTGGCCTGGGTAAGAGGCTCCGCCTCATAAAGAACCGATACGGTCAGCTGAGTTTCCTGACCCACCGCTATGTTTGGATAAACAGGCACCTGCACACTATCGGACCCGTAGGGCTCCAGATATACCGTCTCCTCACCGCACACATTTCCCTGCCGGTCTTTCACTGTCAGGGAATATCTCTCCGCTCTGTCTTTATGGTTTACCACAAAACATTCAAGGCTAAAATCATCCTCCTGCACCGCGGCTGCAAGCTCTGCCGGCGACTCCGCCGTTTCCACGCAGATCAGCTCACAAAGGCCGCTCTCCTGATCATACCGGTTTGCGGCAAACGTCCAGGAACCGTTTTCTGAGAGACAAACGGACAGATTCTGCAGCAGGCCCTCCTGCCGGCAGATCTCCACCGGTTCATATAACCGGTTCTGTGTCAGGGCTGCCCGATAGATCACCGTACTGTCGGTCGCTTCCTCGTACTCGCTCCATACAAGGCTGCCATCCTGATCCGCCGTTCCGGCGCACCACTGAACCCGGCTTCCTGTCCCGGCTCCGTCACGCTCTGCCTTTTCCGGCTGGCTTCCGGGAACATACCGGTACAGCTCGCCCCCTGCGGATACATATTCGTCCTGATCCGTATCCAAAATCGTTTCTATGTAGCCCAGATCCCGGCTCACACAGGTTCCTGTCTCATCAAACAGGGCCGGATCTTCGTCTCCGGAAGCGGATGGTTCTTTGCTGCTGTACAGCAGACGTTCCCCAAAATCCACAAACTGTTCCACAGTTCCCTCCGTGGTAACCACGGCCTCCTCTGTGAAGCTGCCCGCTTCCCAGCTGTCCCAGTTGGGACACTGTTTCAGGCTGCCCGGCTCTCCCAGCTGTACGTTTGCCTGGGCCCGGATGATCTGGCTGCTGCCCGTCTCCTGCATCAGGCTCCCGTCGGTATTTTTTACCCAGGACACGGTAGGTTTCATGCTGCGGACGATCTGAGGCATGCTGTCCGCGTCTGTGTCATTTGTCAGATAGCAGGCGTCCACAAAGGTTTTGCTGACCGGGTCAAATCTGGCAAAGCAGATCTCCGCCGAAGCCCCTGCTTTTTTCAGATATTCCCGCGCGTCCCCCGTATCCGGCATCACTTCCCGAAGCTTGGTCCACGTTACATACAGTTCTTCTCCCATACGGGAATTTCCTACTTTTTCCAGATCGCCCAGAAAGTCGTATGTCCCTGTATCCCAGATGGCCTTTGGTGTACTCCACCGGCCGTTCTCCTCCACGGAGTACATCATACAGCTCCGGTTCGCCCCGGACCGCTCCGACGCGTCTGCTTCAAATACCATCACCTTTGTCCCGCCGATCTCACGGATCAACGGCACAGAATTGGGCATGATCCCTTTTTGCAGAACCAGACTCTGCTCCGCTCCTGCCTGGCTGATCCGGCTGTATCCTCCGCCGTTCCATTCTGTGCGTTCCTCCAGATAGGACCGGTCCGCCGGGTGAAAACTGCCTGTGCTTCCCTGACTGTATAACTGCTCCCTATTGCCGGCAGCTCTTCCGGTGGAGTCCCACAAAACGCCTCTGTAGCCTGTAATGGGAAATTCCCCCTCAAAACCCAGAAAGAATACATGGACATATCCGCCGATCAGCAGTTCTCCGCGGGATTTCCCATGGGGCTCCAGGTTGACATCCAGCTCATATCCCCCGCTGAGCCCGATGGTAATTGCCTTATACACTCCGTAGCCTACCTCCGGCTTCAGTTTCACGTCTACTTCCGCTGACACCGGACTGCTTCCTGAGGGAGACGATACGGTTTCCTTTTCTTGGTTGCAGGCACTGATGATCAGATTGGCTATGGCGTTCATGTTCCAGTACATCTGAACATCCGCCTCGCCTCCAAAGCTTACATACACCGGGCCGATGGCGGTCAAAAACTGCCAGCCGATGGAGCAGTCCCATTGTGCTCCGGTCAACAGAGATCCCTCACAGCTGATCACATGCCCGTTGATGTCTGTTTTCATTTCCATGTAGCCTAGTACGGTCACTTCCGGCAGAATGGAAAAGTCGCCCATCTTTACCAGTCTCAGAGATTTGTTTGGGAAACTCTGACGTGTGAGTTTCTTCCCAAACTTGTACTGGTTGCCTGTATTGAGCAGATCCAACGTCTTTTTAAATTTTTTTATCTGATTTTTATAAGTTTGCCAGGAATTCTTCAGCTTACTTGCGTTTTCTACATCTACTCCCACTGTCACCTCATAGGTGCTGGTGCCATAAATATCGGTCTCCATCAGCACCGTGCATTTCAGGATCTCCCCTACATTCATCTCCAGATTTACCGGCAGCACGTTTGCGTAGGGATAATTCTCCACCTGACCTTTCCCTTCGTTGCTGAGGTGCTGATCCACGATGCGGAACACCTGATCCTCCCCGGCTACGGCCATTGGTTCGGCACTCGGCGATACGGGTTCGGAAGATGCCCGGGTCTCTGTTTCGGCGAGACCTGTGCAGAGAACTGCCGCAAACAGCAGGACAGCTGCTTTCAGTACGAATCTTTTCAAAATCACTCCCCCTTGTATAGTTTCTGATGGAAATATCATACTGTAAAATTCCGCAGTCGTCCAGAAATTTCGCGCCACAAATAAAAAAAGGGGCTCCCTCCAGTCACTTCAAACGACTTTTGGGAGCCCCTCTGATCTTACCGGAGATGGTGGGAGTCGAACCCACGCGCCCCTGAGGACCTATCGCATTTCGAGTGCGACCTCTTCGACCACTTGAGTACATCTCCATGAAAGCGGGTTACCCCGGAAAAGGCCCCGGCCACAGAATCGGCGCCGCCTCCGGATGTATTTCTTATAGTAGCATAGTTCCCTTTGGTCTGGCAAGATGATTTTTTGCCTATTTTCATTTGTTTTGGTTGTGATTATGGTAAAAATACCTGTCTTTTGGAGTTGAAACAAAAAAATAGTGCTAAGCCATGGGTCAAAACCTATGGCTTAGCATTTCGTTT
>CANQUC010000042.1 GCA_947626945.1 uncultured Lachnospiraceae bacterium | reverse complement strand
CGAGTGGCCAAAGGGGGCAGACTGTAAATCTGTTGGCACCGCCTTCGAAGGTTCGAATCCTTCCCCATCCACTTAGAAGCTTGCGTTGTTCCGGTGTTTCCGGAAAGAAATCCGGAATAAATTTCAGCTTCTGTTCATATAATTAGATAGAATCATTATCGCGGGGTGGAGCAGTTTGGAAGCTCGTCGGGCTCATAACCCGAAGGTCGTAGGTTCAAATCCTGCCCCCGCAATTTTAAAGGAAAAACATAAGACAAGCAATGTATGTAAATATGCCCAGATAGCTCAGTTGGTAGAGCAGAGGACTGAAAATCCTCGTGTCGCTGGTTCGATTCCGGCTCTGGGCATTTATCGGAAATGCAGTCCGTTGGATTTCGCATTTCCGATTTTTTTTTGGAAAAATCCTTATACGGCTCTGAAAAAAAGAATGGACAAATTTTGACAGATCCAAGTCCCTGTGTTATAAGTATGGGATAAACCAATTAAAACCTGCAGGTGCCTGGCAGAAATCTGCGGAAAGGAGAAACAGATGAAAAAGACAAGCTTGCTGATGATTTTTTTAGGGGTCTGCGTTTTTTGTCTGGGATGTACCCAAAAGAAGACGGATCAGGAGAAAGGCGCAAAGACAGAACCGGTGAAAACAGAGGTTTGGGAAACGGAGGACCCAACGGAAGAGCCGGCGCCGGAGGATCTGTTCGCGTCCCTGCCATCCTGTGAATATGAGATTCAGGAGCTGCCCTGCAGCAATCAGGGCAAAAACATTTACGGCGTTGTATACAAGCCGAAAAAAGCAGAACCGATGCCCCTGATCATTTTTGCCCACGGATACAATGACAGTTATATTTCCGGCGGAGACTACAGCGATGTGTTTGCCTCCCACGGTATTGCAACCTATTGTTTTGATTTCTGCGGCGGCAGCATTATCAGCGCCAGCGACGGTGACACTACGGAAATGACCATTATGACAGAGGTTTCCGATCTGGAGGCGGTGCTGAATACAGCGGCATCCTGGGACTTTGTGGATCCCGGCAAAGTGGTGGTTCTGGGTTCCAGCATGGGCGGCGAGGTGGCGGCCATTACTGCCGCGAGAAATCCGGATCTGCTGGCGGATCTGATGCTGTTGTACCCGGCTTTTGACCAGCCGGATGAGGCCAGATACTATTACAAATCCGTTGAAGAAATTCCCGAGTTAGTGGAGAATCCCGGCGGGATGCCTCTTAGCAAAGCCTATTATGAAACGCTGTGGAATTATGATGCCTTTTCGGAGATCGGGGCTTACAAAAAGCCTGTGCTGATCCTCCACGGCGACAGTGATAAGATCGTGGATGTTTCCTACGCGCGGCATGCGGCTGAAGTTTATGAAAATGCCACCTTGCGGATTTATGAGGGGGCCGGACACGGATTTGGCCAGGCGGATTATAATTTCCTGAAATCCACAAACGACATGTTTACGTTTTTAAAAGAAAACAGGATTATCGAAGAAGCAACTGAATAAAACCACAACCTGCAGCAGCCAATCCCGGAACCGCAAAGATCCGTGGATTGGCTGTTTTTATAGACAGACTTTTTTTTTTGTGGTATGATGTCTGGTGTCAGGCAAAGGAGATGGAAATCATGGAACAGGAAGACCTGCAGGAGAATACTTCCAAAAAATGGACAAAAAAAGCCATTATAAAGGAGATCTTTGACTGGGTGATGGTGGTGGTGATCGCGGTGGCGATCTCAAACGTTATCAACCATTTTGTGATTCTGAATGCGTATATTCCCAGCTCCTCTATGGTAGATACGCTGGAGATCGGAGATAGAGTGATCGGTCTTCGCACCGCCTACTGGTTTTCTTCTCCAAAACGGGGAGATATTGTGATCTTCCCCTATCCCGATAATGAAGAGGAAACCTTTATCAAGAGAGTGATCGGTCTTCCCGGTGAAAAAGTAGAGATCCGCAACGGCTATATTTATATTGACGACAGTGAAGAGCCCCTGACGGAGCCTTATGTATACGGAGAGCCGGACAACAGAAAAGACGGGGTTTACCAGGTGCCGGAAGACTGTTATTTTATGCTTGGGGACAATCGGAACAATTCCAGGGATTCCGCGGCGTGGAACCATCCGTATGTGGAAGAAAAAAAGATTCTGGCAAAGGCGGTGCTGCGCTACTATCCTTCCCTGAAAATACTGGAGTAGCATGTGATGGATAAGCAGACGTTGTTTGAACGGTTACAGAAACATCATGATAACGGGCCGTACCCGTTTCATATGCCGGGGCACAAACGGAACCTGCCGTCCCCCGGCAATCCATATGAACTGGACATTACGGAGATTTCGGGATTTGATTCTCTGCATCATGCTACGGGAATTCTGAAAGAAGCAAGCCGGAGGGCTGCGCGTCTGTATCGGGCGGAGGATTCTTATCTGCTTGTGGGCGGCAGTACAGCCGGCTTGTTGTGCATCATTTCTGCCTGCGCGAAGCCGGGGGACAGCGTGCTTGTGGCAAGAAACTGTCACAGGGCGGTATATCACGCCATTTATCTGAATCGGCTGAGAGCCAGGTATGTGTATCCCAAACCGCTGAAAAACTGGGGGATTCATGGGGGGATCGCGCCGGAGGATATAGAGGAAGCGCTGCGGGCGTCAAACAGGCCGGAAGCTTCCGAAAAAGAAAAGATCCGGGCGGTGATCGTCACCTCTCCCACTTACGAAGGCGTGGTGTCGGATATTTCTGCCATCGCGGACTGCTGCCACAAATATAACGTGCCGCTGATTGTTGACGAGGCCCATGGCGCGCATTTTGGTTTTCATGAGCAGCTGCCTGCGTCGGCAGTGCAGGAAGGGGCCGACGGGGTGGTTCAAAGTCTTCATAAGACCATGCCCGCCCTGACTCAGACAGGGCTTTTGCATGTACAGGGCCCCCTGGTGGACAGAAGTCTGGTAAGACGGTTTTTCTCCATTTATCAGACAAGCAGTCCCTCTTATGTGCTGATGGGCAGCGCTGAGCAATGTATCGCCCTGATGGAGGAAAAGGGAAAAGAGCTGTTTGCGTCCTACTGGGACAGGCTTTCCGTCCTTCGAAGCCGTCTGGAAAAATGCCGCCGGATCCGGCTGTTTGCCCCCTCCGGGGAAGAACGGAGAGAAGCAGCCTGCAAGACAACAGATCCGGGAAGAGTGGTACTGTCTTTAAGGCAGACCGGCCCTCAAAAGGCCCTCAAAAGCCCGGGACTTTCGGGAAAGGATCTGATGGATCGCCTGCGGGAGGAGTACGGGCTGGAAATGGAAATGGCGGGGCTGGATTATGTGACGGCCATTGTGACGCCAATGGATACAAAAGAGGGGATTGGGCGGCTGTGCGGCGCCGTGGAGCAGCTGGATCAGAGCCTGGAACGGGAGTCGCGGGCCCGGCAGGAGGCCGGCAGAGCGGATCCCTTAAAACCCTTTGATCCAATGGAAACAGGCCGGCCGGAAATCGTCATGGATCTGAGCGAAGCCTGGGACAGCCCCTGGGAGAGTTGTCCCATCCGGGAGAGCGAAGGACGAATCAGCGGGGAGTTTCTGTATCTGTATCCGCCGGGGATCCCGGTGGTAGTTCCGGGAGAGCGGATTACGGGAAAATGCCTGGACCTGCTTTTGCGGGCAGAGGAAACAGGCCTGTCGGCAGAGGGACCGGCGGATCTGACTTTCAGAACAGTTCGTGTGGTAAAAGAGGAGAAAGGGATCAGATCATGGGAAAGATCTTCTACTTAATGGGAAAAAGTGCGTCCGGCAAAGACACTATGTTCAAGGGGCTTTTGGAGCTGCTGCCTCTGCGGACCATCGTGCCCTATACCACCCGTCCCATCCGGGAGGGGGAGAAAGACGGCGTAGAGTATTTTTTCGTAAAGGAAGAACAGTACCGGCAAATGGAACGGGATGGAAACGTGATAGAAGCCCGCACCTATGATACGGTGTATGGGCCCTGGACTTATTTTACGGCGGACGACGGGCAGGTACAGCTTTCCGTGGGAGATTATCTGGTGATTGGAACCCTGGAGTCATTTGTAAAAACGCGGCAGTTTTATGGAGAGCAGACAGTGGTGCCGCTGTTTCTGCAGCTGGACGACGGCCTGCGGCTGACCCGCGCCCTGGAGAGAGAAAAAGCCCAGAAACAGCCCAGATACGCGGAAATGTGCCGGAGATTCCTGGCGGATGAGCAGGACTTTTCTAAGGAAAAGCTGGCGCTTGCGGGAATTGAGAAAACGTTTTCCAGCGAGGATCGGGATCACTGTCTGAAGCAGCTGGTTTCCTATATTAAGAAACAGGCATGACAAAGACGGCGGTTTTGGCTGCCGGCAGGATTTTGCTGGTATCCGCAAGTTTGTACTAGGTATTTTGAAAAAGATGTGTTATACTAAATATGTATGGGCAGAAAGCATCAGGAGGTGGTCAGATGTCAAATTTTCAGGATATTGTAGGCCTGGCGCATGTAAAAGGGTACTTGCAGAAAGCGATCCAGCTGGGCAGGGTTTCTCACGCCTATATACTGAGCGCGGAAACGGGATCCGGCAAGAAAGCGCTGGCAGAAGCATTTGCCATGACGCTGCAATGCGAAAAAAAAGGCACGGACGCCTGCAAAGTCTGCGCTTCCTGCAAAAAAGCCATTTCAGGGAATCATCCGGATATTATCCATGTGACCCATGAAAAACCAAATACCATCAGTGTGGATGAGATCCGGGAGCAGGTGAACCGGACTGTGGCCATAAAGCCCTACAGCGGGCCCTACAAGATCTACATCATTCCGGATGGGGAGCTGATGTCGGTGCAGGCCCAGAACGCGCTGCTGAAAACCATTGAGGAGCCGCCGGAATATGTGGTGATCCTGCTGCTGACAGCCAATGAAACAGAGCTGCTGCCGACGATTGTGTCTCGCTGCGTAAATCTGCGGCTGCGTCCTGTGAGCCAGCAGCTTGTGGAAAATTATCTGATGGAGCATTATCAGCTGCCGGATTACAAGGCAAAGATCTGTGCCTCCTTTGCACAGGGCAATATGGGAAAAGCCATTCGCATTGCCACCTCAGAGCAGTTTAACGGACTGAAAGAGGAAGCGCTGAATCTGATCGGCAGCCTGCGGGATATGTCTCTGTACGAGATCATTGACTATATGAAAAACCTTGGGCAATATAAGCTGGAAATCCATGATTTCCTGGATTTCATGGCGGTGTGGTACCGGGACGTGCTGCTGTTCAAGGCGACAAAGGATATCAATTCCGCCATTTTCAGCGACCGGATCCATGAGATCATGGGACAGGCGGACAAGATCTCCTATGACGGTCTGGAGAAGATCATCAGGGCGTTGGACACCGCGAAACGCCGGCTGGACGCCAATGTAAATTTTGATCTGACCATGGAGCTTCTGTTTTTGACCATCAAAGAAAATTAAACGCCGTTCTGATATGAAACAGGGCGGATTCCGACGGAGGGAAAGAAAACCATGATAAACGTCATCGGCGTACGGTTTCGGAGTGTAGGAAAAATATATTATTTTGCCCCGGGCAAGCTGGAGATTTCCAGAGGCCAGCATGTCATTGTGGAAACGGCCAGAGGGGTGGAGTATGGTCAGGTGGTGCTGGGCAATACTCTGGTAGAAGAGGAAAAAGTGGTGCCGCCTTTAAAAAACGTAGTGCGGATCGCCACAAAGGAAGACGATGCCCAGGAGGCAGAAAACATACGCAGGGAAAAAGACGCCCTGGAGATCTGCCGGGAAAAAATTCAGAAGCATCAGCTGGAAATGAAGCTGATCGATACAGAATATACCTTTGACCGAAGCAAGATTCTGTTTTATTTTACCGCAGACGGCAGGGTGGATTTTCGCGAGCTTGTAAAGGATCTGGCATCTGTGTTTAAAACCAGGATTGAACTGCGCCAGATCGGCGTCCGGGACGAGACAAAGATCCGGGGCGGTATGGGAATATGCGGGCGGGCCCTTTGCTGCAGCACTTATCTGTCAGAATTTGTGCCGGTTTCCATTAAAATGGCAAAGGAGCAGAGTCTGTCTCTGAATCCCACAAAGATTTCCGGCGTCTGCGGACGTCTGATGTGCTGCCTGAAAAATGAGCAGGAGACCTATGAGGAGCTGAACAGCCGCCTGCCGGGCATAGGAGACAAGGTGACCACAAAGGACGGCCAGCGGGGAGAGGTTCAGAGCGTCAATGTGCTGCGTCAGCTTGTTAAGGTAGTCATTATGAACAATGATGAAAAAGAACTGGTGGAATACAAGGCTGAGGATCTGAAATTTTCGCCTCGGAGACGGAAAAAGCAGGCTGTCGCGGAAGATCAGGACCAGGATCAGGAGCTGCAGAAGCTGGAGGGTCTGGAGAAAAAGGAAGGAAGATCCAAACTTGAAGACGGTTGAGCTCAAAGACAATGAGCGGATTGATGAACTGCAGAGAAATGGATACAGAATCATACAAAATCCCGACAAGTTCTGTTTCGGCATGGACGCCGTGCTGCTGTCGGGATTTGCAAATGTGAGAAAAGGGGAAAAAATGCTGGACCTGGGGACAGGTACCGGCATTATTCCTATTTTAATGGCCGCGAAAACAGAGGGAGAGCAGTTTGTAGGGCTGGAGATCCAAAGGGAAAGCGCCCAGATGGCTGCCCGCAGCGTGGAAATGAACGATCTTTCCCATCGTGTGCGGATCGTTGAGGGGGATATCCGGGAAGCGTCCTCCCTGTTTGGCTGCGGCACTTTTTCCGTGGTGACCAGCAATCCGCCCTATATGCGGGATGAGCACGGGCTGCAGAGCGAGAATCCCTGCAAAGCCATTGCCCGTCATGAGATTGCCTGTACTCTGGAGGATGTGCTTCGTGAGGGGGCAAAGGTGCTGAAGCCCGGCGGACGGTTTTATATGGTGCACCGGCCTTTCCGGCTTGTGGAGATTTTCAGCGCTTTTACCGGTCAGGGTCTGGAGCCCAAGCGGATCAAATTTGTACATCCCTATATAGACAGCGAGCCAAACATGGTGCTTATTGAAGGCCGAAAAGGCGGCGGCTCCCGGATAAGGGTGGAAAAGCCGCTGATCGTATACAAAGCGCCCGGCGTATACACTGACGAAATTTATGATATTTACGGATATTGACAGAAAGCGGGGAAACCATGAGCGGAACCTTGTATCTGTGCGCGACGCCCATCGGCAATCTGGAGGATATGACCTATCGGGCGGTGCGCGTGCTGAAAGAGGCAGATCTGATTGCGGCGGAGGACACCCGCAACAGCATCAGACTGTTGAACCATTTTCAGATCAAAACCCCTATGACCAGTTATCATGAGCATAACAAAATGGAAAAGGGAGCCTATCTTCTGGGGCTGCTTCAGGAGGGCAGACAGATCGCGCTGATTACCGACGCCGGCACGCCGGGCATTTCCGATCCGGGGGAAGATCTGGTGGCGCTGTGCCTGAAAAACGGCATCCGGGTAACGGCTGTTCCCGGCGCCGCCGCGCTGATCACCGCGGCAATCTGTTCCGGCCAGCACACAAGACGGTTTTGTTTTGAGGGATTTCTTCCGGCGGATAAAAAGGAACGCAGGCAGGTGCTGGAGGATCTGAAAGAAGAATTCCGCACGGTGATTCTTTATGAAGCGCCTCATCATCTGGTGAAGACGCTGGAAGAGCTTTATGAAGCTCTTGGCGACCGCGATATGACGATCTGCAGGGAGCTGACGAAAAAATATGAGACCATACAGCCCACCACCATCCGGGAAGCTCTTTCCCTTTATGAGACAGAAGAGCCCCGGGGCGAATATGTGCTTGTAATTGCGGGAGCTGATCGGAAGATGGCAGAGGAAAAGGAGCAGAAGCAGTGGCAGCAGCTGTCTCTGGAGACTCACATGCAGCAGTATCTGGATCAGGGACTTGACAAAAAAGAAGCGATGAAGCGGGTGGCAAAGGACAGGGGACAGCCCAAGCGGCAGATCTATCAGGAGCTGCTGCGGGATGACAGAGAGAATCACAGCATATAAGGGCTTTTTTGCATATCCGGCGGGATCCGGGCATATACCGGTAATAAATCCTGGAAAGTGTGAAGAAGAACTATGTTGAATTTGATCTGGGCGGCCATGATCATCATCGGCATTGTATTTGGAGCGTTTCACGGCACCTTTGGACAGCTGGGCACGGCAGCCATGGACAGCGCGAAAGAGGCGGTGACGCTGGCCATAACCATGACAGGCGTTATGGGACTTTGGTGCGGAGTCATGGAGATTGCCAGAGGAAGCGGTCTTCTGGCGGCAATGACAAAAGGACTTCTTCCGGTAATCCGCTGGCTGTTTCCGGGGATCCCCAGGGAGGACGACGCCAATCAGGAGATTGCCGCCAACATGATTGCCAACATCTTTGGCCTTGGAAGCGCCGCCACCCCGGCGGGACTGAAAGCCATGGAAAGCCTTTCAAGGCTGAACAATTATTCCCAGACGGCCTCGGCGGAGATGTGCACCTTTCTGATTATCAACATCTCCTCCCTGCAGCTTCTGCCGGTAAACCTGATCGCCTACCGGACTCAGTACGGCAGCGTGAACCCCACGGCTATTGTAGGGCCGGCCATTGTGGCCACGGCGGTCAGCACGGCGGTGGCGGTGGTGTTTTGCAAGGTGATGAGTAAAAAACCGAGAAATTGAAGGAGGTAAGAAAAAATATTATTGATTCTATGCTTTTTTTACGAATAAAACAAAATTACAACCGATAAAAGGAATTTTTCTTGATTATTCGTATAAAAGGGTGTATTATATTTGCAGAGGTGAGGATATGCTTTTCTTTTTTAATAATGTTCCTTTTATTGCAGTAATCGGAGATATTCGTGGATCTAAACACTTAGATAATCGAAAAGAAATACAAGATAAATTAAGAAAAATATTAGATAAAATCAATAATAAGTACAAATCAGATATAGCGGCAAAATTCGTGATAACTTTAGGAGATGAATTTCAGGGATTGTTATCTGCTGAAGAGAATCTTTTGAATATTCTGCAGGAAATAAGGATACAGTTGTTTCCTGTGGAGCTGCGTTACGGGATTGGTATAGGAGAAATAACAACAGATATTGATACAGAGATGGCATTGGGAGCAGATGGACCGGGATATTACAATGCGAGAAGTGCGATTGAGATGGTGCGGCAGAATGAAAAAAAGAATAAAGCAGTTTTAACAGATGTCCGTCTAAATATTGGAGATGATAATAATAAACAAGTAATTTTAATTAATACGATTTTTGAATTAATAAAGGTAATTGAACGAGGTTGGACGGATAAACAACGCGAAATAATATGGGATATGCTTCAGCATCAGGATGGTCAGGTTGAGGCTGCCCACAGACTTGGTATTACACAATCATATGTTCAAAAAGTTCTTACAAAAGAGGGATATTATACTTATGAGAAAGCGTTAAGAGATATAAATTACAGTTTGGGAGGATTGATAAATGAAAAAGGAAGTATTTAGTTTGTTTCTACTTATTCATGTTTTATGCGATTTTTATTTTCAGTCCTCTAAGACGGCAGAAAGAAAACGGACAAGCTTTAAGTGGGTTTTATATCATATATTAATTTACACAGGAATTGCTACGGTTTTATTTATCATTTTTTTGCCCGGATTAAAACTAAAGTATATTGTATTGTTCAGCGTTTCTCATGGAATTGTTGATATCGTAAAATATCATATTTGCAAATACTTTTTTGGTCAATCTTGGGATGTAAAAAAGGAACCGAGGATATTTTTAGCTGATCAAACGACACATATATTATTAATTTCTATAATTGTCTATATACTGCCTAATTTAAGTTGGGCGTCATTGCCCAGATCTGAAATCATGTCCATTGTACATTCATTTGATTTATCAGGGAAGACAATACTTTCATGGGGCATTAAGATACTGTTAGTGCATAAGCCTTTGAATATTATTATTTCTGCTGTTTTAGCACCTTATCGTCCGCAACAAAAGGATGATAAGGTAAATGATAAAAATATGGGCAGATTAATTGGAACGCTGGAAAGAATCATTATGATGATTTTCATTTCTATAGGTCAGTATTCAGCAGTTGGATTGGTGTTGACAGCTAAGTCAATTGCTCGCTATGACCGGATTTCAAAACAACAGGATTTTGCCGAATATTATTTATTGGGAACACTTTTAAGTACGATAGGAGCAATTGGAATTTCACTGCTGTTTTAGTGCAGATGAAGTTCTCTGGCTTTCAGCCTGAAGATCTTGGTGGGGGAAACAATGATAAATTTATTTGACAGGATACCGTCTGGCTTTTTTAACTGTCTGGCCAGCGGGAGCAATAATCGTATTTATGCGGATTGCCTGCAGGTGATCTATGAGCAGTATGATCGTGAGATCAGCTATCGTATTTCACGCGGTCGAATTCGGGATGCGCTTGCGGCATATTTATTGGAAAATCATATTGATTTTTTAGAACAGGATTCTGAACAAAATGACAGTAAAAATTACAACGAAATGGCAAATGGAATCATACGGAAGTTCTGTTCAAAAGAGATTGGATGGCTGGAAGAAGATAACGACGACGCTACTTATGAAAAAAATATTATAATGACGGAACAGGGAATCCTGCTGACAGAATTTTTGCAGGGGCTGATCAGACCAGAGCGAGAAGAGTTTTCCAGCTATGTATTTAATATATATAATATTTTGCGGAATACAGATCAATGGAAGCAGGATCCGTATGTAGATGGATTGAAAAATATTTATCGAAATGCCAGATTATTATCGAAAGCATTAAAACGGCTTGCTACTTTTATCAAAAAAATCATAGAGAAGATGGTAAAAGAAGAAACCTTGGAGAGTTTAACGGAAAATTTACTGGAATATTGCGATGGCAGCTTTATTCGTGAATATGCAAGATTAACGAAACAACAGAATATACATATTTATCGTTCCTTTATCAGACAAAAATTGGAAGAGATTCAGAATGACCCTGAACAGAGCGAATTATTAGTGATCGGATGTGCAGTTGAAGAAGAACTGGAGGAAGCGGAAGCAAAAGAATATGTTGTCGATATGATACAGGTAACAAAGCAGTTTCTTGTGGAAGACTATGACCGGATCATGAGTGATATTAAACGTAAGATCAATATATATTTGCAGATTGCTATCGGACGGGCACGATTTCTTAGAAACCGTGAGGCAGATATGAGAGGGAATGTAGAGCAGACCCTGCGCTATATTGTCAGCGAGATGAATGAAATTGGCTGGCGTGAAGAAATTCCAAATGAAATGCAGGGCTTGTTTTCTATAAATAAAAATGAGTTTATAGATACCGGTTCGATTCGATATCCGAGAAAACAACAGGCGATCAATAGAGAAACGTCTGTTGAACTGGAAGAAATGACAGAAGAGGACATCAGGAGGGCGAAAGAGGAACAGGAAAGGGAAGCGTACAATCCTTATGCGAAAGAAAAGATGAAAAAATACCTGGAAAATGCAATGGCCGGAAAGAAAACTCTGAGCTGCGATGACCTGCCGTTACAGAGTAAACGGGATTTGTTATGTGCGTTATCTGCTGTTGCGTATAGTAATGAGAACGGATTTACAGTGCGGCTGTCAGACGGTTATCTGGAGACAGATCGTATGCTCCTGCGCAGATTTGACATTACAAAGGAGGACAAGCTTTGAATATAGACGAATATTGGAATAATTATACTTCTGCGGAAAAAGATCTGTTCCAGAGATCGTGCAGAAGATTGCTGAAAACAACATTCAT
>CANQUC010000041.1 GCA_947626945.1 uncultured Lachnospiraceae bacterium | reverse complement strand
GCAAGTAAGCTGGCTCATGAAATATCGGATATGGGATTACTCCGAAAGAATTATAGTGCTAAATCCTAAAGACGGGTTTTTTGCCTATTTTCATTTGTTTTGGTTGTGATTATGGTAAAAATAAGATATAATAGATACAAATGTAAATTGGGGAAAGTCGGAAACAGCAGTTCAATAAGGAAAAACAAAAAGAGAGGAAGAGGACATATGAAAAGGATCGGTTTGCTGACAAGCGGCGGCGATTGTCAGGCGCTGAACGCCACCATGCGCGGCGTGGTAAAAGGACTTTGCAATGAGCTGGATCAGGTAGAGATCTACGGTTTTGAAGACGGTTACCGCGGGTTGATCTACGGAGAGCACCGCATGCTCACCTCCAAGGATTTCTCCGGAATCCTGACCGTGGGCGGCACCATTCTGGGCACCTCCCGCCAGCCTTTCAAGCAGATGCGTGTTCCCGATGAGAACGGGCTGGATAAGGTAGAGGCCATGAAACATACCTACTACAAGCTGCGGCTGGACTGTCTGGTTGTCCTGGGAGGCAACGGAACTCAGAAGACGGCCAATCTGCTCAGTGAGGAAGGTCTCAACATTGTAAGTCTTCCAAAGACCATCGACAATGACATCTGGGGGACTGATATGACCTTTGGCTTCCAGAGCGCCGTGGACATCGCGACAAACGTTATCGACTGCATTCATACAACCGCCGCGTCCCACAACCGTGTGTTCATTGTGGAGGTTATGGGCCACAAGGTAGGCTGGCTGACTCTTCACGCGGGAATCGCGGCAGGCGCGGATATTATTCTGCTGCCGGAGATCCCCTATGATATCGACAAGGTAACGGCTGCCATCGAGCGCAGAAAGAAAAACGGCAAGGGCTTTACCATCCTGGCTGTGGCGGAAGGAGCCATTTCCAAAGAATACGCGCAGCTGTCCAAAAAAGAGCTGAAGAAGCGGATGGAAAAAGACCCGTATCCGTCCGTATCCTATATGCTTGCCCAGCAGATCAAGGAAAAGACCGGTCAGGAAGTGCGGATCACCATTCCGGGCCATACCCAAAGAGGAGGCAGCCCCTGTCCCTACGACCGGGTGCTCTCCACACGGCTGGGGGCAAAAGCCGCGGAGCTGATCATGAATCAGGAGTACGGCTATATGGTTACCGTCAAAAATAATACAATGGATAAAATCCCGCTGAGTGAAGTTGCCGGAAAGCTGAAAATGGTTTCTCCCGACGCGGATATTATCAAAGAGGCAAAGATGATCGGAATCAGCTTCGGAGATTGACATGTCATATACAACACTTTACCGGAAATTCCGTCCCGAAACCTTTGACGAGGTAAAGGGGCAGGAGCATATTGTAACAACCCTGAAAAATCAGCTGCTTGCGGATCGGATCGGTCACGCTTACCTGTTCTGCGGAACAAGAGGTACCGGCAAGACTACCGTGGCCAAGATTTTCGCAAAGGCGGTAAACTGTCAGGAGCCCACCGACCGGGGCCCCTGCGGAAAATGCGCCATGTGCCGGGCCATTGGGGCCGGATCTTCCATGAATGTGATCGAGATCGACGCCGCTTCCAACAACGGCGTGGATAATATCCGGGAGATCCGGGAGGAAGTGGCGTATCCCCCCGCGGAAGGCAATTACAAGGTGTACATCATCGACGAGGTGCACATGCTGTCCATCGGCGCGTTCAACGCGCTGTTAAAGACGCTGGAGGAGCCTCCCGCCTATGTGATCTTTATCCTTGCCACCACGGAAGCCCATAAGATTCCCATTACCATTTTGTCCCGGTGCCAGCGGTACGATTTCAAGCGGATCACCGTGGAGACCATTGCCGGACATTTACAGGAGCTTCTGGACAGGGAGCAGATCAAAAGCGAGGAACGTGCCCTGACCTATATTGCCCGGATGGCCGACGGCTCCATGCGGGACGCGCTCAGTCTGCTGGAGCAGTGTATCTCCTATCATTTCGGCGAGACCCTCACCTATGAAATGACCCTGGAGGTACTTGGCTCTGTTGACATTCAGGTGTTTCACCGGCTGCTGCAGGCGGTGGCGGAGGAAGACGTGGGCAAAGCCGTGGGAACAGTGGAAGAGGTGATCATGCAGGGACGGGAGCTGTCTCAGTTTGTGACGGATTTTACCTGGTATCTGCGGAATCTGCTGTTGATACGGATTTCCGACAATGTGGAGGACGTGCTGGATCTTTCCAGAGACAATCTGGAAGTGATGAAAGAAGCGGCAAAGCAGATGGATCCCGGCGCGCTGATCCGCTATATCCGGATTTTCTCGGATCTTTCCAGTCAGCTGCGGTACGCGGCCCAGAAGCGGGTGCTTGTGGAGATCGCGGTGATCAGACTGTGCAAGCCTGAGATGGAGGCGGACACGCTGGATCTGCAGGAGCGGATCCGGAGGCTGGAGCATATAATAGAAAGCGGGCAGTTTTCCCAGTCCCGGGCAGGAGAAGCGCCCGGTAAAACAGGGCGGACTTCTGAGGCAGACGGCGGGGACCGGCAGGAGAGCCGGGAACAGCCGGAGAAAAAGCCGCTGCCCAAGGCCATTCCCCAGGAAGTGAAAGAAGTGGTTCAAAACTGGGGAAAGATCTGTCAGAAAATGTCCATGCCGGAAAGTATCTATTTCCAGAAAGCAAAGCTCTCGCTGGACGGAGACAACCGGCTTTTGCTGTTGTTTGAAAAAGAGGATGAGGTTTTTTACCGGATGGTGGAAGACCTTGTAAAAAACGGTGATCTGGACCGGATCATTGCCAGTGCCACAGGGCGTCAGATCCAATGCGGGATACGGCTTGGCGAAGACGCGCATCCCCAGCGGGATCCTGTGCCGGATCTGAGAGAGATCATCCATATGGAAATTGTGGAAGAAGAATAAGGAGGAGTTTGTCCATGGCAAAAAGAGGCGGGTTCCCGGGCGGTATGCCCGGAAACATGAATAACCTGATGAAACAGGCCCAGAAAATGCAGAAGCAGATGGAGGAGGCCAACAAGCAGTTGGAGGAATCCCAGGTAACCGCGGCGGCAGGCGGCGGCGCGGTGGAAGTGACCATGACCGGCAAGCGTGAAGTGGTGAAAGTGAAGCTCTCAGAGGAAGTAGTGGATCCCGATGACATTGAGATGCTGGAGGATCTGATCGTGGCGGCCACCAATGAGGCTCTCCGCAAGGTAGAAGAGCTGTCTGCCTCATCCATGTCAAAGATCACAGGCGGGCTCGGCGGACTTGGAGGAGGATTTCCGTTCTGATGGAATACTACAGCAATCAAATCAACCGTCTGATCGAGGAACTGGCCCGGCTGCCGGGCATTGGAGCCAAGTCCGCTCAGCGTCTTGCCTTTTACCTGCTGAACCAGCCAAAGGACAACGTGCGGCAGCTGGCGGAAACGATCATGGACGCCAGGGAACACATCTGTTACTGCAAAGAGTGCTTTACCCTGACGGACCGGGAGCTGTGCCCGATCTGCAGCAGCAGCCAGAGGGATCACAGCACCATTATGGTAGTGGAAAATACAAGAGATCTTGCGGCATATGAGAAAACCGGCAAATATGACGGCGTGTATCATGTGCTGCACGGCGCCATTTCTCCCATGCTGGGCATCGGCCCCGGCGACATTAAGCTAAAGGAGCTGATGACCCGGCTCCAGCAGGACATATCGGAGGTGATCATCGCCACCAATTCCAGCCTGGAGGGAGAGACGACCGCCATGTATATCAGCAAGCTGATCAAGCCCACCGGCATTAAGGTCAGCAGGATCGCAAGCGGCGTGCCGGTAGGCGGCGATCTGGAATGTATTGATGAAGTGACATTGCTGCGTGCCCTGGAGGGCCGCGTGGAATTATAAAAAGAAAAAGGAGGAGTTACTTATGGGTATGGAAGCAAAACAGGCCATTCTGGATGGCAGAACAGCCCTTGGCATTGAGTTTGGCTCGACCCGCATCAAAGCAGTGCTGACGGATGAGAAGAACAGACCCATCGCGTCCGGCAGCCATGACTGGGAGAACCGGTATGAGAACAACATCTGGACCTACAGTCTGGAAGACATCCATACAGGCCTGCAGGACTGTTATCAGAGCCTGGCAAAGAATGTAAAGGATACTTACGGCATAGAGCTGACCACAACAGGCGTCATCGGCATCAGCGCCATGATGCACGGCTACATGCCGTTTGACAAAAACGGAAAGCTGCTGACGGCATTCCGCACATGGCGGAACAACATTACGGGACAGGCTTCCGAGGAGCTGTCCAGGCTGTTTGCTTTTCATATTCCCCAGAGATGGAGCATCGCCCATTTGTATCAGGCCATCCTGAACGGGGAGGAGCATGTGGCGGACATTGACTATATGTGCACTCTGGAGGGCTACATACACTGGAAACTGACAGGGGAAAAGGTGCAGGGCATCGGCGACGCCGCAGGCATGTTCCCCATTGATTCTCATACAAAGACCTACGACGCGGAAATGGTGAGGCAGTTTGATGAGCTGGTAGCGCCAAAAGGCTATTCCTGGAAAATGCTGGACATCTTCCCCAAGGTGCTGGTGGCGGGAGAACCTGCCGGAGTCCTTACGGAGGAGGGAGCAAAGCTTCTGGATGTGACCGGAAAGCTGAAAGCCGGAATTCCCCTTTGCCCGCCGGAAGGCGACGCGGGCACCGGAATGGCAGCGACCAACAGTGTGGCCCGCCGCACCGGCAACGTATCCGCGGGGACAAGCGTGTTTGCCATGATCGTGCTGGAAAAAGCGCTGTCAAAGCCCTATGAGGAGATCGACATGGTGACGACTCCCGCCGGGGATCCGGTGGCCATGGTACACTGCAACAACTGTACTTCCGACCTGAACGCGTGGGTAGGACTTTTCAGGGAGTTTGCCCAGGCCTTTGGCGTGGAAGCGGATATGAGCCAACTGTTTGGCACCCTGTACAACAAGGCCATGGAGGGGGATAAGGACTGCGGAGGCCTGCTTTCCTACTGTTATTACTCGGGAGAGCACATCACCGGCTTTACGGAGGGACGTCCGCTCTTTGTCCGCAGCGCCAACAGCAAGTTCAATCTGGCCAACTTTATGCGGACCCATCTGTACACCTCCCTTGGCGCCCTGAAGATGGGCATGGATATTCTGGTGGAAAAAGAAGGCGTTCAGGTAGATAAGATCCTGGGACATGGCGGACTGTTTAAGACAAAGGGAGTAGGCCAGAGCATTATGGCGGCCGCGGTAAACACTCCCGTGACGGTGATGGAAACCGCCGGGGAAGGCGGCGCGTGGGGCATTGCCCTGCTGGCCTCCTATATGAAGAACAAAGAAGCGGGAGAGACCCTGGATCAATTTCTGGAAAACAAAGTGTTTGCGGGAGAAGAAGGCACGACTCTGGCGCCGGATCCGGCAGACGTGGCAGGCTTTGAGCGGTTCATGGAGCGTTACAGAGAAGGCCTGGCCATTGAACATGCGGCTGTAGCACATCTGGAGGAGGTGTAAGGAATGTTAGAACAGTTAAAGCAGCAGGTTTATGAAGCCAATATGGAGCTTCCCAAAAGAGGGCTGGTCACCTATACCTGGGGGAATGTAAGTGGTTTTGACAGGGAAACGGGCTATTTTGCCATTAAGCCCAGCGGCGTAGAGTACGACGACCTGAAGCCGGAGGATATGGTTGTTATGGATCTGAAAGGCAACCAGATCGAAGGCCGCTACCGTCCGTCTTCCGATACGGAGACCCATATCGAGCTTTATAAAAAATTTAAAGATCAGGGAATCGGCGGCATCGTACATACCCATTCTCCCTGGGCAACCCAGTGGGCTCAGGCAGGCAGGAGCATTCCCAGCTACGGCACCACCCATGCGGATTATTTTTACGGAGATATTCCCTGTGCCAGAAGCCTTACCAAAGAAGAGATCGACCAGGCTTACGAAAAAAATACCGGGCTTGTGATCCTGGAAACATTTGCCGAAAAAAATCCCGTTTATGTGCCCGGAGTGCTCTGCACCAACCACGGTCCCTTTGCCTGGGGCAAGGACGCCAAGGAAGCGGTGCACAACGCGGTGGTTCTGGAGGAATGCGCCAAGATGGCATACTTTACGGAGTGCATCAATCCCGACGTAAAGCCCATTCCGCAGCCTCTGATGGACAAGCACTTTTTGAGAAAACACGGCGAAAACGCCTATTATGGACAAAAGTGACGGGCAAAGCTTTTTCTGAGGGCTTCCAAGCCGGAACAGCCGTTCCGGATTCATAAGGAAACAAATAAAAAACATCTATAAGCAGGAGGAAACAAAAATGAAACTTTTTATTGACACAGCCAACGTAGAGGATATCCGCAAGGCAAACGACATGGGCGTAATCTGCGGCGTGACCACAAACCCTTCCCTGATTGCCAAAGAAGGCAGAGATTTCAATGAAGTGATCAAAGAGATCACCTCTATTGTAGACGGACCTATCAGCGGCGAAGTAAAGGCTACTACCGTTGACGCGGAGGGCATGATCAAAGAGGGAAGAGAGATCGCGAAGATCCATCCCAACATGGTCGTAAAGATCCCCATGACCGTAGAGGGACTGAAAGCGGTAAAAGTATTGTCCGCCGAGGGCATCAAGACCAATGTAACGCTGATCTTCACCGCCAACCAGGCGCTTCTGGCGGCAAGAGCCGGCGCAACCTATGTATCTCCTTTCCTTGGCAGACTGGATGACATCTCTCAGCCCGGTATCGACCTGATCTCCGATATCGTTGAGATCTTCAACAACTATGGCTTTGAAACGGAGATCATCGCGGCAAGCATCCGCAATCCCATCCATGTGACAGACTGCGCGCTGGCAGGAGCGGACATCGCCACGGTACCCTACAGTGTCATTGAACAGTGCACAAAGCATCCTCTGACTGACGCCGGCATCGCAAAATTCCAGGCAGATTATAAGGCTGTTTTCGGCGAGTGATGGAAAGGGGTAAGGAGGTAATTATGAGCAAGATTGATACCATGTCTGTCAATGCCATCCGTGTGCTGGCGGCAGACGCAGTGCAGAAAGCAAATTCCGGACATCCGGGACTTCCTCTTGGCTCCGCGGCAATGGCCTATGAGCTTTGGGCAAAGCATATGAACCACAATCCGGCGGATCCCAAATGGCCCAACAGAGACCGGTTCATCCTGTCCGGCGGACACGGATCCACACTTCTGTATTCTCTGCTGCATCTGTTTGGCTATGGAGATCTGAAAGTGGAAGATCTGGCCCAGTTCCGCCAGGACGGTTCCCTGACCCCGGGTCATCCCGAGTACGGTCATACGGTTGGCGTTGAGGCAACTACAGGCCCTCTTGGCGCCGGCATGGGTATGGCGGTAGGAATGGCTATGGCAGAGGCCCATCTGGCATCTGTCTTTAATAAAGAAGGATTCCCCGTAGTAGATCATTACACCTATGTGCTGGGCGGCGACGGCTGCATGATGGAGGGCATTTCCTCCGAAGCGTTTTCACTTGCCGGCACACTGGGGCTTTCCAAACTGATCGTGCTGTACGATTCCAACAATATCTCCATTGAAGGCAGTACGGACATTGCCTTTACGGAAAATGTTCAGAAGCGTTTTGAAGCCTTTGGTTTCCAGACGCTGGTAGTGGAAGACGGAAACGATCTGGAGGAGATCGGAAAAGCCATTGAGGAGGCAAAAGCGGATACGACCCGCCCGACCATGATCACCGTCAAGACCCTGATCGGCTACGGCTGTCCTGAGAAACAGGGCAAGGCAAGCGCTCACGGAGAGCCTCTTGGCGTGGAAAATGTGGCGGCGCTGAAAAAGAACCTCGGCTTCCCGGCAGATAAGGACTTCTATGTGCCGGAAGAGGTTTATGACAATTACAGGGCCATCGCGAAAGAAAAGGCAAAGGCCGAAGACGAGTGGAACGCCCTGTTTGCCCGGTATTGTGAAAAGTATCCGGATATGAAAGCCCTTTGGGATCGGTATCACGATACCCATGCGGCCGACAGCCTTATTGACAGCGAAGAATTCTGGGCCTATGAGGACAAGCCCGAGGCAACCCGGAATCTTTCCGGCGTCATGATCAACCGGATCAAGGATCTGCTGCCCAACCTGATCGGCGGCTCCGCGGATCTTGCTCCGTCCAACAAGACCAATATGGCAGGCGCGGGAGATTTCTCAAAGGCGGACTACAGCGGCCGGAATCTGCACTTTGGCGTTCGTGAGATCGCCATGGCGGCTATCGGCAACGGCCTTGCCCTTCACGGCGGCCTGAAGCCCTACATTGCCACATTCTTTGTGTTCAGCGATTATGTAAAACCCATGGCGCGTCTGGCGGCCATTATGGGTCTGCCCGTTACCTATGTGTTTACCCATGACAGCATTGGCGTAGGCGAGGATGGCCCCACCCATGAACCCATCGAACAGCTGGCAATGCTGCGGGCTCTGCCAAACTTCAACATTTTCCGCCCCGCGGACGCCACAGAGACGGCAGCCGCGTGGTATTACGCCATCACCAGTCAGACCGGACCCACGGCCCTTGCCCTTACAAGGCAGAACCTGCCGCAGCTGCCCGGTTCGTCCAAGGAAGCGTTAAGGGGCGGATACATTATTGACGACAGCAAAAATGCTGTGCCGGATGTGATTCTGATGGCAAGCGGCTCAGAGGTTTCCCTGGCCATTGACGCCAAGGCGGAGCTTGCGAAAGAAGGCATGGACGTGCGGGTAGTCAGTATGCCCTGTATGGATCTGTATGAGCAGCAGTCCGACGAGTACAAGGAATCCGTTCTGCCCAAAGCGTGCCGCAAACGAGTGGCCATTGAAGCGCTTTCCGACTTTGGCTGGGGCAAGTATGTAGGCCTGGACGGCGCTTATATCACCATGAAGGGCTTTGGCGCCAGCGCGCCCTACAGCGTGCTGTTTAAGAAGTTTGGATTTACCGTGGACAATGTGGTGAAGACCGTAAAGAGTCTGTAACCGTAATCTCAAAACCGGAAAATGAAACCGGTTCACACCGGCGCAAGGGCTGCCGCCGTCTGAGCGATCCCCTCGCAGATCACATCTGCCAGCTGCATCACTGTGTGCAGACGGGTTACCTGAAGAACCGCCTGGGGATGGGAAGACGCGGTGTTTACCACACCGGTAATGGAAATATCCCCTACGGCGCCCAGTGACTTGTCAACTCCCGCGCCGGGATAAATGGCGCCGGGACTGACAGTAATATATTCCAGATCGGATCGGTCTCCCAAAGAGGCATCCACCGCCACAACAGGCAGGTGTGGGTGCCTCTTTTTGATTTCCTTTTGTACCTTTTCAAGATTTAACGCATGGACCGGATGCTGAAGTGTGCCGTAAACGTATATATTTGCAATGTGTTGTTTTGACAGCTTGTACCCGATAAGGGGACCAAGGCTGTCGCCGGCCACCCGGTCTGTTCCGATGCAGAGCAGCACCAGCCCAGAGGGAGCGGGGGTTTGTTTTTTCAGATAGGAAGAAAGTGTGGTGCTCATTTTGCGGGCCGCTTTTGGGGAGCGGCTGTCAAAATATTGTGTGTGATCAGTCATATCCGGTCCCGTTCCTTTCCCGGAAAGCTCCATTGGTAAAATGTGCCTTCCTACTTTGGAGTATATCCCGGATTTTTGCTGTTTATGCAATACATTTTTTGTCGGAAAGTTCTGAAGATCCATCGCCAGTATACGGCAAAACCTGCGGATCATTTGTGCTAGGATATTTTTCACAAAATATTAGGTGAGGTGACTGTCCATGATTGAAGTGATCTACAGTGGAGAGACAAGGAAGCCAAAAACGCAGGCGGAAGAGACGCTGGCGGCATTGAAAAACATTCGACAAATCGGCAACGCAGGCGGGAACACAAGAATTTATGTGGAAGACCGGGTGATGAGTTTTTTAAACCGTCAGATGCAGAAAAAGGATCCTCTGGTAGCGGCGCTGCTTGGCCGGGAATCTGTAATGGACGACATAACCTATCTGTTTGTGGACGGCGCCTTATTAGCGGAGGGAATCACCGTAAAAGGGGAAACGCTGGAGTTCGCGCCCCAGGCATTTCCAAAATTGTATGAAGAGATCGAGACATTCTTTCCGGAAAGGGTTCTTTTGGGGTGGTACCTGCCGGCCTACGGCATGATCGGAAAATACGCGGGCACCTTGGGACAAAACAGCCGCCTGTTCTTGCTGGAGGATCCCACGGAATCGGAAGAGCTTTTTTATCTGTGGCAGCAGAACCATTTGGTGAAACAGGGCGGATACTATGTATATTATCAGAAAAATGAAGAAATGAAGGCATACATGCAAAGCTGCAGAGAAAAACTGCAGGAGGAGCCGGCAAGAAAGCAGGTGAGGCAGACGGATCCGGTGATGCCAAAAAGCGGGGAAAAACAGCCAAAGGAACAAAGGGAAGATTTTATAGACGATTATCAGGAAACGGATCTGTCCATGAAGCTGTTTTCCAACCCACCTTCCCGGCTGACGGTATTTCTGTATGCTTCCAGTACGGTACTTGCCATAGTGGTGCTGGTGATCGGGATCACCCTGATCAACAATTATGAAAAAATGTACCAGATGCAGGAGGCCATTGAGACCATTGCCTCCACCATACAAAATAAGCCCGCCCAGGGATCCGGAGAAGAAAAGGCAGACGCCGGGAATGAGAACGGCGCTCAGGATGGCGCCCAGGGCAACGCCCAGGACGGCGCTCAGGACGGAAGTGTCCAGGACAGCGTACAGGATGGAAGCGTTCAGGGAAGTGCACAGGACGGTGTCCAGGACGGCGGCACTCAGGACAGCGCTCAGGGCAGCGTTCAGGAAAACAGCGTCCGCCGGGAGGGGGAAGCGGTTCAGAATACCGGTCAGGAGCAGCAGGACGGATCCTCTCAAAACGGGGGAGCATCTCCGGCTCAGGGTTCTCTGACGGGACAGCTCTATACCATTCAGCAGGGGGATACCCTGGCCTCCATCAGCAGAAAGCTCTATCAGACTACAGACAAAATTGACGCCATCAAGCAGCTGAATCAGGGCCTGGACGAAAATGAACTGATCGTAGGAGAAAAAATAATACTCCCATGACAAAAAAGTATGTTATAATGAAAAAAATGACATTGAGCAGATACAAAGGAGCAGAACATTGAGCAGGAAAAAGAAAGACAAGCCTGTCAGCAGCGAACCGGAATACTTTGGAGATCAGTTTGACCTGGTGGACGAGAAAGACCTTTTGGAGGAAGAGGATTCAAAAAAACGTCTGGACAGGCAATATTTTGACCGGAAACGCCAGCAGCTGGCAGGTATGGATTATCAGAAAAAGATCACTGCCCATAAACGGAAGATCGTCAGGCGGATCATCCTTGCGGCCGCGGGGGTGGCGCTGCTGGCCGGGATCATCCTGACGGTAAGCTATTTTACGGTTTATTCTTCCTATAAAGTAGTGGATACGGAGAAGCGCACTTCCGGAAGCGGGGCCAGGTATGCGGAATTTTACGGAAAGATTCTGCGCTATTCCAAGGACGGAGCCACATTTTACGAAAAAGAGAATAAAAATGTCTGGAATGAAAGTTACGAGATGAAAGAGCCGATCATGGATATCTGCGGCAGATATATGGTGATCGCCGAAGAAAACGGCACCCATGTATGTGTGTTTGACCTGAACGGCAAAAAAAGCAGCTTTCAGGTGGCAATGCCGATTAAAAAGGTGCAGATCTCCGAAAAGGGCACGCTGGTGCTGCTGATGGAACAAAATGACGAGCACAGTCTTCAGTATCTGGACACCCAGGGAACCGTGATCGCCGAGGGAAAGCTTGCCTTTGAGAAAAGCGGGTATCCGCTGGATATTTCCCTTTCTGACGACGGATTTAAGCTGGCGGTTTCCTATCTTCAGATCAAAAACGGCGTGCCGGGCACCAATATGGCTTTCTACAGCTTTGCCAGCATCGGCGCTGCCGAGATCGATAACATCGTCAGCAATCGGGAATATACGGGAACGGTATTTCCCACTGTCAATTACGCGGACGACAAACGCGCGGTTGCTTTTGGCGATGACAGGCTGGCGTTTTTTTCCGGAAGCCAGCGGCCGGAAATGATCAAGGAGATTCAGGTTTCCGAAGAGATCAAAAGTGTTTTTTACAATGAAAAGTACGCGGGGATCATTGTGGATTCCAAAGACGGCATGCGTATGGACGTATACGACATGGACGGAAAACAGATTTTGTCCCGGAAGATCGATTTCGCCTACGACCGGGTAAAGATCGCAAAAGACCGTATCATTTTGTACAATGACAGCCAATGGTGCATTTACGCCATGAACGGCAGGCAGAAGCTGTCTCCCTGTAAGCTTTCCCAGCCGGTATCGGACATTGTTGCGCTTTCTTCCGGCCGTTTTATTCTTGTAATGGCAAATAAGACAGAAATCGTAAAGCTGAAGCGATAGGAAAAAAAGGAGAATGCAATCCATGAACTGGTTATGGATCGTGACGGCGGCAATTTTAGCCGCCTGCGGTTTTTACGGGTATCGGCAGGGTCTGCTGCGGATCGTTTTTTCCATAGGGTCTCTGGTGATCGCCATGATCTTGTCTTCCGTGCTGACGCCCTATGTGCGGGAATATCTGCGCGGCAATACGTCCATCTATGAAAATATACGGGAAAAATGTCAGGAGCTGATAGAGCAGGATCCGGAACAGCAGACGGCGAAACTTCCAGACGCGGCCGCCAATCCGGAAACAGAACAACGGCAGCAGGAAATTGAAGATCTGCTGGGCGGACAGCCCCTGCCGGAGTCTCTGAAAGCCCTCATAGGAAAGCTTGCGTTCTCGGCGGAGACGGAAGCGCAGACCGTGACGCAGAATGTGACGCAGACCGTCGCCGGATCCATTGCGGATCTGATCCTTTCGGCGCTGAGCTTTCTGATTACCCTGGCGGTGTCCAGAGTGCTGATCTGGGTGGTATTCCTTCTGCTGGATGTGATTTCCAGGATCCCGGTTCTCCACGGCGTCAATCAGATTACGGGGCTGGCCCTGGGACTGCTGGAGGGGCTGCTGGCCATATGGATTTTTTTTGTGATCCTGACCGGCATTCTGCAGACTTCCTTTGGGCAGAGCTGTATGAAAATGGTAGCGGAGAGCAGGCTTCTCTCCTGGCTTTTCCGATACAACCTGCTGATGTATCTTTTCCGGTGATCTTCTCTGAAAAAACTGGAAAAAAACAAAAAACCCCGTTGACAATCAAAAAACTCCATTATATAATTGCTTTACCGTCGCTTTCGCGGCGGTAAAAATTTTGAAAAACGATTGACAGACAGGGCGATCTGTGGTACCCTGTAAAAGTTGCTGATGGGAGCCGGCAGGAAGAAGTCAGCGGCAAGGACCTTGACAATTAAACAGTGAAACAACCCTGAACGATTCCAGAGACTGACAAGAGAAGTCAGAGAGAAATTGGGAAC
>CANQUC010000040.1 GCA_947626945.1 uncultured Lachnospiraceae bacterium | reverse complement strand
GACTGCGGGATAGAGGATATTATGGAACTGGTCCCCGATGAGAAACAGGCGATATAAAATGAGGCGCCGCGTCGCGTCAACGCTTTGGAATGGAGATTGAAATGAAAACAGCAGAAAAACCTACATATATCAGCTTGTTTAGCAGTGCGGGCGTGGGGTGCTACGGATTTAAGCTGGAGAAGTTTGATTGTGTTGCCACAAACGAGCTTATTGAAAGAAGATTAGAGATTCAGAAAATCAATAAAAAATGCAAGTATGACAGCGGCTATATTTGCGGCGACATTACGGAGGATGGGATAAAGAACGCGCTTTACGATCAGATTTCTCTTTGGAAGAACAAAGAGGGAATCTCCCGGATCGACGTTGTAATTGCCACGCCTCCCTGCCAGGGGATGTCTGTGGCAAATCATAAAAAGAGCAAAACGGAGATCGTTCGCAATTCGCTGGTTGTGGAATCTATCAAAATCGTGAAGCAGGTTAATCCTCATTTTTTCATCTTTGAGAACGTACCTGCTTTTATGAAAACAATCTGTACCGATGTTGACGGCCAGAACAAAACGATCGCGGACGCCATTGAAAACAGTCTGGGACAGGCATATTCTTATGTTTCCCGGGTAATCAATTTCAAAAATTACGGGGCCTGCTCCAGCAGACAGCGCACGGTTGTGATCGGCGTATCCAGGGATTTTGCCGATGAGGTTTCTCCCCTGGAGCTGTATCCGGATCTTGTTCAGGTGCGCACGTTAAGAGATGTAATTGGCGATCTGAAACCCTTAAAAGAATTTGGCCAGATAGACGAACAGGATATTTATCACTCTTTCAGAATGTATCCGGAACATATGAGGGCCTGGATCGCGGATTTAAAAGAGGGCCAGTCTGCGTTTGACAACGAGGACGATCGCAAAAAGCCCCACCGGGTCGTGGATGGCAAAATCGTCATCAATCAGAGGAAAAATGCGGATAAATACACCCGTCAGTATTGGGATAAGGTGGGTCCTTGTATTCATACGAGAAACGATCAGCTGGCAAGTCAAAATACAATTCATCCCAGCGACGACAGAGTTTTCAGTATCCGGGAACTGATGCTGATGATGACGGTTCCCCGCTCTTTTCGGTGGACGGAAACGGATCTTGACACACTGAATGGCCTTCCTGCCGAACAAAAAAGAGCTTTTTTAAAAAAAGAAGAGATCAAAATCCGTCAATCCCTGGGAGAAGCGGTTCCCACAGCCATCTTTCAGTCCATCGCAAAGAAGATCATGGACGTATTGAAACATGCTCCTCTTAATAAAACGGCCATCAATCGGCTGATCGCTTCAAAACAGCTCTCGGAGGTTGACCGTTTAAAGAAGTTTATTGTGGAGAACCCCATGAATCTGTCGGCTGCGGCCCTGGGGAAAATCGCGGAAATGGCCAACACAAGCCGCACAGACAATGCCGCGTTTTTCACGGGCAAAGCGCTGATCACCGAAATGATGAAAGCGCTGCCGGATACGGACCGGGATACCGTTCGGATTCTTGAGCCTTCGGTAGGCGTGGGCAATTTCCTCCCCCTGATCATCAGGAAGTTTGAGGGAAAAAAGATCTTTCTGGACGTTGTGGACATCGATCCGCACAGCCTGGAGCTGGCCAGACTGATCCTGAAAAATGATCATGTTCCTGAGACCTGCACAATCCGTTACATTCACGCTGATTTCCTGCTCCACAACTTTACGGAAAGGTACGACTACATCATTGGAAACCCTCCGTTTTTCAAAATGAAAGCATCCAACGGGCTGCTAAAATGTTACCGAAGCAAGGCGGTCAACCAGTCCACAACAAATATCTGTTCCTTCTTTTTGGATAAAGCCTTAGAGCTTGGAAATTATGTGGCGCTGGTATTTCCCAAGGTCTTGCTGAATACCCCCGAATTTGCGCCTACAAGAAGTTATCTTTCTCAAAAAGCCGTTGAATGCGTCATTGATTTTGGGGAAAAAGGCTTCCCGGGCGTTCTGGTGGAGACGGTGGCCATCTTTGTAAACAATCTGGCGCGCCCTTCAAACACGCGGGTTGTTTCAATTACACGGGGGGAATCGGTTTGCCAGCCTCAAAGATACATCTTTGACAAAAAGCTGCCCTATTGGATCATTTACCGAAACGCCCGGTTTGATGCGGTCTGCAAAAAACTTGATTTTAATGTTTTTCGGGTTTTCCGGGACAGACAGATCACAAACAGGTTGCTGTCCGATTCCGGGGACATCCGTGTTCTGAAGTCCCGCAATATCAGCGACGACGGCAAAGAAATCGTTGACCTGAGCGGCTATGATTCTTACATTACTCATAAGAATCTGGAAGGACTGTCGGTGTCTTCGTACCTGGATCGGGACGATGTCTATCTGACCCCCAACATGACTTATAACCCCCGGGTAATGAAAAAACCGAAAAACTGTGTCGTGAACGGTTCGGTGGCGATTCTGATCCCCAAAAACGGTCAGGTTCCCACTGAAAAACAAATGGCGTTCTTTTCTACCCCGGAATACCGGGAGTTTTATCAGATCGCAAGGAACTATCAGACCAGATCTTTAAATGTTGACGCCTGCTCGGTCTTCTTTTACGGTCTGTTAAGAGAGAAAAGCAAAAAGGCGCCGATCACCGAAAAGCTTCCTGACAGGGGAAACCCTGCTCAGCATACGATTTTCGAGTACATGAGATGAGGATAAAAGATGTTGACACAACAGGCGATTACAGACTTCTGTGATCAATACGACTACGACATAAGAAAATCCGGGAACGGCAGATGGATAGATCAGAAATGCGCCGCCGACGTGGTGACGGTGATTGCCGACTGCATTTACAATTATGTGTCAGCGGACGTCCATGAGATATTTACTACCGCGGATATCTGGCATTGTCAATACACGGTAGAAAACGTAGAGGCTATTTTTAAAAAGCCCGGAGTTGAAAATAGGGCGGCAAGAAGCGAGTACGACAAGTTTTTTCAGCAGCCCATGGAAATGCTTGCCAATGCCGGCGTTCTGAAAAAAATCAAACGGGGGAACAGAAACTATTATCAGGTAAACCAGTTTGAGGTGTTGGAATACATTGCCCTGCGAGAGCGGAACGCGCTGTTTTTCTTAAAAACCTATATTGAAAAAGTCCTGTATGACAGCGGATTATCCCCTGCTTTTGAAAAGTTTTTTCAGCTGCAGACAAAAGACGCCTACAAAGCGGTCAAAGACGCGTTTTCCACATTTATCATCAACAGCACAAACATCAACGGTACTCTGGAATGCAACCGGATCTTTATTAAAGTGCTGAATCCGCTGGCGTATTTTAAAAACTCCCGCGGCACGGAAAGGGGCCGGCTTTCCAGGCAGGCTATCACATACGACATGCTCATGTACAACCGCAACAATTTCAGGGACTTATACGCTGACAAGCCGAAAGGAGTCACAAGAAAAGAGTATGCCGCCGCCCATCCTGTTGAAGTGAATGAGGCATACTATCATTATCAGTCTGCCAAGGCGAAAAAATTTCTCCGGCTGTTTAACGACCAGGTACGCGCCGGACAGACAGAACATCCGGAACCTGCTCATATGGCGGACAAGGCGACCCATATGCACCATATTTTTCCGGAGGCCGGCTATCCCGAAATCTGCTCCTATCTGGAAAATATCATTGCGCTTACGCCTACGCAGCATTTGAATTATGCCCATGCCAACGGCCATACGCGGGAGATTGACCGGCAGTACCGGCATTTGCTGCTTCTTTCCAAAGCAGACAGGATCCGTGAGAATTTAACGGATGCAAAAGCGGAAAAAATATATGAGTTTTCAAATTTCCTGTTTGTGCTGCATATTGGCTTTGACGACGACAGCATACTGGAAATTGCCGACATGGATTTCTGCGCAGTGGTCAACGCCATCAACACCCATGACGGGGAATAAAATAATGGGGCGCGGCACAGGCTGCTTCAGCACAAAGGGGTAAAGATCCGCAGCACGCCGTCAAGAAGCCATTTCCCAAAGCTCATATTGATCGTATCCGGCGTTCGCTCCGCGCATTTTTCCTGGGTCTCCAGAAAATCTGCTTTCAGATGGTCCAGCAGCGAAGCCCTGTAAAACAGTGAGTTATTTTCAAAATGCAGAAACAGACTGCGGTAATCAAGATTTACCGTTCCGACTGTTCCGACAATGCCATCCACAAGGCAGGCCTTGGCATGAACAAATCCCGGAGTATATTCATAGATTTTAACGCCGGCCTCCACAAGCACCGGGTAAAAGCTGCGTGACATACGGTATACCAGCTTTTTGTCCGGGATGCCGGGCATGATGATCCGAACGTCCACTCCTCTGCGGGCGGCTCTGACAAAAGCGTCCAGCAGAGCGCTGCCGGGCATTAAGTAGGGGGTAAAGAACCAGGCTGTTTCCCTGGCCTGGGACAGCAGGTCTATATACAGCTCATTTGAAACGGCGTCGGAGCCAAGGGGCGAGTCATAGTAGCTCAGGATCAGACCGTCTGCGTCTGCCGGATCTTCGGACAGGTTCTCTGTCAGATATTCGTCAGGAATCCGGTCATCCGCAAAGGCGTTCCAGAACTGGGCAAACATTCTCAGATAATTTCCCACAGCTTCCCCCGTGAGCCGAAAACCAATGTCTTTCCAATGTCCGTGTTTTTCAATCTGATTGATATATTCGTCGGCAAGATTGACGCCGCCGCTGAAAGCGGTCTTTCCGTCGATAATCAGCATTTTGCGGTGATCGCGGCAATTGAGCGTTCCCTTGATCAGGATCAGAGGGTTGAAAGACACACAGCGAATCCCTTTCTTTCTCAGTTCCTCCGCGTCGTTTTTTGTATAGGTGGAAATACTTCCCAGATCATCGTACATTACCCGCACGTCAACGCCCTGCTTTGCTTTTTCAGCGAGAATCTCCACCATGGAATCCCACATCAGGCCGTTTTCAATGATGAAATATTCCACAAAGATAAACCGTTTTGCCTTTTTTAATTCCTCCAGCATATCCGGGAACATTTTGTCGCCCAGAGAATAATATTTGGCGCTTTGGTTTGCGTGAGGAACAAATCCGGTTTTGTTTTCAACCAGGCGAAAGGTTTGGGCAAGCCGCTTGTTTTCGGCAGCCAGCGCCTCATAGAGGGGCGCGGTGTCGGCAGTGTCTTTTGGAAGCGGTCCGGCTTTGTCAAGCTTTTTCTGAAGGGGTCTGGTAGTGCGTTTGTTTCCAAAGATGAGATACAAAAGCGCGCCGGGAAGAGGAAAGGTAAAGATCACCAAAAGCCAGAGTATTTTATAGGTGCTTTCTTCCTGCTTTGTAATCAGATACAGGACAAACAAAAGAGATAAAACCGAAAGAATGGCATTGATCAGAGCTGCCCAGGGCGCGAGCCAGTGAAACAGCACAGTCAGCCAGAGCACCTGCAGCAGCAGGGCAGGCAATATGGTTATGACGCGGCGTATGATTTTATTCATGGTTTTCTCCTTTATGAGTGTGGACTGCGTTTCCCGGCCTCCGGCACCGGAGCCGTTTTTATTTTGCCTTTTGCTTGTATTATAACGCCGGTTTCGGGCATGTCAAGCCCAACCGCCCCGCTGCTCCGCGCCAAAGAGACAGCATTGACAGCACTGTAAAAATATAGTACAATGTAACAAAAATAAAGTCAAAAAGGAGAGGGTTTTTATTAAAATTACCGAAATAGAGCCCCGAAAAGTATGGTACTACTTTTCGGAGATCGCAAAGATTCCCCACGGATCCGGCAATACCCGCCAGATCGAGCAGTATTGCCTTGATTTTGCCAAAAGTCATGGGCTTCGGGCAGTCCATGACACCTATGGTAATGTGGTGATCTTCAAGGACGGCACAGAGGGACGCCGGGACAGTGAGCCGGTGATCCTGCAGGGACACCTGGACATGGTCTGCGAGAAGCTGCCCACCTGCAAAAAAGATATGGAGAAAGAGGACATTGACCTTGTGACGGACGGAAACCTGCTCCGGGCGGACGGAACCACTCTTGGGGGAGACGACGGCATCGCGGTGGCCTATATTCTGGCCCTGCTTGATGCGGACGACGTGCCGCACCCGCCCATAGAGGCGCTGCTTACCACCGACGAGGAGGCGGGTCTGAAAGGGGCTCATGCCTTTGACGCTTCCTGTCTGAAAGGAAGACGTCTGATCAACATGGACTCCGAGGATGAGGGAGTGCTGACGGTAAGCTGCGCCGGCGCGTCCCGGATTTACTGTCAGATTCCGGCGGAGGCGGAGAGCGCAGAGGGCATGCTGGCCAGAAAGATCACCGCCGGCGGATTTTTGGGAGGCCATTCCGGAATCGACATCAACAAAAACCGCAAAAACGCCATTAAGGTGCTGGGAGATCTGCTGGGACAGCTGCAGGACGAGGCAAAGATCCGGATCGCGCGGATAAAAGCCGGCGGCCGCCTGAATGTGATCACGTTTCACGGGGAGGCCATTTTGTGTATGCCTCCCGGCAGCGAGGCAGCCTTTGACCGGATCGTGGCGGACGCGGACAGGGCGCTGAAGGAAGAATGTGCCGGATATGAGCCCGATGCGTATATCCGGGCGGAGCCCGCAGAGGTTCCGGATAAATGCGCGGGGAAAGAAAGCACGGAGAAGATCATCTTTGTTCTTACCCAGGCCCCAAGCGGGGTGCAGGCTGTCAATACAAAGATCCCCAGTCTGGTCCGTCAATCCCGGAGAGGCGGTATTTGACGGAAGCAAACTGAAACTGAATTTTATGATCCGTTCCAACTCGGACGCGGACAGATCGCGGCTGATCAGAACCATCCGGTGGCTGGCGGAATATGCCGGCGGCGCCATGCGGGAAGGGGAATCCTATCCTGCCTGGGAATACCGTAAGGATTCTCCTTTGCGGGACACCATGGCGGCGGCCTATAGGGATCTTTACGGAAAAGAACCGGTGATCGCGTCCATTCACGCGGGGCTGGAGTGCGGCGTTCTTTCCGAAAAGCTTCCCGGGGCGGACATGGTCTCCATAGGGCCGGAGATGAACCATGTGCATACTCCTATGGAAAGCCTGGATCTGCCGTCTGTGAAACGGGTGTGGGAGTATTTGCTGCATGTAATGGAAATGCTGAAATAAACTAAGAGGGAGCGTATTTTGTACGCAATGCTGTTTGTTATGCTGCTGAGATGCGATCCGCGCCGCTCTTTCTGTCATGCTCCTGCTGGTGGCGCATCTGATGAGTCTGTTTGGATAGAAACTTTTGCGAAATATGGATAAAACCGGGTAGAATGCGCAAAATACTGTTGTCAGAAACCGATGTCCTGTCAGGCGTCTGATCCATAAACAAATAGACTGGACAGATAGGAGAACAGATGAAAATCGCCTTTTTTGATACAAAGGAGTATGACAGACAGGCATTTGCGCCCTATGAGGGAAAGGCCGGCCTCAGGCTGCAATTTTATGAAACAAAGCTGTGCCCGGACACAGCAGAGCTTGCCCGGGGGTTTGACGGAGTCTGCGTATTTGTCAATGACTGCGTAAACGCGGCAGTTATTGAGAAGCTTTCCGGATTTGGAGTCCGGCTCATAGCCCTGCGCTGCGCCGGGTACAACAACGTGGATCTCGCGGCGGCCTTTGGCAGGATCCATGTAGTGCGGGTTCCGGCGTATTCTCCCCACGCGGTGGCAGAGCATACCATGGCGCTGCTGCTGTGCTCTATCCGGCGCATCCATAAGGCTTATATCCGTACCCGGGATTTTAATTTCAGCCTGCGGGGCCTGACCGGCTTTGATTTTTATGGAAAGACCGTGGGCGTTATCGGAACAGGAAAGATCGGCAAGGCGTTCATCAGCATCTGCAAAGGCTTTGGAATGCAGGTGCTTGCCTATGATATTGTTCTTTCAAAAATAGAGGGCGTGCGTTTTGCCCCTTTGGATGAGCTGTTTCGGGAAAGCGACATTCTTTCCCTCCATTGCCCTCTGACGGCTGACACCGTTCATCTAATCAACAGAGAGAGCATTGAGAAAATGAAAAAGGGCGTGGTGATCGTCAATACATCCCGGGGCGCACTGATCGATTCCGAGGATCTGTTGGCCGGGATCAAGGAGCGGAAGATCGGCGCCGCCTGTCTGGATGTCTATGAGGAAGAATCCGATCTCTTTTTTGAAGATTTTTCCGGACATATTGTAAATGACGACACCCTTGCCCGGCTGATCACCATGCCAAATGTGATCGTAACGTCTCATCAGGCATTCCTGACGGAAGAAGCCCTGCGGGGCATAGCGGAGACTACGGTAGCCAACATCCTGGACTTTTTTCAGAAACAGGAGCTTTCCAATGAAGTGTGCTATCGCTGCTCCGGTCATGACAGCTGTCAAAAAAAGCAGGAAAAGGATGGGGCGGGGCCATGCCCCGACTGGCCTGAAAAATAAAGAACAGACGCCAGGACCGGCGGGAAAGAGGATTTTACAAATGATCAGCATTCTGAAACGGGAAAAAGTACTGAGCATTGCCCTTGTTTTGGGGATCCTGTCCTGTTTTTGGATCCCTCCGGACAGGCATTATCTGGAATATATCGACCTGCGGGTGCTGGGCCTTTTGTTTTGTCTGATGCTGCTGGTAAAGGGATTTCAAAATGTAGGCCTGGCGGATCTGCTGACCGTGAAGCTGTTTGGCCGGGTCAGCTCCAGCCGGGGTATGTGCAGAACGCTGATCCTGCTCTGTTTCTTTTCCAGCATGCTGATCACAAACGACGTGGCGCTGATTACCTTTGTGCCGTTTGCCATTCTGGCTCTGAAACGGTGCGGGCAGGAAAAGCTGATCATACGGACAGTGGTTTTGCAGACTATGGCGGCAAATCTGGGCAGTATGCTGACGCCCATAGGAAACCCTCAGAATCTCTATCTGTTCTCGCAGTCCGGCATGTCTTTGGGGACTTTTCTGAAAACCATGGCGCCTCTGGCGCTGGTCTCCCTGGCGCTTTTGCTGGCCGCGGTTTTGTTTTTGCCGGAAGAACAGGTTCAGATACATACGCAGCCGGGAGCCGGTTCGCTGCCCCGAAAGGAGACGGCAGTTTACAGCCTGCTGTTTCTTCTCAATCTGCTGGTAGTCTTTCGGATTCTTTCCTGGATTCCGGTCACGGTTATTACTGTGCTGGCAGTGGTGATCATAGGCAGAAGATCTCTGCTTGGCCAGGTAGACTATTGCCTGCTTCTGACATTTGTGGGGTTTTTTGTGTTTGTGGGAAACCTGGGACGCGTTCCGGCTGTCAGCAGAGGGATCGCGCAGATCCTGGAGGGCAGGGAGATACTGGTGTCCGCTCTGTTTAGCCAGATTGTAAGCAACGTGCCGGCGGCCCTGCTTTTGTCCGGCTTTACGGATCGGTTTTCCCTGCTGCTGGTGGGCACCAATGTGGGCGGGCTGGGCACGCTGATCGCCTCCATGGCAAGCCTGATCTCCTACAAACAGTACGCGGAAAGTGAGCACGCGGAAAAAGGAACATACATAAAGGTCTTTACCCTGTATAACGCGGCAGGACTGGCGGCTCTTCTTTTCTTTTCTCTTTGGTACAATTCCCTTTAGGCACCCCGGGGCAGGTTCTTGGAAAATTCTGCCTTGACACAGGCGGAAATAAGAGGTATATTACGGGATGGACAAAGCCGAAGCGAAAGTTTCCGCGCTTTTGTCCGCAACCTGTAGGCAGCGCCCGGACGGGCGCGGATTTTTACTTAGCGCGTCAGAGAAAAGGCTAAGGATCAGATTTTGGAGGAAAAGATAAATGAATACTTTAAAAGCTGAAAAAAGAGACATGACCGTAAAGGCCAAAAAACTCAGAAGAGAAGGATTTGTGATCGGCAATGTGTTTGGCAAAAAGATCAAAGATTCCATTCCTGTAATGATGGTGAAAAAGGACGTGGACAAGCTGTTCAAGACGAACCGCAAGGGAAGCCAGATCACATTGGATGTTGACGGCGAGGATTATAATGTTCTGATCAAAAACGTAGACTACAATCCTCTGGCAGGCCGGATCGATTCCATTGAATTTCAGGAACTGGTACAGGATGAAAAAGTACATTCTGTTGCAGAAGTGATCATTGAGAATCATGATCAGGTGGCAGAGGGTATCGTGCAGCTGGAGCTGACCGAGATTTCCTATACGGCGCTTCCCGCGGCGTTGGTAGACCATGTACAGGTAGATATTGGCAGCATGAAGATCGGCGATATGATCCGTGTAAAGGATCTGGACATCGCGTCCAACCCGGATATTGCCCTGAAGACAGATCCGGAAGCAATCATTGTTGCCGTGGTAGCGCCTCATAACGCGGCTATCCCTGAAGATGAGCCTGCCGCGGAAGAAGGCGAAGAGGCCGAAAAGACTGAGGAAGAGTAAAGCTCGGTTTTTTGCGGTGCCGGACAGAATCAAAAACACAACAGACAGCGTATCACGTTTCCTGAAAAAAGGAAAAGTGGTACGCTGTTTTTGCGTGTCTGAAAAGATCATCTTTTGCCGGCAGAGCCTGATTTTCAAGGAGAATACTCGGCAGCCCTCTCTGAGGATCGCAATTACGCAGTTGAAAGTGCGGCCGGCTTTTGCTATACTAAATGAAATATAATCAGGAGTTTTGAGGTAATAAATGAAGCCTTAACAAATACGGATCGCAGGAGGGATATCAATTATGGGGTTTTTATTTGTCGCTCTCGGCGGAGCGTTGGGTGCAGCAGGAAGATATGCGATCAGTCTTTTACCGGTTAAAACAGGTTTTCCAATATTAACGCTGATTACAAATATCATAGGTGCGGCGCTGATCGGATTTATTGCAGGTATTGTAAGTAATAATCATGACGTATCACCGAATACCGTCCTGTTTTGGAAAACAGGGGTATGCGGCGGATTTACTACTTTTTCTACTTTCTCACTTGAAGCGTTCACGCTATTTGAAAACAAGGCTTATCTGTCTGGAGGAATTTACATTTTTTTAAGCGTTGTCTGTTGCCTGATAGGTATTTTTTGCGGAAAAAAACTATCAATGCTGATTCACTGAAAAATCCTGTTTGTATGTGAGCGGACAAATCGAAAAATATGTGGTTGTGAAAGGGAAAAACAATGTCAGAAATGAAAAATACCCAATGAAGGACTGCGCTTTACTGATGACTGCCGCAGATGATTTCTTTTGGACATTTGAACAGGCGGTATCCTATTATCAATTCGCTTTGATCAATTATATTGGGTTTCATGATAAGGGCATGTTATTGGCCGCCAACAAATCCATAAGGAGGAAAAATTGATGGGCTTTTGGATATTCATGCTGCTCATGGATTTACTGATTCCCTTGACAATGATCGGTTTTGGGAAGCTGTTCATGACAAAATCTCCCAAAAATATCAACGCCGTATTTGGATATAGAACAACCATGTCAATGAAAAACAAAGATACATGGGATTTTGCCCATAAGTATTGTGGAAAGCTGTGGTTCAAATGCGGATTGGCATTATTGCCATTATCTGTTATTCCTCTCATATTTGTATGCAGCAAAGGAACTGATATAATTGGAACTGTTGGTGGAATTGTCTGCGACGTGCAGCTTGTTCCGATCATCGGATCCATTTTCCTCACAGAAGCTGCACTTAAAAAGACATTTGACAAAAATGGGATTCGCCGTTAGTTTCTGGGAGTGCATTTGTGCGGTTGAAAGCGCGGCTTTTTTTACTATGATAAAACAAACGAAATCGGAGGTGGAATTATGGCGTCAAGTAAAGATTATCTGCAATTCATTTTGGAACAGTTATCTGAGTTGGAAGATATTACTTATCGAGCAATGATGGGAGAATATATTATTTATTACAGGGGAAAAGTTGTAGGCGGCATCTATGACGACAGACTGCTGGTAAAACCGGTAAAATCAGCAATTTCCTATATGCCGGCAGTTTCTTATGAATTGCCTTATGAGGGAGCGAAAGAGATGCTGCTGGTGGATGAAGTGGACAACAAAGAATTTTTAACCGGCCTGTTTCAGGCAATGTATGATGAGCTTCCGGCTCCCAAAGCGAAAAAGAAAAAGTGATCTTTATGCGGGAGGTCATGAGATGAATATTACATGGGACGCTGAAAAATACACATCAGATTTTTCTTTTGTACACCGGTATGGGAACAGTGTTGCGGAACTGATCGATGCGGCACCGGGCAGCCTGGTACTTGATCTGGGATGCGGAAACGGTGCTTTGACAAAAGCTTTGCAGGATCAGGGATACAAAGTAATCGGAATGGACGCCTCCAAAGAACTTTTGGACGTCGCGAGAAAAAACCATCCTGAAATCCGGTTTGTACAGGGAGATGCCGCAGATTTTGTCCTTCCGGAGCCTGTTGACGTTGTGTTTTCCAATGCGGTATTTCATTGGATTGAAAAAGAAAAACAGCCGGATCTGATAAAATGCGTATATCACACGTTAAAAAAGAATGGACAGTTTGTTTTTGAGTTTGGCGGAAGTAATAATAACCAGCTTATTCATAGTGTATTGGAAACTGTTTTTCGGGAACACGGTTTTTGTTATAAAAATCCCTTTTATTTTCCCACCATTGGGGAATACGCCTCTCTTTTAGAAAACGCGGGCTTTCAGGTAAAGTATGCCGTACTTTTTGACAGGCTTACAGAACTCAAAGGTGAAAACGGAATGGAAGAATGGATCCGTATGTTTGTAAAAACGCCGTTTACTGTCATACAGTCCCAGCAGGAGAAAAAGGCAATTGTAAATCAGGCAGTAAAGGAATTGAAAAAGGATCTGTTTATAAACGGAAAATGGTATGCAGACTATGTCAGAATCAGAATGAAAGCCGTTCGAGTGTAATTTTCCGGGGTCCAACGACAGGGGAATGGATATGGGATGCGGCCTACATTTTACGGGTTTTTCTTTGCTTGAATATGTCTATGCAGTTCTATTGATTAGTCAAAATAATTCCCACTAACGCTATACCGGTTTTTGGAAAGGTGAAAATCGGGTGAAAGTTCATTTGAAGAGATTGACAAAATTGGTGTTGCGGCTTATATTATAATCAGTGTTATATAACAAAAATTATTAAACGAAAGGAAAAACCATGCCGCCAAAACCTAAAATCACAAAAGATATGGTCATTGATGCTGCCTTTGAGGTTGCCCGTGAAACAGGCGCGGAGAATATTAACGCAAGAACAGTCGCAAAAAAGTTGAAATGTTCTACGCAGCCTATTATGTACCATTTTGCAACGATTGAGGACTTGAAAAAAGCTGCTTATGCAAAAGCAGACTTCTATCATTCTGAATACCTAATGAATCTTGAAAACCCACACAAAGACGTTATGCTTGGAATCGGGTTGAATTATATCCGCTTCGCGATGGAAGAACCGCATTTGTTCCGTTTCCTTTTTCAATCAAACTTTTTTACCGGAACGACTTTGCTTGAAATGATAGATGCCGAGGAACTTGCTCCTGTTCTTTTAGCAATGAAAGAAGCAGTTGGAGGAAAGATAGATCAAGTAAAGGAAATCTTTATAACAGTTTTTTTATTTGCCCATGGATATGCAAGTATCATTGCCAACAATTCACTGGAATACGACGAGAAACTTATAAAATTTCATTTGGAGCGGGCATATAGGGGCTCTGTGTTGGCAGTACAGGAGAAATGAAATGAAAAATCAACAAGTTATCGAGAATAGCAAAAAGAGTGTTGGCCTCACGATTATAGGTGTGGCAATCATGATATTATTGACGGTAACAAAAGTTGTACCATCCTCGAAAATAGCAGGGTATTCCGTATTTGTGGGGATCGCCTTTTTCTTTATTACGGAAGCAGTTTCTAAAACACCAAATGCCGAATCGGGTTTGCGTTTTAATACGATTCCGGCGGATCTTAAAAAGCCGGGTGTAATTGCATGGCTGCTGCTGCCAAGTGTGAGTGGCGTTGTAACGCTCATTGTGGGAAATCTGATTTTCAGCGGAGAATTTGCCGCTCATGAAATGGGACGAGCGGGTTCGATCCTCTCTTTTGATAAAACAGCACTGCTGATAGGTGAAGTTATCATTGCGGCATTTGGCGAAGAAATCGCATATCGGGGATTTTTCCTTGGGAAAGGAATGAAAATATTCCCGTTCTGGCTCTGCGCAGTGGTGTCGTCTGTTGTTTTTGCTGCCGGACATATTGCCGCAGGAAATATAGGAGTTGTGCTTTATGATGTTGCCGCTGTATTTATCGACAGTTTGATTTTCTCGGTGATTTATCATAAATCGGGAAATTGCGTTATCAGCACTTTCTCGCACATTCTCGGAAACGCAATATCCCTTGCGGCTGCGGCCGCATTTTTTTAAGCCGGGATAAATGATATAGTAAGAGCCGACTGGCAAGTAAATATATTTAAGAAAGCATAAATGGGCATATTATGGGCACTCAACCTGCGGTAGAGCAAACAAAAATCAACTGCTGGTTCATGTGATTTCACATCAATTTCAGATATGCTTGAGCCATGAAAGGAGGTGCCCGATATGGATCAGATCAAAATAGGAAAATTCATAGCGTCATGCGGAAAAGAACAGGGGATCACGCAGGCAGCCATTGTCCTTATGATATCCCTCTTGTTTTTTTATTGGAAAAGGCGTATACTATCTTTAGTCAAAAATGCGTGCTTGCACATTTTTGTCGAAAGGAGATGCGGACATGATACAACGCCCAAGGTACCTCGACAAGTTGATTGATAAAAAAGAAAACGGAATGGTAAAGGTGATCACCGGCATCAGACGCTGCGGAAAGTCCTATCTGCTGTTTGAAATCTATCGCGGATATTTAAACAGTATCGGTGTGGATGGTTCCCATATTATTGCACTTGCTTTGGATGACGATGAGAATATCCGGTACAGGAATCCGTTGGAACTCGGAAAGTATATCCGAAGCCTGCTTGTGGATCAGGACAGGATGTACTATGTCTTTTTGGATGAGATCCAGAAGGTGGCGGATATTCCTAACCCGTATCTGCCCGGCAGCGAAGAAACCGTAGGCTTCGTGGACGTTTTGCTGGGGCTTATGAAGATCAGGAACGTCGATCTGTACGTCACGGGAAGCAATTCCAAAATGCTTTCCTCTGATATCCTGACCGAGTTTCGCGGGAGAGGGGATGAAGTGCGCGTGAACCCTCTGTGCTATCGGGAATTCTATGAGGCTTATGGAGATGATAAACGCCATGCGTGGCGGGATTATTTTACCTACGGAGGGATGCCGCTGATTCTTCGGCAGAAAACGCCGCAGGATAAAAGCAAATATTTACACGATCTTTTCGATAAAATTTATTTGGATGATATTATGGC
>CANQUC010000039.1 GCA_947626945.1 uncultured Lachnospiraceae bacterium | reverse complement strand
AACATCATACAGGATATGGGGAGGGGAGTGTAAGACTAAATTCAGCATGAATGTGGAATTTAGAATTTCATTCAAAGTTCAACCGAAGTCTGCGTAAAAAGAGATTGCGCGGAGAATGGAAGTATGCTACAATATGGGAAATTGAATATAGAGCAGTAAGGTGTCGGAACAATCAGAGTGATGGTTGGTTCCGGTGAAAAGGGAAACAGGTGCGAATCCTGTACGAACTTGTCACCGTAATTAGGGAGCAGAAGCCAGTTTGGCCACTGGGAAACCGGGAAGGCGGCCGATGCAATGATCTTTCAGTCGGGAGACCTGCCTTACTGTTGTACAGAGACATTAGTTTCAGACCACAAGTAACTGGTTGTACGTTTTCATCTGAGGAAGATCCGAAGAGTCGGTTCTCTTTCAGGTTTGTTTTGTGTATAAACCCTTTACCTGTTCTTTAGGAAAGGGTTTTTCTTTGTCTTACAGAAAACTTCCATGAGATAAAGGTCCTGCCGGAGCTGCCTGCGGTCAGTCTGCGATTGTTTCTGTGATGCGTATATTCAATCAATAAAATGCAGAAACACTGCAGAACGGAGGAAAAAATGAAAAAGAAAATGACAGTTGTATTGCTGACGGCAGCTATGGCCTGCTCACTGATGCTGACAGGCTGCGGAGGAGAAAATGAGGAGCCTGGGGGAAACGCGAACACCGCGGAGAGCGAGGCTCCGGCAGAGGGCGCGAAGACCGATCAGGAAGCGGCCGACGAGGTGGCGGCGATGATCGACGCGATCTATGTGCAGCAGAGAACGGATGACACAGACGAACAGTGCGCGCAGGCGAAAGCAGCCTGGGACGCGCTGACAGACGCCCAGAAAGAGCTGGTGGAAGGCGAAGAAGCCGATCCCGATTATTTTGGCAGGGACACCGGAGACGCATCCAAAGATGATCCCCGCAATCAGGATGAGATCGGGGAGAATGAGATACTGGTCGTCAGCTTCGGCACATCCTTTAACGACAGCCGTACCGAGGACATTAAGGGGATCGAGGATGCCATACAGGCGGCCAATCCGGACTGGTCCGTGAGAAGGGCGTTTACGGCGCAGATCATCATCAATCATGTACAGGCAAGAGACGAAGAATTCATCGATAATATGGATCAGGCGCTGGAGCGCGCGGTGAAGAACGGCGTAAAGAATCTGGTGGTGCAGCCTACTCATCTGATGCACGGCGCAGAGTATGACGAGCTGATGGAAGCGCTTGAGGAATATCAGGATCAGTTTGAATCCGTTAAGGTGGCGGAGCCGCTTCTCGGCGAGGTCGGCGCGGACGCTGCGGCGGTCAATACCGACAAAGAAACGGTTGCAAAGGCAATCACGCAGGCAGCAGTGGAGGAAGCGGGATATGACAGCCTCGACGCCGCAAAGGCAGATCAGACGGCGTTCGTGTTTATGGGGCACGGCACGTCCCACACGGCAAAGGTATCCTACAGCCAGATGCAGACCCAGATGGCCGAACTGGGATACGATAACGTATTTATCGGCACGGTGGAGGGAGAACCGGAAGAGACCGCCTGTGAGGCAGTGATAGACGCCGTGGCGCAGGCAGGGTATAAAAAGGTGATCCTTCGTCCGCTGATGGTTGTGGCAGGAGATCACGCCAATAATGACATGGCAGGTGAAGACGAAGATTCCTGGATCAGCATGTTTCAGGCTTCCGGCAATTTTGACAGCGTAGACGCGCAGATCGCGGGCCTGGGCTCCATCGACGCCATTCAGCAGCTTTATGTGGAACATACGGCGAATGCGATGAAATAAAAGAGAGGAAAGACAGCGATCATGAAAAAAGCAGGGATTGTGATGATGTTGCTCTTATGTCTGCTGATGGCAGGCTGCGGAGATCAAAACGGCACGCAGACGGAAACAATGTCTGAGATACCGCCTGAGGTGACGTCGTCTGCGGAGACAGAAAGCGAAGAGCTGCCCGACGGGGTGTACTCAGCAAAGTTTCAGACTGACAACAGCATGTTTCATGTCAGTGAAGCATGCGACGGCAAAGGCACGCTGACAGTAGAAAACGGGGAAATGACCATTCATATTTCCCTGGGGTCAAAAAACGTTGTCAACCTGTATCCGGGGCTTGCAAAGGATGCGCAGAAAGAAGGCGCGAAGCTGCTTTCGCCTACGGTAGATACGGTTACATACAGCGACGGCATGACAGAGGAAGTATACGGATTTGACGTGCCGGTTCCCGTCCTGGATGAAGAATTTGATCTGGCGCTGGTGGGGACAAAGGGAAAATGGTATGACCACAAGGTCAGCGTTTCTGATCCGGAGCCCACAGATGACACACAGGCAGAAGCGGGGAATACGCCCGCAGGCGATCAGGCGCAGGCAGGAGCGGGAAGTGCGCTGGCGGACGGTTCGTACAGCATTGAGATGGATTTTCAGGGCGGAACCGGTAAGGCGCAGATCCTCTCGCCGGTTCGGATCGACGTAAAGGACGGAAAGATCACGGCGAAATTACAGTGGAACAGCCCCAATTACGATTATATGATCGTGGACGGCGAAAAATATCTGCCGGTCAATACAGAGGGGGATTCCTTGTTTGAAATCCCCGTGGCGGCGCTGGATAAGGAAATGAAAGTGATCGGAGATACCGTAGCCATGAGCACGCCTCATGAAATAGAGTATACCATTACTTTTCACGCAGATACCGCAAAAAGCCAGGAGTAAGGAAAAAAATCTGCAAATGAGCGGTGAAAAAGAAGAAAGATGAAAAAATCAATGTCAGTGCGAAAAAAGATCACAAAATTCGGCTGCTTGTTTTTGGCAGGACTGCTGGGGCTTGCAGGCTGCGGCAGCCCTTCTTCCGATTTCCGGACCGTGGGAACGGAAGCCCCCGAAAGGCCGGGCGCTGTCGATGAGAAGGAAAGCGCCCCGGCGTCCGGTAAGGACAGATGGGGACTTGCCTATGAAAGCAGCATGGAGATACGGTACGCAAAAAATTTTTCCGTGGACTATTTTGAAGGCGGATATACGCTGCTTACCGTCAAAGACGGAACGAAGATCCTGGTGGTCCCGGAGGAAAAAGAGATTCCGAAAGAAACGGAGGACGACGTGATCGTGCTGCAGCGTCCCACGGGGAATTTTTATCTGGTGGCGTCTGCGGTTATGGATATGTTCGATGCGCTGGGAGCCGTGGATCAGATCACCCTTTCAGGACAGAAAGAAGAAAACTGGTATATCGGAGCCGCGAAGGAAGCCATGGAGGCCGGAAATATGGTCTATGCGGGGAAATACAACGAGCCGGATTATGAACTGATCGTATCAAAGGGATGCTCCCTTGCCATAGAAAACAGGATGATCTCCCATTCGCCTGAGGTGATCGAGATGCTGGAAAGTTTCGGGATCCCCGTCATGACGGAGTATTCCAGCTATGAGTCCCATCCGCTGGGCAGGGTGGAATGGATCAAATTTTTTGGCGCGCTGACAGGAAAAGAACAGGAAGCCCGGGAAGAGTTTGACAGACAGGCGGCGATCCTGGAAGAGATCACTGCCAATGAGAGAACGGATCAGACGGTCGCCTTTTTTTACATCACCTCAAACGGTCTGGTACAGGTGCGGCAAAGCGCTGATTATGTGCCGAAAATGATCGAGATTGCAGGCGGAAGATATATCTTTGATCAGCTGGGCGATCCGGAGTCGGCCAAATCAACCTTGAATATGCAGGCGGAAGAATTTTACAACGGAGCGAAGGACGCGGATTTTATCATCTATAACAGCTCCATAGACGGAGGCGTCGGATCCGTGGAGGAACTGCTTGACAAATGCCCGCTTCTGAAAGATTTTCGGGCTGTAAAGGAAGGAAATGTCTGGTGTACGACAAATGACATGTATCAGCAGTCCATGTCTGTCGGTGACATGATCAGGGATATCCACAACATGCTGACCGGCAAAGATGAGAAGATGTCATTTCTTTTCCGGCTGGAACAGGGGGATTGATAATGTGGCGGACAGGAAAGCGAGATACCTTATGTCATTCCTTTTTCTGGGAATCTGCGTGGCGGTGTTATGTATCGCAAACATAGGTATCGGCAGTGTAAAAATTTCTTTGCAGGACATTCTGAAAAGCGTTTCAGGCAGGGAGATTGGCGAGACAGAACGGCGGATCCTCTGGGACATCCGCCTGCCGAGGACGCTGGCGGCTCTGATCCTGGGAGGGGCGCTTGCCCTTGCAGGGTATCTTCTGCAGACCTTTTTTCATAATCCCATCGCGGGGCCGTTTGTGCTGGGAATTTCCTCCGGAGCAAAGATGGCCGTGGCGCTGGTTATGGTGTTTCTGATGGGAAGGGCGGTCAGGGTCAGCGGGGCGACGCTGATCTTTGCGGCGTTTTCCGGCGCCATGATTTCCATGGGCTTTGTCCTTCTGATGTCCCGGAAAGTCGACAATATGTCCATGCTGATCGTAAGCGGCGTCATGATCGGCTATATCTGCTCCGCCATCACAGAGTTTGTGGTGACCTTTGCCGACGACGCGGATATAGTCAATCTTCACAACTGGTCCAGAGGCAGTTTCTCCGGCATGACGTGGGAAAACGTGGCGGTTATGGCGGGCGTGACGGCGGTTGCTTTTCTGGCGGTATTTCTGATGTCAAAGCCTTTGGGCGCTTATCAGCTGGGCGAAGCCTACGCCCGCAATCTTGGCGTCAATATCCTGCTGCTCCGTTCTATGCTTGTGATCTTGTCAAGCGTTCTGTCGGCCTGTATCGTTGCCTATGCGGGACCAATCTCTTTTGCGGGTCTTGCCGCCCCTCATCTGGTCAAAAGCCTGCTTGGCACGGCAAAGCCCCTTCTGATGATCCCGGCATGTTTTCTTGGCGGAAGCGTGTTCTGCCTGTTCTGCGACCTGCTGGCAAGAAATCTGCTGGCGCCGTCGGAGATCAGCATCAGCGCGGTAACGGCTGTTTTCGGAGCGCCGGTGGTATTGTGGGTCATGATAAAGCGCAACAGGGAGAAGGTTCTGTGACGGAGTATTATTTTTTTACAGAGAAAATGAGCGTGGGCTATCATATGCGCCCGCTGATCGAGAATATAGAGATCGGACTGAATAAGGGAGAAATACTGACTTTGATCGGTCCAAACGGCGCCGGAAAATCCACGGTTCTGAAAAGTATCGCCCGACAGATCGCGCTGATCGGCGGAACGGTCTGTCTGGACGGAGATCATGTGGAACAGATGTCAGGAACAAAGCTGTCCCGGAAGATGGCGGTATTGCTGACGGAAAGGCTCCGCACGGAGATGATGACCTGCGAGGACGTAGTGGCCACGGGCCGCTATCCGTATACGGGGCATTTTGGCATTTTGTCCGAAAAAGACCGCCGCGCGGTAAAAGAAGCCATGGAGCTGGTTCATGTGTCCGGCATCGCGGATCAGGATTTTACCCGCGTCAGCGACGGGCAGCGTCAGCGCGTGATGCTGGCCCGCGCCATTTGTCAGGAGCCGGAGATTCTTGTTCTGGACGAGCCCACCTCCTATCTGGACGTAAAGCATAAGCTGGAGTTTTTGTCCGTACTGCAGAAGCTGCGGAAAGAAAAAAGCCTGACAGTGGTCATGTCCCTTCATGAGCTGGAGCTGGCGGCAAAGGTTTCGGACAAGATCCTTTGTATCAACGGAAGGTATGTGGAGCGGTTCGGCAGACCGGAGGAAATATTCAGACAGGGATATCTCACCGAACTGTTTGGTATCGAGTCGGGAAAATTTGACGAGGAAAACGGAAATATGGAGCTGGCGGCGGCAGAAGGGGAGGCGGAGGTTTTTGTGATCGCCGGAAACGGAACGGGCAGAAATACCTACCGCAGCCTGCAGCGGCAGGGGATCCCTTTCGCGGCGGGAATTTTGTTTCAGAACGATCTGGATTATCCCGTGGCAAGGGCGCTTGGCACATGCTGCATCGCGGCGGAAAGTTTTGAACCCATTCCGGAGGCGCTGCTTTCGCGGGCAAAAGAAAAAATAGATTCCTGCAAAAAAGTGATCTGCTGCAGGAGATCATTCGGAACCTTTGAGGCCGCCAACCGGGAGCTGCTCGCCTACGCGAAGCAGAGCAAAAAAACGATTGAAGAGACAGCAGAAAAAGATTTGAAGCAGAATGGATAGGATGGAAAGGCTTAGTTGATCATGGCGAAGGTAATCATGGTGCAGGGTACGATGTCAGGCGCGGGCAAAAGTCTTCTTGCGGCCGGGCTGTGCAGGATCTTTAAGCAGGACGGGTATCAGCCCGCGCCCTTTAAATCCCAGAATATGGCGCTGAATTCCTACATCACGGCGGAAAGCCTTGAGATGGGAAGGGCACAGGTCATGCAGGCGGAGGCGGCAGGAATCCCGCCTTTGGTGTGCATGAATCCTGTTTTGCTGAAACCGACAAGCCACACAGGCTCTCAGGTGATTGTAAACGGGGAAGTGCTGGGCAATATGAGCGCGAAAGATTATTTTGCCTTTAAAAAGCAGCTGATCCCGCAGATCAAAAGGGCGTTCCGGCAGCTGGAGGAGATTGCCGATATCATTGTGATAGAAGGGGCCGGAAGTCCCGCGGAGATCAATCTGAAAGAAAACGACATCGTCAACATGGGTCTGGCCGAAATGGTGGACGCGCCCGTTTTGCTGGCAGGAGACATCGACAGAGGCGGCGTTTTCGCGCAGCTGCTGGGGACGCTGACGCTGCTGGAGGAACAGGAAAAAAGAAGGGTGAAAGGCCTTATCATCAATAAATTCCGTGGGGACAGATCCATCCTCGATCCGGGCATAGCCATGCTGGAGGAAAAAGGCGGCGTTCCGGTGGTGGGGGTAGTCCCTTATATGGAGCTGTCTCTGGAGGATGAGGACAGTCTGACGGACAGATTTGACAAAAGGAAAGAGGGACTGCTCGATATCGCGGTGATACGATATCCCAGAATATCCAATTTTACGGATTTCAACGTCTTTGAGCAGATTCCCGAGGTGTCCGTGCGGTATGTGGCTTCCGTCAGAGAGCTTTCTCATCCCGACCTGATTTTCCTGCCGGGAAGCAAGAATACCATGGGAGACCTGCAATGGCTGCGTCAGGGCGGTCTGGAGGCTGCCATAAAAAAACTTGCAAAGGAGATCCCGGTCTTTGGCATCTGCGGCGGTTATCAGATGCTTGGAAACCGGATATCCGATCCGGACGGGGTGGAAGAAGGAGGAAACCTCCGGGGAATGGAGCTGCTCCCTGTTTCTACGACCTTATGCCGCGAAAAAAAACGGCGGCAGACGGAGGGCAGGATCAATGAACTGAAGGGGATTTTCAGCGGACTTTCGGGATGTTTGTTTCAGGACAGATCCCGACGGTGCTCTGCGACGGCAAACAGGTATATGGATCTTATGTGCACGGGTTGTTCGACCAGAGAGATACCGCATGGGCAGTGGCAAAGACATTGGCGGAAAGAAAAGGGATCCGGCTGTCAGAGAGCGCGCTGGAGGATTATCAAAGATTTAAGGAAAGCCAGTATGATAAGCTGGCGGACACCCTGAGAGCCCACATGGATATGGAGAAAATTTATGGAATGCTTGGAGAAGCCCGTCTGGAATAACTATACGGGCGAAGAATTGAATCAACTGAAGGTGACGGGACCAGATGAAGCGGCGAGAAAGCGCGTCCTGAAAAACTGGGACGGGATCGCCAAGCCGATCGAGGGCATGGGCAGATTTGAAACGCTTACCGCGCAGATCGGCGGCATCATCGGTGACCACCGGATCAATATTGCCAGAAAGGCCGTCATCATCATGTGCGCGGACAACGGCATTGTGGAGGAAAGGATCAGTCAGTCCGGCCAGGAGGTGACCGCCGCGGTGGCGGAATCCATGGGTGCGAAACGCTCTTCTGTGTGCAGAATGGCGGCGGCAGTGGGCGCGGATACCGTGCCTGTGGATATCGGCATCAACAGAAGCGGTCCCATACAGGGCGTATTGGACAGAAAAATCAGGCGCGGCACAAGAAATTTCAGGCGGGAGCCAGCCATGACAGAGGAAGAAACCGTCCATGCCATTGCGGTGGGGATTGACATGGTATCTGCCTGCAGGGCGAAAGGGTATCAGATTCTCGCTACCGGAGAGATGGGGATCGGAAATACCACCACCAGCAGCGCGGTGGCGGCGGCCCTGATGGGATGCAGGGCAGAAGCAGTCACCGGCAGAGGCGCGGGCCTTGGGGACGACGGATTGATCCGAAAGCGCCGGGTCATTGGGGAGGCCATAGAAAAGTATGACTTGAAAAACGCGTCTCCCATCCGCGTGCTGGCTGCGGTGGGAGGACTTGACATTGCGGGCCTTGCAGGCGTCTGTATCGGCGGAGCGGTCTTTCATGTGCCCATTGTGCTGGACGGCGTGATCAGCATGACGGCGGCGCTTGCTGCGGAGAGGCTCGTTCCGGGAACAAAAGCTTTCCTGCTTCCCTCTCATAAGGGAAAGGAACCTGCGGTAGAAAAGCTGATGAAGGCGCTGGAGCTGGAACCGGTCATAGACGCCGGACTGGCGCTGGGCGAGGGCACGGGGGCGGTCATGATGTTTTCCCTGCTGGATCTGGCATTGAGCATTTACAATGGCAGGACCACTTTTTCAGATATTCAGGTAGCCCAGTACAGGCGATTTTCGTAAATTTCTGCATACGCGGCGGAAGGAGGATTCGGATGTTGATCCTGATCATGGGAGGAAGCGGCAGCGGAAAGTCCGCTTATGCGGAAGAATATATCTGCAGCGTTTCGGGAGGCAGAAAAAAATATTATCTTGCCACCATGCAGGTCTTTGACGAAGAAACGCGGGCTAAGGCCGAAAAGCACCGGAGGGCACGGAGCGGAAAAGGATTTTTCACCATCGAACAGCCGGTGTCTGTCTGCAAAACGCCGGAAGAGATGAAGGGAAATGCCGCGCTGCTGGAGTGCATGTCAAATCTGACCGCCAATGAGATGTTTTCCGGCAAAGCGCCAAAGTCTTATGAGGCGGTGGCGGAAAAGATTGTCGGAGATATAGAGTCGCTGAACAGAGAGCTGGAAGTGCTTGTGGTCGTCACCAATAACGTGTTTGAGGACGGGATCTCCTATGACGACGACACGGTTTCTTATATAAAGGCGTTGGGAAGTGTCAACCGGCGGCTTGCGGCCATGGCCGATCAGGTGATCGAGGTTGTGGCGGGGATCCCGGTCACAGTGAAGGAGAAAGGATGATATGAGATTTGTCAAAGCATTGGTCATTTCGTTTTCCATGTATTCCAGGATCCCTGTGCCGCAGTTTCCGTGGAAAGAAGAGCACATGAAATACGCGTTGTGTTTTTTTCCATGGGTGGGAGCGGTCACAGGCGTTCTGCTCTGGCTTTGGAGATGGCTGTGCGGTACTTGTGAGATCGGCAGGCTGTGCCAGGTCATGATCGGCGCGGCCATTCCGCTGCTTGTCACGGGAGGCATTCATGTGGACGGCTTCATGGACACCATGGATGCGTTTCATTCGTTTCTGCCGAAGGAAAAGAAGCTGGACATTATGAAGGATCCTCATATCGGCGCTTTTTCGGTGGTTGCGCTGGCTGTCTTCGGGCTTCTTTATCTGGGCGCTTTGTCAGAGATCAGCGATCCGGCTCCGTTTGGAATCTTCTGCGCAGGCTTTTTTCTGGCGCGCTGTCTTTCCGGGATCGGCGCGGTGACGTTTCCATCTGCAAAGAAAGACGGCCTGCTCTACACGTTTTCCGGCAGCGCCGACAAGCGGATCGTAAAAGCCGCGCTGTATGTGCAGACGCTTGTCTGTGTCGGGTTTATGCTGCTGCTGTCGGTGCGGGACGGATGTATCGTGGCGGCCGCGGCTTTTTGTGTTTTTGGGTATTATTATTACAGATGTAAAAAAGAGCTTGGCGGGATTACAGGAGATACGGCAGGCTGGTTTGTGGTAATCTGCGAGGGATGTATGACGGTCTGCGCCGCCGTACTGGGCTGGCTGCTTTAATTTTGCCGCCTGCCGCGGCTTTTGTGCAGAGGGAAAGTGCAGAATGGAGAGAATACGATGAAACTGGTGATCGGCGGATTTTCACAGGGGAAATTAGAGTATGTTCTGAACAGGAATCAGGATAAGGACTGTGTGGTGCTGGACGGAAAACTGCGCTGTGATGAAGACCTGCGGGGGAAAACGGTGATCGTCAGCCGCCTCCATGGCTGGATCAGGGAACGTCTTGCCGACGGCGGATGTCCGGAAAAAGAAATTATGGAGTTTGCAGAGAAATATCCTGAGTGTATTCTGATCTGTGATGAGATCGGAAACGGGATTGTACCGGCGGATGCTTTTGAAAGAGCGTACAGAGAACGGACAGGAAGAATCCTGATCATGCTGGCGGAGTCTGCAAAGGAGGTTGTTCGGGTCATATGCGGGATCGGACAGAAGATCAAGTAGAACTGGTGCTCATCAGGCATGGGGCCGTCAGGGCCAATCAGGAGCGCCGGTATATCGGCAGGACAGACGATCCGCTGAGCCGGGAAGGGATCGGCGCGCTTATAGAGCTTCGGCGCAAGGGTCTTTATCCGCAGGCGGGGCTTGTGTTTTCCAGTCCGATGAAACGCTGCCTGGAAACCGCCGGGATCCTCTATCCTGAGAAAACGCCTGACGTCATTCCGGAATGGAGAGAGATGGACTTTGGGGTGTTTGAGGGAAAGAATCATATGGATCTGAAAGACGACGGGCGGTATCAGGCGTGGATTGACAGCGGCGGCGCGCTCCCCTTTCCGGAGGGAGAGAGCAGGGAAGCCTTTGCACGCCGGTGCGGCGAAGGTTTACAGAAAATGATCGGTTTTTTGTCTGAGACGCCGGAAGCAGCCAGGGGAAAGACCGTTTGCGCGGTCGTTCACGGGGGCACGATCATGTCCCTGTTGAGCAGATACGGCGTTGCCGGCGGAGATTATTTTGATTATCAGGTTTCAAACGGAAAGGGCTATCGATGCCTGCTGAGCTGGGATGGGCTCAGTACGGGACCGGACGGCATCCGGAATGTTTGGATGGAATCTGTCAGGAGGCTATAGCGGCAAAGGGATTTGCGGCAGAATGGAGAAGTCATGTATTGTCATATAGCAGCGTTCTTTTTTGGATTTCTGCTGGATTTGCTTCTGGGAGATCCGCATTCGTTTCCGCATCCGGTACGTCTGGTGGGAAAGCTGATCGCGGCACTGGAAGACCGGTTGTTGGGAAAAGCGGAGGCGGAAACGGACGAAGCAAAATTTAAAAAGGGAATCCTGCTGGCAGCTGCAGTTTCGCTGATCGTGGCGGCTGCGGCCGCAGTGGTTCTTCTGGGCGCATATGGAATCCATCCTGTCGCCGGGATCGTCGTGGAGACCGTCATGACGTATCAGATCCTGGCGGCGAAAAGTCTGAAGGATGAGAGCATGAAGGTATATCGGTGTTTGAAGGACGGAAATCTGAAAGGAGCCAGAAAGGCAGTTTCCATGATCGTAGGCAGGGATACGGAGACTCTGGATGAAGAAGCAGTGGCGAAAGCCGCCATAGAAACGGTAGCGGAAAATACCTCGGACGGCGTGATCGCGCCCATGCTGTATACGGCCGTGGGCGGTCCCATCCTGGGATTCTTTTATAAGGCGGTCAACACGATGGATTCCATGGTCGGGTATCGGAACGAGAAGTACCTGTATTTTGGCAAAGCGGCGGCAAAGCTGGACGATTTCGTAAATTATATTCCCGCCCGGATCAGCGCGTATCTGATGATCCTTGCGGCGTACATCGGCGGAAAAGATCTTTCAGGAAAAGGCGCGCGCCGCATTCACCGGAGGGATCACCGCAATCACGCCAGCCCCAATTCCGCCCAGACGGAATCTGTGTGCGCGGGCGCGCTGGGCGTGCGGCTGGCCGGCGACGCCAGTTATTTTGGGAAGACAGTGAAAAAGCCTTATGTAGGCGACCCGTGCCGGAAAGTAGAAGCAGAAGATATCAGACGCGCCAACCGGCTGATGATGCGCACCGCATGGCTGGGGGAGATTTTGTGTCTTGTCATGCTGGCGGCAGTCTGTCTGATTTGTAGGAGGATGTGATCTGCAGGTGAATGGGATTCATGGCGGCGATATCTACAGGAATCGCGTGAGGCTGGATTTTTCTGTAAATGTGAATCCGCTGGGGACGCCGGATGTGATGAAAACCGCGCTGAAAGCCGCGCTGAAGCTGTGCGGCAGCTATCCGGATATGGAGGCGGAGAAGCTGAAAAAAGCCGTTGGCGGCATGCTTTGTGTCCCGGAGGAATATTTGCTGTTTGGAAACGGGGCTTCGGAGCTTTTGATGGCTGTTGTTCACGGGGTCAGGCCGCGCAGAACCATGATCCCGACGCCGTCCTTTTACGGCTATGAATATGCGGCGAAGGCGGCGGACAGTGAGATTGTTTATTTTCCGCTGAAAGAGCAGACAGGCTTTCTGCCGGGAGAGGATCTTCTGGATGCGCTGACGGAGGACGTGGATCTGCTTTTTCTCGCAAATCCCAACAATCCTACGGGCCGTCTGCCAGAGAAAGCGTATCTTTGCAGGCTGCTTGACGTGTGCAGGCAAAACAAGATCGTGGCGGTGCTTGACGAATGCTTTATAGAATTTTGCGAAGAAGGACGCTCAATGCTTTCGGAACTGGAAAATTATGAGAATCTGGTGATCGTCCGGGCGTTTACAAAAATCTTTGCGATACCCGGCGTGCGGCTGGGCTATCTGCTCTGCAGCGATCCGACGCTGTTAAACCGGATAAAGAGACAGCTTCCGGAGTGGAATCTCTCTGTGTTTGCCCAGGCTGCGGGAAGCGTCTGCGGCGAATGCCGGGACTTTCTGGGAAAGACAGCCGCATATGTAAGGGCGGAAAGAAAATTCCTCGCGGAGCGATTTGCAAAAATGGGACTGCGGGTATTTCCCGGCGATGCCAATTTTCTACTCGTCTGCAGCAGGAAAAATCTGTATGAGGAATTGCTGCGGCAGGAAATCCTGATCCGGGACTGTGAAAATTACAGAGGGTTGTCGAAAGGCTTTTACCGGATCGCCGTAAAGTCCGGACAGGACAATGAGGCATTGATAAAAGCCATGGAACAAATATAGAGAAAGGCGCGGGATCAGTATGAACAAGATAGAGCGTTTGCTGCCGGAGGAAATTGAAAAGAGAAGTTTTGAGATCATTTCGGAAGAACTGGACAAGAGAGGGATCCGCCTTCCGAAGGAACAGGATCCCATCACCAAGCGGGTCATTCACACCACGGCGGATTTTGATTATACGCAGACCCTCTGTTATTCGGAAAACGCCGTGGAGATCCTAAAAAATCTGATCAGAAACGGAGCGGATATCGTGACGGATACCAACATGGCCCTTGCGGGGATCAATCAAAAGGCGCTTGCCGGATTCGGCGGGGAAGCCCGCTGCTTTATGGCGGAGGAAAGGGTGGCGCGGCTGGCCAAGGCGCGTAAGACGACCCGCGCCGCCGTCAGTATGGAGCTGGCCGCCATGATCACAAAACCTGTCGTTTTTGCCATAGGAAACGCGCCTACGGCATTGATACAGTTGTATGAGACGATGGGACGCGGCAGCTGGAAGCCGTCGTTTATCATCGGGGTTCCGGTTGGATTTGTCAACGTGGAAGCCGCCAAGGAGCTGATCCTGCGGACGGATGTGCCTTATATCGTAAACCGTGGAAGAAAAGGCGGAAGCAACGTGGCGGCTGCGGTCTGCAATGCTGTTTTGTACGAATTGAGAAAGGAAGCATAAACGATGCGGTGCGGATTTACCACCGGAAGCTGCGCGGCAGCGGCGGCGAAAGCAGCCGCCTGCATGCTGCTGACCGGCAGGGAAAAAACAGAGATCACCATAGAGACGCCGAAGGGAATTCCCTATACGGCGCTGCTTGCGGACATCGACCGGAAAGAATCGGAAGTCACCTGCGCGGTGGCAAAGGACGGCGGAGACGATCCGGACGTGACCACCGGCGTTCTGATCTATGCCAGGGTTTCTTTTGAAAAAGGCACGGAGCAAAGGGTGGTCATCGAAGGCGGAAAAGGCGTGGGGCGCGTTACCCGACCCGGCCTTGATCAGCCGGAGGGAAAGGCGGCCATCAATCGCGTGCCAAGGGAAATGATCGAGCGGGAAGTGCTGCAGGTATGTGAGATCACGGATTACAGGGGCGGCCTGCGCGTGGAGATTTTCGTGCCGGAGGGAGAGCGGATCGCGAAGAAGACCTTTAATCCCAGGCTGGGGATCGTGGGCGGCATTTCCATACTGGGAACCAGCGGGATCGTGGAGCCCATGAGCAGCCAGGCGATACTGGATACCATCCGGGTGGAGCTGAACCAGAGAAGGGCGGAAGGGCACGACGATGTGGCGGTCTCTCCGGGCAATTACGGATTGGATTTTATGAAAAAAACATACGGGTACGATCTGGATCGAAGCGTAAAGTGCGGCAACTTCATCGGAGCAACCGTCGATCTGGCTGTGGAACTGGGGTTTCGGGCAATGCTGCTCACCGGCCACATCGGGAAGCTGATTAAGGTGGCGGGCGGAATCATGAATACCCATTCCAGTGAGAGCGACTGCAGAATGGAGCTTTTTGCCGCTTTTGCGGCAAGATCCGGCGCGGATTACAAGACGGTCTGCCGGATCCTGGATTGCGGGACCACGGAGGAGGCGCTTTGGATCCTGGACGCATCGGGAAAGCGGCAAAAAGCGATGGATCTTTGCATGGAGCGTATCTGCTATTATCTGGACAGGCGGGCAAAAGGAATGCTTCAGATCGATTGTATCATGTATGCCAATGCGTTTGGAGAACTGGCGAAGAGCAGGGGGGCAGAACAATGGTTTATTTTGTAGGCGCAGGAACAGGTGCGGCGGATCTGATCACGGTCAGGGGAATGAAGCTGCTGGAGCAGGCCGGTATTGTCATTTATGCCGGTTCTCTTGTAAATCCCCGGTTGCTTGACTATGCGGGAAAAGACTGTCAGATCTACGACAGCTCCAGACTGACGCTGGAAGAAGTGATCGGGATCATCCAACAGGGAGATGCCAATGGAAAAACGGTCGTCAGACTTCACACCGGAGATCCCAGTATTTACGGAGCGGTCCGGGAGCAGATGGACGAGCTGGACAGACTGGGGATCGCCTATGAGAGCTGTCCGGGCGTCAGCGCCTGTTTCGGTGCGGCCGCGTCCCTCAATCTGGAATATACGCTTCCAGGCGTTTCCCAGTCGCTGATCATCACCAGAATAGAAGGAAGAACCAAGGTTCCGCCAAAGGAAAGCATTGAGAGCTTTGCCGCCCATCAGGCGTCCATGGCGATTTACCTGAGTACGGGAATGCTGGGAGAACTGAGCGCCCGGCTGATCCGGGGAGGATATGACGGGGAAACGCCGGCTGCCATTGTGTATAAGGCAACCTGGCCCGACGAAGAGGCGTATATATGTACGGTGGCATCCCTGCGGGAAACGGCCGCGGAGCACGGGATTACGAAGACGGCGCTGGTGCTGGTGGGGGAAGCGATCACGCACCGGCATTACAGAAAATCAAGATTGTACGCTGCTGATTTTTCAACGGAATTCAGAAAAGCAAAGGATGAAGGACAATGCAGATAAGCGTCGTCAGCTTCACAAAAAACGGAGTGGAGCTTTCAAAAAAGCTGGCGGATCTCTGGAAGGAACGTCTGAAAAACAGACCGGAATGTGACAGGGATGTTTTTTCGGATGTCACCGGCCGGGAAGAAATGACACTGTATACAAAATGCTCGGGGCAGGCAGGAAAGGACGCCGCAGGCCCGGTCATTTTTGTGGAGCAGGGCGTGGGAGAATGGACCGGGGAGCAGATGCGGGCAGGCAGAACGCTGCTCTTTATAGGAGCCTGCGGCATCGCGGTCAGAGCCGTTGCGCCTCATCTTACAGACAAGCTTCATGACAGTCCGGTCCTTGTGATGGACGAAAAGGGAAAGTATGTGATCCCGATCCTCTCCGGGCATTTCGGCGGGGCGAATGCGCTTGCCGTAGGGATCGCGGAAGCTGTGGGCGCGGTCCCTGTCATTACCACGGCAACAGACATCAACCGCAGATTCGCGGTGGATCTGTTCGCGAAGAAAAACAGCCTGACCATTGTGAATAAGGACGGGATCGCCAGGGTATCGTCAAAAGCGCTGGCGGGGCAGGAGATCACCATGTCCATAGAGACGGGGCATATATCGGAGGGCTGCAAAATACCGTCGGGGATCCGCATGGCGCCTTATCCGCCGGAAGCGTATGTGGACGTGCTGATCACTTCCCGGGAGGATTTTGCTGACACGGCATTGCTGCTGAGACCAAAGGAATATGTCGTGGGGATCGGATGCAGGAAGGGAAAAGAAGCGGAAAAAATAGAAGCATTCCTCCTGCAAAGCGTGAGAGAGGCGGGGATCTTCCCGGAACAGATCTGTGCGGTGGCTTCTGTTGACCGGAAGAAGGACGAACAGGGACTTCTTCTTTGGAGCAGGAAACATCGTGTGCCGTTTCTTACCTATACGGCAAAGCAGCTGAATGAATTAGAAGGAGAATTTCAGGCATCTGCCTTTGTGCTGGAAAAGGTGGGCGTTGACAACGTATGTGAACGGGCGGCGAAAAAGGCCTGCGGCCCCGGAGGAACCATCGTTTATGGGAAGCACGCGGAGGACGGAATGACGGTCGCGATCGCGAAAAGAGAATGGAGTGTGGCGTTTGATGAAGAATAAAGTCTGTATCGTAGGAATGGGGCCGGGAAAGGAAGAAATGATGACCGCGGAAGCGATCAGGGCGCTGGAGGATGCCGACGTCCTTATCGGTTATACGGTCTATCTGGACCTTTTGAGCGGACGCTTTGCGGACAAGAAACTGCTGTCTACGCCCATGCGTCAGGAAACAAAACGGTGCAGGATGTGTTTTGAGGAAGCCCGAAAAGGCAAGCGGGTGGCGCTGGTATGCAGCGGAGACGCCGGGATCTACGGGCTGGCGTCCCTGATGTATGAAATGGGAAAGGAATATCCCGAAACAGAACTGGAGGTGATTCCCGGGATCACGGCGGCAAGCAGCGGGGCTGCGGTTCTGGGAGCGCCGCTGAATCATGACTTCTGCGTCGTCAGTTTAAGTGATCTGCTGACGCCCTGGGAAAAAATTGAAAAGAGACTGATCAGCGCCGCAGAAGGCGATTTTGTCATTGTGATCTACAATCCTGCCAGCCATAAGAGAAAGGATCATTTGAGAAAGGCATGCGATATCCTGCTTTCCCATATGGAGGCGGAGCGGCCCTGCGGCTATGTGGAAAACATCGGAAGAGAGGGCACGAAAGCCGTGACCTGTACCCTGAAAGAACTGAGGGAAGCGCAGGTGAACATGTTTACAACCGTGTTTATCGGAAATTCGGAGTCTGAGATCATAAAGGACAGGCTGATTACAAAACGGGGGTATCAAGTTGAAAGAGATACTGATCTTCGCGGGAACAACTGAAGGACGGAGGCTGTCGGAATGCC
>CANQUC010000038.1 GCA_947626945.1 uncultured Lachnospiraceae bacterium | reverse complement strand
CTGTCTGACGAATGGACAGATACTTCATTATTCTCGCCCCCTGACGACAAATTTTTACTCATATATTGTACTCGATGTTGCGAATAAAATCAAGATGGTTTTCGGGTTCTCTCGAAAAGATCAGATATTTTCTTCGAGTTGGCTTTGCCGTTACCCGCTATATGGGCAGCGGCAATTCTTTATACCCGTCAATCAGCGGAATAACAAACGACAGTATAGAGTGAGCGTGTGGGCAGCTAAGAGCAAGATTCTACCACGGTGCCAAAATTCACTTTTACGCTCATTTTGCCTCATGGGAATCTTGTTGGGAAGTGCCTTTCCCAAACCCTGCTTATATAGACTTCGTCGCAAAAATTTTATCCCTCCCACCCTTGTTTTTCAGTCAGATTTTGCCCTTTGTAAAGTAAGGAAAAGCAAAAATTTCTCCGGGTGTATCCCCCTAATTCGTCAAGAAAATGTCCATTGTAAAGTAGGAGGGAGATTTTCCACGACCACAGGGGTGTGTTTTGACCCCAACTGCACGGACAACGACATCGCAGGCATAAAGAACTGGTTTAACGTGTTTTTTGCAAAAGATATCAGCCGTAAGATCCGCGCCATGCAGAAAGCAAAGGGTGAACGTGGAATCCTGTTGACGGCCAATGTCCAGGTCATCGAACAGAACGAAATGGCTTGTGAACAAGGAAACGGCGCAGGTAGTGAAGCATATCTTCAAGCTCTGTATAGAGGGGCGAGGCCCAATGCAGATTGCAAAAGTTCTGCAAGCGGACATGCTTCTCAACCCCACAGCTTATAGGCTGAGAGAAAGGGGCAAAACGCCAAACTGAGAAAGCAACAATCTGTATCACTGGAACACCAACACGGTTGTCCACATCTTGGAACGTATGGAATACACCGGCTACACTGTCAACTTCAAAACCTACACGAAGTCGATCCGGGGCAAGAAGCAGCGAGACAACCCGAAAGAAAGCTGGGCAATCTTCTGGAATACCCACCCGACTATCATTGGGTCAAAAATATTTAAGAAAGTACAGGAAATCCGGCAGCAGTACATCCACATCGAATAGACCTCATGGGATATATCCTGTTGGATAAGCCGATGGGACGGGAAAAGCAGAAAACGGCATGACCGAAATCATGCCGTCCCTGCAAAACTTGATAAACCTTTCTTATGACACCCCGCCAAATAACGGGGTTCTCTTTTTTATTCCTCAAAGTTGTTGTTGTTATTCTGGAAATCTTCTCCGTAGGTGGAGTCTTCCGGATATTCCGGCGTAATATCCACGGTATTGGAAGTCTGCAGCGTCAGCTTGCCTTTATAGCTTTGCAGCACAGTGAGGGAAAGGGTCTCCCCCTCGTCAAATTCCGGCAGTTCCGCCCAGATGGTGTGCTCGTCTATCAGCTGGGAGTTCAGCTTTTCCTCTCCCCACATGACTCTGCTGTACTGGGTGAAATAATTTCCTTTCAGGATCAGATTATAGGGATTGTCCGGATCCTGCTCTACGGACTGCAGTTCCACATTGGTAACGCCGAATTTCATGTCTGAGGCAATGTATTTGTTCACCCCGCCTGTGGCGTCCATATCGCCGTAAAGCATATCGTATCCCAGGATCTCCAGGTTTTTCAGATACTCTTCCTGGCTGGTGTTTTTGTTTGCCTGGTGGTAGGCATTGATGATCCCGTTTTTGATCCCGATGCGTTCCAGCACACGGGAGGACAGCTGATAGGCCTCCACGTTCTCATCTGCCTTGGGCAGCCCCATATTGTTCCAGATAATGTACTCTGTCTGATTCATGGTTCCGCCGTTCAGATCTTCATTTGTAAATCCAAGACCCGGAAGATGATCTCCATAGGCTACCAGGATCGTGGGCTCCTGTCTCGCGGAAAGGGCCTGCACCAGCTCCTGCAGAAACTGGTCCATCTCATTGATCTCATTCGCGTAATATTCCACGCCGTATTTTCTGTCGTCGTCAATCCCGGCCAGCAGCTGGATCTTTGGATTGGGGATCAGGCGCTCCTTTGGATATTTGCCATGTCCCTGGACGGAAATGGTGTAGACGTAATCTCTGTTTTCCGTAGAATCCAGCACCTTTAAGATCTGCTCTGTCAGACAGACATCCTTTGCCCATCCGTTGGGGGTATATTCTGTCTCAGGGACATTCATCACTTCTATAGAAGTAAAATCATCATATCCAAGCTGGGAAAAGATCTTATCCCGGCTGTAAAAATTGGCCCGGTTATTGTGAATGGCATGAGCGGAATACCCTGCTTCTTTCATATTATAAGCGGCCGATTCACAGGTATGAGTTTCCAGGATCGTCTTGTACGGGTATTCTCCCGGACCAAAGAAATCCAGATTCATTCCGGTCATCACTTCAAATTCCGTATTTGCGGTACCGGCGCCAATGGCCGGCACAGAAAGATACCCGCTGGAGTACTGCTGTTTCAGAGACCGGAAAAAGGGAACCGGATCCTGGGACAGCTGCAGCCCTTTTACCTCCGTCAGGTCAAAAAAGCTTTCCAGCTGCAGAAAGATCACATTGGGACCGGTCATGTTGGGTTCCACCTTTGCCGCGGGCGCGTCCACGGGCGTTGCGGATTCTTTGACGCCGGGCGTCTTGGTACTTTTCGGCGCACTGGTACCGGTTACGATCTCTGAAACTTTCTCAGGAGTATAATCTGCCGGCTTGTGGATCCCCATATTGATCCCGTTCAAAAAGCAATAGACAAAACCGTAGTCCAGATAGGCGTCCGCCAGATTGGGGAAATTGGTGGACAACTGGTTGGTACGGAAACCGATCAGTGTACTGATGCCTACAACCAGCAGCATGCCGACGACGCACAGCAGGCCCCGGAGCCGGTTCAAAGGCTCGATCTTGGGCCCTTTTCTCCAGATATAGACAAACAAAATCACCGCGCCTACCAGAAGCAGCCCGATGGCAATGATCGCCGGAATCGGCACATATTTTGTCAGCACGCCCAGAGCGGCGTCGATCAGCTTGAATTCAATGATGGAAAAAGGCGTCACACGGTATGACAGAAGCACAAAATCCGCAATGCCAAACGCGATCCAGACAGCCGATATAAGCAGCATAACGCAGTAACGCCGCTTGAAGAAAAGCGCCAGGCAAAGCATGGTCATAATCAGCAGGGTTCCATAAAAGAACATAAAAGGCTGCTGAAAAATGGAGACAATTCCTCCAAAGACGCCTCCCGTTATGACTCCGTTGGCATAAACACGCTGAAGCGTCTCAATGATCAGATTGACCACAAATGCCCATATAAAAAAGATTGCGATGGATTTTCCGTGAATATTGGATTTCAATGCCTCTTTCAGTTTGTCTTTCATTGCTTTATCCTCCATTTTACCTCTAAAAGAATATCATATTATCCAAAAATGTCAATGAAGCTTTTTTGAAATATCTGTGAAAAAAATAAAGATTTACAAATAGGATTTTTATGGTATAATAGTGAAAGATGTTTTCATCTGCCATTTCCAACAGACATTTGAGAAAGACCCTGACGTTTTGATCAATTGATGATAATTTGAGGTGCGTTATGGAACGATATATCATAAAGGGCGGCAATCCCCTGGTGGGAGAAGTGGAGATCAGCGGCGCCAAAAACGCGGCGCTTGGAATTCTGGCCGCTTCCATTATGACTGACGAGACTGTTACCATTTATAATCTGCCTGACGTCAGTGATGTAAAAGTGCTCCTGCAGGCAATTCAGGGCATCGGAGCCCATGTGGAATATCTGGATCGGCATACGGTAAGGATCAACGGGTCCAATATCAGCGAACTGAGTCTGGACTATGAATATATCAAAAAAATCAGAGCCTCCTATTATTTGCTGGGAGCGCTTCTGGGCAAATACAAAAAGGCGGAGGTGCCGCTTCCCGGAGGATGCAATATCGGCACCCGTCCCATCGACCAGCATCTGAAAGGATTCCGGGCGCTGGGGGCGGATGTGCGCATTGAATATGGCTCCATTTCCACATCAGCTACCCGGCTGACAGGCACTCATCTGTATTTTGACGTGGTCTCTGTAGGCGCCACCATCAATGTTATGATGGCCGCCGCCATGGCGGAGGGCACTACGATTCTGGAAAATGCCGCCAAGGAACCCCACATTGTGGATCTGGCCAACTTTCTGAACAGTATGGGCGCCAATATCAAAGGCGCAGGCACCGATGTGATCCGCATCAAAGGCGTATCCCGGCTGCACCGGACCGAATATACCGTAATCCCCGATCAGATCGAGGCCGGTACGTTTATGTTTGCCGCCGCCGCCACAAAAGGCGATGTAACGGTTAAAAACGTGATTCCCAAGCATTTGGAGGCGCTTAGCTCCAAGCTTATTGAAATGGGCTGTCAGGTGGAGGAATCTGATGACGCCGTGCGGGTTTACTGTAAGAACAAGCTGCGAAACACCCACATCAAAACGCTGCCCTATCCCGGCTTTCCCACGGATATGCAGCCTCAGATTTCCGTTACCCTGGCGCTGGCCAACGGTACCAGCATCGTTACGGAAAGTATTTTTGAAAACCGCTTCCGCTATGTAGACGAGCTGACCAAAATGGGCGCCCGGATCAAGGTGGAAGGCAACACGGCCATTATTACCGGCGCGGATCATTTGTCCGGCGCCATCGTAAGCTCTCCCGATCTTCGGGCCGGAGCGGCTCTGGTGATCGCGGGCCTTGCCGCAGAGGGATATACCGTGGTGGAAGACATTGTTTATATCCAGCGGGGCTACGAGCGCTTTGAGGAAAAGCTGCAGTCCCTTGGCGCTGAGATCGAGAAAGTTTCCACAGAAAAAGAGATCTACAAATTTCAGCTGAAGAGCAACGCCAGCTGACGCAAGGCGCGGGATCTGAAGCAGAAAATGTGATGGAATATCGTGTATTTAAACAGGTGCGGAAAAAATCCCGCACCTGTTTTATGTCTCGATGTTTTTTCAAAGCTTTCATATTTAGTCAAGTATGATTTGCCAAATCATACTTGACTAAAATTCTTTTATTTGCTATACTATAGCCACCCTAAGATGGAGGTTATACAATGTTTATTGGCAGAGAACGTGAACTTGATGCCCTGAACCGACTGTATGCGTCAGATCAGTTTGAATTTGCCGTCATATACGGTCGGCGGCGTGTGGGAAAAACGGCGCTGATCAATCAGTTTATCAGAAATAAAAACGCCATCTATTTTATGGGCGTTGAAAGCAACGCCAAACAAAACCTGGAAAATTTCAGCATGAGCATTTTGGAGTATCATACCGGGATCGAGACAGAAAGCTCTTTCCTTTCCTTTCAGGCAGCTTTGGAATATGTGTTCAGGCTGTCCGAAAAACAGCGGCTCATCCTTGCCATTGACGAATATCCCTATGTTGCCCGGTCAGAAAAAAGCCTTGCCTCCACGCTTCAGCTGCTGATTGATAAACATAAAGACAGCTCGAAGCTAATGCTGATCCTCTGCGGCTCATCTATGTCCTATATGGAGGATCATATCCTCGCCTACAAAGCGCCGCTTTACGGCAGACGGACAGCACAGATGAAGATTGTTCCCTTTGACTTTGAGGAGACCTGCCGGTATTTTCAGCATTTTTCCGATGAGGATAAGGCACTGATCTACGGGATTGCCGGAGGCACTCCACAATATCTGCTGCAAATGAACGATGAACTAAGCGTCGAAGACAACATCAAAAACACCTATCTGAATCCTGCCTCCGCCCTGTTTGAGGAACCGGTAAACCTGCTCAAACAGGAGGTTCGGGAGCCTGCGCTTTATAACGCAATCATCACAGCGATTGCCACCGGCTCCACCCGGATGTCGGAAATTTCCGGCAAGGTCGGTGAGGATACTAATGTGTGTTCCACCTATGTAAAAAATCTCGTTTCCCTCGGTATCATCCGAAAAGAAACCCCTTACGGCGAAAATGCGTCCCGAAAAGCGATTTATTCCATCGAGGATAATCTGTTTCGCTTCTGGTATCGCTTTGTGCCGGAAAACAATTCCATCATCGCCCGCGGCGCTGCCGATCTCGCCTATAAGCGCATCGAGCCGTTTCTGCCTGACTATATGGGCAAGGTATTTGAGGAAATCTGCAAACAGTATCTTTGGAAGCTGCTGCTTGCCGGAAAATGCCCGGTGCAGTTTTCCTCTCTTGGCCGCTGGTGGGGCAACGACCCCACAGAAAAGCGTCAGACGGAAATTGACATTCTTGCCCAGCAGGACAAAAACACCGCCCTTTTTTGCGAATGCAAATGGACAAATGAAAAGGTGGATCTCGGCGTCTTAGAGACGCTGATCAAACGCAGCTGCCTGTTCCCATATAAACAGAAGCACTTCTACCTCTTTGCCAAGTCCGGCTTTACCAAAGGATGTATTGACAAAGCAAAAGAACTGGGAAATGTAAAGCTGGTGAGGTATCGTGATCTGTTAGAATCATTATGACACGACTGGCAAGGAGCAAAAGACAGCCTCTTTTTTATTGTTCGGGCAGCCCAAACTCTACAAAGCAGTAGGTGTCCACCCAGTAATTCTTTTCCGTATCGAAGATCTCCGTCGCGTCGGCCTCAGACTCCCGCTCTACCCAGCTCCATTTTCCGGTAAAGCTTTCCGGCCCTACGTTGTAGCACTCGCCATTGCTGTGATGATGAGGCCCAAACAGGTTTCGGTTGGAAGCGAAGAACCGCAGCATGATCTGATTGTCCCCGTCTGCCGCCGCGTCGGTAATGTCCGCCTCATAGGGCGCCCAAAGAGAATCCTTTACCTTGATGCCGTTGACATATACCTGCACCAGAGGCGCCCGGTGATTTCCAATGGAAAGCAGAATCCGTTTGCCCGGCTCCTTTCTGATCTTCAGCGTCTGCTCCACCTGAAGCTGCCCCGCGAAAAACAGCAGGCCGTTGGCGGTAAAGTCTCCGTTTTTCAGTTCTTTCGGCTGGTCGGTGATCACAAACGGTCCCGCCGTCACCATAGCCCGCCGGGGAATCCGCTCAAAAGACGTTTTGGACACAACGCCAAAATCACCCAGCAGATAAATGTTTTCGATCTCCATATCATAGGTGATCTTATTGATCTCCGTCTCATATACGTTTTCCCCGTAAAGCACATCGTATACTTTCTGGGGCTGTCTGAACTCTGTCTCCAGGAGGATCTCATTGGTTCCCGGACGCAGGGCGGATTTGATGTCTGCCTTTTTAAAGGACTTGTCTTTCCACCAGCCCTGATCCGCGGTGGAAATCTGCTGCCCGTTCACAGAGATCCGGTAAAGCGGCGCGTCTTCCACCACCACATAGAACTCTTTGTTTTTCTCCAGATCCGCCTGCACCTCAAAGTCAAACTTTAACCGTACCTGACAGGGCCGCCGCAGATCCAGCAGGATCTTCTGCAGCTGGATCACCGCCACAGGCCCCTGCCACGGGCCTCCGTCAATGGAATAAGTACACCGGTCCAGCGTCAGGGTGTTCAGATCCATCCCGGTGATCTTCCAGTCCGGCTTCAGGGCAACTTTCTGGGCCGGCGCTTCCGGAATCACAAGGCAGGACGGTTCTCCCGGCTCCAGATCCTTCGCGAGAAGAAGATAGGACTGCATGGGCTCAAAGGTAAGGGAGATCTTTGTATTCCCCTCTTCCACAGTGTAAGCCACCGGCTCCTGCAGGCCGGTTTCCGCCGCCAGCCTCCATATCCGGCAGCCTCTGCCAAGAACCGTCACCGTCACCCGGCAGGTTTTTTCCTGGCTGTGATTTACCATGAACAAAATGGTGCCCTCATCGCTTTCCCGCTGCTGATAGGAAATGGTTTCCGCCTCCCTGCCATCTTCCGCGATGCTCAGGGCAAGAAGATGTTTCTCTGCCATCCGGCTCCGGACGGTTTCTGCCGTTACCGGCTCCGCCGCTTTACACAGCGCTTCCAGCTGCTGGCTGCTTCCGTCGGTATAGGACGGCAGCCGGCCCATAGACAGCACAGTTCCGCCGTTTTCCAGAAACCGCAGAAGCAGCTCCAGCGTGGTCTTGCCGATTGCGTACATCTGGGGCAGGATCACGGTCTCATAGCCGATCTCCCCTACCACAAACCGGGCGCCCTCTACTTTTCCATGTCGCTGAATCAGGGTTTCATCCCCAAAATGATAACTGATATGCTGACCGGACAGGGTTTCGCTTGCTTTGGTAAACGCGTCGTCCAGACCGCGGATCTGTTTGGTTCTTGTGCCGTCATAAAGCACATAACCGCTTCTCATGGGATGCAGCAGCAGCACATCCGCTACCTGATTGCCCATGGAAAGCGCCACGCAAAGCCTGCCCAGATAATCGTTGAACAGACCGTATTCTTTCCACCAGGTCTGCTGAATAAACAGAGACGGAGGGTAGTCCCTCTTTCGCACCCCTTTGATGGTGTAGCCCTCCAAATGCTGGCAGATCTGATTGACGCCGTTGACAAACTGCCATTCCGCGATCCGTTTCAGTTCCTCAAAAGTCACGTCCCAGCCAGACAGGGCAAAGGACTCGGTGATCACCTGCTTTTTCCCAAGCTGGCAGGCGGCAGAGCCTACCTGTTTTCCAATCACCGGAGAGGAAATGGGCCTGCGCAGCCAGTCAATGCCGGGGACATGCAGAAATTCATAAAATGGCATCACACCACCTGTGCTGGTCATCTGGCTGAAGATGCTCTCCTCCATCATAATATGGCCGGTGGCTTTGCAGTTGTGAGCCTCGCACCAGTCATAAATGGTCTTCATATAATTGTGCACAAACAAATGATTCACCAGGGACCAGAAATCATAGCGCACCTTTTCATGATCCGCCGTGGGCTTATACAGCGCCGGAACGCAGTCCAGAATCTCATAACCGTAAGTATGGAAAAAGGCTTCCGGCAAAGTATCAGACCAGGCCAGATCCAGAAAATGATCACAGGTAAGCCTGGGTTCGTCAGTAAAAAAGCCTTTCATATAGCTGCCGAAGTCTTCCCCAAACCGGTCGTAATACTGCTGATGCGTTACCTGCAGAAAGGCTTCCACCGCTTTCCGGTTCATGGTGTCTATGTAAAAGGGGTTGGTGTTTCGCCTGACCGCAAGAAGCTTTTCGCCGGGCTTTGCCAAAACCGGAAACGCTTCTTTCTCCGGCGGCGGCATCCGTTCATAGGTGTTTGCCTCCGGCGCGTACCTATACAACGCCAGCAATCCGTCCGCATCCCGGATCTCAAGGCAGTCCGTTTCCTTCAGGGAAATGTATTTGGCGTGATAATCCGGGCTCATGGCAGGCACAATGCCGCCGGCAAAACCGCTTGGCCAGCCCTCCTCGTCATATGCCCAGGCGTGCAGTCCCGTTTCCTTTGCCTTTTCAATACCCGCCTTGATACAGTCAAACCATTCCTCACTGAGGTAGGGCGTCTTCAGGCCGGAACGGGCGTGCATGAAATATCCTCCTACCCGGGCTTTTTTCATTTCATCAATCTGCCATTTCAGCTCGTCAATCTCCAGCTTGTCGTTCCAGGACCAGAACGGAATGGGCCGGAACCGGTTGGACGGATTTTGAAATTCTTTCAGCATAGCTGTCTTCCTCCTTGCAGCGTGGATCCTGTTCAGACCTGTCAGGGCTGAAAGGTTCCCTTTACATCTTTCCAGTGTTCTTCCGCGTAGGCCATGAGTTTTTTGGCGTCCGCCATGGACATGGGATTGAAATAAAAATACAGCCGTTCCGATCCGTAGCGCTTCACGATCCGGTCCACGCCTTTGATCCAGTCGTCTACCGTGCCGGTATAAACCTTGATCCAGAGAGACTTTCCGGCCCGGATCACTTTGTCGTAAATAGGCTCGAACCATTCTTCCTGTGTTCCGTCGGGGCCATGATCGCCGCTGGTCCACTGAAGCGCGTCGATCTCGTCGATCTCCATCAGCGCGTCCACATGGCGGATGGCGTCGGGGCCGTCCAGATGATACAGCACATAGTCCAGCTTCTTTGCCTGCTGACGCAGCGGTTCCTGAATAAATTCCCGGAACTGGTCGGGAGACATCATGGCAGAAAAGTCACACTGAAGCTTTGCCACCTTGCCGGGTCCCCAAATGGAAAACATGGTATAGGAAGAAGAGCCGTCAGGCAGCTTCACAATGTCATAAAAGCGATCATAATATTCAAAGTAAGAGTCCTGGATCTGCTGAATCCGTTCCGCTACCATCTCCGGCTCATCCATCATGTCAAAAATGGTATCCTGAGCCCCACGCAGGGAGGCAAACACGTCGATGTTCTCCATCAGATCAGGAATGGTGGTGATAAAATCACCATTTGCCAGCTCCGTACATTTTTTTACCACTTCAATATGCTTTTTAAACCATTTGTTTTCCGGGTCAAACTTTAAGGGAGGCATGTCATCCCAGTCCTCCACGCACTCCTCAAACCAGGCGGTGCGCTCATTGAACACAATCTCGGAGCCAAGATACCCCGCAATGGAGCCAGGTCCGAAATCCGCGAACATACAGGGCAAAGATTCCGCCATATATTCCACATTTTCCGCCCAGTTGCGGAAATGAGCCACCATTTTTTCCGGATTCATGTACTTTTCTTCCACGCTGTTGTAGGCGTATTTGGGATCCAGAGGCGTCTTTTCCTCCTTTTTTGCCACTACAATCATCACCGGACGGCCGGTATTCTTATGGTTCCACCATTCAATAAATTTCTTTTGGGTTTCTTCCCAGTTTTTCTTGTACTTCATCCTCTTCCTCCTCCATTTTCTATTTCATTACAGGAACGGAACTCCCTGCTTTCTTGCCTGATCCCAGTCTTCCTCTTTCCACAGGGAAGCCTGCACCTCTCCGATATGGGCCTTTCGCAAAAAGAACATACAGATCCTGGACTGTCCGATGCCGCCGCCGATTGTATACGGCAGTTCTTTTTGCAGGATCGCTTTCTGAAAAGGCAGCTGGGCGCGATCCATGCAGCCTGCCGCCGCCAGCTGCTCTGCCAGGCTGTCCTCGTCTACCCGGATTCCCATGGAGGACAACTCCAAAGCCATATCCAGAACCGGGTAATAAACGATAATGTCTCCGTTTAATTTCCAGTCATCGTAGTCGGGGGCTCTGCCGTCGTGCTTTTCTCCGGAAGATAAAAGCCCTCCGATCTCCATCACAAAAATGGCGCCGTACTCTTTGGCGGCCCGGTTTTCCCGCTCTCTGGCCGTACAGTCCGGATACCGGTCCAAAAGCTCCTGGGAAGTAACAAAGGTAATCTCCTCCGGCAGGAAGCATTCTACATACTGGTATTTGTTGGCAATGTATTTTTCCGTGACCCGCAATGCCTCATAGACGGATTTTACCGTATCCCGCAGGGTCTCCTTGTTGCGCTGCTCTTTCGCGATCACTTTTTCCCAGTCCCATTGATCTACAAAAATGGAATGGATATTGTCTGTCTCCTCATCCCTGCGGATGGCGTTCATATCTGTATAAAGCCCTTCGCCCAGGGAAAAGCCGTAACGCTTCAGTGCCAGGCGTTTCCATTTTGCCAGGGACTGAACAATCTCCATCTTTCGGTCCCCATGCTCCTTTACCCCAAAGCTCACCGGCCGCTCCACGCCGTTTAGGTTGTCGTTAAGACCGGACTCCGGCGATACAAACAGCGGCGCTGAGACCCGCTTTAGATTCAGCTGGGTCGCAAGCTCTCTCTGAAAGAAATCCTTCACTTCCTTAATGGCAATCTGGGTGGCTTTTACATCCAGTGACGGCCTGTAATTTTCCGGAATAAACATTTTGCTCATACGCTTCTCCATTTCCTGCAATCGTTTCTTCTACTTGTGACTATATGCGATTTTGTTTTCTCCCATACCCGCATTTCTCATGCCGGCGGCGTCTTCCCAATATAGCCGGCCTGCTCCGGGACGGCTCTGCCGCCTGCTCCGGCGTTTCTACAACTCGCAGTTTCCTGCTGTTCTGGGGAAAGGAATCACATCCCGGATATTGCTCATGCCGGTAATGTACATGACGCAGCGCTCAAAGCCCAGGCCAAAGCCGGCGTGACGGGCAGACCCGTATTTCCGCAGATCCAGATAAAATCCGTAATCCTCTTTGTTCAGTCCCAGCTCTTCCATCCGGGCTGTCAGCTTATCATAATCGTCTTCCCGCTGGCTTCCGCCGATGATCTCTCCAATGGCCGGAACCAGGCAGTCCATTGCCGCCACAGTTTTGCCGTCAGGATTCTGCTTCATGTAAAACGCCTTGATCTCCTTGGGATAATCCGTAACAAAAACGGGGCGTTTGAACTCTTTTTCCGTCAGATACCGCTCATGCTCTGTCTGCAGATCGCAGCCCCAGGAAACCTTGTATTCAAATTCCTCATTGTGGGCTTCCAGGATCTCAATGGCCCGGGTATACGTCACATGGGCAAAATCCGAGCGAACCACATGCTCCAGCCGCTCCAGCAGGCCGTTGTCCACAAACTGATTGAAAAACCGCATTTCCTCAGGCGCATGCTCCAGCACATAACGGATAACATATTTCAGCATCTCCTCCGCCAGCTTCATATCGTCCTGAAGATCCGCAAAGGCCATTTCCGGCTCAATCATCCAGAACTCCGCCGCGTGACGGGTGGTGTTGGAATTTTCTGCCCGGAAAGTAGGCCCAAACGTGTAAATATTTTTAAAGGCCATGGCATAGGTCTCTCCGTTCAGCTGGCCGCTGACGGTCAGATTGGTCTCCTTGCCAAAAAAATCTTTGGAATCGTCTACTTCCCCGTTTTCTTTTCTGGGGGGATCATTCAGATCCAGCGTAGTGACCCGAAACATCTCTCCCGCGCCCTCACAGTCGCTTCCGGTGATCAGGGGCGTGTGTACATACACAAAATCCCGCTCCTGAAAAAACTGGTGAATAGCAAAGGCCACCAGAGACCGCACCCGGAAAACCGCCTGAAAGGTATTGGTTCGGGGACGGAGATGGGAAATGGTCCGCAAAAACTCAAAGGAATGCCTTTTTTTCTGCAAAGGATAATCGGGCGCGGAACCGCCTTCTATCTCCACAGACGACGCCTGGATCTCAAAAGGCTGCTTTGCCTGAGGCGTGGCGGTGAGAATACCGGTAACAATCACCGCGGCGCCTACGTTTAATCTGGAAATCCGGGCAAAATTGGGAAGCCCGTCCCCATATACCACCTGCAGGGGCTCAAAAAAGGTTCCGTCATGAACTACCAGAAACCCAAATGTTTTGGAATCCCGGATGCTGCGCACCCAGCCGCCTACCGTCACTTCTTTTCCTATATACACATCCTGATTGCGAAACAGTTCTTTTATATTTGTCAGTTCCATGGGAATGCTCCTTTATCCTGTTATTCCGACGGCTCTCCGGAACCGTCAACGATACATACACTATCAGTATACATGAGCCAAATGGCAAATTCAAGGCAGAAAGCAGAAAGAAATTCCAAAAATTCTCTTGACAAATCTTTTGTTTCATTTAATGATAATACCGTAATACAATAAATAGGTAACAACACGATCTGTGTAACGATAGAAATGAGGTTATTATGTCATACGAAGAATACAACAACGCACTGAAAGCCGGCCAAAAGGAGTACCGGGCCCGGCTGCAGAGGGGCGTTTATCCCTACCTGCCCATTCTGGACGAAATCCTGTCTTATACCAATGTGGAGTACGAAGTCAGTCTGGGCCTCTGCGAGGTTCCCCTGGAGCTGATCGTAGGCACCAAGACCAAAGGCCGTACCAACTCTTTCGCGGCCAATTTTATGCCGCTTTTGCGGCCCCATACGGAATTTGCCACCAAATGGATCGAGCTTTGCACCTCTCTCCAGGAGGAGGGCCTGCGGGATTCCGTAAAGGTCTACGAATTTATGAACCGCTTCTATGTGGTGGAGGGAAACAAACGGGTCAGCGTGCTGAAGTATCTGGACGCCTACAGTGTCCCCTGCTCTGTCACCCGGGTGGTTCCCAAACGCTCCGATACAAAGGAAAACAAGATCTACTATGAATTTCTGGATTTTTATGCCGTCACCGGCATCAACTATGTGAATTTCAGCGATGAGGGACGCTTCCCCAAGCTTCTGAAGCGGATAGGCGTTCCGGAAAACGGCAAGTGGACAGCCGACGACCGTCTGGAATTCAACTCTGTATATACCCGTTTCCGCAAGGCATTTGAGTCAAAGGGCGGTCAGAAGCTGCCCATTACCGTAGGCGACGCTCTGCTGGCTTATATTACCGTATTTGGATACGAGGAAGCCAAAACCAAGACCGCTCAGGAAATGAAGACAGACCTGGCAAAGATCTGGGATGAGTTTCTGGTTCTGACGGAAGAGCAGTCCGTGGAGCTTTTGATGGATCCGCCGGAAAAGGAAAATAAGACCCTCTACAAAAATCTGCTGAATCTGATCCTTCCGGACAATTCCTCCAAGATCAGGATCGCCTTTTTCTACGAAAAGAATCACAAGATTTCCAGCTGGGCCTACAGCCATGAGCTTGGACGCCTGTATCTGGACAACGTATTTCCCGGGCAGGTGGAAACAGCCGCCTATGAAAATATCGTGGCGGGGGAAAATGACCTGCCTCTTATGGAACAGGCCATCGCGGACGGTTATCAGATGATCTTCACCACTTCTCCGGTGCTGATCCCCGCAAGCCTGAAGATCGCCGCCAACTATCCGGATGTGAAAATTCTCAACTGCTCCCTGAATATTTCTCATCCTACCCTGCGCACCTATTACGCCAGAATGTATGAGGCCAAATTCCTGGCAGGCGCCATTGCCGGTTCCATGACCGCTTCCAATAAAATCGGATATATCGCCAACTACCCGATCTATGGCATGGCCGCCAATATCAATGCCTTTGCGCTGGGCGCCAAGATGGTCAATCCTCACGCAAAGATCTACCTGGACTGGAGCACCTTAAAAAACCGGGATTCCGGCATCCTCAGCGATCCTGAGATCAACTATATCATGGATCAGGATATGGCTGCTCCCGTGAACACTTCCCGGCAGTTTGGGCTTTACCGCAAAAACGGAGACGTTCCCGATAATCTGGCCATGACCACCTGGCACTGGGGAAAGCTTTATGAAAAGATCGTTCGCATTGTTCTCAACGGCACATGGAAAAACGACGAAGCCGCCACCGGAAACCGGGCGATCAATTACTGGTGGGGCATGTCCGCGGGCGTCATCGATCTGATCTGTTCCCAGGATCTTCCGGAGGGCACCAGACGGCTGGTGGAACTGCTGCACAATGATATCTGCTCTGATACGCTGATACCATTCTCCGGCATTCTCCGGTCCCAGGACGGCACCATCGTCAATGAACACGGCGAGGTCGTTCCGCCGGAGGAGATCATCACCATGGACTGGCTGGCGGACAATGTAATTGGCAGCATTCCGTCCATCTCCGATCTGACAGAAGAAGCCCAGGCAGTTACCAGTATGCAGGGATTGGGCAAAACTCAGGACAGCTGAGGCAAGACACCATATCAACAGGAAAAGTGGGAACTACTGATGAAAATAATGGCAATCGCCGATCATGAATCTGAATTATTGTGGGATTATTTTGACAAGAGCCGCCTGGAGGGGATCGACCTGATCCTCTCCTGCGGCGATCTGAAGCCTCAGTATTTATCCTTTCTTGCCACGTTCACCCACGCGCCGATCTTATATGTCCATGGCAATCACGATGACCGTTATGAGGAAGTCCCTCCCGACGGGTGCATCTGTATTGAGGATAAGATCTATGTCCACAACGGCGTGCGGATTCTGGGACTGGGCGGCTCTATGCGCTACAAGCCCGGAAAGCATCAGTACACCCAGTTTCAGATGCGGAAACGGGTATGGAAGATCTGGTGGAAGCTGAAATTCCGCCGGGGTTTTGACATTCTTCTGACCCATTCTCCCGCCTTTGATTTCAATGACGGCGATGACCTGCCTCACAGAGGCTTTAAGGTTTTCCGAAACCTTCTTGACAAATACAAACCCGCTTTTTTTGTCCATGGGCATGTCCATTTGAATTACGGGCGGAATTTTCCCCGCCTGTCCCAGTACAACGACACACAGGTGATCAACGCCCATGAAAAATACATTTTTGAGATTGACAAATAACCGGTTCGACTTTGCCTGCCCGGCAGGAAGAACCCGGAAAAGGGATTTGGGACAGTCCTAGATCCTGCCGGCCAGATAAATGCTTGCCGCTACGCCCGCCCCTGTAGCCAGGAGGGCTCCCGGCAGCGTATATCTGGTTTTTTTGACTTTTGCCGCGAGGAAATAAATGCTCATGGTGTAAAACACGGTTTCCGTGCAGCTGAGCAGTATGGACGCCGCGTATCCCAGGTAGGAGTCAGCGCCGTATTCCCTGAACAGATCCAGTACCAGCCCGGTGGCGGCCGAGGAGGATAAGATCCGCACGAAGATCACCGGTATCAGCGGTCCGGGAACGTGAAAAACGCCGGATCCATGTTCCAGAAGATCCGCGAACCAGTCCAGAAATCCCGAGGCCCGCAGAATCCCCACTCCCATCAGAAGACCGATCAGCGTGGGAAGAATGGTTTTTGCCGTATGCAGTCCGTCCTTGGCGCCTTTTACAAACAGGTCAAATACAGGCGCCTTTGAGAGCAGCCCGAAACCAATAATATAAAAGATCAGTATGGGAATCAGAAAATCCGACAAATACATGATCAGCCGCATAACATGAACACGCCCTTTCCACTGTTCATCCTATGCGGCTGATCTTTTTTTCATTCTTTTCCTTTTCGGTTCATCACCTTGCAAAACACCACCGCCACCGCCGTGCTGACAGCCGTGGCCACAATGGCCGGCCCTACAATGGCTGTGGGGTTTACGCTGCCGTACTGAGTCCGGTAAGCGATCAGGTTTACCGGCAGAAGCTGCAGGGAGGAGATGTTGGGTGATGTTAAGTTAGGACTAAAAAATATTCTCTGTTTTTTTCTTATTCTAATCTCTTTCCTTCCAACTGATGATCTCCTGCTCTAATTTTTTCTTTTCTCTTAACATATATTCCATTACATCACCATATTTCTCCTGTTGCTGCAGCGCCTTTGCTTTCTTAAGATCATTTTCAGTAAGCGGTTTTGTGTATGAATCATATTTTTTCAAAAAATTTGTCCCCATATGTACTGGTTCAAAAGGAATCCCTGTTCCCCGTTTTAAATGTTCAATAATATAAAATCCATCCGGATCAATATCTCCAAAATGGAGCCATTTTTTCATTTTGTTATCATTATAAATTTTTAGCAGCAATTGCTGTTTCAAACGATTATGATATCCACTTAAAAAGATATAGAAAGAATCTTTTTTACTTAGTCTGTTAAAAGACGTCAAATTTTCTACTGTCATAACGTTTGGCGTAAAAATTATAATCTTTTTTAGATTTCTTAAGGTCTTTTCCGTAAAAGCCACAGGCATGTTTAGATTGATTCGGAGTATTTGTCCGTCTGTAAATGTCAATTCTGCATCACCTTTAAAATAAATAAACGATGGATTTGGCACCACATGATACTCCGCCAGAATAATCCTTGTTGCTTCTTTCTCATCGTCTACTCCCAACAGCAGCTCCTCAAAGTTCCCATACCTTTTTAATAACCGATATAACTTGGCGCAATAAGTCCTTTCCCATGATTTGCTGTCACCTAAAACAGCTATTGACAATTCCCGTTCCAGTATCTCTTCCTGATTTTCTATAAGAAACTTCCACAGTCTTAGAATCTTATAGGCTTCCTCTGCTGGAAACTCTGCTTTTTTTCCTCCCTCTATGCGCCGGATCTGCTCCTCACAAAAACAATCCAACATTACATGAATCCCAAAGTACTCTTGATACAGTTTAATCTGTTCCTGTTCTAATTGATACCTCTCTTTTCTTCCCAAAAGTTCATAGTAGACAACCAATTTTTCCGGGTTCGCAATCATTTTTTCAATCACATGACTTTTCCATTTAACAGCTATAAGTTCTTTTTCTTCAAGCTCTTTCATCTGTTGCTCAAAATCATGTATCAGATTGATATCTGTAAAATCCGAATCGTATTCATCAAAAATTTTTGACGGTACAATAGAGAATGTCTGTGTCACCCGATTTTTTCCACAATATGTCTTGCTGTTCTCATACTGATTCAACAGCTGTTCCATCGTATTTTTCTGCCATTCGCTAAGCCGTTTCTTCATCTTCTTTTACCAGCCCTTCTACTGCATTGGTATATCTTCCAGTCATAACCAAACTTATTGTTGACTCAATATGTGTCCCAATACTGCTGATTTTTTCCGGTGGAGCCGCATAAAATACCTGAAAATGATTGTCGCTTAAATATTTCACCATCTGTTCAATACGCTCTTTGGATAATGCAGAGAATGCCTCATCAATAAAAGCAAGTCGGGCGCAGCAGGTCTGACGTGGATAACATTGAAGCAGGCTGGCTGCCAGAATAATAAAATACGGAGTCTGTTTTTCCCCGTTGCTCGCTGAGCCCTGCTTCTTTGAGAGATCTGAGACAATCTCATTCTCCCCCTGTTTACTTACAATTTCCATGTCATATACAAAATATTTCCGGTAATCGGTATATTCGGATTCATCCTCCTCATCCAGTATAATCCCCATGAATTCCTGAATATCCCGTTCCATCTCCTCGTCTTCTCTCGCTGAATTCATATAAACTTCCGGTGTATCCATATAATATTCCATTTTTCTACAGATGCGGAAAAAAATCTCCCGATCCGGCTTCTCTTTCATCACGAATTTATAAGTATCGCTGCCGAAAGGAAGCTGTTTCAGCTCCCGGTTAATTGCCGCGATTTCTTTCTTTGCATCTCGGATCGTCTCATTCATCTCTGCGACAAAATCATTCATAAATGCACTTTCTAATTTTACAGACTGCTCTTCCAGTCTTTGCCTCGCTTCTTCGATCTTTATATTCGCAATATCTTTGTACGCTTCCCTGAAAAATGGTATATACGGTACGCCTCTTTTATTAATATCAATTTCCGCCAGTTTGCAATATTCCAGCTGCGCCGTTTCCATTACGCGAACGCAGTCTTCCACTTCTGCTTTTAAATTACGGACTGTTTTTTCCGTGATCACCAGCCAGGTATCCCGTTTTGCCCTCTGCCTTTCATATTCCTCCAGCATCGGCGCCTTCAATTCCAAATGTTTTATACATTTAGCGGAATATTCCTGTTTAGCAGCATAGATCTCTCCCGATAATCTTTTCAGGATGTCCAACCCTGCCTGCTCATCCTTTTCGCATCCTTTAATATCTCCTATCAAAACATCCCTTGCGGCTCTCACCTTTTTCATTTCTCTCTCTGCATTTTCCTGTTCCTGCAAAACAGTCATAAAATCCGAAGTTTTGCTGATTTTTTCTATGTTATCGGAGATCCGTTTCTTCTGTTTTTCCGCGTTTTCCAAAGCCGCAGCGGCGTCAAAATGGTAATTTTCTGTCTTCCAGTCAATCTGTTTTAACACCTCTCGCCGTTTATATACCTGGTCTTTCTGTTTCTGAATGCTCTGCCTTTCTTTGAGTAAATCCTGTTTTTCTGCAGTTGCTTTCTGCAGCTGACATTTTATCGCATCCTGGCCCAGACAGAATTCTGTCTTTTCAATATTCATGTATGCCACCGCATAGCTTTTGGCCAGCATACCATTTCTCATCAGTCCGCCTTTGGGATAATTATGCAGTTCCTGCAGGGAATCGCAAAGATGAATTCCATTCAGAAGATCATTTGCATATCTTCTGGCATATATATTTGGTATCGTTAAGATTTCCGCCGCCGAACCCGGTGTTTCCCTAACGTCCGGCAGCTTATCCGTAATGACCACATTGGCATCGTGAATTTTTCTTCTTTGTAAGATTTCTAACGCCGCATGGCAATATTTCCCGTCCACAATCAGGTAAAATCGTTTTCTTCCTAAAAAGGTTTCAATCGCGGCACGCCATTGGGGATCCCGGATTTCCTGTACAAGCTCTGCAAAAATTTTGACTTCTGTATGTATCTCCCTTCTTTCCAGTTCTTTCTGAATGATCTGTCTTGCCCTCTCTGCTTCTTTAGGAAACACCATGATATTCGCCTGCAGACGCTTAATCTTTTCCTCCAGTTCTTCCATTCTCAGGTTCACTTTTTTAATCGTATCGCTCAGATGTACATATTCTTCCTCAAATACCTCCATCTGATTTTCGGCTATTTCTGCCAATTTTACAAATGCCTCTAATTTCCGGTCCGTTGAAAAGCCGCTTTCCGCAAGATGGCATAGACATCTTTTGTCATCCTCCGAAAATGATAAATCCTGTTCAATCCACTTCAGATTATCGGTCATCTGTATTTGCAGACGCTTTAGTTTTGCCAGACGCTCTTTCTGTTTTTTTATTTCCTCTTCCTGTTTTTCTTTTTGACGTTTTAGTTCATTCAATGTCTCCTGCATTCCCTTAAACAAATCATTGTTCATCGCGATCCGATAACGTTCCTCTGCGTCTGCACAGCGCTTATCATAATCTTCCTTTTGTTCCTGCAAGATGCTTATCTTTTGTTCAAACGCCTGAATCTGTAGCTTTGTCGCTTTTTCCCTTTCTTCTTTTTCACGCAGTCCCTGATAGCACAGCATCAGATCGCGTATCTGATAATTTCTGAGCTTATTTTCATATTCTTCAATTTTCTGTTCTACTTCCTCCAATTTTATTTTACTTGCCTTTAAATTTTCATAATATCCCTTTATCTGTTCAAACAGCTGTCTCTGTTCCCGCAGCTCTTTTAAGGATTCCACTTTTCCCGGTTCCAAAACACACTCCTGAATGAACTGATCAATATTGTTTTCTGGATTAAATGCCATCATTTTTACAAGCTTTGAACGGTATTTCGCCACGTTGCAGCGCAGTCCAAGCGCGCGTAATACCTGTTCCACACCTCTGTCCCGTCCGAAAAAATCTGCCGATCTCATTGTATGTCCATTGACGCCAAGTTCGTTACGCGGACAGATCCGAAGAGACGTTCCCTCTCTTCTGGTAAAATTCATCTGATCTATCTTCGCATTTCTGCAGACGAACCAGCTGCCTTTCGGCTGCACT
>CANQUC010000037.1 GCA_947626945.1 uncultured Lachnospiraceae bacterium | reverse complement strand
ACGCTGGTGATGGTCGCGTTGCCGCTCCAGCTGCCCAGTGCGATGTTTCCGTTGCCGCCGCCAATGGTGGTTACCGGCTTGCCGTCGATATCCGCGGGAACCTCGATAGCTGTGTCAGTACCAAGGTACTTCACGATGGTGATCTCGCCGTTCTCTTCGGTGTAATCCCACTGAGGAGCTTCTTCTTCCTTAATGATCACTTCTACGGTTGAACCGTCGATCTGATCTTTCCAGGCATCTTCATATGTCTGGCCGCATCCTGCGGGTACATAAACAGTCAGGTCTGTGTCACGAGCGTCAAACTGGAACTGCTCTGCCGCGCTGCCGCCAAATGTAGGAGGAGTCTGGCCCTTCAGGTAGATTTCTGTCAGGTTGTTTGCCTTCTGAACCGCTTTGTCACCAATGTTGGTCAGTTCTCCAAGGACTGTGATCTTCTGCAGGTTCGGGCACTTGCAGAATACCATCTTCTCAAGGGAGGTTACGCCCTCGGGAATGGTGATCTCTGTGATCTTCGTCTCTGTAAATGCCTGCTCGCCCAGCTTGGTCAGTCCGGCAGGAAGCTCCGCTGCTGCCAGCGCGCTCTTGCCAAAGGCATAGCTTTCGATCTCGGTCACTGCTTCAGGAATGTTCACTTCCGTCAGAGCGGTCATGTTCCAGAAAGCTGCTGTGTTGATCTTCTTTACGCTTGCGGGAAGCTTCACGCTGGTGATGGTCGCGTTGCCGCTCCAGCTGCCCAGTGCGATGTTTCCGTTGCCGCCGCCAATGGTGGTTACCGGTTTGCCGTCGATATCCGCGGGAACCTCGATAGCTGTGTCAGTACCAAGGTACTTCACAATGGTAATCTCGCCGTTCTCTTCGGTGTACTCCCATGTGCCGTTGTCCGCGGCCATGGCAATTACGCCCAGATTCCCAAGAGAGGTGGGAATGATCATGGCGACAGACAGCACAACAGCCATCGTCTTTTTGGCCAAATTACTCAGCCAATTTGAATTTCTCATAGCTTCTCTTCCTTTCTTATAATATTATGAAATCTAAAAAATACGATTCCTGAACCTATCATACTAGAACTTTGCCAAAAAAGCAAGCCGTTTCTACAAAAAATTAGTGAATTGTTACTATTGTATGAACTACTTTTTCCAGATTCCCAGCACCAGTATGGTCATGTCGTCGGGAGGGTCGTAATTGCATCCGGCAAGGACTTCTGACAGGATTCCGTTGGCGATTTCCTTGGGGTTGCTGCTCTCCTGTTTCAGGATCAGGCTTTCCATCCGCTCATCCGCCTGGTCCTCCCCCAGCGCCTCCGCCACGCCGTCGCTGGCCAGGATCACAAAATCCCCGTCAAACAGTTTTTTCGCGCTGGTATCGCACTCCGCCTGATGAAGCACGCCCACCGGAAGCGAGGTGGACTGAATGAATTCTACCCAGTGATCCCGCCTGATATAGGCGGCGGCCGCCCCCAGCTTCCTGAACTCGCAGACGCCGTCATAAAGATCCACTGCGCACAGATCAATGGTGGAACAGCTTGGTTCTCCGTCGGAAAGCACCAGCGTGGAATTGATCATTTTCAGCGCGGTATCTTTTCCAAATCCCGCTTCCAGAAACCGTTCCAGAAGCTCCACCACGGTCTGGCTTTCCCGGCAGGCGCGCACGCCTGTGCCCATGCCGTCGGAAATACAGGCCACGGCCTGTCCGTCGTCTGTCTGCACAAAGGCAAAATTGTCTCCGGATACCTGCTGTCCCGGCTTAATGGCTTTTGCCACCCCGTGTAGCACCCGAAAGGAAGTATCTTCCACAAACGTGACCGTGGCGGTTTCGTGGTTCAGCACCCGTCTGCTGTCCTTGTGGGGGACCATGGGCACTTCCGTGACCGCCGACAGATATCTGGCGATCTCCTTTGTGGCAATGCAGCCTCCTCTGGTCCGCATGGAGATGTAGATCTCCCGCCTGCCGTCCTTTTTCTTTGACAGGGAGGTTTTCCGCACAAGGATCCGCTGCTGCCTTAACGTCCGGTCGATGCGGTCCACCAGGGAAAGATCCTCCTGGCTGCCCTCCTCATAAATATCTTCCGCCACCATAGTCATCATGTTTGCCATTTCCGTCAGCTGCCCCGCCACAGCCTGGCGGTTTTCAATCAGCCGGTTATACCAGAAGAGATTTGTTCTGGCCCGCTCAAACACTCTGCCCATTTCCCCAAGATAAGCCCGCAGCCGGATACACTGGGTGGCCATTCTGCCTTTTACCTGATCGGGCCTTACGCTGCCCTCTTCCTCCATGGCCGCGAACAGATCCGATGTGGTCGTAACGGTATCATAATAATTTTTTTCCCAGCATTCCAGGCATTTGCTGCAGTTGGCACAAAACTGCCGGCTCATCTGCCGGCTCATCCGCTCTCTGTCGTCGCTGCTGAAAGAGGTCTGCCTGTAAGGCAGCTCCTGAAAACAGCCGGCCAGACGGCGGAACACCTCCGCCGACTCCTGCAGCTTTCCTTTCCCCGGCCCGTGAATGATCTCGGTTTCCCGATCCACAGCCGTGGTGATCAAAAAGCTTTCCATCAGGATGGCGAACAGCACCGTCAGGGACGCCACAAGCAGCGCTTCCCCACCGGCAATGTAGAGATTTTCCCCCATGATCCAGGCCACCGCGAACACCGCCGCCCCGGCGCAGAGACCCTGCAGCCATTTGTTTGTCTTTCGCCGTTTTCCCTCCATGATCTCCGCCACCAGAAGCACCAGCAGCATAATCACCGCGTACTGAATCACCTGACCGGCTGTGGCGGTCAGCGTCATCCCCAGCACGATCATGGGAAAAAACGTATACCGGAAACGGTCGCTTGCGTAAGCCGCCGCGAAAAAAGCGACCGAGAACGGATAGCATTCAAAAATGGAGGTATATCCTGCCAGAAAGGCAATCATATGTAAAAAGATGATCTTCAGTCGATACCGTTTCAAACATATCCCCCTTTTCAACCGTTGCTGAATCCCCATTATATAAAAGCCCGGTCAAAAAGGTTGTCGCAATTTGTATCCGTCCGAAAAAATTTTCCCGCGGGTTTTCCGACAAAAAAACTCCGGCAGGATCCTTTCTCAGTTTCCGCTGCCGGAGTAAAAAATGATTTCGTTGTCGTTTACCATGCCAAGCCGTTCCTTGGCGATCTTTTCCATATATTCGTCAGAGTTTACATAGTCTCTGTACTTGTCGATCTCTGTCTCTCTTTCTTTTTCTTCCGCGATCTGCTGCTCCAGCTGAACCTTTGCCTCCTCATAGGCGGCGTTTTTTTCTTTCAGCTCCAGTCCTTTCACAGACACCACCAGAAGCAGCGCCAGCACTACAAAGGTCACCGCGGCCATGCTGACCAGCGTCTGTCTGTTCAGCTGCTTTTGAGGTTTTTTTCTTCTTCTGACTCTTCGCCTTGCCAACTTCCCCGCTCCTGTCATAATTCGCTGACTCTATACTACAATTTTTTTTTCTCCTTTTCAACTTCTTTTTTAAATAAATTGTAATTTTTTTGATTTTTTCCACAAAATTGCCCAAAATTTTGCGAATTTTATGGAAAATAATCCCAAAAGGCTTCCCAATCCACCGCAGCAGCTTTTGCAAAAGCCTGCTGGCGCCTTTCACCAGAGGCCCGCTGAGGGTCAGATGATACAGCAGCATGCCCGCCAGCATTCCGAACACCGCAAACCACCGGATAATCCCGTAGTTGAACCGGTACAGCATCCGAAAGATCAATATGCCGCTTACCATCCAGTAACAAAAGTCCTCCAGGCCGATGGCCGCCAGTCTGTGGGGAACCACCCGGCGGATAATGCGGAGCAGGTCATACAGCAGCAGAAGCTCCGCCCCCAGCCCCGCCGCGTACAGCCAGAAGCCGGCCTCTCTGCCGATCTCGCCGCTCATTTAGCCAAACAGCCGCCCCAGCAGACGTTTTCCTTTCTGCTGGCGGCTTTCCGAGTAGGTCAGCTGATGGAGGGTTCCCGACAGCTCCATTTCGCCCTGCTCCACTGACAGCCGCTTTACCTGCAGATCCTTTCCGGTAACCGTCACAATCCCCATAACGGTTTCCACCTGCACCTGGTTTTCATCAAATGTGATCACATCCTTTACCCCGGTAATCGTGCCGGACTGCCGCTGCTCCCAGCTGATCCTGTGCTGTCCGCTCTCCATAAAAGACCCCCCGTATACTTTCTTCATAAAGTATATTGGGGGGTCTTCGTTTTTATGCCTTTACAAATACCGGTAAAGCTCCTTTGCCTCTTCCTTTCTGGTGGTCTCCGCAACATCCAGAACTTCCGCTTTTACGGATTTTTCACCAAAACGGATCTCGATCACGTCTCCCGGTTTCACCGCCGCGGAGGCCTTCGCGGGTTTCCCGTTTACGGTCACCCGGCCCGCGTCGCATGCTTCGTTTGCCACTGTGCGCCGCTTGATCAGCCGGGAAACCTTTAAAAATTTATCCAGTCTCATATTCATTCCCGTTCATCAAAGCATTTGGTTGATCATTTCCACTACCTGACTGCCCATGGCGGCAGATTTTGCGTTGGCGTCCTCCAGGGAAACCCCTTTTACGCCATAGTAAAATTTCACCTTGGGCTCCGTTCCGGAAGGCCGCACGCAAAGCCACGCGCCGTCGGTCAGATCATAATACAGCACGTTAGATCTGGGAAGCCCTGTGGAAGTCACCTCTCCGGTCTCCATATTCTTTACGGTGTCCAGCTTGTAATCCCTGACAGAGGTTACCTGATAGCCGGCGATCCGGGCAGGCGGATCTTTCCGCAGCGTCTCCAGGATCTCCTGGATCTTCTGAAGTCCCTCGATCCCTTTCAGCGTAATGGATTGAATGTCGTCTTTATAGTATCCGTAACGCTCATACATGGCGATCATGGCGTCCCAGAGGGTCATGTTTTTCGTCTTGTAGTAGGCCGCCGCCTCGCAAAGCGCCATAGTGGCCACAATGGCGTCCTTATCTCTCGCGTGGGTACCGATGAGGCAGCCATAGCTTTCCTCAAACCCAAACAGATAGGTGCCCTCTTTCTTCTGCTCAAATCCAAGGATCTGCTGTCCGATGAACTTAAATCCGGTCAGCACCTCGATCAGCTTCACGCCGTAATATTCGGCAATGGCGTCCGCCATGTTGCTTGTCACAATCGTCTTGATCAGCGCGCCGTCCTTTGGCAGCCCGTAAAGCTCTTTGGTCTGGCCGATCTCATAATCCGCCAGAAGGCATCCGGACATATTGCCGGTAAGGGTGATATACTCTCCGGAAGCCGTATCCTTAACATATACCCCAAGCCTGTCTGCGTCCGGATCCGTGGCAAGGATCAGATCCGCGTCGATCTCCTTCGCCAGCTTCAGACCCAATGTGAAGGCCTCCGCCGCTTCCGGGTTGGGATAGCTGACCGTAGGGAATTCCCCGTCAGGCAGCTCCTGCTCCGGCACTACATAAACATTTTCAAAGCCGATCTCACGCAGCACCCGTCTCGCGGGAAGATTGCCGGTGCCGTGAAGAGGGGTGTAAACGATCTTCAGGTCTTTCTGGGCTTCCCGGATGCTGTCCCAGTGCTTCACCTGCTTTTTCAGCTCTTCTATATAGGCGTCGTCCACATCTGCGCCAATCACCTGGAAGAGCCCTGCCTGAACAGCCGCATCCTTGTCCATAGTCTTTACGGTATTGAAGTCCGTTACCTTCTTTACCTCTTCCATGATGCCGGTGTCATGAGGCGGCGTGATCTGGGCGCCGTCCTCCCAGTATACTTTATAACCGTTGTACTCCGGGGGATTGTGGCTGGCGGTAATGTTGATGCCGGCAATGCAGCCTAATTTCCGGACCGCGAAGGAAAGCTCCGGCGTGGGGCGAAGGCTTTCAAAAATGTAGGCCCTGATGCCGTTGGCCGCCAGGCAGAGAGCCGCCTCCTGGGCAAATTCCGGGGACATCCGCCTGGAATCGTAGGCAATGGCAACGCCCTTTGCCTGACCGCCTACCTTGCTGATGTAATTGGCAAGCCCCTGGGTGGTCTTTCTGACCGTGTAGATATTCATCCGGTTGGTGCCCGCGCCGATCACGCCCCGCAGGCCCGCGGTGCCAAATTCCAGTTCGGTGTAGAACCGCTCCCTGATCTCATTGTCGTCGCCTGCAATCTCCTGCAGTTCTTTTTTGGTAGCCTGGTCAAAATACGGATTTGACAGCCACTCTTTGTAAACCTCCATATAACCCATAAACCGTTCCTCCTGTTCCTGCTTTGTCGTTTTCCGCCCTGACGGGCGAACCGTTTCTTTTCTGCTGAAAATTATACACCAGTTTTTCAAAAAATGGAATAAAAATGTAGAAATTAGATCTGATTGTCCGCAAGCCGGCGGATAAAGTTTTCCTTATTGGTCTCCTGTACCGCCAGACGCACCAGCTTTGAGGTGTTCCTGCCGCAGATCCAGGCTTTGTTGACATTATAATAGCGGTTGGACAGCTTCCAGAATTTTTCCGGATACGCCAGACGGTATGCCAGATAACGCCGTTCCGTATCCGTAAGGGGCCGGATACGGCTGTAGGCTTCCCAGAGGCCCCTGCCAAGCTCCAGATCCCAGTCATATTTTTCCAGGATCTTGCGCATGAACTGGACCAGATCCTCCAGCTGCACATCCCGGGTATAATGTTCAAAATTCACCGTGCCGATCCCCTGGGAGGAAAACAGCACGTTATGATGGGTGTATTCCCCGTGCCGGTACTGTTTTTGCCGCCGGGCCTGAAGATAGAGCTCTCTGTATTCATCCTTTGCCAGCTCCTCCTGAACCGCAAGGCCTTTTTCAAAGAATACGGGAAAATACTGAAGAAAATACAGCTCAAAATCCGTTTTGTTTTTTTTGCCGCGGACAAAGGACCGAACCTTTTTCAGCTCCTTGTTCCGCCGTCTGGCCACTCCCGCGAACCCGGCGTCGGCTTCCTGCCCGGGCGCTTCCTCTTCCTGCTCCTCTTCCTCCGGAAGAAACATGAGACGGTGGAGGCGGGCCAGATTGGCCGCGCTGCTTTTCAGCTCTTCCTGCCGGAAAACGTCGCATTCCCGTCCTTCCACCCAGTTTTTCAAGATGAAGCAGCCGCCGTCCTTGTCCCGGGTCACCACGGCGCCCTCCCGGTTGGCGACGGGAATATCCACGTTGGGATAGCCGCTCTCCGCCAGCTGCCGCAGAAGCCGCTGCTGCAGCCGGGCTTTTTTCTCTGAACCGTGATATTCCTGAAGAAGCTTTTTTCCCTGATCTGTTACACAGATATAAAAGCCGCGCCCCCGGTGAGTCTCCCCTACCGTCAACTCATACTGATCAAGCACCGCCAAATCTCTTTCATTCATGGCGACTCCCCCTTACTTTTCGTCATTCTCTCTATCTTATGAGAGGGACGGGGGAATTATGCGCCGGGTTGTCCCCGGGACGGGAGGATTTTCCCGCAGGCCGCCACTGCTGTCAGATCATCTTCCTGACAATGGCAAGGAGCCTTTCTTCCGTATTGTTGGCGGGATCCAGAAGCACCTGCTCCAAAAGCAGGTTCAGCAGACGGCCCATCTCCTTTCCGGGCCGGATTCCCTCCCGGATCAGACGGCTTCCGTCTATGGCAAGGGATTTTAGGGAAAGACAGTCTCCCCTCTTCAGAATCCCTTTATACAGCTTCTCAACCTCTTCAAAATCCGCGTCATCCTTTCGGTAACCGGCTTTTGCGGAGGCTTTCCAAAATGTAAGGAGCAGGGGAAACAACGCCTCCCCTGTCTCATGAACCGCCTGCCGCACCTCAGTCTCCAATGGCCGGACCCGCATGTTTCTGAACCGCACCAGCCCCGATACCGCGGCAATGGTCTCGTTATCAAATCTCATCCGCCGAAGCGCCGCCGCCGCAAGCTTGGCGTCCTCTTCTTTTGTTTTCTGCCCCGGAAGACCCCAAAACAGCATGGCATAGCGCAGGTACCTGGCGTTTTTTTCCTGGGACGCCGGGCTGGCCTGCCCGATGGCCTCTGTCAGCTGCTCTGTGACCCGGATCTCCGGAAGAAACTGCTCCAGCACGCCCCACTGACAGGCTTCTGCCACCCGGTCCGTCCAGGGAGCCAGCAGAAGCTTTGTCCATTCTGCCTGGATCCGCTCCGCGCTGATCTTTTTCAGTGTGGGCGCCAGCGCTTTTGCCGCCGCCTTTGTCTCTTTTTCCACCGCAAACCCAAGCTGTGCGGAAAACCGGAGACACCGCAGGATCCGCAGCGCGTCTTCGGAAAAACGCTTCATGGGATCTCCCACACAGCGGATGACTCCCTTTTTCAGGTCTTCCTTTCCGCCTAAGCAGTCTACAAGTCCTGTCCGGGGATGATAAGCCATGGCGTTGATGGTAAAATCCCGCCTGCAAAGATCCTCCTTCAGATTCTTTGTAAAGGTCACTTCCCGGGGATGCCGGTTGTCTTCATATTCACCGTCAAGGCGGTAGGTGGTCACTTCAAAGCGCTGATCTCCCAAAAGCACCGTCACCGTGCCGTGGGCGATACCGGTGTCCACCGTTCGCCGAAACAGTTCCTTGATCTGCGGCGGGGAAGCGTCGGTAGTCACATCCCAGTCCTCCGGTTCCTTTCCCAGAAGGCTGTCGCGGACGCAGCCCCCTACCGCGTAAGCTTCAAATCCGTTGGTTTCAAATGTGTCGATGATCTGTTTTACTTGTTCGGGAAGATTCATAAAACCTCCTGAGCCCCAGGGCCCGGCTTAATAAGCTTTGCCCCACACCACCAGCCTGTTTGCCGGCTTTCCGCAGCAGACGCAGCGGTCGCCGATAGGTTTTGCCCCAAAAGGCATACACCTGGAGGTGGCCGTGGTATCCTCCTTGATCTTCAGCTCGCAGGCCTCGTCGCCGCACCACATGGCACGGACAAATCCCGGCTTTTCCTCCAGAATCTTTTGGAAAGTCTCATAATCCCCGGCCTGGTAAATATGAGACTCCATATGGGCTCTGGCCCGTTCCAGCATTTCCGCCTGCATCCGGTCAAGCGTCTCTTTCACTTTCTTTTCGATCTCTTCCAGCCTGCAGGTGATCTTTTCTCTTGTGTCCCGGCGGACAATGACGCACTGGCCCTGCTCAATATCCCTGGGCCCGATCTCTACCCGGAGAGGGAAGCCCCGCATTTCCTGCTCGGAAAACTTCCAGCCGGGGCTCTTGTCCGAATCGTCCACTTTCACCCGGAAGCCGCTCAGCCGTTTTGCAAGCTCCGCGGCCGTTTCCAGCACCCCTTCCTTTCTCTGCTGGATGGGGATGATCACCACCTGAGTAGGGGCAATGGCCGGCGGCAGCACAAGCCCGCTGTCGTCTCCGTGAACCATGATGATGGCGCCGATGATCCTGGTGGAAAGTCCCCAGGAGGTCTGATGTACATATTTCAGCGTGTTGTCTCTGTCCGTATACTGAATGTCAAAGGCCCGGGCAAAACCGTCGCCGAAATTGTGGCTGGTGCCGGACTGCAGCGCCTTGCCGTCGTGCATCATGGCCTCGATGGTATAGGTTGCCTCGGCGCCCGCGAATTTTTCCCTGTCGGTTTTGCGTCCCTTGATCACCGGAATGGCAAGAACCTGTTCGCAGAAATCCGCGTACACGTTCAGCATCTGCACGGTGCGGGCCTCGGCCTCCTCCGCGGTGGCATGGGCGGTGTGTCCCTCCTGCCACAAAAATTCCCTGGAGCGCAGGAAAGGCCGGGTGGTCTTTTCCCAGCGGACAACAGAGCACCACTGGTTGTACAGCCTGGGCAAATCTCTGTAGGACTGAATGTCGTTCGCGTAAAAATCACAGAACAGCGTCTCCGAAGTAGGGCGCACGCAGAGCCGTTCCTGCAGGGGTTCCAGGCCGCCATGGGTCACCCAGGCCACTTCCGGCGCGAATCCCTCCACATGATCTTTTTCTTTCTGCAGCAGACTCTCCGGAATGAACAGGGGCATACACACGTTTTCTACGCCGGTTTCCTTAAACCGCCGATCCAGCTCTTTCTGCACATTTTCCCAGATGGCGTAGCCCGCCGGCTTGATGACCATACAGCCCTTTACGCTGGAATACTCGATCAGTTCCGCTTTCTTTACCACATCCGTATACCACTGGGCAAAATCCTCTTCCATGGATGTGATCGCCTCTACCAGTTTTTTGTCCTTTGACATGTCGGTTCTCCTTTTTTGCGGCTTTCAAAATAGACAAAGCTGTCGATCGCCTGCAAAATATCCGCAAAGCATTCCCGGGGAGCCGCATCGATGTATTTTTTCAGGATCTCTCTCTCCTGATCGCCCCGGTATTTTCCATAAAAAATATCATACAGGTTGTGACCCCGCACATAGATCCTGATGGTCTCGATATTTTTCTTCAGATCCTCCTTGGACCGAAACCGCAGACCAAACCGCTTCGCCATCCGTTTCCAGCTGGGAAGCCTGTACAGGTACGCCTGATATTTTTCATACAATATATTATAAAAATCTTCCTCATTTTTCAAGACTCCGATTTTCGCCATCACATGAGGATCCAGAAAATAGTTCTCAAAAGAATAATATTTCAGGATCAGCACGTTTTTTGGTGTCACCCGGGGCACGCTGCCGGCCCCCTCCTCCCGGGAGCGCTGCTCGTAATAGCTGCACAACTGTTTTACCAGATATTTTGGATTTTTGCCGTCGCTGTCCCGGATCATCAGAAACTGATCTTTCAGATACAGCTGATTGATGTATTTCAGATTGGCGTAGGTCTTGATGTTGGTGCAGCTGTTGGTGGGCACGATGCTGATCCGCTGCAGCATGCCCTCCTCATCATAGATTTCCGAGTAATATTTTTCCAGCAGAAGCGGCAGCCGGTTTTTGTCCTGCTTGCCCTCTACAATAAACACAAAGCTGACGTTCATCAGGTCGTTTGCCGTATAGCCCAGATCGTCCAGGATCTGATCGATATCCACGTTTTCCCGGACGGCGGTGGTATAATCCTCGTCCAGCACCACCTGTTTGATCTGTTTCTGGGTAAAATTGAAGATCATATTGGGGGAATGGGTGGAAAAAATGATCTGATTTTTTTTGGACAGCCGGTACAAAATCTCCCCTGCCACCTTCTGCAGATGAGGATGCAGATAGTTTTCCGGGTCCTCGATCATGATGATGCAGGGCATTCCGTTCTGTCCTTCAATATAAGCCTCCAGCAGAGACAGCAGATAAATGCTTTTGGTTCCCTCGCTCATAAGCTCCATGCTGCCGCTGATATTTCTGTCCCTGTTCACGATCAGGGTGTCCAGCTTGAACATGTTTTCATTGTTCAGCTGCATGGTAAAGCGGATCTCCTGGGCGGGCCCGTTGTTTTTCTGAAAACACTGGTTTACCTTTTCAGAAAAATCCCGGATGTTCAGATTGTGGATCTGATACTCCATCAGGCGGGCGCTTTCCAGCACCGACAGCTCCAGAGGCTTTTTCTGTTCGATCACCCCAATGCACTGAAAACAGTGGGTACAGCTTTTTTTGCTGTCAAACATACATTTCCCGCTTTTCACTTTTTCAAACACATCGCTGCCCTGAAGGGCAAAGATCTCCTGCTGAATGTCTCTCACGCTTCGGGAATTGTCGATGTAGTGAATCCGGGGAAAGATCTCACGGATCCTGCGGTTTTCTTTCCCCCTGCTGTCCAGGAAGCTCTGCCTGCCGCCTGCGGATGCCGCGAAAGTAAAGGAAAGCAGGCCTGCTGTTTCCTCCTCCGTTTCTTCCAGAACAAAATCCGGGAAGCAGTCTTTGAACTCTTCCAGCCATTTTTCATACTGCTTGCTGCGGCTGATGATTCCGTTTTTATGGAGCATCCCCAGATCCTCTTCGGAAAATTCCAGCGTCATGCCGATCCGGATCTCTTTGGAGGGATCCTGAAACATCCGCTGGTCCAGCGGCAGGATCCCGGCCACCATAAGCAGCCCGTCGATCACTACGGTCTTACCCGTATTGTTCCGGCCTACAAGGATCAGCGCGTTGTCCACTGTTTCCATGGTAAGACTGCGGATGGATTTGAAGTTTTGTATGGACAGTCTGCTGATTTTCAAAAGATCACGCTCATTTCTTTTTTACGGAATATCCGAAAGTGCCCAAAAGCTCTTTCAGGTCATAGTATTCTCCATGGGAATATACCATGGGATCCGCCTTGGCCAGGTCAAATTTGTTGTGCTCGTCAATATATCTGTCGTCCACGGAGACGCTGACCACCTCCGCCAGGAACATTTCGTGGCTGCCCAGAGACAGCGCGCTGGTCACCCGGCATTCGATATTGACGGGGCTTTCCTTGATGGATGGCGCCTTTACCACTTTGGACGGCTGTCTGGTCAGCTTCATCTCTTTCCACTTGTCTGTGTCTCTGCCCGACCTGACGCCGCAGAAATCTGTGGCAAAGGTCAGATCCTTTGTGGTGAGATTGATGACAAATTCTCCCGTTTCCTTTATCATCCGGTAGGAATACCGCTCCGGCCTTACGGAAATGTAAACCATGGGCGGGTTGGAACAGACCGTTCCGGTCCAGGCGATGGTGAGGATATTGTCTTTTCCGTCACTGTCCGCGCAGCTGACCATCACAGCCGGCAGCGGATATAACATATTTCCCGGTTTATACTGAATCTTGCTCATGATCGTCCTCTTCTTTCTGATCTAACGCAAATAACATGGTCTTTCCCGTCACGGGATGCGCAAACGTCAGGCGGAACGCGCAGAGCTTTAAGCCGCCCTCTGCCTCCGGCCCGGGCGTTCCGTACTTTTTGTCTCCCCAGACAGGCAGCCCTCTGCGGGCAAGCTGCACCCGAATCTGATGATGCCTTCCTGTCTGAAGCTTAACATGAAGCAGACACCGGTCCTTTGCGGCGTCCAGCACCTCATAGGCCAGAACTGCCTTTTTCGCCCCCGCCGTTTGGGGCGGCACAGCCCGTGAAGTATTGGTTCTGCCGTCCCGCAGCAGATAATCCGTCAGCGTCTCCCGGCCCTCCCGGGGCAGAGGCGCCTCTGTGCGGCACACGCAGCAATACTCTTTTTTCATCTGGCCGTTTTGCGCCTGGCGGGAAAGGGACGCCGCTGCCTGAGGGGTTTTGGCGAACACCAGAAGTCCCTGCACCGGCTGATCCAGACGGTGGATCACAAACGGCGCCCCCGGATGGCATTTCTGCCCGGCTTTTCCAAAGTACGCCCTCAGCATGTTCTCCAGATCCGGTGTCCGCAGGCTGGCGCTCTGCACTGGGATCCCCGGCGCTTTTTGACATACCAGGACGCTTTCATCCTCATATACCGTCAGAAAAGGCGGGCAGCTGCCCTGCAGGGCTACCGTCTCCCACAGTGGGAAGCTTCCCTCATGACTCATCTGTGACAACGCCTTTCTGCAGCATGACATTTGCGTACAGCGCCTTTTCGCTTGTGGCGATGATGGCATAGGCGGTCTTTGCCTCTTCATAAAACGCGAAGCGCTCGATGTTGCCTACAGCCTCCGCGCCTCTCTCGTCGTATTTGGCCACGATCTCTTTGTAGGTATCCCAGATCGGGGTCTCTACAGGGTCTCCGGCCATAACCTCCATCAGGTTCACCGGTTTTTCCACATAAGTATCCAGGGGGAATACCTGCAGGATCGCGTCCAGCAGCTCCGGCACGCCATGTCCGTCACAGCGGATCACGATGGCGTTTTTTCCCATGGATTCCGCGGGAAAATTCCCGTCGGAGAGAACCAGGCGGTCGCTGTGTCCCATTTCGCACAGCACTTTCAGAAGCTCAGGGGATAAAATGGGGGGGATTCCTTTTAGCATGGTCTTTTCCTCTTTTCTTTTTTATTTTGCAAGAGAGCGCCGGCACAGGCTTCTCCGGCCGGGGCCGGTTGTGCCGAATGTTTTTGTCTCTCTATACTTCCAGTGTGATGGTCCTGCCGCTTGGCTTGTAGGGAGCGTATGCCACGCCCGCCGCTTTCAGCATCCGCTTGGAGGCGATCACCGCGGGGGTTCCCTCATATTTGTCGCAGCCGTATACCACGCTTGTGATGCCGGCCTGGATAATGGCTTTGGCGCATTCGTTGCAGGGGAACATGGTCACATACAGCTTAGAGCCTTCCAGACTGCCGCCCCGGTAGTTTAAAATGGCGTTCAGTTCTCCATGGGTGCTGTAAAAATACTTGCTGTCGTCTGCCGTGACGCCGTCTCTGCCCCATGGAAATTCATCGTCGGAGCAGCCGTTGGGAAACCCGTTGTAGCCCATGGACAAAATCTTGTTTTCCCCGCTGACAATACATGCGCCCACCTGGGTATTGGGATCTTTGGAGCGTTTTGCGGCCAGATAGGCCACGCCCATGAAGTATTCATCCCAGCTGATATAGTCTTTTCGCTTTGTATCCATAGTTCCTCTCCTTTACACTTCTAAAATCCTTTGTCCCGCCGCTTTTTTCAGCCGGTTCATAATGGCCTGTCCCAGTTCCTCCGTCACAAAGCTCTCAGCGTAGATCACATCCACGCCCAGGTGATCAAACTCCCGCAAAGCTCCGTAGAGGCCTCTGGCAATGGTCAGTTCCTCCTGCCTGCTGCCTACGGACCGGATCAGTCCGTCCGGATAACGGTCCTTTGTCTCTTCCGACGCCAGCACGCCAACTTTTTCTCCCCGGGATTTTGCTTCCGCCACAAGCCGGCAGATCTCTTTCACCATCTGCTCCCGGGCTCCGTGAACCACCGTCATCTGAGCCTTTGGGGCATAATGGCGGTATTTCATGCCCGGAGCTTTTGGCCTGACCGCGCTTTCCTCCCGGATCAGACCCGGATCCACCGCCACCGCTCCCGCGGTCTGCTCCAGCATCTGCCGGGTAATATAACCCGGGCGCAGGATCATGGGCGGGGTCACGCTCATATCCACAATGGTGGACTCCAGTCCGATGTGCACCGGCCCGCCGTCCAGGATCAGCGGAATCCGCCCCTCCAGGTCTTCCCGCACATGGGCCGCGGTAGTGGGGCTTGGCCGCCCGGACGTGTTGGCGCTTGGAGCCGCCACAAACCCGCCCGCCGCGCTGATCAGCGCCAGCGCCACCGGATGGGAGGGCATCCGCACCGCCACCGTATCCAGCCCGCCGGTAGTTTCTCCCGGCACCTTTTCTGTCTTTTCAAAGATCATGGTCAGGGGGCCCGGCCAGAACTTCTCCGCCAGGGCAAGGGCTTTTTGCGGAATTGAAGCCGCCACCTGCTCCAGGTCTTCCAGGCGGCTGATATGTACGATCAGCGGATTATCGCAGGGCCGTCCCTTTGCGCTGTAGATTTGCTCCGCCGCGGCTGCGTTTAAGGCGTCCCCGCCCAGTCCGTAAACGGTTTCGGTTGGGAAAGCCACCAGCCCGCCGTCTCTGATGATCCGGCCGGCCTGCCTGATCCGCTCCATATCCAGTTTGTCTGCGTTCATTGTCCAAACTTCTGTTTTCATACTGCTTATTATACACAGTTTTCCAGGAAGTTGCAACTACTACAGACCCCGGGCTTTCTGTTTCAGTTCTGCCTGCCGCGGGCTTTTTTGGAAGTCTATTTGGAAAAATAATGAAGAATACCGTCGGCCACCGCCTGAGCTACCTGCCGCTGGTATTCTTCCGTACATAACTTCTGCGCCTCGTTCCAGTTGCTTAAAAACCCGCACTCCACGATCACCGCCGGAGCGGCGGTGTGGCGGAGCATATAATAACTGTCGTTTGGCTTTGCTTCTCTTTTGCGCGCCGGCTTCAGCTGGGCCGCCATCTCTTCCTGAATGGACACCGCCAGCTGTTCTCCCTCCTTGGATTCCTGATAATAAAACACCTGACAGCCGCTTTCGCCTCCCTGGTGGTAGCTGTTCTGATGGATGCTTACCGCCACGTCCGGCTCCGCCTCCCGGATAATGGCGCACCGCCGCTCCATATCCTCCCGTTTTTTATTTTTTGCCCCCGCGCTGTACAGGCCGTCGTCTGTTTCTCTCGTCATGACTACCGCCACATCTTCTTTTTCCAGACATTCCTTCAGGCGGAGAGCGATCTGCAGATTGATCTCTTTTTCCTTTGCGTCGTTGACGCCGATCTTGCCGGGATCGATGCCCCCATGACCCGGATCAATGACTACCGTCCTTTTGCTGACAGTCTTTGCGCTGCCGCCCGCAGGCAGAAAATCTCCGTTGGCAAGCAGCGCCGCCACTATCAGGACTACCAGCCCCAGGATCCATTCCAGCTTCTTTTCCCACATATAAACTCCATCCACCGACTTTGGCTTATGTCATTTATATGCGGAAGCTTTCTTTTGCATTACTGAACCGGACGGATCAGTCCGGCAGCAAAGGCAGCGGGCTTTCTCCCACGGGATAGGTCCAGATACGGGGGCAGACCGGATCCGCCAGCACCTGTTCCCGAACCGGTTCCAGCTCCTCTGTCTGACAGAGCCGGTAATTCCGTTCCCCAAGCATAATTCCAAAAAGCCTCCTGGGCGTCAGCCCCGGCGAGCCGGCCACGATCACCGCAAGGCCGCCTGCCTCCATTGCCTCCGTCAGCTGATGCCGCACCGCATAATAGCAAAAAGTGGCCGGAATCCGCAGGTACTCTTTCAACGGGATCCGGCTGATCTCTTTCCAGCTTCCCCTCCGCTCTTCCAGAAAGCTGATGTACTTGCTGTGATGGATATGGCCTTCCTCCAGCAGGTTGCAGAGGGCGTCCAGCCGTTCTTTCTGCGCCCCGCTCCAGTCCAGGATCAGCTGCTGGCACCGGTCGCAGTGCCGGATCCCGTCCACCTCATAAATACAGTTTAAGATCAGGATGCCCCTTTCTTCCTTTTCCCGGCCGGACACCTGGGCGTCGTATTCTCTGTAGACATTCCAGAAATCCATAAGCTCTTCGATCCGCTCTTCACATTCCCCGTTTTTTCCCCGAAAAAAATGATCCAGGATGCTTTGGGTGTCAAACCGCCCTCCCAGCCGTTTTTTCAGTTCTTCATCGCAGGCGGAAAGCGCCCGGACCGGCGATGCGCCCTCTTCTATTTTTTTGTGAAATAATTCCGGAAGATACATTTATATGCCCTCCTTATTGATTTAAGCATTATATACTTTAGGCATATCTTGCGTATAGAATACAGCGGGTAAAAAAAAGACTGCCTCAAAACAATGAACCTCTCTGTTTTAAGACAGCCTCATCTCAGATCATCTGACTTTTTTTACATATACAACGCCAAAAGCGCCAATACCGATATGAGTGCCTATGGTAGGCCCCACGCCTCTCAGCTTTGGCCTGCCAAGCTCCACTCCCTGTCGTTTTAAGGAGGCTATAAAGCCAAAACAGTTGCTTTTGTCATAAGTATAGAGGAAATAAACCGGATAATCCGGATCCGGCTCCTGCTCCTCCATCAGTTTGGCAACCTGCCTGTATGCCCGCCGGAAACCAATCTGCTTGCCGCACAGCTTTACGGACCCGTCTTCAAACGTGATCAGGGGCTTTAAGTTCACAAGATTCCCCAGGTTGGCCTGATTTCTGGAAATTCTGCCGCCTTTCGCAAGATATTCCAGAGTATCCAGCCCGGCCAGGAGCACGATCCTCCCGGAAAGCCCTTCCAACGCTTCCGTGATCTCATGGGCGTTCTTTCCCTCCGCCCTCAGCTTGATGGCCTCGTTCACCAGGAACCGCATGCTCACGGTGGCGTGTCTGCTGTCCACGATAAAAATCCTGTCATATCCAAGAAGATCCTTTGCCAGCTGGGCGCTCTGCACCGTGCCGCTGAGCTCGCCGGAGATCAGAACGGCAATCAGATCGTCGCCCGCGTCCCGGGCCTCCTGAAAATGTTCCAGAAACGCCGCCGGAGCAGGCTGGGAAGTGGAGGGATATTCTCCTTTCTGCAGCCGTTCATAAAAAGCCTCCCGGGTAAGGTCTACGCCGTCCTGATAGGAGTCTGCCCCAAACGTAACGGTCATGGGCACGCATTGGATATGATTTCTTTCTATTTCCGCCGGGGTAAAATCCGCCGCGGAGTCTGTCAGTATTCTGATTGCCATATAGGATGCCTCTTTCTTTGCTTTTTCAGATAAGACTTCTTAACAGTTCCACCTTGTCCAGCTTCTCCCAGGGCAGATCCAGGTCATTTCTGCCAAAGTGCCCGTAGGCTGCCGTCTGGCCGTAGATCGGCCTGCGAAGATCAAACATCCTGATGATGCCTGCCGGACGGAGGTCAAAGTTGTCGCGCACAAGCTGCGCCATCTTTTCATCGGAAATCCTGCCCGTGCCAAAGGTATCTACCCGAACGGACATGGGCTGCGCCACGCCGATGGCGTAGGCAAGCTGGATCTCACATGACTTTGCCAGCCCTGCCGCCACAATGTTTTTTGCCACATATCTGGCCGCGTAGGCGGCAGATCGGTCTACCTTGGTGCAGTCTTTGCCGGAAAAAGCGCCGCCGCCGTGACGGGCATACCCGCCGTAGGTGTCCACAATGATCTTCCGGCCCGTAAGCCCGCTGTCGCCTGCGGGGCCTCCGATCACAAACCGGCCTGTAGGATTGATGAAATATTTTGTCTGGCTGTCTATCAGTTCTTTGGGGAGCACAGGGGCAAATACATGCTCCTGAATGTCCGCATGGATCCTGGATTGGGAAACATTTTCGCTGTGCTGAGTGGAAAGCACCACCGCCGCAAGATGCACCGGCCTGCCCTCCTGATCGTATTCCACGCTGACCTGAGTCTTTCCGTCGGGGCGCAGGTACGGCAGAATGCCTTCCTTTCGCACCTGGGCCAGCCTCTTTGCCAGTTTCTGGGCCAGATAAATGGGATAGGGCATATACTCCTCGGTCTCGTCAGTGGCGAAGCCAAACATCATGCCCTGGTCTCCGGCTCCGATGGCCTCCAGCTGCGCATCGGTCATATCCTTTTCTCTTGCCTCCAGGGCCTGATTGACGCCCCGGGCAATATCCGGGGACTGCTCCTCCAGCCGGATCATTACCTGAATCTTATCGGCGTTAAAGCCCACCGCGTCATTGTCATATCCGATATCCCGAACCGTGTCGCGCACAATTTTTTCATAATCCACCTTTGCCTTTGTGGTCACTTCCCCCATCAAAAGCACAAACCCGGTTTTGGTACAGGTCTCGCAGGCCACGCGGCTCATGGGATCCTGCTCCAGCAGCGCGTCCAGCACCCGGTCGGAGATCTGATCGCAGACCTTGTCGGGATGCCCTTCCGTTACCGATTCCGATGTAAAAATCAACTTTTCCATAACTTCCTCCTTTGTTACTGTCCGTTGTAATAGCGGGCGATTACTTCCCATACGCCGCTGTTTTCCAGTCCCAGCTTCCAGGAGGCGACTCCCGCCACCTGTTTTTCCTGCATGACTTTCAGCTTTTCCTCAATGGAAGTTTCCTCTTCAAGCCACACCTTGCAGACCGTGCCGTCCTCCAGGGTATATTCCGCGTAATACTGTTTCAGCTCATCATCCCACACGGGACTGACGCCCCGCTGCTGAATGGTCTCCATGGCGCTTGCCATGCCCACTGTATCCCAGCCCAGGGTAAACGGCTGATAATCCTCCCCGGAATTATTTGAGCTTTCCGCTTCGATCTGAGCGTCTGTCTTGGGGATCTCTTTCCAGATACGGGTGTACAGCGGCAGCGCGTTGATCAGTTTTTCTTTCGGCACCTCCTGCAGCATCCGGTCAATGGCCGAGGAAACATACTCTATGGACGCAACGCTCCCGGCGCCGGTGGATTCATTCAGGTGCTCGTCATAGCTCATCAGGATCACATAGTCGGCAAATACCCCCTGTTCAGCCCGGTCATAAAAGCTGTTGAACTCGTAGGGGACATGGTTGTCCACAGACAATACCAGTCCGGCGCCGTGACATCTGAGAGACAGCTCTCTGATAAACTGGACAAAGGCCGGTCCCGCTTCTTTATTCAGCTCCTCAAAATCAATATTGATGCCGTCCAGGCCGTACTCCGCTCCGCAGCTGACCAGGTTTTCAATCAGCTGACGGCGGGAATCGGGATTTTCCAGAACCGCCTGGGTGTTCACCTGCTGGGTAAAGTTGTCTACCAGCCCCCAGACCTCCAGGCCTGCCTGATGGGCATAAGCCACATAATCACTGCTTGCCAGGGAATGGATATTTCCGTTCTCGTCCTCCAGATAAAACCAGGTCGGGCAGATCACATTAAGACCCCGGGTCTGCGCAAGCAGCTCCGCCAGACCGTCGTTCTGTCCCTGGTTGGTCACCTGATGCCATACAAGATTGACGGGCTTTTCTCTGGAGATCCCGGTATAGCCCTCATTTTGCGGCGCTACGCCGTTGGAAGCCTGCTCCCGGTCTTTCAGATATTTTTTCTGAATGTATCCGATATATCCGTTTTCAGTCTGAACCTTGCTCCATTTGTCTCCGTCCTCCAACAGGATCAAAGTGGCTCCATCCTCCACGTCGGTTAAAATGGGGCTTTTGACGCCGCCTCTGTATCTGACCGCCTGAGTGCCGCTGACTTTGGCCGTCTCCCAGGTGCGGGGCGCGGATTCGATCACCGCCCGGGCGGGGCTGTCATAGACCGCGGAGCTGATACCGGTATACTGCCGCACCAGATCCAGGGAAATATAAACCTGTCCGTCTTTGATCAGAATCCCGTCTCCCTCTCCGTGGGAAGCGATTTCCGCGGGAAGCGTATAGAGCATCTGTCCTGTTGATGCTTCCCAGTAAAACCGGCTGCTGATATAATCGGTTACCTGGCTGTATGTGAGATAAACGCTGCCCTCCGAAAGCAGCCCATGCTCCTCCAGCCGCTGCCCGTTTACGATCAGGGCCACCTGATCGGGGTCGGTGATCCCATAATACTGTTTGGCGTTGTACCGTTCGTTTGTGGGTTTATATCTGAATGCCACTCCGAGACAAAGGCTCAGGATCAAAATAAAAGCGGCAAATATCACAAATGGCAGGATCCGGTTTTTTCTTTTCTTTCTTCTGGATGTCTGTTCCATATTCTCTCCTTTGCGTTGATTTCAACCTTAAGCAAGTGTATTATACACCGCTCCTTTGGAAAATACAACCTGTTTTCAAAGAGTTGGCCGGCGGCAGCAGCTTCTGTTCCGCAT
>CANQUC010000036.1 GCA_947626945.1 uncultured Lachnospiraceae bacterium | reverse complement strand
GCTGCGAAGAACGTGTCCAATCTGGCCATAGACATGATCAATCAGGCCAGCGTGGAGGCAGGAGGGCCGGAGAATCTGGCAGTGGCGGTGGCAAATCCCACCATGGAAGTAAGCCAGACGATCTTTACCCATAAGGACATCAATCTTCTTGTGGCCACAGGCGGTCCGGGCGTAGTGACCAAGGTGCTTTCCTCCGGAAAGAGGGCGCTGGGCGCGGGAGCAGGCAATCCCCCCGTACTGGTAGATGAGACGGCCAATATTCCCAAGGCCGCGGAAGATATTATAAACGGATGTACTTTTGACAACAATCTTCCCTGCATTGCCGAAAAAGAAGTGGTGGCGGTAAATTCCATCGCCGACGAGCTGATTTTCTATATGAAACAGACCGGTTGCTATTACGCCAGCAAGGAAGAAGTAGAAAAGCTGACGGATACGGTGTTTAACGTAAAGAACGGCAAAAGGATTCTGAACCGGGACTGCGTGGGACGCAGCGCCAAAGTACTTCTGGAGAAGATCGGCGTTACCGTGGGCAACGAGATCCGCTGTATCATCTTTGAGGGAGAAAAGGAGCAGCCCATGATCTCCGAAGAGCTGATGATGCCCATTCTCGGCATTGTCCGTGTAAAAGATGTGGACGAGGGGATCGAGACGGCTCTCTGGCTGGAACATGGCAACCGCCATTCCGCGCATATGCACTCCACCAACGTAAACAATCTGACCAGATACGGCAAGACGCTGGATACGGCGATATTTGTTAAGAACGGCCCTTCCTACGCGGCTCTGGGCTTTGGCGGAGAGGGATTCCCCACTTTCACCATCTGCAGCCGTACCGGCGAGGGACTGACCTCTGCCAGAACCTTTACGAAGAGCAGAAGATGCGTGATGTGCGATGCGCTTTGCATCCGATGACCGTTGTTTAAATTTGACAGGTAAGGAGATTACATATGGAAGTCAATCAAATTGAGAGCATTGTGCAGCAGGTGCTGGCACAGATGCGGGACACCAACGGGGCAGGCCCGGTTTACGGCGCCGCTTCCGGAAGCATTCCCGCCACATCCAGAGTTGCCATGCTGACAGAAAAAGGACATTTTGACATTCAGGAATATGCCATTCCTGAACTGGGAGACGATGATATCCTGGTGAAAGTGGAAGGCTGCGGCGTCTGCGGTACGGACGCTCACGAATTCAAAAGAGATCCCTTTGATCTGATTCCCGTGGTGCTGGGACATGAGGGCACCGGCGAGATTGTAAAAATGGGAAAGAACGTGAAGCAGGATTCCGCGGGCAAACCGCTGAAGATCGGAGACAAGGTAGTTACCTGCATGATCTTCAAGGACAATCCTGACATTACCATGTTCGACCTGAACAAACAAAATGTAGGAGGCGCCGATGTATACGGACTGCTTCCCGACGACGACATTCACCTGAACGGATGGTTTTCCGATTATATTCTGATAAGAGGCGGATCCACTGTTTTCAACGTCAGCGATCTGGATCTGGATTCCCGGATCCTGATTGAGCCCTGCGCCGTGCTGATCCATGCGGTAGAGCGGGCAAAGACCACTGGAATTCTCCGGTTCAACAGCAGAGTGGCAGTACAGGGCTGCGGCCCCATCGGCCTGATCTGCATTGCCATCTTAAAGACTATGGGCATTCAGAATATTGTCGCGGTGGACGGTGAGGAAAAACGGCTTTCCTTTGCCCGGGAAATGGGCGCAGGGGCAACCGTGAACTTCAAAAACCATCAGGGCATCGAGGCGCTGGCAGGCGCGGTAAAGGACGCTTTCGGCGGATATCTTGCCGATTTCGCTTTCCAGTGTACAGGCTCTCCCGTGGCTCATTCCAACATTTACAAATTCATCAGAAACGGCGGCGGCCTTTGTGAACTTGGTTTCTTCATCAACGGAGGAGACGCCACCATCAATCCTCATTTTGATATCTGCTCCAAGGAGATCACTACGGTAGGCTCCTGGGTGTACACCCTGAGAGATTATGCCACCACCTTTGATTTCTTAAAGAGCGCAAAGGACATCGGCCTTCCCATGAGCAAGCTGATCACCCACCGGTTCCCGCTGGAGAAGATCAACGAGGCTCTGGAGACCAACCTGAAGATGGAGGGACTGAAGATCGCCATTGTGGCGTCTTGACAAAGCAGGTCCCCGATGAAAAGAGGTGACGGTACATGGACGCGGTAGGTCTGCTGGAGGTATACGGTTGCTGCGCGGCTTTTGTGGCAGCGGACGCAGCCTGTAAGGCCGCAAACGTTACAATCGACGCGCTGGATAAAAACAAACCGGCCAATGCGGAAACACTGCCGGTTCCCCTGATCATGATCGTGAAGATGCGGGGCAGCGTGGCAGACGTGGAGGCGGCCATGAATGCCGCGGAAAAAGCAGCCCGGGAACTGACGGGCGTGGTTTCCAGATATATCATTCCAAATCCCACGGAGGATACGGAGAAGTTGTTGAAAATCAGTGCGATTTAGCTTATACTAACTATCATAAGCAGCACCCAGTTTGATGAAGGAGGATAATGACAATGACACAGGAAGCATTAGGAATGGTAGAGACAAGAGGTCTTGTTGCATCCATTGAAGCGGCAGATGCCATGGTAAAATCTGCGGACGTCAGGCTTGTGGGCACGGAAAAGATCGGATCCGGTCTGGTAACCGTGATGGTACGGGGCGACGTAGGCGCCGTACAGGCGGCAACGGAAGCAGGTTCGGTAGCGGCCGGAAGGCTTGGAGAGCTGGTTGCGGTTCATGTGATCCCCAGACCCCATGCCGATGTGGAAAAGATCTTGCCCGGCATTCAGTAAATCATAGGATCAAATAGAAAGCAGGCAGGCATTGCCCGCCTATGGAGAAAACGATGAAAGCCATTGGATTGATTGAATTACCCAATCTGGCAGATGCGATTGAAGCTTTGGATATTATGCTGAAGACAGCAGACATCCGGTTTCTTACCTGGGAGAAAAAGCTGGGCGGCCGGCTGGTGACCATTGTGGTTCAGGGCCAGGTCGCGGCGGTGTCCGAATCTGTAGAGGCTGCAAGGAAAAAAGCCAAAGGCAATATTGTAGCGTCGGCAGTGATCGCCAATCCCCATGAGGAGACCATGAAGCTGATCGCGAAAAGTGCGGCGAAAAATTCCAAATTCCAGGAATTGACCTACTGACCGTCGCGGCACTTTTGCTCTGCGGATGGGGCAGAAAAGTGTAAGGTCAGAGGCCACAGATCAGTTAGCAATAAACATTCACATAAACAATCAAAATAAGGAGGATATAGTATGGAACTTCAAGCATTAGGAATGGTTGAGACAAGAGGTCTTGTAGCGTCAATCGAAGCAGCTGACGCAATGTGCAAAGCAGCCAATGTTGTGCTGGTAGGCACGGAAAAGATCGGTTCCGGTCTGGTAAGCGTAATGGTGCGCGGTGATGTAGGCGCTGTAAAAGCGGCAGTAGAGGCCGGCGCGGCTACCGCTGCAAAGCTGGGCGAAGTGATCGCGGTTCATGTGATCCCCAGACCTCATACGGATGTTGAGAAGATTCTTCCCGAACTGAAGTAATCAGGAACAGAACATGCAGGCAAAACAGAGACTTCATCTTGGCATGGGCGGCGCCTGTGCTAAAGATGAAGGATCTCTTGCTGCAGAAAAAGGACAGAGATCCGGCCGGACTGTAACGGCCCGGATGTTTTGTCGGAGGCGTGCCGCAAGGCGGCAGAATGTGAGGAGCCAACATGCAGGAACAACAGTTAGTAGAACAGATCACAAAACAGGTGATCCAGCGGCTGAACGGATTGGGCGGCTATGAATCAGAGAATAAGATTCCCATTGGCGTGTCCGCGAGACATGTGCATCTTACAAGGGAACATATTGATAAATTGTTTGGAAAAGGATATCAGCTGAATAAAAAGAAAGAGCTGATGGGCGGCCAGTATGCCGCGGAGGAGTGCGTGACTTTGGTAGGCACAAAGCTGCGCGCCATTGAAAATGTGCGGATTTTGGGACCGGAACGAAAAGCGTCCCAGGTGGAAGTGTCCAGAACGGATGCCATCCGTCTTGGGCTGAATCCGCCGGTGCGGGAGTCGGGCAATATTGCCGGAAGCGCGCCCATTGCGCTGGTAGGACCTGCCGGCGTGCTGTATCTGGAAGAGGGCTGTATCATTGCCAAGCGGCATATCCACATGTCCCCGGCAGACGCTCAGAAGTTTGGTGTCAAAGACGGCGACGTGGTGAAAGTGCGGTTTGCCAACGGCAGAGGCGGCATTTTCGAGGAGGTACAGATCCGCGTAGACAAGACCTTTACTCTGGAGATGCACATTGATACCGACGAGGCAAACGGCCTTGGCGTGGGAAAGGAAATGGGCATTCTGATCAAATAAGCAGTGAGTGGAGTGAACAGGATATGATTATCGGCAAAGTAGTGGGTACGGTGATCTGTACCCGGAAAAACACCAATCTGGTGGGAAGCAAGTTTCTCATTGTAGATCCCATGGAGAAAATGACGCAGTTTGCGGGAGAACGGATCGTAGCTGTGGACGAGGTGGGAGCAGGCATTAACGAGATCGTGCTTGTCTCTACCGGCAGCGCCGCGAGAGTTGCCTGCGGATCCCAGAACTGTCCGGTAGACGCCTGCGTGGTAGGAATCGTAGATGATCCCCAGAAGATCGTCATTGTGGAGCCGTCTTCCTGACAGACGAAAAAGCCGGAACCCCGCGTGGGTATGACAGGGCCGCAAAAGCGGCAGAATGAGAGGCAAAATGAAACTAGACGAGTTGAAAAACGCTCTGCAGGAAGCAGGCGTGGTGGGCGCGGGCGGCGCCGGATTTCCCACTTACGCCAAGCTTTCCGATCAGGCGGAGACAGTCATATTGAACTGTGCGGAATGTGAACCACTGACAAAAGTAGACAGACAGCTGGCAGTACAGTACACAAAAGAAATTCTTTCCGGCATGCAGATGCTTGTAGAGTGTATGGGTGCAAAGGAAGGAATTCTTGCGATTAAGCAGTCTTACCGGGCAGCTCTGGAAGCGGTAAAGGCCGGCATCTCCGATTATCCGTCCCTGCGGCTGCATGTACTGCAGGATGTATATCCCGCGGGGGACGAGGTTGTGCTGATCTATGAAACCACCGGCAGGGTAGTTCCTCAGGGAAAGATCCCCATTGTGGTAGGCTGCGTGGTAGTCAATGTAGAGACTGTGCTGAACATATACCGGAAGATTCATCGCCAGACCAACGTAGTCACCAAATTTGTGACCGTGGCAGGTCTTGTGAATCATCCGGCGACCCTGGAGGTTCCCGTAGGCGTTACGGTGGATCATCTGCTGGAGCTGGCGGGAGGCGTCACCACTAAGGATTACGAGATGATCATGGGCGGGCCCATGACCGGGCGGATCTGCACCGGAGCGGATTTGGTCACAAAGACCACAAAGGCCATCCTGGTGCTGCCCCCTGACGTGCCTCCCATTACCAAGCGGAAACGTTCTGTAAAACATGATGTGCGAAATGCCATGAGCGTTTGCTCCCAGTGTTCCATGTGTACTTCCCTCTGTCCAAGAAATCTTCTTGGCTCAGCCATCCGTCCTCATGAGTTTATGCGGGCGCTGGCAAACGGGCTGACAGATCAGGTGGACACCTATCTGAATTCATTTTTCTGCGTTTCCTGCGGATTGTGCGAGATGTATTCCTGCCATCAGGATCTGTCTCCCAGAAGACTGCTGGATACCTATAAGGACGGTTTGCGGGCAGCGGGCGTAAAGCCTCCGGAACGGGCCATGAAGCCGGTAGATCCTCTGCGGGATGAGCGGAAAGTACCGGAGCACCGTCTGGTGCACCGCCTGGGTCTGCATCCCTTTGATGTGGATGCGCCTTTGCGGCAGGAGACAGACGCCCGTCAGGTAACGCTGCCGCTGCGGCAGTCCATCGGCGCGCCCTGCCTGCCCTGCGTGGCTCAGGGAGATACCGTCAGCCGGGGACAGATTATCGGGCGTCCTCCAAAGGACAGCCTTGGGGTTTGTTTACATGCGAGTATTTCCGGTAACGTAACGGAAGTGACCGATCAGGCCATTACCATCTGCAGCTGATCGACCCGGAATATGGAGGAAAAGTATGAAAGCAATAGGAATGGTTGAATATAAAACGGTTTCCACAGGGATCCAGGCGGCGGATCTGATCGTAAAGACAGCGGATGTGAGTATCATTCAGGCGCAGACAGTCTGCCCGGGTAAATTCATCGTACTGTTTACCGGCGATCTCAGCGCCGTAAGGGCCTCCTGCGACGCCGCGGAAAAGCAGTATGGAGAGCAGCTGATCGACGTGTTTGTGCTGGGAAATCCCCATCCCTCCATCTTCAAGGCCCTGACCTGTACCGCGGAAATTGACGGGATCCAGGCCCTTGGCGTTTTGGAGAGCTTTACCGCCGCTTCCATTATCGTAGCAGCGGATCACGCGGCAAAGACAGCTCAGGTAGAGTTGTTTGAGATCCGGGTGGCAAGAGGCATGTGCGGCAAGTCTTATCTGCTTTTGACCGGTACAGTGGCGGCAGTGACGGAAGCCATAGAATCGGCTGCGAGAAAGATTGGTGAAAACGGCACGCTTCTGGACCGAGCGGTGATTCCCAATCCTTCAAAAGATTTTGTAAATACGCTGATTTAAACAGCTGTCAGGTAAAAGCGTTATGGGAGAAAGAAAATGAAAAAACACATTTTTTTAGCGGCGGTGCTGCTTGCGGCCGCGCTGCTGGCAGGCTGCGGCGGCCAGGAAAAGAAAGAGGAAAAATCAGATGTCCGGACAGAGACGGCAGAGCCTGTGGAAAAGGAAACGCGCTACGCGCCTTATTTTACGGCAGAGCCTTTTCAGGCAAGCGGCGTGGTATGGATCGCCGGGGACTCCATTGCTTCCGCTCATGACGACAATGAATACGAAGTGCCCATTTCCGGATGGGGCGAATATCTGGCAGATTATATGCAGGGCGGGGAAGTACATAATGAAGCCCGTTCCGGACGCAGCTCCAAAAGCTACCTGAAAGAAAAAAATTACCGGGACATTATCAAAAATCTTGCCTATGGAGATTATCTGATGATCGCCTTTGGCCTTAACGATGAAAAGGCGGATATGTCCAACCTGTATACGGATCCTCAGGCTGCAACAGATGCGGAAAATTCCTTTACAGGCTATCTGAAAGAGAATTATATTGAACCGGCACTGAAAGCAGGGGCGGAACCGGTGCTCATGTCTCCGGTGGTGCGCGCCACTTACGATGAGGATGGAAACCTGACGGAGCAGACCCAGGTTCCCTATGTGGAGGCCATTGAACGGCTGATCGCGGAGTATCAGGAGCAGGGCATTCAGCTGTATTATATCGATCTCTATCAAATGACCGAAGAGTGGTATGAGGAGATTGGCGCCCAGGAGGTAAAGGAGCTTCACGGCGTGGACAATGAGGGAAAACAGGATGAAACCCACTTTAGCGTAGAGGGTTCAAAGCAGTTGGCAAAAAAGATCGCGGAGGAGATCAAAAGACAGCAGATGGAGCTGGCTGCTTTTATGAAATAAGGGTGTCAGACCGCAAATCGGAACAAAGAAAAGACTGTGCAGCTTTATGGCTTGCAACAGTCTTTTTTGGTGCTCATTTTTCAGCAATGTTGTCAATGGCGTATTCCAGACATTGTATCATAAATTCGTTTCTGCTCAGGCTGTTTTTTGAAGCAAGCTGATCGATCTGTGTCAGCAGATCTTTTGGCAAACGAAAAGAGATGATTTCTTTTTCTCCGCTTTTGGGAATAAATTTCATGGCAGTTCACTTCCTTTGTTACAATAATATATGAAATTTGACTGGAAATATAGATATTAAAACACACATGAAAAAAAACATTGAAATAGATATTGAATATGATATAATGAAAAAAACGATCAGAAAGGGGAATTACAGGAATGAAAAGAAAAGTAACAGCAATGGGATTGACTCTTTTGTTGATCTTCCAGGCTGTATTCTGCGGGTGTCCAACAGAAGCGAGAGCAGAGACCGGCGAGGGCCGCGCACGGGAGAGCGGGGCAGCAGATATTGTCATAGACGAAAACGCGTTTCCGGATGAAAATTTCCGCTCTTATGTAAGGCAATTTGACGCAGACAAGGACGGAACCCTAAGCGAGGTGGAGCGGTCAATCGCAACAGAAATCGATGTGTCGGCCATGGATATTGCGGATCTGACCGGCGTGGAATATTTTGAAGCGTTGGAGAGGCTGGATTGTTCTTATACTGAGCTAAGCAGCCTGGATGTAAGTGGGAATCCCGAGTTGAATTATTTGAGTTGTGATGGCAATCAGCTAAGCAGCCTGGATGTAAGTGGAAACCCAGCGTTGACCTGGTTGTATTGTGATGACAATCAGCTGAGTAGCCTGGATTTAAGCAATAATCCGGCATTGGTGCGGTTGTCTTGTTCGGGTAATCAGCTGAGCAATCTGGAAGTAAGTGGGAATCCCGAGTTGAATTATTTGAGTTGTGATGGCAATCAGCTGAGTAGCCTGGATGTAAGCGGAAAGCCAGCGTTGGAGGAGTTGGGTTGTACTAATAATCAGTTGAGTAGCCTGGATGTAAGCGGGAATTCAGCGTTGACCTGGTTGTGTTGTGATGACAATCAGCTAAGTAATCTGGATGTAAGTGGGAATCCCGAGTTGAATTATTTGAGTTGTAATGGCAATCAGCTGAGTAGCCTGGATGTAAGCGGAAAGCCAGCGTTGATCTGGTTGGATTGTGATGACAATCAGTTGAGTAGCCTGGATATAAGCAATAATCCGGTATTGATGCGGTTGTCTTGTTACGATAATCAGCTGAGTAGTCTGGATGTAAGCGAGAATCCAGCGTTGGATTATTTAAGTTGTTATGACAATCAGCTAAGCAGCCTGGATGTAAGTGGAAACCCGGCGTTGTATCTGTTGTCTTGTTCGGGTAATCAGCTGAGTAGCCTGGATGTAAGCGGGAATCCCGAGTTGAATTATTTTAGTTGTGCTGGTAATCAACTGACCAGTCTGGATTTGACAAATAATTCAAAAATCTTTGATGAATTCTTCTCCGCGGATCAGACCATAAAAGCAAAGCTTACTCAATCCGCTTCCAGTTGGCAGCTGGATTTGGCTAGTCTGGTGGGTAGTGAGCATATGGACAAGGTGACAGTTAACCCTGTGGAAGGTATGACTTTGTCAGACAATATACTGACCTTTACAGGAACGGTGCCAGAGAGCGTTTCCTATATATATGATACTGGACATGATGCCTTTGAAATGAGGGTTACCTTAATGCTGGAGAGCGGACAGGAATCGGAACCTACAGATACACCTGCGTTCGAAGTGGCGATCAATGATACTACATTTCCTGATGAAAATTTCCGCTCTTATGTCAGAGATAACTTTGATATAAATGGAGATGGTGTGCTGAGCCAAGAGGAAAGAATGAGTGTAATAGAAATCGATGTGGATTCCATGGATATTGCGGATCTGACCGGCGTAGAATATTTTACAGGTTTGTTGCGGTTGTTTTGTGACTTTAATGAGCTGACCAGTCTGGACGTAAGTGAAAACGTTGCATTGGAGTATTTGGATTGCCGTTTTAATGAGCTGAGCAGTCTGGATGTGAGTGGAAATCCCGAGTTGAATTATTTGAGTTGTAATGCCAATCAGCTGAGTAGCCTGAATGTAGGCGTGAATTCTGAGTTGACAACTTTATCTTGTATTGGTAATGAGCTGAGCAGTCTGGATGTTAGCGGGAATGCGTCGTTGGAGAATTTAGATTGTGATGATAATCAGCTGAGTAGCCTGGATGTAAGTGGGAATTCAGCTTTGAGTTGGTTGTATTGTAGTGGTAATCAACTTACCAGCCTGGACGTGAGCAAAAATCCTGTGTTGAGTCATTTAGATTGTGATGATAATCAGCTGAGTAGCCTGGATGTAAGTGGAAAGTCTGCATTAGTGTACTTGTATTGTAAGAATAATCAGCTCATCAGTCTGAATGCAAGTAAAAATCCTGCGTTGACGGAGTTGAACTGCGGGAATAATCAGCTGGCCAGCCTGGATGTAAGCGGGAATGCGTCATTGAGTTATTTGTATTGCGGTAATAATCAGTTGACCAGTCTGGACGTAAGCGAAAATCCTGCATTAATGTTCCTGTATTTTGTGAATAATCAGCTGACCAGTCTAGACGTAAGTGAAAACGTTGCATTGGAGAGGTTAGATTGCAGTAATAATCAGCTAACCAGTCTGGATGTAAGTAAAAATTTAGAGCTGGAGTATTTGGATTGTGGTTACAATCGGCTGACTGTGCTGGATTTGTCCGGTAATCCAAATATATATTCTCGGGATATTGGAGTTCAGACCATAGAAACACAGCTCTCCAAAACCTCCGACGGCTTTCAGCTGGATCTGGCAAAACTGGTGGGGAAAGATCGTCTTGACAAGGTAACTTTAAATCCGGACGCTCCCAAACCGGAGGGAATGGTCGTTTCCGAGGATGGTCTGATCACCTTTACAGGGTCTGTGCCGGACTGCCTGGAGTACAGATACGATACCGGGCTTATCATAGAAGAAGAGCCGGTGATCATGAAAGTCACCCTGATATTGGATTACGATGGAAAACCCCTTCCGGAGGAAATGTTTGAAGTAAAGAGCACGGACAATGGGGCAGTAGTAGAAAAATACACCGGTACGGATGAAAAGGTGGCTATCCCATCCACGATCGGTGATATGCCTGTGACAGAAATCGGAGCCGGCGCTTTTGAAAATGCGTCAGTCAGTGAGGTTCAGATACCTGACTCGGTGAAAAAGATTCAACAGAACGCGTTTCTCAATTGCGCCTCCCTGGAGAAAGTGACGATCCCCATGAGCGTAAGGGAAATTGAGGGAGACGCTTTTAAGGGCTGTGAGAATCTGGTCATTTGCTGCTATGCCGGTTCAGCCGCCTGGAAGTATGCGGCGGAAAATCAGATCAGATACGCGTTTCTGGATACAGATCTGCTGTTTGGAGACGCAAACGGAGACAAAAAGGTAGATGTTGAGGATGCCATTTTTATTTTAAAGACAGTTGTGAAGTTGGTGACGGTAAGCGACTCTTATCAGGAGTGCGTCATGGATGTGAATAAAAGCGGCGAGGTAGACGTTCCCGACGCCATCGACGTGCTGAGACGGGTAGTAAAACTCATCGATCATTTTAAGGCGGAAGAGCCTGTCTGATCAAACAGGAAAAGATATCTGAAAACTCTGAAAGCGGCAGAACAGGAATCTGCCGCTTTCAGACGAAATATCCGTCAAACTTACCGGCTGTTGTTTTCACCAAGCTTTTCAAGCAGTTCATACAAAATGCCATAGAGAAGCTGCGCCTTTGCCGGTTCCATATCCACACAGGCAGCCAGACGCTGAGGCACGGTCAGCGCCCTTTCGCGCAAAGCCTCGCCGTCGTCGGTTATGGAAACGATCAGATCCCGTTCATCCGTCTTTGAGCGTGTGCGCGCCACATATCCTTTTTCCTCCAGCCGCTTGAGAAGCGGCGTCAGCGTGCTGGAATCCAGATACAGGTAGTTGCCCACTTCTTTCACCCGCAATTCCTTATGCTCCCACATTACCATCATGGTAATATACTGCGTATAGGTAAGGTCAAGCTCATCCAGATAAGGCTTATACGCTTTCACAATCTCCTTAGCGCAGGCATAGAGAGGAAAACATAGTTGATTTTCAAGCTTTAGTGGGTCAAATTGATCTGCCATGACTTCTGTGTCTCCTTACGATATGATTTTCCTGGCAAAGTCAGCGGCGGCTTTTTGGTCGCTTTCATTGGGTCTGCCCCTGTGAAGCATTGCGAAAGCGCCCCGGCAGGCAAACTCTTCTTTTGCAACAGGGATGTGCTTTTCCGCAAGCAGCTTTTCCACATATTTGCGGGTGGATTTGACGGCGGCAGACGTGCTGAAATTAACCACCCGGCCAACGGGCACGCTGATGCTGCCTATAAATTTCTTCACTTCGTCGTCTACGTCAAAGGCGTAAGGCGCGCTGCCCAGAAACAGGATGTCCACATCTTCGGTCAGCGGCTGGGATACGGTTTTTGCTTCCACGCCCACGGCTTTCGCGATGGCCTCCGCGATCTTTTTCGTATTGCCGCCTCTTGAATAATACCGTACTGCGATATTCATGTCAGCCACACCTCACATTCCGAGAGAAGCAATCCATTTTTTCCATTCTATGGAGCTGCGGGAATTCTGATCCTGCCAGTTCAGATCTGCCTGGGTGTAAGGAATCTTTGGACTTTTGCTCATTTTTTCGCCTCCAAATATAAATTTTAAGATGCCTGCTGCTGGGCCTTGTATGCCGCCCTGACCGCCCTTGCCAGCTGATCCGCGCAGGAAGTCGGTCTGCGTCCGCAAAGAACGCCGGAAAGTTTTCCGGCAACCTGTTCCACTGTCCAGCCCTCGATCAGCAGAGGGATGGCTTTCAGATTTCCGTTGCAGCCTCCTGTGAAGCTGACGTTGTGCACCACGTCTCCATCCAGATCCAGACTGATCAGCTGGGAACAGGTATTTTCTGTCTTGTAGTCGTAATGAAACATTACAGCACCTCCTCAATCTTTGCTTTTACTTTGTCAAGTGAATCGGTCGGCTCAAAACGGGCGGCAATCTCGCCGCTGCGGTCGATCAGAAATTTTGTGAAGTTCCACTTGATGTTTCCGTTGTTTTTGTATTCCCGGTCCATTTTTTTGACGACGCCCTTCAGCACCAGCCCCATGGGGCCGGAAAAACCGGAAAATGAAGTGTTTTCTGTAAGATACTTGTAAAGCGGGATGGCATTTTCCCCATTGACGTCAATTTTGGCAAACTGGGGAAATGTGATGCCGTACCGTCCGGTGCAGAAGCTGTGAATTTCCCCGTCGCTGCCCGGAGCCTGTTCCCCGAATTGATTGCAGGGAAAGTCCAGGATTTCCAGCCCGTCTTTCTGATGAAGCTCGTACAGGTCCTGGAGCCCGTCATACTGCGGAGTAAATCCGCATCCGGTCGCCGTGTTGACAATGAGAAGAACCTTTCCTCTGTAATCTGACAGCGGCACTTCACGCCCGTCCTGTGCCCTGACTTTAAAATCATAGATACTCATGGCATGGCCTCCAATCATTTTTGCAAGATTTAATCTTGCACTATTGATAAGGCCATTATATTACCGGGACGTGGGGATGTCAAGGGTCTTTTGTGACCATGGACGAGAATGTAACCCCTCTGGCGGTCATGGGACAGAACCCGGTCAGATGGCCAGCCGCTCGATATCCTGCTCCAGCTCCGGAGAGGGATCAGAGGGCTGTATCTTGGCGGATTCTTCAATGATGGTGTTGTTTAAGGCAAGCATTTTCTCATCCAGCTTGGCGGCGATCTCCGCGCAGTTTTTCAACTCGGAGTACATATGAGCCGGCGCGTTGCCCTCAAATTTGTAATGGATCTTGTGTTCCAGGCTGGCCCAGAAATCCATGGCTATGGTGCGGATCTGGACTTCTACCTTGGTCTGCACCGTGCCGGTGGCCACATAAATGGGTATGGTCACGATCATGTGGTAGCTGCGGTAGCCGTTTTCCTTGGGATGCTCTATGTAATCTTTTACGGAAAGTACCGTAATGTCGTCCTGATTGGCAAGCATTTCCGCGATCTGATAAATATCCGGCGTAAAAGAGCAGATGATGCGGATACCGGCAATATCGTTCAGGGAATTGACCATTTCCTCAACGGAAACTTCCTTGCCGTGGCGGTGCAGCTTTTTTACAATGCTTTCAGGAGTTTTGATCCGGGACGACACATGCTCGATGGGGTTGTAGCTGTACAGCTGGCGGAATTCCTCCTGAAGGATCTCGATCTTGACTTTGATCTTTTTCAGGGCGGAATTGTATAAAAACATTGTGGAAGTCCATCCGTCCACGTCGTCTTTCTGAGTCATGTTATGTTTCAATACCATAGTGGTTCACCACTTTCTGAGAGATTCCATATTTAGTATACTACAATCCGGCTGAAAAATCATGTGAATTGTTTGTGTTATTTCGCGGAAGTAATTTCGCCTGCCCTGGACAGAGCCAGCTTTGTGGCCAGCGGTCCTATCAGCTCATAGATCACCGTTCCGCAAAGGATGATGGTACGGATCTGGGCGCCGTACTGGGGCACAACAGACAGGGCCGTGGTGGCCAGACCGATGGCGACGCCGGCCTGGGGAAGCAGGGTAAATCCAAGGTACTTTCGCACCGGAGGCTCCGCGTGGGAGAGGAAAGAACCGCAGGCGGCTCCGATGATCTTGCCCAGGATCCGCACAAGAATGTAGACGATGCCGATCAGGCCTACCGATGGCAAAATGCTGATATCCAGCTCCGCGCCGGAGAGGAAGAAGAACAGCATAAAGATCGGCGGGGTCATCCGGTCAGTCTGTTCAAAGACCACGTCGCTGATTTTTTTGTTGGAGGTGTTGATATAAACGGCGCTCATTGCCATACAGGCAAGAAGTGAGGAAAAGCCTGCCAGGTCGGAAACGCCCACGCAGAGAAACACCAGTCCGTATGTAATGGCAAGCCGGTTTCCGCGGCCTGTAAAATATTTGGTCAGCAAAGTAAACAGGACGCCCAGGCAGCCGCCAAAGATCAGGGAACCGAAAATTTCCCAGAGAGGAGACAGCAGCGTGGAAAGCAAAGAGCTGTGCCCGCCCGGTGAAATGGCGTTGACAATGGCTACCGCCAGGCCAAAGGCAATCAGCGCGGCGGCGTCGTCAATGGCTACCACAGGCAAGAGGGTACTGGTCACGGGCCCCTTTGCCCGGTACTGTTTGACTACCATTAAGGTGGCTGCGGGAGCGGTGGCCGCGGCAATGGAGCTTAAAACCAGGGAAAAGGAAAAGTCCTGGCCGATGAGAAGCAGCGCTCCCAGCACAAAGAACACGCCTCCAAAGGCTTCGCAAAAGGCAATGATAACAGGCGCTTTGCCGATCTTTTTCAGATAGTCCAGCCGGAATTCAGCGCCAATGGAAAAGGCGATGAAAGCCAGAGCCGCCTCCGGGATCAGAGAAAAGGAACTGATCACATCTTTGGGAAACAGATTCAGGCAGGAAGGCCCCGCCAGCAAACCGATGATCAGATAGCCGGTTACATTGGGCAGCTTGACAAGCTTGACCACCTTGCCGGCCAGAAGCCCGCAGAACAGCGCAAGCGCCAGATAAATAAACGCGTTCAGCTCTATTTCCATGTCTGTTCACCAAGTCCTTCCACGAAAGATAGAGGAATCGAGAACAGGATCCCGGTGTTGGGCTGCTTTAAGTCCACGGCGTCATGAATGGCCGCCCGCAGCTGAGAGATCTTTTCATCCTGTGTAACAAACAGCATGACCTTGCAGTTTTCCCGCTCTTCACCGGCAAGGGCTTTCCGGAGAATGCCGAACATGGGCAGATCCTCCATATCCACAAGCTTTTCCGCCATGCCTACGCCGTCTAAGATCGTGCCCCCTGTAATGTTTTTCTCTGCCAGATGTTTCAGAACATGTTCCAGCAGATCGGTTTTTTTCAAGATAAATATCAATAAGTGCATATACATACACCTCCTATCAAATTTATTTTATCACCTGACGGCGATCCATACAAGATATGGTTTACTTTTTTGTGAGCTTTTGATAGGATAAATAAGGTCGGGTTTTGAAACTGGAAAAAAATCCCGGATCATAAAAATTTATCAGTGGAAGGAAGAATCATATGATTACAATTGGAAAATGGGGCTGCCGGGTCTATCAGACGGTGATGAAGTATGCCATGTACGCAATGCCCTGGCGGAAACCGGAGCTCATCGAAGGAGAAAACGGGCTGCAGCGGCTGGCGGAGCTTTTGCAGGAAAAGGCTTATGAAAAGGTACTGGTGGTGACGGATCAGGGAATCGCGAAGATCGGTCTACACAGACAGCTTTTGGATCAGCTGGAGGAAAAGGGCATTTCTTATGCCCTGTATGACAAAACAGTGCCAAATCCGACCATTGCCAATATTGAAGAGGCGCTGGGTGTATATCTGGACAACGACTGTAAGGCCATCGTGGTCATCGGCGGCGGATCCGCCATGGACTGCGCCAAGGTGGTGGGCGCCAGAGTGGCCCGTCCTCACATGAGCGTCCGGAAGATGAAGGGAATTTTAAGGATCTGGAAGAAAACCCCTGATCTTTTTGCCATTCCGACCACATCCGGCACCGGAAGCGAGACGACTCTGGCGGCTGTGATCACCGATGAGAAGACACGGCATAAATATCCCATCAATGATTTTATGCTGATCCCGGATTACGCGGTGCTGGATCCCCATCTGACCAGAGGGCTTCCCGCCAGCATTACCGCCACCACAGGCATGGATGCCCTGACCCACGCGGTGGAGGCTTACATTGGCAACAGCAATACAAAGCAGACAAAAAAGGACAGCGTCCGGGCGGTGCAGCTGGTGTTTGAAAACCTTTACAGAGCCTATGAGGACGGCAATGACATGGAAGCGAGGGAAAATATGCAGACCGCCTCTTATCTGGCGGGAGCGGCGTTTACAAGAGCCTATGTGGGCAACATCCACGCTCTTGCCCATGCCCTGGGCGGCGCCTATGGAACCCCTCACGGCCTTGCCAACGCGGTGATCCTTCCCTATGTGCTGGAGTATTACGGTTCCGCCGTATACAAAAAGCTGGCTCAGCTGGCCGACGCCGTGGAGCTGTGTCCTTTGGAAGCGTCTGACCAGGAAAAGGCCGGGGCGTTTATTCAGGAGATCCGCAATATGAACCGGCGGATGCAGATTCCCGAAAAGATTCCGGGAATGCGGAAGAAAGACATCCGGGTTCTTGCCCTGCGGGCGGCCAGAGAGGCCAATCCTTTGTACCCGGTTCCGGTGATCTTCGGGCGCAGGGAATTTGAAGAACTGTACAATCTGGTCATGGATGAGGAGCGTTTGTATGGATACGATAAATGAGATTCTGAAAGAACAAAAAACATTTTTTAAAAGCGGAAAGACCCGTCCCGTGGAATTCCGCATTGCCCAGCTTCGGAAGATGCAGAGATGGATCCATGAACATGAGCAGCAGATCTATCAGGCGCTGCGGGAAGATTTAAATAAGGCGCCCTTTGAGACTTACGCCACGGAAATGGGCATTGTGCTGGAGGAGATCAATTTTGCCTGCAGGCATCTGAAGAGATGGGCAAAGCCCAGACGGGTGCCCACGCCCATCACCCAGTTCCCCTCCCATTGTTTCCGCTATCCGGAGCCCTACGGCACTGTACTGATCATGTCCCCCTGGAATTATCCCTTTATGCTGACTCTGGCGCCCCTGGTAGGCGCTCTGGCGGCGGGAAACTGCGCGGTGCTGAAGCCCTCCGCCTATTCGCCGGCTACCTCCGCGGTGATCGCGAAAATGACCGAGGAGCTTTATCCCTGTCAGTATGTGGCCGCGGTGCAGGGAGGCCGGGAAGAAAATCAGGAGCTGCTGAAGCAGCGGTTTGATTATATCTTTTTTACAGGAGGCGTTTCCGTAGGAAAGCTGGTCATGAAATCCGCATCAGAGCATCTGACGCCGGTTACGTTGGAACTGGGCGGCAAAAGCCCCTGCATTGTCGATGAGACAGCCAACATCAAACTGGCGGCAAGGCGGATCGTCTGGGGAAAATATCTGAACGCGGGACAAACCTGCGTGGCGCCGGATTACCTTCTGGTGCACAGCAGCGTAAGGGACGCCCTCCTGGAGGAAATGAAAAAACAGATTCGGGCCATGTTCGGAGAACATCCGGAACAAAACCCTGAGTATCCCAAGATCATCAACGAAAAGCATTTTCTTCGCCTGCAGGGACTGATGAAAGACGGCAATCTTGTTACAGGCGGCCAGATCAATCAGGACACAAGGCAGATCGCGCCCACAATCATAGACGGGATCACAGAAGACAGTCCCATAATGCAGGAGGAAATCTTTGGCCCCATTATGCCGGTGCTGACCTTTGAAAACCTGGAAGAGGCCATTGCCTTTGCGGGCAGGCGGGAAAAGCCCCTTGCCCTGTATCTGTTTACGGGAAGCAAAAAGAGACAGGATCAGGTGCTGTCACGGCTGTCCTTTGGCGGCGGCTGTATCAACGATACGGTGGTACATCTGGCTACCTCCTATATGCCCTTTGGCGGCGTGGGCAGCAGCGGCATGGGACAGTATCACGGCAAAGAAAGCTTTGAGACTTTTTCCCATCAAAAGAGCATCATGAAAAAATCCCTGCTGCTGGATATCCCTCTTCGCTATCCCCCTTACAGGGACCTCTATCTGAAGCTGCTGAAGATGATTCAGAAATAGGTCTGTTTTGCCGGAACACGACTGTTTTAAGTCTGTACAGTTTGAACAAAATCCGGCCCGGAAAAACCGGGAGGTGGGATTTTGTTCAAACTGCAAAAAAGAAAGAGCGTAGCTTTGGTCAGACGGTTTTATTTTTCCGCGGCGGTTTTTGCAAAGGAGGTGTCCACCAGATCCTGGTAAGGCACTTCCTTTGGCAGTTCGCCCGCTTCTTTCAGAATTTCTTCCAGAAGCAGGAAAGAATCCTCCTCAAAGATCAGATCTTCTTTCCAGGTATCCTGCTCATAGTAGCGGGTAATGATCGTGGTCAGATCCTCAAAATCCGTTTCCGCGAATTGAGGGGCGATCACCTGGGCGATCTCCTCCGGCGTATGGGTCTGTACATAATCCATGCCCCGCTGCAGAGCGTCTGTGAAAGCCTGGATCAGCTGGGGATTTTTTTCGATCAGGCTTTTTTTCGCGCTGTACGCCGTATAGGGCACATAACCGGAATCCACGCCAAGGGAGGCCACAATGCTGCCGGCGCCCTGGGTTTCCAGAGAGGTGGCAAAGGGTTCAAATTCTACCGTGTATTCAAACTCATCGCTGCCCATGAACGCGGCGGCGGTATTGCCAAATGAAACGCTCTGATCAATGGTCAGGTCTTTTGCGGGATCGATCCCGTTTTTCTTCAGGATATACTCAAACACCATCTGGGGCATGCCTCCTGCCCGGCCTCCTAGTACTTTCTTTCCTTTCAGATCTTCCCAGGAAAAATCCTCGTCGGCGGTTCTGCCTACCAGAAAATTCCCCGCCCGCTGGGTCAGCTGGGCAAAGTTTACCACATAGTCTTCCATACCCTCCGCGTACACATAGATGGACGCCTCGGAGCCCATAAAGCCGATGTCCGCTTCCCCGGAGATCAGGGCGGTCATCACGTTGTCCGCTCCGTTGCCGTTTACCAGTGTCAGGGCAATGCCGGCATCCTGAAAATAGCCTGCCTGGATGGCCACATACATGGGCGCGTAAAAAATAGAGTGGGCCACCTCGTTCAGGGTGACGGGGATCAGGTCTTCGGACGTTTCTTCCGGCCCGGTATTTTCTGCCGTGTTTTCCGTTTTGGACGCGTCCTTTTTGGCGGGTGTTTCTTTTTTGCCGCAGCCTGCAAGCAGGGTGACGGCGCAAAGCGTCAGCATGAGAAAGACTGCAAAAATCTTTTTCATACATTCCTCCATAATCAAGGTTTCCTTTTATCATATTGCGGAAAGCCGGGATTGGTGCCAGTGTTGTAAAAACCGGCAGATTGCGGTATACTGTAAATAAAAAAAAGGGAGGAGCCGAAAAGATGTCCCGGGAAGACCGTACCTATATTGCCATTGACCTGAAATCATTTTATGCTTCCGTGGAATGTATGGAACGGGGACTGGATCCTCTGAACACCAATCTGGTTGTGGCAGATGAGAGCCGGACCGCGAAGACCATTTGTCTTGCGGTGTCTCCTTCCCTGAAAAGCTATGGCATCCCCGGACGGCCCAGGCTTTTTGAGGTGATCCGGAAAGTGCGTGAGGTGAACGGCCGGAGAAAACAGGATGCGCCGGGACGGCGGCTTGAGGGAGAATCCTGGGATTTCAAAGAACTGGAAAGGTCTCCCAAACTTGCGGTCACCTATCTGGTGGCCAAGCCCAGAATGGCTTACTACATGGAATACAGTACCAGGATCTACCAGATCTATCTGAAATATGTGGCGCCGGAAGATCTTCATGTTTATTCCATTGACGAGGTTTTTATTGACGCCACGGATTACCTGGGGATCTGGGGCCTTTCCGCCCGGGAATTTGCCATGAAGATCATAAGGGACGTGCTGGCCACCACAGGCATTACCGCCACCGCGGGCATCGGCACCAATCTGTATCTGTGCAAGATCGCCATGGACATTGTGGCAAAGCACATGCCTGCGGACAGCGACGGCGTGCGGATCGCCCAGCTGGACGAGCTTTCCTACCGAAAGCTTCTCTGGGGGCACAGGCCTCTGACGGATTTTTGGCGCGTGGGAAAAGGATATGCCAAAAAGCTGGAAGAACAGGGGCTGTATACAATGGGGGACGTGGCCCGGTGCTCTGTGGGAAAGCCAGGCGAGTATTACAATGAAGAGCTTTTGTACAGGCTTTTTGGCGTCAACGCGGAACTGCTCATAGATCATGCCTGGGGCTATGAACCCTGTACCATTGCCCAGATCCGCGCCTACCGGCCCCAGACCAACAGCATCTGCTCCGGGCAGGTGCTGCCGGAGCCTTATCCAAGCCCGAAGGCAAGACTGGTAGTGCAGGAGATGGCGGATCTGATGGCGCTGGAGCTGTTGGATAAAGGAATGGTGACAGATCAGCTGGTGCTCACTGTAGGGTATGATGTGGAAAACCTGACCGATCCGGCGATTGCCCGCCGGTATCACGGGCCTGTGACAACAGACCGCTATGGACGGAAAATACCCGGTCACGCCCACGGCACCTGGAATCTGAAACGGAAAACGTCCTCCGCAAGGCTGCTGACAGAGGCCGCCTTAAGCCTGTATGACCGGATCGCGGATCCGCAGCTGCTTGTGCGCAGGATCACGGTTACGGCAAACCGGGTCATAGATGAGAAAAGCTTTCGGGAGCCGTCTTTTGGAGAACAGCTGGATCTGTTCACGGACTATGAGGCTCTGGAAAGACAGCGGCAGCAGGAGGAAGCCGCCCTGCGAAAAGAGAGAAAGATGCAGGAAGCGGTGCTGGACATTAAGAAAAAGTACGGAAAGAACGCGGTGCTGAAAGGAATGAACCTGCAGGACGGCGCCACGGCCATGCGGCGGAATGAACAGATTGGCGGGCACAAAGCCTGACCGCGCCGCCCGGCATGGCGGCAGGGACCGGCAGGCCGGACAAAAAGGAGATTGCCATGGAGGAAAAAGAAACTCACGATTATGACGACCTGATTCATCTTCCCCATCATGTGTCATCCGTTCACCCGCAAATGAGCCTCCAGGACCGGGCGGCGCAGTTTTCCCCCTTTGCGGCGCTGACCGGCTATGAGGACGCGGTGGAAGAGACGGCGCGGCTTACGGAGAGGCGGCTGCAGCTTAGCGAAGATGAAAAGGAGATCCTGGATCTGGAACTGCGGGCGCTGGAAC
>CANQUC010000035.1 GCA_947626945.1 uncultured Lachnospiraceae bacterium | reverse complement strand
GACCGTCCGTATCGTCTACAAGGCAAAAGACGGGGAAGAATATATTTTCAATCTGATCGACACGCCGGGACATGTGGATTTCAATTATGAGGTTTCCAGAAGCCTTGCGGCATGCGATGGGGCGGTGCTGGTAGTGGACGCTGCCCAGGGCATCGAGGCCCAGACGCTGGCAAATGTTTATCTGGCGCTGGATCACGACCTGGACGTACTGCCGGTGATCAACAAGATCGATCTGCCAAGCGCGGATCCGGACCGGGTGGCCCGGGAGATTGAGGACGTGATCGGCATTGAGGCCATGGACGCCCCAAGGATCTCCGCGAAATCCGGCCTGAACGTAGAGGAAGTGCTGGAGCAGATCGTGGAGCGGATCCCGTCTCCGGGAGGCGATCCGGACGCGCCTTTGCAGGCGCTGATCTTTGATTCCGTCTATGACGCTTACAAGGGCGTGATCGTTTTTTGCCGGGTTATGGAGGGAACCGTAAAGAGGGGAACGCCCATCCGGATGATGGCCACCGGCGCCCAGGCGGAAGTGGTGGAGGTGGGCTATTTCGGCCCGGGGCAGTTTATTCCCTGCCAGGAACTTTCCGCCGGCATGGTAGGCTATTTGACAGCCAGCCTGAAAAATGTAAAAGACACCCGGGTGGGCGATACGGTGACAAACAGGGACATGCCCTGCGCTAAGCCTCTGCCCGGCTACAAAAAAGTCAATCCCATGGTCTATTGCGGGCTGTACCCCGCAGACGGGGCAAAATATCCGGATCTGCGGGACGCCCTGGAAAAACTGCAGCTGAATGACGCGGCTCTTCAGTATGAGCCGGAAACATCCGTGGCCCTTGGCTTTGGATTCCGGTGCGGCTTTTTGGGGCTGCTTCATCTGGAGATTGTACAGGAACGGCTGGAGCGGGAATATAATCTGGATCTGGTGACCACGGCTCCAAGCGTGATCTATCATGTCTATAAAACAAACGGGCAGTGCATTGAGCTGACCAACCCCACCAATCTGCCGGATCCCTCGGAGATTCAGTATATGGAGGAACCCATTGTCAGCGCGGAGATCATGGTCACCACGGAATTTATTGGAGCCATTATGGATCTCTGCCAGGAACGGCGGGGAACCTATCTGGGGATGGAATACATTGAAGAGACAAGGGCGCTGCTGAAATATGAGCTGCCCTTAAACGAGATCATCTATGATTTCTTTGACGCTCTCAAGTCCAGATCCAGAGGATATGCTTCCTTTGACTATGAAATGAAAGGCTACCGGCAGGCGCAGCTGGTGAAGCTGGATATCCTGATCAACAGGGAAGAGGTGGACGCCCTTTCCTTTATCGTTCATGGAGATTCCGCCTATGACCGGGGCCGGAAAATGTGTGAAAAGCTGAAAGAGGAGATTCCAAGACATCTGTTTGAGATTCCCATTCAGGCGGCCATTGGAAGCAAGATCATTGCCAGGGAAACCGTAAAAGCCATGCGAAAGGATGTTCTGGCGAAATGCTACGGCGGCGACATCACCCGCAAGAAGAAGCTGCTGGAAAAGCAGAAAGAAGGAAAAAAACGGATGCGCCAGATCGGCAATGTGGAGATCCCGCAAAAGGCTTTCATGAGCGTCCTGAAGCTGGACGACAAATAAAACCAGGCAGAACAGGAAGTGGATCGGATGTGCCGTCCTTTGTCCCTATATGTGCATATTCCATTTTGCGTCAAAAAATGCGCCTACTGTGATTTTCTGTCTTTTCCGGCAAAAGAATCCGTAAGAGAAGCCTATGTAAACAGCCTGATCAGGGAGCTGGAACACTTTTGCGGCAAAGTCCGGAACAGGCCTGTGGTATCGGTGTTTTTTGGAGGGGGCACGCCCTCCCTTTTGACGGAAAGCCAGATGGGGCGGCTGATGGATATTGTGAAAACCCATTACAGCCTTTGCCCGGATGCGGAGATCACCCTGGAGGCAAATCCCTGTACGGTAACCGCAGACAGGCTGCGGGCCTTTCATGCCGCGGGGATCAACCGGCTGAGCCTGGGGATGCAGTCTGCCCATGACCGCGAGCTGAAGCTGCTGGGGAGACTTCACACCTATGAGCAGTTTCTGGAAAGTTACCGTCTTTCCCGCGGGGCCGGATTTGACAATATCAGCGTGGATCTGATCTACGGCCTGCCGGAGCAGACCCGGTCAGACTGGCTGGACACGGTAAGGAAAACGGCGGCTCTTGAGCCGGAGCACATTTCCGCCTACAGCCTCATCATCGAAGAGGGCACCCCTTTTTTTCAGCGGTACCGGGAAGATGATCTGCGCCGGGGCCGTGGAGACGCCCCATCCGTTTTGCCTGATGAGGAAACCGAACGGAACATGTGTCATGAGGCGGCAGATTTTTTCCAAAGCCGCGGCTACAGCCAGTATGAGATCTCCAATTATGCCCGTCCGGGAAAGGAAAGCCTGCACAATACCGGCTACTGGATTCGGAGAGACTATGTGGGATTTGGTCTTGGCGCGGCGTCTTTGCTGGATCAGACAAGATGGAAAAATACTTCCCGGCTGGAGGCCTATTTACAGGCAGATATGGGAACCGGCTGTCCAGGGGAAGAGCTTCAGCGGCTGACAAAAGAGGATGTGGCGGAAGAATTGATGTTTCTGGGGCTTCGCATGAACCGGGGCGTCTCAAAAAGACAGTTCCAAAAAGAAATCGGAGCCGATGTAAAAACCGTATATGGCGCTGAGATCGCCCGGCTGAGGGAGCAGGAACTGCTGGCGGAAACCGCGGAATACGTCTGCCTGACCCCAAAAGGGATGGATCTTGCCAATTATTGTATGGCGCAGTTTATGCGCTGATGGAGGAATGACTTGTGAAGTGTTTGAAAAAGCTGGGAATCTGGTGTCTTCTGATATGGACGCTGCTGGCAGCAGCCGGCTGCGGAAAAACAGAAAAAAAGAGCGGGGAAGCTCCCTCGCCGGTACCGAAAACGGAAGAAGCGGAAAAACTGCCCGAGACAGAAGAGCCGGTGTTAAGTTATCTGGACACCGTGCAGCAGGCCATTGAGCAGAAAGACAGGCAGACGCTCTACCAGGAGTTTCGGTACTGGGACGGAGAAGCGGATAAGTCCGGAAAATTTTCCATGGAAATGATCGACGCGTTTCTGGAAGACATTTCCCAGAGCCCGGAAAAGATCCGGGAGTTTATGGCTCTTGTGGAAGACGAGTTTTACGAGGAAGACAAACAACAGATCACCCTGCCCGCGGTATATATTGTGGTGACCTCGTCCACAGACAACACGAGACTTTCTCTGCCGGTCTTTGGGGAGCGGGTTATTGAAAACGCAAAGCAGAAAGGCCAGAAGCTGGGGCCCATGCTGCCCATGTCCTATACCATTACCGCTTCCAACGACAGCTGGGAGAAAGAGCGTACTCAGAAGATAGACGTGTCCCTGAAAGAACTGACGGCTGAAAAAACGGAGGGGGTTTCCGGTCAGCAGTCAGCCGCGGGAAAACATACCTATTATGTCAATTTCCAGAACAGCCCGGATAAAAGCGAACCGCCTGTGTCCGGCGCCGAGTCAAAACAGCCGTCCGGCAGGATCGTAGCCATTGATCCGGGACATCAGGCAAAGGCCAACAATGAACAGGAACCGGTGGGGCCTGGGGCGTCGGAAACAAAGCCCAAGGTGGCTTCCGGCACGGCAGGATGCGTCAGCGGTCTGGCGGAGTATGAGCTGACGCTGATGGTGTCCCAAAAGCTGCGGGATGCGCTGCAGCAAAGAGGGTATCAGGTGGTCATGATCCGGGAGACCAATGATGTGAATATCAGCAACAGAGAGCGGGCCGAGATTGCAAACAATTCCGGCGCCGACATATTTGTGCGGATCCATGCGGACGGTTCGGAGAGTTCCTCTCCAAGGGGCTGCTCCACGCTGTATCCGGGTTCGGACAATTCTTATGTGAGCGGCATCAGCAGCGCAAGCGGCAGGCTGTCGGAAGAGATTGTAAATCACCTGTCGGCAAAGACCGGTTTTGTGAACCGGGGAGCCGTGGTGCGGGATGATATGAGCGGCATCAACTGGTGCAAGATCCCCGTATCCATTGTGGAAATGGGATTTATGACAAACCCGGAGGAAGACGCGGCAATGGCTTCCGACAGCTGTCAGCAGCAGATTGCCGAGGGAATCGCGGACGGTATTGACGCTTATTTTCAATGAGATTCCGGAGTGATGAAAAATGAAACAAACCAAAAAGACCGTAATCATATTGAGCATGATCCTGGCGCCGTTTACCTATCTGGCAATGGGGCAGATCGTAAGCTTCTGCGTGTCTTTCTATTACATCGCGCGGTTTTCCGCCGGAGGACTGGAAGGACAGGAGCTTGCGGCCGCTGTGGGGGAACTTCTGCAAAAGAACGTAGTGCCGTTGTCGGCGGCGGCTTCCCTGATCTGTCTTCCCATTGTTTATTTTCTCTTTTTTCGGCAGAGATTCGCGGCGGAATCAGCAGAAAAAGGCCTGAAGCTTCTTTTGGTGATTCCCTTTGGAATAGCGGCAAGCATCGGCCTGAATTATCTGATCGCGTTATCCGGAATCCCGCAGCGCTTTCCGGAATATAACCGGCTGTCTGAACATATCTATCAGGGAAATATCCTGTTTGAACTGGCTGCCCTGGCGCTGATCCCGGGCATTCTGGAAGAACTGATTTTTCGCGGCGTGCTGTACGGAGGATTGCGCACAATGATCCCGATCCCGGCTGCAAATCTTTTGTCGGCTCTGATCTTTGGCGCCGTGCATATGAATGTGACGCAGTTTCTATATGCGTTCTTTCTGGGATTATTGTTTGGATGGGTTTATGAACGGTATGGGAATCTATGGGCCTCGGCGCTGATGCACATGGCGGGAAACACGGCTTCCATTCTGCTGACAGAATGGAAACCGCTTAAAAATCTGATTGGCACAGATGGGGGAAGCATGGCGGTTTTTGCTTTTCTGCTGTTTGGATGTCTGATCGTACCGGCAATCATTTGGAAAGTTGTGCCACCAAAGCCTGAAACCCCATACCGTGGGACGCCTTAATGAGAACCGTATCGCCTGCCTGTAACAGGGCAGGCATTTTTTCCGCCAGCTGTCCGGTGCTGTCAAAGGAAAAAATCTGCAGATCTTTCTTTTCGGAAGCGCCTTTTGCCAGCTCCTTTGCAAGGGGGCCGGCAGTCAGAAGCAGATCAATGTCTCTGGAGGCCAGGTATCTGCCCACTTCATAGTGGAGCTGCCGTTCTTCCTTTCCAAGCTCCAGCATATCTCCTAAAATACAGACCTTTCTGCCGCCGGCGCCGGAGAGCACGTCGATGGAAGCTTTCATGGAAACCGGGTTCGCGTTGTAGCAGTCGTCGATCACGGTCAGATTGCCGCAGTGCAGAATGTGATTTCTGCCGCTGACAGGCTGCAGCGCTTCCACGCCTGCCCGGATCTCCTCAGGGGAAAGTCCAAGGGACCGGCCTACCAGCGCGCCGGCCAGGGCATTGTAAAGCATATGTTTTCCGGGAATGGAAATGGTCACGGGAATGGCCGTCCCATCCAGGTGCAGCACGCAGCGGGTGCCGGAAAGACCAAGACTTTCCGCCTGGTCCGCGTAGGCTTCCAGCCGGTTGTCCAGACCGAAATAATGGGGAACCATCTCCCCGACTTTGCGGATAGAGGAAAGCTTATCGTCATCCCCGTTCAAAAACAGTTCTCCATGGGGATTGCTCCAGGAAAAAATTTCTGACTTCGCTTTCAGAATGCCGTCTCTGGAACCAAGGGTTTCCAGGTGGCACTGGCCGATATTGGTCATGACCACCAGATCCGGCCTGGCAATTTTGGACAGTACCGTCATCTCTCCAAACTCGCTGATGCCCATTTCCAGAACGGCGATCTGATGCTCCTCTCGCAGCCGGAAAATGGTAAGGGGAAGACCGAGGGCGTTGTTAAAATTGCCTTCTGTCTTTAACACCCGGTATTTCTGGGAGAGTATGGAGGCGATCATTTCCTTTGTGCTTGTCTTGCCGACGCTTCCGGTAATGCCCACCACACGGATATCCAGTCCCTGACGGTAAAATTCCGCAAGGCTTTTTAACGCTTCCAGGCTGGAAGAGATCCGGATATAGGGCCGCTTTTCTCCCGGAAGCTCTTTTTCGGAAAGACAGCAGAGAGCGCCCTGGGCAAAGGCGCTGTCAATAAAATCGTGGCCGTCGGCCCGCGCTCCGGAAATGGCAACAAAGAGACAGCCGGAAGAAATCTTTCGGCTGTCAGTGGTCACTGCGGTAATCTGCCGTTCCAGCAAAGCGGGGTCGCCGTGATAAGCGCCTTCGCAGACACGGGCAATATTTTTCAGGGTGAGATTTTTCATAGTCTCCATTATTCCGCAGGCTCCTTCTCTGTTTTTCGCAGGGATACGTCGATCAGTTTCTGGCACAGGGCCGGATAGTCATAGCCGATCTGTGCCGCTTCCTGAGGCAGCAGGCTGGTAGGCGTCATGCCGGGCAGGGTGTTTGCCTCCAGACAATAGATCTGTCCCTCTTCGTCAAGGCGGAAATCCATGCGGGCGTAAGCTTCCAGCTTCAGGGCCTTGTACGCCCGCTCCGCGTAAGCCTGCATCTGACCCGCCACATCGTCGGGAAGATCTGCGGGGCAGGTATCAACAGTCAGGCCCGCCTGATATTTGTTTTTATAATCGTACATGCCGGACAGAGGGGCGATCTCAATGACAGGAAGCGCCTTGCCCTCAATCAGGCCAACGGAAAATTCCCTGCCGGGAATGTATTCCTCAATGACCAGCTCATCTTCATAGGAAAAACCCAGAGCCAGCGCCGCTTCATATTCTTCCTGGGTGGAGGCCTTGGATACGCCTACGCTGGAACCGCCGCAGCAGGGCTTTACGATACAGGGCAGGGAAAGGCCAAGATCCTCCAGGGATTTTTTCCTTTTGTTCTTATGAATGGAAATGCCCTTTGGAGTAGGTACGCCGTTGTGGAGAAAGATATCCTTGGCAATGCCTTTGTGCATGGCAATGGCGCTGCCCAGACATCCGGTGCCGGTATAGGGAATCTCCAGCAGATCAAATACCGCCTGGATCTTTCCGTTTTCACCGTTTTCACCGTGGAGCGCCATAAATACAATATCCGCGGCTTTGCAGAGCTTTAGCACGTTGGGACCGAAAAAACCGTCGCATCCGGGACGCTCAGTCTGCAGAAGTGTTTTCAGATCCGGCGCCGCCTCTGATACGGAAGCCGTATCCGGATCTTTCTGACTGTGAACAAGAAAATAAGCGTTCGGATCCACACTGCCGGGAACACCCAGATAAACGTCCACAAGGCAGGCCTGATGACCGATGGAACGCAGGGCCTTGCAGATACCGGTTCCGGAGCTTAGGGAAACATCCCTTTCCGTGCTGGTGCCGCCAGCCAATACAAGGATTTTCATGTTGGGTACCTCTTTTCCGTATATTAAAAAGTTTATGTAAAATGTCATGGAGGGGTGCGTTTTTTGCACGCTATAATACTATACCAACAAAGTACGTTTGTCAATTTGTACTTGACGTGAGCCGGTTTTCTGGGTATAATCCCGTATATGTAGAAATATGCAAAGGCAATGAAGACGAGGGATGTCCTGCGGCGCAGGAATCCAAGTAGGCGTCTGTTTTCTTTCAGAGAGAGGAAGTCACCGGCTGCAAGCTTCCTTAAGTTCAGACAGAAGGCCCAAATTCCCGTCGGAGCCGCATTCCTGAAAGAGCAGTAGGGAATGACGCCGCTGCACGTTACGCAGCGTGAGTGCCTGCGGCGAAAAGCCGCGGGAACCGGGGTGGTACCGCGGATCAGATTCGTCCCTGTTTTGGGGCGTTTTTTATTTTGCAAAAAAGCAAAGGAAAGAAAGGGGTTCAGGCAATGAACAACAAACTGAAAGTCATTCGCGAACAGGCAATGGAAGAGATCAGAAATTCCGACGCGCTGGAGAAACTCAACGACGTGAGAGTGCGATTCCTGGGCAAAAAGGGAGAACTGACCACAGTGCTGAAGTCCATGAAAGATGTGGCGCCGGAGGACCGGCCAAAGATCGGCCAGATGGTAAACGAGACCAGGCAGGCCATTGAAAGCTTTCTGGAGGAGACAAAGGACCGGCTGGCCAGACAGGCAAGGGAGCTGCAGCTGAAAGCGGAGGTCATTGACGTGACGCTGCCGGCAAAAAAGAACAGGGTAGGTCACCGTCACCCCAACACCATTGCCCTGGAGGAAGTGGAACGGATCTTCATCGGCATGGGCTATGAGGTGGTGGAAGGACCGGAAGTGGAATATGACTACTACAATTTTGAGGCACTGAACATTCCGGCAAACCATCCCGCCAAGGACGAGCAGGATACCTTTTACGTCAACAATGAGATCGTGCTGCGCACCCAGACTTCTCCCGTGCAGGTTCGTGTTATGGAAAAAGGAAAGCTGCCCATCCGGATGATCGCTCCCGGCAGGGTATTTCGAAGCGACGAGGTGGATGCCACGCACAGCCCCAGCTTTCATCAGATCGAGGGGCTGGTCATCGACCGGAACATTACCTTTGCGGATCTGAAAGGAACACTGGCGGAATTCGCCAGGCAGCTGTTCGGCCCGGAGACAAAAGTGAAGTTCCGTCCCCATCATTTTCCCTTTACGGAACCAAGCGCGGAGGTGGATGTGACCTGTTTCAAATGCGGCGGAAAGGGCTGCCGTTTCTGTAAGGGAAGCGGCTGGATCGAGATTCTGGGCTGCGGCATGGTGCATCCCAGAGTATTGAAAATGAGCGGCATCGACCCTGAAGAATATTCCGGCTTTGCCTTTGGCGTCGGCCTGGAGCGGATCGCTCTTCTGAAATATGAGATCGACGATATGCGGCTTTTGTATGAAAACGACGACCGTTTTCTGAGACAGTTTTAAAAGGAGGAGCGAAAGGATGAATACTTCATTATCATGGATAAAAGCATATGTTCCGGAGCTGGAAACAACGGCTCAGGAGTATTTTGACGCAATGACCCTTTCCGGCACCAAGGTGGAGGGCTATACAAAGCTGGATGCGGATCTGAGCAAGATCGTGATCGGCCAGATCGAAAAGATTGAAAAGCATCCGGACGCAGACAGGCTGATTGTCTGTCAGGTTCATGTAGGGGGACCCGAGCCCATCCAGATCGTGACAGGCGCGCCCAATGTTAAAGTGGGAGATAAGGTGCCGGTGGTGCTGGACGGAGGACGGGTGGCCGGCGGCCATGACGGGAAAATGACCCCCGGCGGCATCAAGATCAAAAAAGGCAAGCTGCGTGGCGTGATGAGCAACGGAATGATGTGCTCCATTGAGGAGCTGGGTTCCACAAAGGAAATGTTCCCGGAAGCGCCGGAGTACGGAATCTATATTTTTGATCCGGACGCGGAGGTAGGGGCAGACGCCGTTAAAGCCCTTGGGCTGGATGATGTGATCTTTGAACATGAGATCACCTCCAACCGGGTAGACTGCTTCAGCATCATTGGAATTGCCCGTGAGGCGGCAGCTACTTTCCACAAGCCTTTCTGCCCTCCTGTCGTACCGGATACGGGCAACGGGGAGGATGTAAACGACTACATCAAGGTCACGGTCAAGGACCCCGATCTGTGCCCCAGGTACTGTGCCAGGGTAGTAAAAAATATCAAGCTTGGGCCAAGCCCCAAATGGATGCAGCGCCGTCTGGCAAGCGTGGGCATCCGTCCCATCAACAATCTGGTAGATATTACCAACTATGTAATGGAGGAGTTCGGTCAGCCCATGCACGCCTATGATCTGGACACCATTGCGGGCCGTGAGATCATTGTGCGCCGGGCGGAAAAGGGCGAAACCTTTGTAACGCTGGACGGACAGGAAAGGAAGCTGGACGACAGCATTCTGATGATCTGTGACAAAGACAAATCCGTAGGTCTTGCCGGCATCATGGGCGGCGAAAACTCCATGATCACCGATCAGGTGCAGACCATGCTGTTTGAGGCGGCCTGCTTTGACGGCACCAATATCCGCCTTTCCGCCAAGAAGATCGGTCTGCGGACAGACGCGTCCGGCAAATTTGAAAAGGGATTGGATCCAAACAACGCGATCCTGGCCATGAACCGCGCCTGTCAGCTGATTGAGGAATTTGGAGCCGGAGAAGTGGTAGGCGGCACAGTGGACATCTATCCCGAACCAAGAAAAGACACAAGAGTGCCCTTTGAGCCGGAGAAGATCAACAGACTTCTTGGCACAGAGATTCCCAAAGAGGATATGATCTCTTATTTTAAGAGCGTGGATCTGGAGTATGACCCTGAGACAAACGAGGTGATCGTGCCCTCCTGGAGACAGGATATTGCGTGTATGGCCGATCTATCCGAGGAAGTGGCAAGATTTTACGGATACGATAAGATCCCTACCACGCTGCCACACGGGGAGTCAACAACCGGCCAGCTTTCCTTTAAATTGCGGATCGAGGAGATCGCCAGGGACGTGGCGGAATTCTGCGGCTTTTCTCAGGGAATGACATACAGCTTTGAAAGCCCCAGGGTGTTTGACAAGCTTCTGATCGAAAAAGATTCTCCTCTTCGGAAGACGGTGGTGATCACCAATCCTCTGGGAGAAGACTTCAGCATTATGCGGACGCTTTCCTTAAACGGCATGCTCACAAGTCTTTCCACCAATTACAACCGGCGGAACAAAAATGTGCGGCTGTACGAACTGGGCAATATCTATCTGCCCAAGGCGCTGCCGGTAACAGAGCTTCCCCAGGAGCGCATGCAGTTTACCCTTGGCATGTACGGGCAGGGAGATTTCTTCACCATGAAAGGCGTGGTGGAAGAGCTCTTTGAGCGGGTAGGCATGAAGAAACATGCCGTATATGATCCGGAAAGCAAAAAGCCGTTCCTGCATCCGGGCCGTCAGGCAAACGTGATCTATGATGGAGAAGTGGTAGGCTATCTGGGCGAGGTGCATCCCCAGGTTCGGGAAAACTACGGAATTGGCGACAGAACCTACATTGCGGTGATCGATATGCCCAAGATCGTAGAGCGGGCCACCTTTGACAGAAAGTATGAGGGAATCGCCAGATTCCCCGCTGTGACAAGAGACATCTCCATGCTTATGAAGAAGGAGATCCTGGTAGGCCAGATTGAGGAGATCATCAAAAAACAGGGCGGCCCGTACCTGGAAAGCTATGCCCTCTTTGATATTTATGAAGGAGAGCAGATTCAGGAGGGCCACAAATCCGTTGCCTATACCATCACGTTCCGCGCAAAGGACAGAACGCTGGAGGAAAAAGACGTGGCGGAGGCTATGAAACGGATTCTGAAGGAGCTGGAAGCCTTAGGCGCTGAACTGCGCTCGTAAAAACAGGATATGCTGTGAGAAAGAAGATGGAGAGTATTTATGAAAGGAAAACAGATTGTGGCACTGATCGTTGCAGCCGTGGTATTTGTGACGGTGGGCGCGGCCAATGTTCTGGTGCAGCTGGAAGCGGAAAAAGAGAGAGCAACATTTGAACTGGACAGCGGTTATGAGGAGTATGTTGAAACGATGTTCACGGCCTTTGGGGGCGAAGAGATGGATTACAAAAGCCAGATGCCCTATGAACCTTTTGTTGCCGTGATCCCGGTGGAGGGAACCATTCAGGATACCGGCAGCGATAAGTATATCAGCAGCAGGACCGGTTATGACCATCAGGGTACGCTGGAGTATATTGACGCGCTGATGGAAAATGAGGACAACCGGGCGATCCTGCTTTATGAGGAGACGCCAGGCGGTACAATCATTGACGCCGACGAGCTGTATCTGAAGCTGATGGATTACAAGAAAACCACCGGAAGGCCGGTGTATGCCTATATGCACAGCTATGCCTATTCCGGCGGCTATTATATCGCCATGGCGGCAGATTCCATTTACGCCAACCGGAACGCCACCACAGGGTCCATCGGCGTGATCATGAGCACCTATGATCTAAACGGACTGTATGAGAAGCTGGGGATTAAGCCCATCAACATTACAAGCGGCGAGAACAAGGCCATGTTTTCGGGAGATGAGCAGCAGACTCAGGAGCAGATCAAAATTTATCAGGACATTGTAGATGAAGGATACGACCAGTTCCTGAGCATTGTAGAACAGGGACGGGGCATGACGGAAGAACAGATCAAGCCATACGCGGACGGCAGCGTTTTTTCAGCTCAGCGGGCAAAAGAACTGGGATTGATCGATGAAGTGGTCAATACCTATGACGACGCTCAGAAGCAGATTGCCGGAAAGGTGGGCAATCAGGAGATCCTGTTTTCAAATATGCCTGTTCCTCATGGAAATTTGCTGAAGTCTTTGTTTCTGAAGGCAAAGGAATTGATTCCGAAAAGCGACAGCCAGGTTCTGGAAGAACTGACAAAGCTGGAAGATAAGGGGTTGATGTATTATGCAGAGCCCTAAGTGCGCGGCAGCCGGATTTGGGGTCAGATGGATCGCCTATCTGATCGACTGCCTGATTGTGGGTCTGGCAACGGCAGTTTTGACCCTGCCCATTACGATCGTCAGGCTGATGAACTGGAACAGCTTCTGGAACAGGCAGGTGCTGTTTCAATTCACTGCCTATGCCATACTGACTTACTGTATCCGTGCCGTTTATTTTGTGATCTGTACTTATGCGTTTCAGTGTACCCTGGGGAAACGGCTTCTCCGCATTCATGTGGAGACGAAAGACGGAGAAAAGCTGACTTTTGTGAATGCGCTGTTTCGGGAAACGGTAGGGCGATTTTTAAGCGGGATCCTGTATATCGGATATCTGATCGCTTTAGCCGGCAGGGATCATCTGGCGCTCCATGATATGATCTGTGACACAAGAGTCCGCTATACCGGCCTGACAGAGCTGATTCCGGCGCCGGATGTGACAGACGCGCAGACTGCGTTTCAAACACCGTTCCCGGGAGCGGAGACTCCGTCATCGGATGTGACAGACGCGCAGACTGTGTTTCAAACACCGTTCCCGGGAGCGGAGACTCCGTCATCGGATGTGACAGACGCCCAGACTGTGTCCAAAACATCATCTCCGGAAACAGGGATTTACGGCGTAGATGCGGATGGAGCGGACAGGGCGGAAAAACCGGATCTGCAGGAGAAACCCCCATTTCCGGAAAATGAGGAAGAGACGTGAAAGTAAAAGATTTTGATTTTGAACTGCCAAAGGAACTGATCGCCCAGACGCCCCTGAAAGAGCGGACAGACAGCCGGCTTCTGGTCATGGACCGGAATACCGGGGAGATCCGTCACCGGATCTTTCGGGATCTGACCGATTATTTAAGGCCCGGAGACTGTCTGGTGATCAACAACACCAAAGTGATCCCTGCCAGACTGCTTGGAGAGCGCCGGGAGACAAAGGCCCGGATCGAAGTGCTTTTGCTGAAGCGGGTGGAGGGAGATCTCTGGGAGACCCTTGTCAAGCCCGGAAAAAAGGCAAGGCCCGGCACCGAGATCCTGTTTGGCGGCGGACTGCTTACCGGAAAGGTGGAGGATGTGGTGGAGGAAGGCAACCGGCTCATCCGTTTTTCCTACCAGGGGATTTTTGAGGAGATTCTGGATCAGCTTGGGCAGATGCCTCTGCCTCCTTATATTACAGAAAAACTGGAAGACAAGAACCGGTATCAGACCGTTTATGCAAAATATGACGGCTCCGCGGCGGCGCCTACGGCAGGCCTGCATTTTACAGAATCCTTTCTGGATCAGATCCGCGGCATGGGCGTTTCCATAGCCAGCGTAACGCTGCATGTGGGGCTTGGCACCTTTCGGCCCGTAAAGGCGGAGCAGGTGCAGGATCATCATATGCACAGTGAATTTTACCGTGTGGAGGAAACGGAAGCGGAAAAGATCAGACAGGCAAAAGCCGCGGGCGGCCGGGTCATAGCGGTGGGAACCACCAGCTGCCGGACGCTGGAATCCGTAGCGGCACGATTTGGCGAAATAAAAGGCTGCAGCGGCTGGACGGATATCTTTATCTATCCCGGCTATCAATTCAGGGCCATAGACGGCCTGATCACCAATTTTCACCTGCCGCAGTCCACGCTGCTTATGCTGGTGTCCGCGTTTGCGGGCAGGGAGCACATTCTCCGTGCCTATGAGGAAGCCGTTCGGCAGCGTTACCGGTTTTTCAGCTTTGGAGATGCTATGCTGCTGGCAGATGTTTCAGAGGAATTCAGTGAAAAATAAAAAAACAGGCAGCCGGTTCTTGTAAAAACAGGGCCCGTGCTTTATAATGTTAAAAAAATCAAAAGGGATACAGGTATCACTATGAAGAGAAATGACATTCACAAAGTACTGATCATCGGTTCCGGTCCGATCATCATCGGCCAGGCCTGCGAGTTTGACTATTCCGGAACTCAGGCCTGTAAGGCGCTGCGCAGTCTGGGTTACCAGATCGTTCTGGTGAATTCCAATCCGGCTACCATTATGACCGACCCTGAAATGGCGGATATCACCTATATTGAGCCGCTGAACCTGGAACGGCTGACCCAGATCATTGAAAAGGAACGCCCGGATGCGCTGCTTCCCAATCTTGGCGGACAGTCCGGACTGAATCTTTGTTCTGAACTTGCCAGGGCAGGGGTGCTTGACCGTTACGGGGTCAAGGTTATCGGCGTCCAGGTAGACGCCATTGAACGGGGAGAGGACCGTATCGAATTTAAGAATACCATGAAAAGCCTGGGCATTGAAATGGCCCGCAGCGAAGTGGCGTATTCTGTTGAGGAGGCCCTTGCCATAGCGGACAGGCTGGGTTATCCGGTGGTGCTTCGCCCTGCTTATACTATGGGCGGCGCCGGAGGCGGACTGGTCTACAATGTGGAAGAACTGAAAACAGTCTGCGCCAGAGGCCTCCAGGCAAGCCTTGTGGGACAGGTTCTGGTGGAGGAATCCATTCTGGGCTGGGAAGAGCTGGAGCTGGAAGTGGTTCGCGACGCCAAAAATAATATGATCACGGTATGCTTTATTGAAAACATCGATCCCATGGGCGTCCATACAGGGGATTCTTTCTGTTCGGCTCCCATGCTGACGATTTCCGAAGAGGTGCAGAAGCGCCTTCAGGAGCAGGCCTATAAAATCGTGGAGGCCATTCAGGTTATTGGAGGCACCAATGTACAGTTTGCCCATGACCCTGTTTCCGACCGGGTCATTGTGATAGAGATCAATCCCAGAACATCCCGTTCCTCCGCTCTGGCGTCCAAGGCCACGGGCTTTCCCATTGCCCTTGTGTCTTCCATGCTGGCAAGCGGGCTTACGTTGGATGAGATTCCCTGCGGAAAATATGGCACCCTGGACAAGTATGTGCCCGGCGGTGATTATGTGGTGATCAAGTTTGCCAGATGGGCTTTTGAAAAGTTCAAAGGCGCCCAGGACAAGCTGGGAACCCAGATGCGCGCGGTGGGAGAAGTGATGAGTATCGGCAAGACCTACAAGGAGGCTTTCCAGAAAGCCATCCGCAGTCTGGAGATCGGACGCTACGGTCTTGGAGGCGCGAAGGATTTTCCTCAGAAGACAAAACAGGAGCTTTTGCGAATGCTTGCCACCCCAAGCAGCGAGCGGCATTTTATTATGTATGAGGCCCTGCGCAAGGGCGCTTCCGTGGATGAGATCTACAGCATTACGAAAGTAAAGCATTATTTTATTCAGCAGATGAAAGAGCTGGTGGAGGAAGAGGAGGCGCTTTTGCAGTACAGGGGCGGCCTGCCTCCGGTGCCTGTATTAAAGCAGGCAAAGCTGGACGGATTTTCCGACAAATATTTAAGCCAGCTTCTTCAGGTGACGGAGGAAGCCGTCCGGACCGCCAGAACAGAGGCGGGCATTGTGGAAGCCTGGGAAGGCGTTCATGTCAGCGGCACAAAAGACGCGGCCTATTATTACTCCAGCTACCACATTCAGGATCAGAGCCCGGTGAATCATAACCGTCCCAAAATCATGATCCTGGGCGGCGGGCCAAACCGGATCGGCCAGGGCATTGAGTTTGACTATTGCTGCGTTCATGCCGCCATCGCCTTAAAGGAACTTGGCTTTGAGACCATTATCGTCAACTGCAATCCGGAAACGGTATCTACCGATTATGACACGTCCGATAAGCTGTATTTTGAGCCTTTGACCCTGGAGGACGTGCTGAGCATTCATGAAAAAGAAAAACCGGCAGGGGTGATCGCCCAGTTTGGCGGACAGACGCCGTTGAACCTTGCCGCCGATCTGAAAAAGGCAGGGGTAAACATTTTGGGTACAACGCCGGAGACCATTGATCTGGCAGAGGATCGGGATCTGTTCCGCGCCATGATGAAGAAGCTGGAGATTCCCATGCCGGAGGCGGGAATGGCGGTGAATGTAGAGGAGGCTCTGCAGATTGCCGACGAGATCGGTTATCCGGTGATGGTGCGCCCCTCTTATGTGCTTGGAGGCCGTGGCATGGAGGTAGTGCACGATGAGGAAGCGCTTACCTACTACATGGAGCAGGCTGTAGGCGTCACGCCTGACAGACCTATTCTCATTGACCGGTTCCTGCATCATGCCACTGAATGTGAAGCGGACGCCATCAGCGATGGGGAACAGGTATTTGTGCCTGCGGTAATGGAGCATATTGAGTTGGCCGGGGTGCACTCAGGCGACTCCGCCTGTATCCTGCCATCCAGAAACCTGACGGATGAACAGGTGTCTACCATTAAGGACTATACAAGAAAGATCGCCAGAGAGATGAACGTGGTAGGCCTGATGAACATGCAGTATGCCATTGAGGACGGGGTAGTCTATGTGCTGGAGGCCAATCCCAGAGCATCCAGAACCGTGCCCCTTGTGTCCAAGGTCTGCAACATTAAGATGGTAAAGCTTGCCACGGATATTATGACTTCTCAGCTTACCGGAAGAAAATCGCCGGTGCCGGAATTAAAGGACAGGGTGATTCCTCATTACGGAGTAAAGGAAGCGGTATTTCCCTTTAATATGTTCCAGGAGGTGGATCCGCTGCTGGGGCCGGAAATGCGCTCTACCGGAGAGGTGCTGGGCATTTCCTCAGATTTTGGAGAGGCTTACTACAAGGCTCAGGAAGCAACGCAGACAAAGCTTCCCCTGGAGGGTACCGTGCTGATCAGTGTCAGCGACCGGGATAAACCGGAGCTTGCGGAAGTTGCCAGAGGCCTGTATGAATGCGGCTTTAATCTGATGGCCACCAACAGCACCTGCAGACTGATTGCGGAAGCGGGCATCCCTGTCAAGCATATCAATAAGATCAATGAGGGAAGACCCAATGTGCTGGATGAGCTGACCAACAAGAGCGTCTGTATGGTGGTGAACACGCCGGTTGGAAAGAAAGGCGCCGTAGACGACAGCTATATCCGCAAGACCGCCATTAAAAACAAGATCTCTTATATTACTACCATGGCGGCGGCAAAGGCCGCGGTGGAAGCCATCAAGGCAGTAAAAAACAAAAAGAAACTGGAAATCTGTTCCCTGCAGGAATTCCATAAACGGATCCGATAACTGGGAACGGCAAATTCAAGCGGGACTGCTGCAGAACGGAAAAAATCCCTTTTGCGGCAGTCCCGTTTTAGATACAAGTTTGATGCAGTTTTTTTGTATGCTCTTGACAAGGAGTGTGACCTATGAAGAGAATCCTGATTGTAGAGGACGAAAAATCCATTTCTGACCTGATCAAAATCAGCCTGCTGCGGGAGGGATATCACTGTACCTGTGCCCAGAGCGGCAGACAGGCCGCAGACCTGATCCAGGAGCAGAGGTTTGATCTGGTGCTGCTGGATATTATGCTGCCGGAGATCGACGGATTTGAACTGCTGGAATATATCAAAACCGACTATATGCCGGTGATCTTCCTGACCGCAAAAGCGGATCTCTCCAGCAGGGTAAAAGGACTTCGGGCGGGAGCGGAGGATTATATCACAAAACCTTTTGAAATCGCGGAGCTCCTTGCCAGGGTAGAGGCCGTGCTGCGGCGGTTTCATAAAGAGGAACAGCCCATTTCCTTTGGCGAAATCCGGATAGAGCAAAAGGCCAGAACTGTAACAAAGGACGGAGAGGCTGTAAGCCTGACCGCAAAAGAGTACGATCTGCTGATCTACCTGTATCAGAATCAGAACAAGGCTCTGTACCGGTCTCAGATCTATGCCGGGGTGTGGGGCGGAGACTACACCGGAGACAGCCGCACGGTAGATCTTCATGTTCAGCGCCTGAGAAAAAAGCTGGGGCTGGAAGAGACTCTTGTATCCGTGTACAAGATCGGGTACAGGCTGGAGGTGTAGGGTGAAGTTTTTCTGGAAGCTCTTTTTCTCGGTCATGCTGATCAGTACCGCCTGCGTAACCGCAAGCGGCTGCCTGCTGATCAGCTCCAACTTTCGTGAACAGTTAAACATTGAACAAAATACCGCTGAGGATTACGGAAATCTGGTGCGTTATTTCCTTATGGTCCAGCAGGAAAGCGCAGGCAAAGACGAAAGCTCCAATCAGGAGGAAAACCCGGATGAAGTCATGAAAAAGCTTGCCGGCCGTACAGCCGGAACGGTTATTGTGGACGGAACCGGACGTTCCATGGAATTTTCTGTTTTAGATGAAAACGGGCGCAGGATATTTTCTTCTCTGAAGACAAAGACCGATCCGTCTATGGCATTGCAGCTGAACGGACATACGGCAGGTGAAAGGATCCGAAAAGACGGAGGCAGCGTATACATTCAGCTGATGCAGCCCGTTACCTATGGAGACAGGCTGTATTACACAGAGACGATCCGGGATGTTTCCGCTGTATTTGCCAATCAGAGAGAGCAGTATGAAATGATGATCAGGATCATTGTGATGATGATGGCCGCCGGGGGATTTTTTGCCTTTTTGATCTCCAGGCTTCTGATGCGCCCGGTAGCCGCTCTTACGGAAACCACCAAGGTCATCGCGGAGGGAGATCTTGGCCGCCGGGCGCCCATTGGCGGTCAGGATGAGATTGCTCTTCTCTCAGAGCATTTTAACCGGATGGCAGATAGCCTGGAGGAAAAAATAGAGCAGCTGGAGGAGGAAGCGGAGCGCAAGGAGCGGTTTGTAGGCGCCTTTTCCCACGAACTGAAGACGCCTCTGACAGCGGTGATCGGATATGGAGATCTGCTCCGGCAACAGGATCTGGATCCGGAGCAGAGACAAATCTGCGCGGATTATATTTTTTCCGAGGGAAAACGTCTGGAACGGATGTCCATGAGGCTGCTGGATCTGATCGTGCTGAAAAAGCAGAAGCTTTATTTGGAGGCCACGCCTGTTGACCGTTTTCTGCAGCGGATCACTGAAAAAATAAAACAGACATACGAGACCGACAGGATCCGGTTTGTCTTAAGGGCCGAACCGGCGGTGGTTCTTATGGAGCCGGATCTGATGGAAACTGTTTTTTCCAACCTTTTAGACAATGCCAGAAAGGCAGTGGAGAAGCAGGGGCTGATTGAAGTTCTGGGAGAAAGTCTGGACGGCGCATACCGGGTCATGATCAGAGATTCCGGAAAAGGCATGGAAGAGGCGGAACTGCTCAGGATCACGGAAGCCTTTTATATGGTGGACAGATCCAGAGCAAGGCAGCAGGGCGGCGCAGGTCTGGGACTTGCCATTTGTCAGGAGATTTTGCGGCTTCATGGATTTTCCATGAAATTTGAGAGCAGAGCCGGGCAGGGAACCTGCGTGACAGTGATGATGAAGGAGCAAACAGATGAGCAGACTGAAACAGGGCGGTAAGATCGCGGGAATGTTCCTGCTGCTTTTTGCCATTGCGCTGGGGCCGCTTTTTTTCCTGGGGCAAAGAACCCGGGATCTGATTGGAAAGGTCACCGTAAAAGAGGTGCAGGCGGCCAGACTGGAAAAGAAACAAAGTGAACGCGTCCAAAACCTGTGGGAGCAGATCGAGGCGGTCCGTGAAGACGGCACCACCATACTGGCGCCTGCGGAAAAACTGACCAGTCATGACGGCCTGCAGGGAACAGATGAAATCATGGAGACTATGGAGCAGCAGCTGAGCCTGCTTGGCTCCTGTCATGGACTGCCGGCCCTTTCCTGCTCGGGAAGACAACAGGAATCTGTATATCAGGAAATCTATATGGACAGGACTGAAACGGCAGATTTGGGAGAACCGGGCCGGACTCTGAGCGTATGGGCGATCTATGCGGAGTATGATGATTTTTTCCTGTACGCTTTTATGGATACGGAAACCGGCGCACTGTACGAACTGGATCTGACCGCAAAAAAAGAGGATTTTCTGTATCAGAGGGAAGACATTTCCGCAGACAGTTTTCTGGAATACCTTCAGAGCTTTTGTCCCATTCCGGAAGATCTGGACCGTCAGTTTTCTGCTCACTGCGTTTATACCGGGAGAAAGATCAGCCTGTATTTGGTTTCCATGGACAAAGGAAAAAGCGTTGACGAAACCGCTTCTCAGTCGGTTCCCGTTTTTTGTGATGACAACTGCGAATGGGAGAACCAATACCGGTTTTATCATCCGAAAATGAGAGAAGAGGAAAGCACGCCTTTATACAGGGTGATGGAATCAAACAATTAAAAAGATACAATTCTGATGCCGTTCTGTGTCCGAAATGAGACAGCTGCGTGATAAAGTGGCTGTAAAACAGGAGGATGAGCATATATGAAGAATAATAGCAGAAAAAGTCTGGTTATGATGATCTTTGTCGGGATTCTGTTTTTCGCGGCAGGGTTCTTATTCTGGAGTGGTTTATATAAGATAAACTCAGAGAAACCGGTGATGAGGCAAAAGCAGGAACAGGCCGCAGCGGATCAGCAAAAGGAGGAGGCGGCAAAAGCAACGGAAAATGCAGCAAACAACAGGGTGAACGGTTCGGACTGGTATTTGATCCTGGTCAACAAAGAGCATCCCATTCCGGAGGATTTTACAGTTTCCCTGCAGGGAATTTCCAACGGACATGCCGTTGACAAACGGGTATATCCGGCGCTGCAGGCCATGCTGGAGGCTGCCCGCAGGGAGGGGCTTTCTCCTGTTATCTGTTCTTCCTACAGAACCAATGAGAAACAGACAGATCTGTATTGGAAGCGGGTAAGAAAATGCCTGGCAGAAGGAGACTCCGAAGAGGAGGCAGAACGGGAAGCCGGAAGATGGGTGGCGGTTCCCGGTACAAGCGAACATCAGACCGGGCTTGCGGTGGATATTGTAGATGAAAGCTATCAGATACTGGATGAAAAGCAGGAGTCCACCGGGGTGCAGAAATGGCTGATGGAAAATGCTTACCGGTTTGGCTTTATCCTTCGATATCCTACGGAGAAAAGCGGGATTACGGGAATCGGCTATGAACCCTGGCATTACAGGTATGTAGGAATCAAAGCGGCGAAAGAGATCCGGGAGAAAGGAGTCTGCCTGGAGGAATACCTGGGATACGCGGGCTGAGCCGGTTAAGCGAAGCCCATTTTCGGTTTGATACGGAAATAAGTCATGCCTGGAACGGATGGATTTCAAGGAAAAGCAATTTTATAGGTGTTTTTCGTAAAAACCTGAACAAACCCGCAAAAATCTTGAAGTGTAAAATCAAATGTATTATACTGATTTATAGTTAATTGACAGACAAGCAAGGGTACTTTCGCCGTGGATAGAGATCTGCAACGCTGGGTTTCCATGAGAGAGATTATGGAATATTTTGGCGTGAGCCGGGATACTGTGCTTGACCGGATGGAACGACGATAAATGCCCGCTGCCAAAATCGGGAGATTGTTGAAATTCAAAATCAGCGAAGTGGACGCCTGGATGAAGTCCGGCGTCGCCGCTGATAAATGAGTGCGGAGGTGCAGTATGGCGCTTGAAAATAAATTGGGGCTTACAAGCTCTGCAGACCTTGCACGGGAAGAAGAACGCATTAGTAAGAAAAAAGCCGCGGAACTATTTGAAAACGGTGTTTTAGATACGTTGAAACCGGGAACTTTGTCTGCTCTGCAGGCAATTCACCAATACCTTTTTGGAGAGATTTATGATTTCGCCGGACAGATCAGAACGGTGAATATGGCCAAGGGCAACTTCCGGTTTGCGCCGGTGATGTATCTGGAGGCGGCGCTTAAAAACATTGAAAAGATGCCCCAGTCCACTTTTGATGAGATTGTTGAAAAATATGTGGAAATGAATATTGCCCACCCGTTCCGGGAGGGGAATGGACGCAGTACCCGCATTTGGCTGGATTTGATGCTGAAAGCCGCGCTGCAAAAGGTTGTGGACTGGAGCCGTATTGACAAAGAGGATTATCTCCTCGCCATGGAACGCAGCCCCATCAAGGACATCGAGATCAAGCATCTTCTCAGGGCCGCTCTAACCGACGATGTGGACAGCCGGGATCTCTATATGAAAGGCATTGATCACAGCTACTATTACGAGGGTTATGAGGCGTTTAAGACGGAAGAATTATTAGGAGAGTAAAACGGGAATAAGTAAAAAACTTGAAATCATATATCATAATGGACAGCCTGATGATATTCGATCTATTCGACTGTATCTTTCCACGATGACCACTTATGTGTTTCCCCGTCCGTTATTGGGGCCAGATCATTTTTTATATTGTGTACGTTATGCCTGATATGAAATTAAAATAATTATTCGGAGGTTTTTGGAAGTTTTTGAAGTTATTTTAGATCACTTGCGTTTTATAACAGAAAAATGTAGAATATAGATATCTTGATGAAATATTTTTGTTCATAGAAAATATTAATGTGCAGTATGTTACATTATTTCAGAAAAGAAAAATATATTTATGAATCGAGGCAGAAAAATGACAGATTTTAAGAAGCTGACAAAGAAGATTTGTTGTATATCTCTTGCGGCGTTATTGGTCGTCTGCAGTGTGGCTGTTGATTTGCCGCGAATGATGGGCAGCGGCATTACGGCAGAGGCGGCAGGCGAGGGAACACCCGATGACGGCTTTAAATGGGAAGAAAACGAGGACGGCAGTGTGACGATAACAGGTTATACCGGAAACGGCGGAGATGTTGTTATTCCTCCCAAAATTGACGGTAAATCTGTTACATCAATAGATGTTTTTGCGTTTGATGGTTGCACGGGACTGACAAGCGTAACGATACCCGACAGCGTTACATCAATAGGCTATTATGCGTTTGGCGGCTGCACAGGGCTGACAAGTGTAATCATACCCGGCAGTGTTACTACGATAGAGCCGTTTGTATTTAGTGATTGCACGGGACTGACAAGCGTAACAATACCCGACGGCGTTACATCAATAGACAGTTTGGCGTTTTACAATTGCACAGGACTGACAAGCGTAACGATACCCGATAGTGTTACATCAATAAGTGATGATACGTTTTCAGGCTGCACAGGACTGAAAGAAATAAATGTTGGTCAAAATAACGAAAGCTACACATCCGAAGATGGTGTTTTATTTGACAAAGATAAAACTACTTTGA
>CANQUC010000034.1 GCA_947626945.1 uncultured Lachnospiraceae bacterium | reverse complement strand
TGGAAGCAAGGAGGCTCGAACTCCTGACCTTTCGCGTGTGAGGCGAACGCTCATCCCGGCTGAGCTATGCTTCCGTGATTATCATTATACCACATTGCGCGGGAAAATCAATAAAAAATGTAATAGAATTGAAAAAAAGAAAATCAGAGAAGCCATATTTTGACACCTTATTCCCCTGGAGTGGGTATGCTATTATAGCATGCAAAATCACTGGAGGAGAGTAATGAAGACAGATATTTCGGCGCTGACCGGCGCAGCTCTTGGCACCGGTTTTACATTTCTCATGACAGTTTTGGGGGCCGGGATCATTTTTTTATTTAAGGAAAAAATGCTGGAAAAGATTCAGGGTATCTGTATGGGATTCGCGGGAGGCGTTATGATGGCTGCTTTGGTATGGTCTCTTCTGATTCCCGCCATGGAGCAGGCGTCCGATCAAAAGCAGATCGCGTGGCTGGTGGCAACCCTGGGCTTTTTCTCGGGAGGAATGCTGATCTGCGGGCTGGATTTTCTTCTGTCTCGGCTGCAGTATGGAAATAAAACGGAAAAAACCAAATGGAGAAAGGAGACGCTGCTGTTTGTTCTGGCAGTGACGCTTCATAACATCCCGGAGGGCATGGCTGTTGGAATCGCTTTTGCCATGGCTGGCATGGAGAGAGACACGCTGCTGTTTGCCCAGGCCACTGCCCTGGCTGTGGGAATCGGGATCCAGAATCTGCCGGAGGGTGCCGCCATCGCCTTTCCCCTGAAGCGGGAGGGAATGTCCTCAAAAAAAGCATTTCTGTTTGGGGGACTGTCCGGCATTGTGGAGCCGACATTTGGCATTCTGACGGTGCTGGCGGCAGGATTTCTGCGGGGCTTTATGCCCCTTTTACTGTCCTTTGCGGCGGGAGCAATGTTTTATGTAGTTGTGGAGGAGCTGATCCCGGAGGCGTCCGGCAGCGGTGAGAAGAGCGGCACATGGGGCATGTTTGTGGGATTTGCCGTTATGATGATCCTGGACGTAGCCCTGAACACCGGTTGACAGACGGAAAAAAAGGCGTTAGACTGTTTTGACAGAAATTCCGGGAGGCGCAGGAAGATGGCCTTTAAAAAAGAGCAGATTGTTTTTGACAGAAATTTTCCCTTTCTCATGTATGAGACAAACGCAAGGCAGGTAATGATCCACAGTCATGACTGTCTGGAGCTGAACCTGATCCTGGATGGAAGCGGTTACTACATTATTGAAAATCAGACTTATTCCATCAATCCGGAGGACGTATTTGTCATCAACAACGCGGAGCACCATATGGCGGTTCATGACGGCAGCCTGACCATGCTGGTGTTTGTGTTTGCGCCGGAGCTTATCGGAGAAAGCCCCGGAGAAGCAAAACTGCTGGATCCCTTTTTTGAACGCAGTCCTTATTTCTCCAATACTGTGGAAAGAGATTATGAAGACTATCATGAGATCACGGCGCATCTGCGCCAGATCTCAAGGGAGTACAGAGACAGAAAAGAGGGCTGGCAGATGGTGATCCGGTCTCATCTTCTGCTGGTGCTGGCGTATCTGAACCGGTATTACACGGTACGAAAGGTGCTGACGGCGGACGGACAGAACAACAGGGGATATGCCAGACTGCGAGGCGTGGTGGAATACATCCACAATAATTTTGACCGGGACATTTCCCTGGGAGAGCTGGCAGAGCAGGCCGCTATGGGAAAAAGCTATTTTTCGGCTTATTTCAGCAAAGTGATGAAAATGCGGGTATTTGATTATGTGGAGCAGGTGCGGGTGAACCATGCGGCGGCCCTTTTGAAGACGACGGATAAAAGCATCCTGGAGGTGGCCCTGCAGTCCGGATTTCACAGCAGCTCCTATTTTAACCGGATATTTAAAAGGATTATGACCGTCACTCCAAACGCTTACCGAAAATCGAAAGATCGTGCAATTATGTAAAAAGAATCTGCAAGACATTCCGGACAAAAAATCATATGATAATTTCAGACAAAGCAGCGCAGGCTGTTGCGGAAAGGATGAATCATATGAGTGAGAAATTACGGATGGGTGTTCTGGGCCTGGGAGAAGGCCGCAGTATTATTTCAGCGGCAGTCAACAGTCCCTGCTGGGAGCTGGGCTGTATCTGCGACCTGAATGAAGAGCTCTGCAAAGAACGCTGCAGAGAATTTGGCGTCAGCAACTATACGGTATCTTATGAAGAAATGCTGGCAGACAAGACCATTGACGTGATCGGAATCTATACCCCTGACCAGTTGCACGCGGAACATATCAAAATGGCGCTGGCAGCGGGAAAGCATGTAATCTGCACAAAGCCGCTGATGGTCTCTCTTGATCAGGCGCAAAGTCTTCTGGACGCCTGGAAAAAATCCGGCAGGCATGTATTTGTAGGTCAGAGCTCCCGGTATTTTGAGCCTATGCGCCGTCAGCGGGAGGATTATCTGGCAGGCAGGCACGGGGATCTGGTTACGCTGGAGACCCATTATATCAGCGATTCCAGATGGTTTCTTGCAAGAGACTGGAGTCATGCCAAGGGCTTTTCCTGGATGTATAATTTTATGATCCATGCGGTAGATCTGGCAGCGTGGTATCTGCCGGACATTGAAGAGGTGTACGGAGCAGGAATTGTCAGCGAGAATACAAAGGCGTACGGCCTGGAGGTGCCGGATACTTTGAAATTCCTGCTGAAAGACAAAAGCGGCCGGTTTGCCTCTGTCACCGGCGCCTACGCGACGCCCACACTGGGCAGCGCGGTGCAGCAAAATATCAGCTGTACCCTGCGGGGAACAAAGGGCATCAGCCAGGCCGGTTATCCGAAGCTGAAATATTATACAAATTTTGAACCTCTGGAAAAAACCGCCGCGGAACATACCTTTGAGGAACTGCATGATTATTATTTCCGGTTCGAAGCGGAAAATCACCATGCGGGAGAGTATCAGAATTACATTGAATACTTTGCGGAATGTATCGGGAAAGGAGGGACGCCTTTGCCGGATCTGAGAGAAGGCATTCATACCCTGGCTGTCATGGAAGCCATGGAAAAATCGCTGGAAACCGGCCAGGTGGCCAGCGTGTCAGAAGTGCTGAAGCGCAGAAATATATCCCTGTAGTATTATGGGAAAGAGAACAGTTATTTGAAAATGTGGATGATCCCCTGATCATCCATATTTTTTAATAAGGACAATGTGATCGGCAGACCAAACAGTCCGATGATGCCAAACAGCTGAGTACCTACAAACATGGCAAACAGCGTGGCAAGCGGATGCAGTCCCACCTGGTTTCCCACGATCCTTGGCTCGATAATATTGCGGATCACCGTGATTACCACATACAGCACCAACAGCTTGATGGCAAGAGGATAGCTGCCCTGCAGCAGAGAGATCGCTGCCCAGGGAAGCATAATGCCGCCGGTGCCCAGCACAGGCATGATGTCAAATAAAGCAATCAGGAGGGCAATATAAACCGCTCCTCTGATGCCGATGATGCTGAGTCCCACAGACAGTTCAATAAATGTGATCAGCATGATCAGCAGATAGGATCTGCCGTATCCGGCCAGCGTCTGGAACAGATTGTTCTTGACATTGATCAGCAAAGTGCGGTGCTTGTCGGAAAGCTGGCGCAGGAAAAAAGCGGTGATCCTGTCATAATCTATGGCAATAAAGAACGTGGCGATCACGGTAAATAAGAGCTTGACCAGAAAAACCGGCAGAGAAGAAGCATAGCCGGATACCATGGTCACCATTCCCATGGAAATGTTGGAAATCAGGTTGCTTAAGGAGCTTAGCAGATCCGAAGACATTTTGTCCAGGGTGGAGATAAAAGAGGGCTCAATCCGGGAAACACTGTCCTCAATGTCCTGAAACAATTTTACCAGAAAAGGCTGAATCTCCTGGGTGTAAAGCTGGGGAAGGGCGAAAATAAAATCTCTGATGGCAACGAACAGCCGGATGCCGATCAACGTGATGATGCCGCCGATGATGCCATAAAACAGGATCACCAGGATCACAGCGGCAAATGACCGCTTCATATGGAGCTTTTTGGACAGAAAACGGATGGGTCTTTTTAACAGAAACGCAATCAGAAAGCCTACCAAAAACGGAAAAATCAGACCGATCCCGTATTTCAGCACAACATAGATGATAGCGCCAATGATAAAACAGTACATGAAGTTGATGATAAATTGCCTGCGCTTTTCGGTGTTCATCTGCGCTCCTTTCGGATCCTGCGTTCATGGAATTCTTATCTGATAGTATGGACATTTGTTGCCATAGCGTATTCACGGCAGATAGAAATTTTCAAATGATGGCATTGCCGCCCCGCGATCAGAAAACTGCGGTAAATAGAAAAATGTAAAAACTGCGGGTAACAGGACTTGAACCTGCACGGTCTCCCACCAGAACCTAAATCTGGCGCGTCTGCCAATTCCGCCATACCCGCATTTGTAGTTATGTTAGCATTGGACGTCCCAAAAGTCAAGGCGCCGTATCCGTTGTATCCTCCAGAGAGGTATGATCTTCAATGAAGATCTTTCTGGATATAAAATTATAAATCATCACGAGAAAGGTTGCGACCACCTTGGAGATCAGATAGTGGATGTTCCAGTGCTTGATAAACACAGTCATGATGACCTGGTTGAGCCCCAGCGCAATGACGCTGAGAATCACAAAGATGACAAAGGTCTGTTTTCCGCTGGTATCCGTTCGTTTCACAAAGACCCACTTTACACTGAGAATATAGTTATAAACAGTGGAAAGCGTAAACGCAATGGGAGATGCGATCAATGCGCAGCGTCCCTCCGTAAAAGCCGGAAACAGCAATGGAAGAGCATATTCGGTCAAGAGAAAGAGGGTAACGTATTCTACCAGAAAAGCGCTGACGCCTACGATTCCAAAACGGGCAAACTGTTTGATCAACTTTTTCATTGGTACCTCCTTAAACCAGACAGGCATTTTTGCGCAGCATCTGCCGGATCTGCTCCTGGGTGATCTGCGCGATGTCCTTTCGTTCTTCCGCAGTCAGCTCCGCCGTTTCAATGGGTTTGCCAATTTCCATGACCACATGGGTTTTCTTTATCCGGGGAAACTGGTCTTCAAATATGGCGGAAGTGTTGTTCAGGGCGATGGGCACAATGGGACATCCGGTTTTTAACGCGATCTTAAAGCTGCCCTCCTTGAAAGGCAGCATTTCATCGGTGTCGCTGCGGGTGCCCTCGGGGCAGATGCAGATGGAAATGCCGTTTTTAATATGGGAGATTGCCTGCAGGATAGTCTGCAGGCCTTTTTTGATGCTGCTCCGGTCCAGAAACAGGCAATACAGATTGCGCATCCAGATATTCAGCAGAGGCGCTTTTTGAAGCTGGCTCTTGGCCACAAACCCGGTTAGATCCGGCATTTGCACATACACCAGAAGTACGTCAAAAAAGCTGCGGTGGTTCAGTACATAAAGAACCGGCCGGTCTGTGGGGATGTTTTCCTTTCCGATCAGGGTGACGTTGACGCCTGCCGTAAAAAGGCACAGCCTGAAAGCGGCCTGAACGATCCGCAGACAGCTGATGTCCTTGGCCCGGCGGTTGAATTTGCCAATACACCATTCGATCAGCAGTACCGGAATGAAAAGAATCAAAAACAATATGACCACAGCGCAGGTGCAGAGAAATCGAATCATAGTAGTTCCCCGTTTCAGAAGTATCTTTGATTGCCGCCGGAAGATCAGCGGTGGTACAGCAAAGTCAGTTCCCTTAAGTATGCCTGCCAGTCTTTGTCCAGCTGGCCGGAAGTATAACGCCAGCACCAGTTGCCCTGGGGATGGCCGGGATAATTCATCCTCGCCTTGCTGCCCAGGCTCATCACATCCTGCAGGGGGATCACGGCGTACCGGGCCACGCTTGCCAGGGCGGTGCGGATAAAGGCCCAGGAAATGTCCGCGGCGCCGGTGTTCATATAGCCGCGGGCTTTTTTCTGAGCGGCCTTGGACGCAGTGTCATACCAGCCTTTTGCCGTGTCGTTGTCATGGGTGCCTGTATAGCATACACAGTTTTCAATATGATTGTGAGGCATCATCACATTGTCATTGGGATCGTCAAACGCAAACTGCAGCACCCGCATACCGGGAAACTCGAACCGGTCCCGCAGCTTTTCCACATCCTCGGTAATAATGCCAAGATCCTCGGCAATGATGGGCAGTCCTTTTCCCAGTGCCTGTTCAATGGCCAGAAACAGGTCGGCGCCGGGGCCGTCTATCCATTTTCCCTTAACGGCGGTCTCCTCACCGTAGGGAACGGCCCAATAAGCGGAAAATCCCCGAAAATGATCAATGCGCAAAATATCTACCAGCTTCAGCTGATGGGCGATCCGGCGGATCCACCACTGATACCCCTGGGCTTTGTGGGCTTTCCAGTCATAGAGAGGATTGCCCCAGAGTTGTCCTGTAGCGCTGAAGTAATCGGGGGGAACCCCCGCGACGGCAAGGGGATACCCCCTGGAATCCAGCTGGTACAGCTCTTTGTCAGCCCATACGTCCACGCTGTCCGGGGAGACAAAGATGGGAATGTCGCCGATGATCCGGATATTTCGGTCATTGGCGTATTTCTTCAGGCGGGTCCATTGCCGCAGGAATAAAAACTGCAGAAAGGTATGATACCCTACGGCTTCAGAATGTTCCGCCGCCCATTTTTTCTTCAGTGCCAGAGAGGGATCCCGCATGGAATCTTCCCATTCCAGCCAGCAGCATCCGCCGCAGCTGTCTTTTATGGCCATAAACAGGGCGTAATCAAACAGCCATTCCTGATTTTCCTGGCAGAAACGGTCATAATCCTTTTTCAGTTCTTTGTCTTTGGAACTCTTAAAATTTTCATAGGCAGTTTCAAAAAGCCTTTTTTTGTAAACCAGCACTGCGCCGTAATCTACTTTTTCGGGATCAAAACAGGGCACATGGCAAAGATCCGCCTCAGAGAGCAGATGATCCTCCACAAGCAGATCGGGGCTGATGAACAGCGTCTGGCCCGCAAAGGCGGAAAAGCTCTGATAAGGAGAATCGCCAAAGCCGGTAGGTCCCAGCGGCAGAATCTGCCAGAGCGTTTGCCCGGCTTTCTCCAGATAGTCGATAAACTCATAGGCGCCCGGCCCGAAATCTCCGATCCCATAGGGAGAGGGAAAAGAAGAGGGATGGGCCAGAATGCCGGAAAAGCGGGGGGTCTCACTTTGCTTTGCAATTTCCATCATAAACGGTTTCCTCACTGTCTTTTTCAGAATCAAAACGATAGCGGAATTATATCATTTCATTGGATGTTTTGCAAGATGTGACATCATTGATTTTCATAAAATTTTTCTGTATAATCAGTACAGGACTAAAGGAGAAGAAAAATGAAGATAATCGATCTGCACTGTGACACCATCTGCCGCCTGGAAGAAAACGACAGCGGAGAGACCCTGGCCGCAAACAACTTTCATGTGGATCTGGATAAGCTTAGCCGGGGCGGATATCTTTTGCAGACGTTTGCCCTGTTTGTGGATCGGGGGAAATATCCGGACACTTACAGGCAGTTTCGCAGGCTTCTGGATTGCTTCCGGCGGGAAATGGAGGCAAACAGCCACCGCATTGCCCCTGTGGCTTCTTACAGCCAGCTTCTGGAAAATGAAAGGCAGGGAAAGCTTTCCGCCCTGCTGTCTCTGGAGGAGGGGGACGTATGTGCGCCGGACATAGACCGGATCGGGGAGATTTATAATATGGGCGTACGGATGATGACGCTCACCTGGAATTATGAAAATCCCCTGGCCCGGCCCAATCATTTGCCCGGCTATGAAAAGGGCTGCCGGAAAATGGCGCCGGAAAAGGAGCGGGGACTTACCGAGAAAGGAATCCTGTTTGTGGAGGAGCTGGAGCGGCTGTCAATGATGCTGGATCTGTCCCACCTGGGGGACAAGGGCATCGAAGACGTGCTTGCGCACACGAAAGGGCCGGTTCTGGCCAGTCATTCCAACGCAAGGGCTCTGTGCGGCCATGTGCGGAATTTGACAGATCAGATGATCCGCAGGATCGCGGAGAGGGGCGGGGTGATCGGCGTAAACTTTTATCCCAGGTTTTTAAAGGACCGGGGCAGAAAGTCCACTGTAGAACGGATCATTGCCCATATCCGGCATTTCTATCAGACAGGCGGGCTTGGCTGTATTGCCCTTGGAACAGATTTTGACGGCATGAATGGAAATCTGGAGATTTTGGACGCCTCTTTCATGCAGCTTTTGGACGACGGACTGAAGCGGGCCGGATTTACCCGGTATCAGCGGGAGCGCATTTGTTTTGGAAACGCAAGGGATTTTCTGAAAGAATGGCTTCCGGCATAACTTCTTTTCCCGGCGCATATAATGGAGCGTATAGGAAAAGGAGGGGTGATTCTTGGAACTGATCAAAAAAAATATTCACATGAATCGCCGGAAAGGCCGTGCGGTAAGCCAGCTGAATCTGGATGAGGATCAGAATGTGCCGGACAGCAAGGCGGATGTAGACAAGATCATTCAGGAAAAAAGCGAAGTTCAGGTAGAAGAGGTGCGGCCGGCTCCGGATCATGTGACCGTGAGAGGGGCGCTGGTTTATGATCTGCTTTATATGGATAACGAACAGCAGCACCGGATACATAGTATGCGGGGAAAAATTTATTTTGAGGAAGTGATCCACGTTGACGGCATGTCCGATCAGGACAACGTGTGTGTGGAGTGGGAGCACGAAGCCCCTCATGTAACCGTCATCAATTCCAGAAAAATCAATTTCCGCACCGTGCTGACCCTGACCGTTGCCATTGACGAGATCTATGACGAGGAAGTGACGGTGGATTTCACAGAGGCCGCCGGAGCGCAGAAAAAAAGCAGGCGGATCCCGCTGCTGCAGATGCGGGTCAGCAAAAAAGACGTTCTGCGGGTGCGAAATCAGTGGCAGCTGCCTTCCGACAAGCCCAACGTGGGAGAACTGCTGTTTTATACCATTACGCCAAAGGGGATCCATATTGCGGTCAGAGACGGCCAGCTGGCTGTTTCGGGAGAATTGCTGGTGTTTCTCCTTTACCGGCCGGAGGAAGAGGAGGGGCAGCCCCAGTGGCTGGAATACAGCGTTCCCTTTGAGGATCAGGTAGAGCTTAGCGGTGCCGGGGAAGAAATGGTAGGCGACATTCACTGGGAGCCCGGCGTCAGGGAGCTTGAGATTAAGCCGGACAGCGACGGGGAAGAACGGGTCATATCCATAGAATGCGTGCTGGATCTGTCTGTCAAGCTTTATGAGGAAGAAACCGTGGAAAACATTGTGGATGTGTACGCCACAGACCGGGAATTGATCCCGGAGACCATTCAGGTTCCTTTTTCCAGGCTTCTGGTAAAAAACGAATCCAAATGCCGGACGGCAAAACGGATGAAAATCACCGACAGCCAGGCAAGGGCGCTGCAGATCTGTCACACAGAAGGCACGGTGAAGACCGAGCATACAGAGATCGTGGAAAACGGCATCAAAGCCGACGGAACTCTGGACGTGCAGCTGTTATATATTACAGCCGACGACGGGCAGCCTTTCCGGCTGGCAAAAGGCAGCATTCCATTTTCTCATGTGATCGACACCCAGGGCATTTCCGATTCCTGCTCCTATCACATCTATCCGGTGCTGGAGCAGCTTACCGCCAGTATGATGGACAGCGAGGAAATGGAGATCAAGGCGGTGATCAGCATGGATACCATTGTTTTTGAAAAGCAGCCGGAACCGGTGATCACTTCTGTAAGGGAAGAGCCTATTGATCTGGAACGTCTGCAGGAATTGCCCGGGATCGTGGGCTATATTGCCCGGGAGGGAGATTCTCTCTGGGATATCGCAAAAAAATATTATACGACCTGTGAAGCGCTGATGGAGATTAATGAAATGACGGATGAGGCTCTTCGGCCCGGTCAGCAGCTGGTAGTGCTGAAATCGGTGATGGCGTCGGAAGCCTGATCTGTTGCGGCGGAAAGGAAAGGCATATGATACAGAAGATACAAAAAAAAGCAATGGCAAAAATCAATCTGGGACTGGACGTCCTTGGCAGAAGAGACGACGGATATCATCAGGTGCGCATGATCATGCAGACCGTGGAGCTTTATGATTTGATCGAGATCCGGCGCCGTGAGGCGCCGGGCATCCAGGTGTCCGCGAACCTGTTTTATCTGCCTGTAAATGAAAATAATCTGGCATACCGGGCCGCAAAGCTTTTGATGGAGGAGTTTCAGATCCGGGAGGGCGTGTCCATCCGGCTGGATAAGCATATCCCCGTGGCGGCAGGCATGGCGGGAGGAAGCAGCGACGCGGCCGCCGTGCTTCTCGGGGTGAACCAGATGTTTCAGCTTGGCCTGTCCAAAGAGGAACTGGCAAAAAGAGGCGTGGCGCTGGGAGCGGACATCCCTTACTGTATTTCAGGGGGGACGGCTCTGGTGGAAGGCATTGGAGAAGTGCTGACGGCGCTTCCTTCCATGCCAGACTGCGGGGTGCTCATCGCAAAGCCCGGCATCAGCGTGTCTACCCGATTTGTCTATGAAAATCTCCATGCGGAGACAATCACGGAGCATCCGGATATTGAGGGACAGCTGCAGGCCCTTCGGAAAGGAGATCTGAAAGGCGTGGCAGAGAAAATGGGCAATGTGCTGGAACGGGTCACCGTTCCCGCCTATCCGGTAATCGGCCAGTTGAAAGAGCTGATGCAGAAAGAAGGGGCGCTTGGGGCCATTATGAGCGGAAGCGGCCCCACGGTGTTTGGCCTCTTTGATGATCAGGAAAAGGCAAAGGCTGCCTACCGGAAAGTAAAGTCCAGCGGCATGGCGAAACAGCTTTATCTTCGGGGACTTTCCGGGGAAAACCGCTGACTGCTGTTTAAACCGGTCTGTTTTGGGCAATCCTTTTTGTGAAAGGATGTGTCCGAAATGAAAAAAAAGACCATACAGGCCCTGTTGTTTGCGGTTTGTCTCTTTGGCCTGCGGCCTGCGGGGGCATGGTGGACCGTCGTTTATCCAAAGGCCGCGTATGAGGCGGAAATCCCGCAGGAAACGGAAAAGTCCGGGAAATCTGCCGAAGAAAAGTCCGGAAAATCTGCCGAAGAAAAGCCCGGCATCAGATGGAAACTGGCAGAGTGGATAGCAGAACGGTTTTTCTGAGCGGAACGGTCCTCCTGTAAGTTTTGCTTGAAAGTTCAGGATAAAAAGGATAAGATAGTAGCATAACAAAAAGATGAAGAGGTAGTCATGGAAGAAAGCAGACAGCAATCAGAAAAGAGAAACGCGCCGATCGGCGTGTTTGATTCCGGTGTAGGCGGGCTGACTGTAGTGCGGGAGATCATGCGTCAGATTCCCGAAGAACCCATTGTATATTTTGGGGACACGGCAAGGGTGCCTTACGGAAGCAAGTCCAGGGCAACCATTATCAGATATTCGGAGCAGATCATCCGTTTTTTGAAGACCCAGCAGGTAAAGGCCATTGTCATTGCCTGCAATACCGCAAGCGCGTATGCTCTTGACGAGGTGCGGCGGCAGCTGGACATTCCCATTATCGGCGTGGTCCGGCCGGGCGCCAAGGTGGCTGCTCAGGTGACGAAAAACGGCAGGATTGGTGTCATCGGTACGGAGGGCACCATACATAGTCAGTTATATACAAAGGTCATTCGTGAGGAAAAACCGGAGTATCAGGTAATTGGAAAAGCCTGTCCTCTGTTTGTCCCTCTTGTAGAAGAGCAGTGGCTGAAAGACCAGGTGACGGAAGAGGTGGCGCGCAGGTATTTAAAGGAGCTGCAGGACTCCGGAATCGATACCCTGATCCTTGGCTGTACCCATTATCCCCTGCTTCGTTCCACCGTAGGCAAGGTAATGGGAGAAAATGTGACCCTTGTAAATCCGGCCTATGAGACGGCGCTGGAACTGAAAGCCCTGCTGAAAAAGGAAAACCTGTCCTTTGCCGGAGAAGAGCCGGAAGAAAAATACCGCTTTTTTGTCAGCGACGACCCTACCAAATTTCAGGAATTTGCCGATCGGATTCTGCCCTGCCAGGTACGGCAGACAAAGCAGATCCGCATTGATGAATACTGATGGGCTCTGAGAGGAATGACAACACATATGAGAGAACAGATCCTGATTTCCGTCAGCGGACTTCAGGTGGTGGACGGCGAAGCCATCCCCACGCCGGAACTGATCACCACCGGCACTTACACCATGGAGGAGGAGCAGCTGCACCGGATCGTGTATGAGGAGCAGCTGGACGGCTCAGATGAGATCACCGTCAATGAACTGCTGTTTTCTGACAGCAAGGTAGAATTGAAAAAGGAAGGCCAGGTGCAGAGTCACCTGATCTTTGAAGAGGGAAAGACAAACCTGACCTTTTATCACACGCCCTTCGGGACTGTTTCCGTGGCGCTTACGGCAGACCGGGTAAAAATCCGCAGAGAACGTCAGAAAATGGATATTCAGCTGGAATACGGCATTGCCATGAATGAACAGCATCTGGGGGAATGCTCCCTGAACATTCATATCTGGCCACAGGAAGAAACAGAAAAGGCTTTTCGGAAACCCTCGTCCTGAGGTACCGAAAAGCCTTTTTGTTATTTTTTCTTTTTCCCCTTTTTCTGCTGCTCGTCCAGCTGCGCCTGCGCTTTTTTCCGAAGCCCGGAAAGAAAGCCTTTTTTCTTTTTGGGAGGCGTGGCCAGGTGGCCGCCTTTTTTGGCGCGCACATCAGTCAGATAAATGCCGCTGATGGTTGCGGTAACAGACTGCTTCAGAGGGATCAGATCGTAGACGCTGCCCTCGCAGATCAGAGTCATGACCATGGGCCGGATCTGATTGCCGCTGACCTGTCCCTTTACAACAGGAAATTTCACGCCGCGCATGTATTTGGGCGTCTGCGCCAGCACTGCCGGCGGAAGCCCCGCGTCTTTCAGCTTGCGCTTGCCCTTGTCAAAAACAAGCAGGCTTACGGTCATTTTCTGCGCTTCAATCTGTTTTTGCTGTTCGGACTGCCGTTTCTGCAGCTTTTTTCCCACAAAATAAAGAACCACCACGGCGATGATCAGGATCACTGCGATGATGCCCAGTACCGTTAAAAATGTTTTCATGGATATGCTCCTCTCAGTAAATCATCTGCCGGATATTGTAACATTGATTGGAAAAAAGTGCAAGTAGTCCCGGTTTTTTTGTGGAAACGGTTTGTTTTTTTGTCCGGATGTGTTACAATGAGCCAAATGAAAAAAAGGAGGCGGGCAGGATATGTGGCTTTGGAATGCGGTTAAAACAACGGTTCTTTGGATCGCGAACAATATTTTACTGATCAATATTCTGCTTGCCATCGCCATTGTCTTTTTTCAGAGAAGAAATCCCAGAACGGTCTGGACCTGGCTGTTTGTGCTGATCTTTCTTCCGGGCATTGGCTTTATCCTTTATCTGATCATCGGCCAGAATATGCACAAGAACAAAATGTTTAAGACAAAGGCCATTGAAGACAGAATGAGCGCCGTGATCATGCAGCAGGAGGAAAATATCCGGAAAAACGAGTTTACCGGGCTTTATGGAGAACTGGAAGAATATACGGATCTGGTCTTTTACAATCTGCGCTGTGAAAACAGCGTCTATACCGGCGACAATCAGGTGACCGTGATCACGGACGGCAAAGAAAAATTTGCCTCTCTGATCGAAGATCTGAAAAAGGCAAAGCGGTTTATCCATATGCAGTATTATATCATCCGGCAGGACGAGGTGTTTGAAGCCATTGAGGAGGTACTGGCCCAGAAAGTAAAGGAAGGGGTGGAAGTCCGCCTTTTGTACGACAGTATGGGATGCACCATGGGCAATCGGATGAAAGAAAAGGACTGGGCCCGCATCCGAAGCGAGGGAATCCAGATCGCGGAATTTTTCCCGGCGTTTCTGAAAAAATTCCAGCTGCGCCCCAACTACCGCAATCACCGGAAGATTGTTGTCATTGATAATGAAGTGGCTTATGTGGGCGGATTTAACGTGGGAAGAGAGTATCTCGGACTGGATGAAAAGTTTGGGTACTGGAGAGATAACCACCTGCGGATTTACGGCTCCTCTGTGATGGATCTGCAGATCCGGTTCATTTTGGACTGGAACTACGCCTCCAAGGAAAATCTGTTCCTGGATCCCAAATTTTTTGCCCGCAGCCATACGGATTTCGGCGGCAACGCGGGCATACAGATCGTGAGCAGCGGGCCGGACTCCAAGACGCAGAATATCCGCAACAACTATCTGAAGCTGATCAACAAGGCAAAAAACAATATCTATATCCAGTCTCCCTATTTTATCCCCGACGATGTGATCCTGGAGGCCATTTGTCTGGCGGCGGAGTCCGGAGTGGACGTGCGGGTGATGATTCCGTGCAAGCCGGATCATCCTTTTGTATACTGGGCAACCTATTCTTATATGGAAGATCTGCTGGAAGCCGGCGTAAAATGCTATACCTACGACAACGGCTTTCTGCACGCAAAGACCGTAATGGTAGACGGGATCGCCTGTTCTGTCGGCTCTGCCAATATGGATATCCGAAGCTTCTGCCTGAATTTTGAGGTAAATGCCGTGATTTACGATCCTGCCACGACCCAGAAGCTGGAGGATTATTTTATAGAAGACCTGCGCAAGAGCACCCGGATCACCCAGTACGCCTACAGCCGCAGATCTCTTTGGATCCGTTTTAAGGAGCAGATCTCCAGGCTTCTTTCGCCCATTATGTAGACAGATCCCTACAATAAGAAATAAGTGTGAACTTTCCGGAATGTCTTTTCATTTGTGAAAAACTGTGTTATAATTGCCCCTGTGCAAAAAAGATAATCTTTGCGGAGCAGCGCGTCTGACCGCAAAAGAAAGAAAAGAGGTTTAACATGATCAAGAAATTCATTTCAGTAACGGCACTGGTTCTTGTGCTTGCCCTTGGCGTAACAGGATGCTCAGGCGTGGCAGATCTGTTTGGCGGCAATAAGGAAAAAAAGGAAAAAGACGCCGCGTCAGAAGATGCGCTGGACAATTTAAAGCCCATGGATGAGTGCAGAGAAGAGATTCTGAAGGATATAGACGATCTGATCAAGGTAGGGCAGTACAAAGGCGTTGAGGTGACCATTGACGCCGTAAAGGTGACAGATCAGCAGGTGGAAGACGCCATCAACACCGATCTGACCAACGGCGGCACAGTAGAGCAGATTAAGGAAGGCAACGTGGCAAGCGGAGACGTGGTCAATATCGACTATGAGGGAAAGGTTGACGGCGTTGCTTTTGACGGCGGCACGGCTCAGGGATATGATCTGGAGATCGGTTCCGGAGCATTTATCCCCGGGTTTGAGGATTCCCTGATCGGCGTTGCCATCGGATCCACCACAGATATCAACGTTACGTTCCCCGATCCCTATGAAAACGATCCGGATATGAGCGGAAAGAAAGCCGTGTTTACGGTAACGGTCAATTACAAAAAGGGAAATACCATTCCTGCTCAGCTGACAGACGAATGGGTTGCCTCCCAGAATATCACCGATGTGACTACCGTGGATCAGTACAGGGATTACAAAAAGAGCCAGCTGGAAGAGGACGCGGAGCAGCAGGAGAAGGAAGCTACTTATAACGCGCTGATCAAAAAGATCATCGAAGACTCGGAGATCAAAGGATATTCGGAGGATCTGGACAAGGAACAGCTGAAAAAGGATCAGCTTGCGTCCATGCAGGAATATGCCGATTATTATGAAATGGAGCTGTCTGATCTGGTAGAGCAGACCTTTGCGGTTTCAATGGACGAGTATGAAAAAGGTCTGGAAGAGGAGATCGATCTTTACTGCGACAGCCTGATGGTTTACCGGGCTGTGATCAAGGCGGAAAATCTCAAAGTGGATCAGGATGACTACGAAGAACGGGTAAGCCTTTTCAGTTCTGATTACGCAAACTACGGCTATGAAAATGAGGCGGAGTTTGTGAAAGAGCAGAGCAAAGAAATTTATGAGGGCCTGCTTAATCAGGTGGCAGAGGATTATATCCTGGACAACGCAAAAGTAACAAAGAAATAAGAGCCTGATCATGTATGGAAAAGGCGTTTCAAAACAGAGAGATCCATCCGGCAAAAGAAAACGCGCATGCCGGAATGGGGCATTGTTTTGAAACGTCTTTTTTTCAAAAATCCGGACGATCGGTTTTTGTTTTTGATTGCGGCCACACGGAAAAACACACAGAAAGGAAAAAGGATCATGACAAAAAAGGATTTTGCGCAGATGGTAAAGGAAAAGATCCTGATACTGGACGGGGCAACCGGATCCAACCTGCAAAAGGAGGGAATGCCCTCCGGCGTCTGCCCTGAGCAGTGGATCCTGGAGCATCCCCAGCCGCTAATAAAGCTGCAGAAGGCGTATGCGGAGGCAGGCAGCCAGATTGTCTACGCACCTACCTTTGGGGCCAACAGACTGAAGCTTGGGGAATATGGGCTGGAAAAGAAAACAGAGGAGATGAACCGTGCCCTTGTGGCGCTGACAAGAGAAGCAGTCGGCGAAAACGTGCTGGTAGCGGGAGATCTGACCATGACCGGGCAGGCGCTGGAGCCGATGGGAGAACTGACCGTGGAGGAACTGACCGATGTTTACCGGCAGCAGGCGGCGGCGCTGAAAGAGGCCGGCGCGGATCTTCTTGTGGTGGAGACGATGCTGAGCCTGGCGGAAACCAGGGCGGCGCTGATCGGCGTGAAAGAGGCCTGTGATCTGCCGGTGCTGGTCACCATGACTTTTGGGGAAAGTGGAAAAACCCTTTACGGAACCGACGGAGTCACGGCGGTGGAGGTGCTGCAAAGTCTGGGCGCCGATGGAGTCGGCCTCAACTGCGGCGCCGGCCCTGATAAAATGCTGCCGGTATTCAGGCAAATGGCGGCTCACGCCAAAGTACCCCTGATTGCCAAGCCCAATGCCGGGCTTCCCAGGGTGGCGGCAGACGGATCTACAGTCTATGATATGGAAGCGGAAGTCTTTGGCACCTGGATGGAACAGATGATGGAAGCGGGGGCGGCCATGGCAGGGGGCTGCTGCGGCACCGATCCCGCCTATATCCGGATTCTGGCCCAACTGGCGGAAACGAAAAAAGCGCCTGTGACCGGCGCCGGATCCGATGAAAACGAACGGTATGTGACTACGGAGCGCAGGACTGTAAGGCTGCCGGATCATCCCCGGGTGGAGACCGTGGGGCCCAAGAACAATCAGGAGCTTCTGGAAGAATACCGCATGGGAATCTGCGACACACTTCCGGAACTGCTGGAAGATGCCCTGGATGAGGAACCGGATCTGATCTGCCTTTCTGTGGACGGAGAAGGAATATCCGGAAAAGAACTTGTCGGGGATGTGATTCAGGAGGCCCTGCAGACGGTGACGCTGCCCCTGGCGTTTTCCTCGGAGGACCTGCAGGTGCTGGAGACCGCCCTTTGTCATTACCCGGGCCGGGCGGCGGTAATTCCAAAGAACAACAACAGAGAAGCGCTGAAGAATCTCTGTGAAAAATACGGCGCCGTGATTCTGGATTAGCCCGGCAGATTTCGGCCTGTCCTGTATTGACAAAATGAAAATAAGTGCTAAAATTGGAAATATAGTTTTTTACCAGGGTAAAGTCAAATAGAAAACAGGAGCTTTTATGGACAAGACAGTTTTTTCATTATTGGTGGACAATACTTCCGGTGTGCTGGGAAGGATCGCCGGAATGTTCAGCCGCAGAGGCTACAACATTGACAGCCTGACAGTAGGCGTTACCGCGGATCCGAAGTATTCCCGCATGACGGTAGTAGTCGCGGCCGGGGAGGATATCATCGAGCAGATCGAAAACCAGCTGCGCAAGCAGGAGGATGTGCGGGAGATCAAAAAACTGGGTCATCAGGATTCCGTGTGCAGAGAACTTTTGATGATCAAGATCCGGGCAAAGGCCCAGGACCGCCAGGACGTGGTATCCACCGCGGATATTTTCCGTGCCAAGATCGTAGATGTGGCGGAAGATTCCCTGATCGTGGAGCTTACCGGCAATCAGGCAAAGCTGGAGGCATTCATCCATCTTCTTTCCGATTATGAGATACTGGAGATTGCGAGAACCGGTCTCACCGGGCTTTCCAGAGGCTCCGACAATGTGACTTATCTGGATTGAAAAATACATTACAAATGGAGGAATCAAATATGGCAAAGATTTATTATCAGGAAGACTGCAACCTTTCCTTACTGGAAGGCAAGACCATTGCGGTGATCGGTTATGGCAGCCAGGGTCACGCTCACGCGCTGAACGCGAAAGAGTCCGGCGCCCATGTGATCATTGGCCTTTACGAAGGAAGTAAATCCTGGAACCGCGCTGTTGAGCAGGGCTTTGAGGTGTACACCACCGCGGAAGCCGCAAAGCGTGCGGACATCATCATGATCCTGATCAACGATGAAAAGCAGGCTGATATGTACAAAAAGGACATTGAGCCCAACCTGGAAGCCGGCAACATGCTGATGTTTGCCCACGGCTTCAACATTCACTTTGGCTGTATCGTACCTCCCGCGGACGTGGACGTGACCATGATCGCGCCCAAGGGCCCCGGTCATACAGTGAGAAGCGAGTATCTGGAAGGCAAGGGCGTTCCCTGTCTGGTTGCCGTTGAGCAGGACGCTACAGGCAAGGCTCTGGATATTGCCCTGGCATATGCTCTGGCAATCGGCGGCGCAAGAGCGGGCGTGCTGGAGACCACTTTCCGCACAGAGACAGAAACAGATCTGTTTGGCGAGCAGGCTGTGCTTTGCGGCGGCGTCTGCGCGTTGATGCAGGCCGGTTTTGAAACCCTCTGCGAGGCAGGTTATGACGAGAGAAACGCGTACTTTGAGTGTATCCATGAGATGAAGCTGATCGTAGACCTGATTTATCAGTCCGGCTTTGAAGGCATGAGATATTCCATTTCCAATACGGCTGAGTACGGCGATTACATTACAGGCCCCAAGATCATCACAGAAGAGACAAAGAAGGCCATGAAGAAGATCCTGTCCGACATTCAGGACGGTACGTTTGCCAAGGAGTTTCTGCTTGATATGTCACCGGCAGGACGCCAGGTACATTTCAAGGCTATGAGAAAGCTTGCTGCCGAGCATCCGGCAGAGAGAGTGGGCAAGGAGATCCGTCAGCTGTACAGCTGGAACAATGAGGAGGATAAGCTGATCAACAACTGACGGTTGCTGCAGCCTTTCAACAACGTGATCATGATAGGCAGCTCCCGGGCATAACGTTCGGGGGCTGTTTTCAACTATAACGAAACAGGAGGAATGGTGCAATGGGAATGACAATGACACAGAAGATCCTTGCGGCTCATGCGGGTCTTGAAACTGTGGAGGCAGGGCAGCTGATCGAGGCAGACCTTGATCTGGTTCTTGGCAATGACATTACTTCGCCTGTGGCCATCCATGAAATGGATAAGTTTCACAAAAAAACGGTGTTTGACAAAGAAAAGATCGCCCTTGTGATGGATCATTTTATTCCAAACAAGGATATCAAGTCCGCGGAACACTGTAAATGCGTTCGGGATTTCGCCTGCAGGCATGAGATCAGCAACTATTTTGACGTGGGAGAAATGGGCATCGAGCATGCGCTGCTGCCGGAGAAAGGCCTTACGGTTGCCGGCGACGTGATCATCGGCGCGGATTCCCATACTTGTACATACGGCGCTCTGGGCGCGTTTTCCACAGGTGTGGGGAGCACGGACATGGCGGCGGGAATGGCCACGGGCAAGGCATGGTTTAAGGTGCCTTCCGCTATACGCTTCCACCTGACCGGCAGTCTCCCCAAATGGGTCAGCGGCAAAGACCTGATCCTGCATATCATTGGGATGATCGGTGTGGACGGCGCTCTTTACAGATCCATGGAATTTACAGGCGACGGGGTAAAAAGCCTGACAATGGACGACCGGTTTACCGTGGCAAACATGGCCATTGAGGCCGGCGCCAAAAACGGCATCTTCCCGGTGGATGAAACCACCGTTGCCTATTTGGAACAGCATTCCAAACGTCCCTATAAAGTATATGAGGCCGATGAGGACGCGGTTTACGAACAGGAGTACACCATCGATCTGAGTCAGCTGAAATCAACCGTTTCATTCCCTCATCTGCCGGAGAACACAAAAACCATTGACCAGGTGGGAGAGATCCCGGTGGATCAGGTGGTGATCGGCTCCTGCACCAACGGACGGATGGACGATCTGCGCTGCGCGGCAAAGATCCTCCAGGGAAAAAAGGTGAAAAAGGGACTTCGCTGTATTGTAATCCCCGCCACCCAGAAGATTTATCTTCAGGCGATCGAGGAGGGACTGATCCAGACATTCATTCAGGCCGGCGCGGTTGTAAGCACCCCTACCTGCGGCCCCTGCCTGGGCGGTTATATGGGCATTCTGGCAGCAGGTGAGCGCTGTGTGTCCACCACCAACCGCAATTTCGTAGGACGTATGGGACATGTGGATTCGGAAGTGTATCTTGCCAGTCCGGCAGTGGCCGCGGCAAGCGCCGTTACCGGACGGATCAGCAGCCCCATGGAAGCAGGATGTTAAGGAGGGAAAACCATGCAGGCAAAAGGAACAGTATTAAAATACGGAGACAATGTAGATACGGATGTGATCATCCCCGCGCGGTATTTGAATTCCTCAGATCCGGCGGAGCTGGCAACCCATTGTATGGAAGATCTTGACCGGGATTTTGTGCGGAAAGTCAAAAAGGGAGACATCATCGTGGCCAATAAAAACTTCGGATGCGGTTCTTCCAGAGAGCATGCTCCCATTGCCATCAAGGCTTCCGGCGTTTCCTGTGTCATCGCGGAAACCTTTGCCAGGATCTTCTACCGCAATGCCATCAACATCGGGCTTCCCATCATCGAGTGTCCGGAGGCGGCAAAAAGCATTGAGGACGGGGATGAAGTTCATGTGGATTTTGACAGCGGCGTGATTACGGATCTGACCCGGGGAACCACATTCAAAGGCCAGGCGTTTCCGCCTTTTATGCAGAAGATCATCAAAGCGGAAGGCCTGGTAAATTACATCAATGAGTCATAAATGGCAAAAACAGTCTAAAAGGTGATAAACAAGTTGATTTTCCCCGTATGTTGTATTATAATTTACGCGGAGTTTATCGACAGCTGCTGACGTAAAGAGGTCGGATAACGGCCTCTTTACTTTATTTTACAGGAAAGGATGTTAGCCGTGGAAAAACAGAAGTTACTTTATGAAGGAAAAGCCAAAAAAGTTTACACCACAGAAGATCCCGATGTGCTTATTGTGGATTACAAGGATGACGCCACCGCGTTCAATGGGGAGAAAAAAGGAACCATTGTGGGAAAGGGCGTCGTCAACAACCGAATGACCAATTATTTGTTTGAAATGCTGGAAAAGAAAGGCATTCCCACTCATCTGGTAAAGGAGCTGAGCGACAGGGAGACCGCTGTGAAAAAAGTGGAGATCGTGCCTTTGGAAGTCATCGTCAGAAATGTGGCGGCCGGCAGCTTTTCCAAAAAGCTTGGAATCGAGGAAGGCCGGCAGCTTCTGGCGCCGACACTGGAATTCAGCTACAAGAACGATGAACTGGGCGATCCTCTGATCAACGATTATTTTGCCATTGCCATTGGGGCGGCTACGAGAGAGGAGATCGACCGGATCACCGAGCTGGTATTCCAGATCAACGACGCCCTGAAAGAATATTTCGCGGGGATCGGCATCCAGCTGATCGACTTCAAGGTGGAGTTTGGCAGATACAAGGGACAGATCATCCTTGCGGATGAGATTTCTCCCGACACATGCCGTCTGTGGGATTTAAAGACCCATGACAAGCTGGACAAAGACCGTTTCCGCAGAGATCTGGGCAACGTGGAAGACGCTTATCAGGAAGTTTACCGCAGAATGGGTTTATAGGAGACATCATGAATCAACAGATGCAGTTTGACATCAATGACGGGATCCACGAGGAATGCGGCGTCTTTGGCATATACGATTTCGACGGCCGTTCCGTGGCATCCACCATCTATTACGGACTGCTGGCGCTGCAGCACCGCGGTCAGGAAAGCTGCGGCATTGCGGTCAGCGATACAAGCGGTCCAAAAGGGAAAATGCAGTCGGTGAAAGGCATGGGACTGGTCAACGAGGTGTTTACCCCGGACAGTCTGGAAAGACTTTCCGGCAACATCGGTCTGGGCCATGTGCGGTATTCTACGGCGGGAGAGTCCACCAGGGAAAATGCCCAGCCTCTTGTGTTGAATTACATCAAGGGTACTTTGGGACTGGCTCACAACGGCAACCTGATCAATGCGGGCGAGCTGCGGCAGGAGCTTTCCATGGGAGGCGCCATTTTCCAGACTACCATAGACAGCGAGGTCATTGCCTATCACATTGCCAGGGAGCGGGTCAACAGCCCCACCGCGGAGGCAGCGGTGGCAAAGGCCATGAAAAAGATCCGGGGCGCTTATTCGCTCATTGTTACCAGCCCGAGAAAACTGATCGGCGCCAGAGATCCTTTTGGGTTTCGGCCCCTTTGCCTGGGCAGGCGCGACAACGCTTACATACTGGCCTCCGAGTCCTGCGCGCTGGATACCATCGGCGCGGAATTTTTGCGGGATGTGGAGCCGGGCGAGATTGTAACCATACGGGACAATCAGGTATTCTCCGACAGAAGCATGTGCCTGCCGAAAGATCAGGCGGCCCGATGTATTTTTGAGTATATATATTTTGCAAGGCCGGATACTCATATTGACGGGATCAGCGTTTACCATTCCCGCCTGCAGGCCGGACGGTTTCTGGCAATGGATTCTCCGGTGGAAGCGGATATTGTTACCGGTGTGCCGGAATCCGGCAACGGCGCCGCCCTTGGGTATTCCCTTCAAAGCGGGATTCCTTACGGAACCGCTTTTGTAAAAAACAGTTATGTGGGCCGTACTTTCATTAAGCCAAAGCAAAGCAGCAGAGAATCCAGCGTGCAGGTGAAGCTGAATGTGCTGAAAGAAGCGGTGGACGGCAAGCGGGTGATCATGGTGGACGATTCCATCGTCCGCGGAACGACCAGCGACCGGATCGTGCGGATGCTTCGGGAAGCCGGGGCAACGGAGGTTCATGTGCGGATCAGTTCCCCGCCGTTTTTGTGGCCCTGCTATTTTGGCACGGACATTCCCGTGCGGGAACAGCTGATCGCTTACAACCGCTCCATAGAGCAGATCCGTCAGGTGATCGGCGCGGACAGCCTTGGTTATCTGGAGCTTCAGCGCCTCAGTGAGATGGTGGAAGACTTGCCCATCTGTACCGGGTGCTTTACAGGAAAATATCCTATGGATCCTCCCACAGAGGACATCCGGGGAGAATTTGAAAAATAATACAGGAGAACGGAAAATGACAGATCGATACAGCAGTCCCCTTTCGGAAAGATATGCCAGCAAAGAGATGCAGGAGATCTTTTCTCAGGACAAAAAATTCCGGACATGGAGAAAATTATGGATCGCCCTGGCGGAGACGGAGATGGAGCTGGGACTTCCCATCACCCAGGAGCAGATTGACGAACTGAAAGCAAATCAGGACAATATCAATTATGAGGACGCCAGAAAGCGGGAGGCCCAGGTGCGCCATGACGTGATGAGCCATGTATATGCCTACGGTCTTCAGTGCCCGAAAGCGGCCGGGATCATTCATCTGGGAGCCACCTCCTGTTATGTGGGAGATAATACGGATCTGATCATTATGCGGGAAGGGCTTCGCCTTGTGCGGGTGAAGCTGCTGAACGTGCTTGCGAAGCTTGCGGATTTCGCGGACGCCCAGAAAAATGTGCCTTCCCTGGCGTTTACCCATTTTCAGCCGGCTCAGCCTACCACCATCGGTAAGCGGGCAACCCTGTGGATGCAGGATCTGCTTTTGGATCTGGAGGATCTGGATCATGTGCTTGCCAACCTGAAGCTTTTGGGCTGTAAGGGAACTACCGGCACCCAGGCAAGCTTTCTGGAGCTGTTTGAGGGAGACCATGAAAAGATCAAAAAGATCGACGGCATGATCGCGGAAAAGATGGGTTTTTCCGGCTGTTATCCGGTATCCGGCCAGACCTATTCCAGAAAGGTGGACACAAAGGTGCTGAACGTGCTGGCAGGCATTGCCGCAAGCGCCCACAAATTTTCCAACGACATCCGCCTTCTGCAGCACCTGAAAGAGGTGGAAGAGCCCTTTGAAAAAAATC
>CANQUC010000033.1 GCA_947626945.1 uncultured Lachnospiraceae bacterium | reverse complement strand
GAAAGAGGCAGAAAAGGAAACCCCACCCCTCAAGATTGAGGGGCAGGGGAGTTGAATAGGCGAAGCCTATTTTTTATCTGAGAAAGGGGCATACAATGGATACGGACACCATCGCCGCGGTTGCGACAGCAATGGGAAACAGCGGGATCAGCATGATCCGCGTCAGCGGAGAAAACGCGGTCAGTATCGCGGACAAGATCTTTTCCTCGAAAAGCAAAAAAAAGCTTCAGGACTGTGAAAGCCATACGATCCATTACGGCTTTGTTTTAGAAAAAGGACAGATTCTGGATGAGGTAATGGCTTCGGTTATGAGAAAGCCAAAAACCTACACAAGAGAAGATACGGTGGAGATCAGCTGCCACGGAGGCGCTCTTGTAACAAAAAAAGTGCTGGAGGCAGTTATCCGCGCGGGAGCACGGCTGGCGGAACCGGGAGAATTTACCAAAAGAGCTTTTTTAAACGGGCGTATTGATCTTTCTGAGGCGGAAGCGGTCATGAACGTGATCAGCGCGGAAAATGAATATGCCCTGAAGGCTTCCATGGATCAGCTACACGGTTCTATGCTTCAGGAAATCAGAAGTATGCGGCAGGAAATTTTATCGGAGGTGGCTTACATTGAAGCGGTTTTGGATGATCCCGAGCATTTGAGCTTTGACCATTATGAAGACCGTTTTCAGAACCGGCTAAGTGATTTGATCAAAAGGCTGACAGAGCTTTTGAATACATTTGAGAACGGCAGGCTTATGAGAGAAGGAATCCGAACGGTGATTCTTGGAAAGCCCAATGTGGGAAAGTCCTCTCTTTTGAATCTGCTGGCAAAGCAGGAACGGGCCATTGTGACGGACATTCCGGGAACCACAAGGGACGCGCTGGAGGAACGGATTGTGCTGACGGGAATGACCTTGATCGTAACAGATACAGCCGGCATCCGGAAAACGGAGGATCAGGTAGAAAAGATCGGAATCGCAAAGGCAAAAGAATCCGCAGAACAGGCAGATGTGATCCTGTATGTGGCGGACGCTTCCAAAAAGCTTGATGACAGCGACCGGGAGATCCTTTCTTTTCTGAAAGACAAAAAGGCCATTGTGCTGCTGAACAAAAGCGATCTTCCTCATGTAACCCGCAGGGAGGATATCCAGGCGCTTTGCCGGGAAAAAGTCATTGAGATTTCCGCAAAGGAAGGGTCTGGCGTCCATCTTCTGGAACAGGCGCTGAAAGAACTGTTTTTCAAAGGCGAGCTGCCTGTAAATGACCGGCTTACGGTTACCAGTCTCCGGCAAAAGACGCTTCTGGAGGAAGCAAAAAAAAGTCTGCTGCTTGTCCTGGACAGCTTCAATTCCGGAATGCCGGAGGATTTTTATACCATCGATCTGATGAGCGCTTACCAGTCTCTTGGAAAGATCATCGGAGAATCGGTGGAAGAAGATCTGGTCAATGAAATTTTCGCGAAATTCTGTATGGGAAAATAACGCTTTCAAAAGGAAGAAAACTATGGCGGTACTTGAAGAAACTTATGAAGTTGTTGTTGTAGGAGCAGGCCATGCGGGCTGTGAAGCCGCGCTTGCCTGCGCCAGGCTGGGGCTGGAGACCATTGTGTTTACAGTCAGCGTGGACAGCATTGCCCTGATGCCCTGCAACCCCAATATCGGCGGCAGCTCCAAGGGACACATTGTCCGGGAAGTGGACGCGCTGGGGGGTGAAATGGGAAAAAATATTGACCGGACATTTATTCAGTCAAAAATGCTGAACCGTTCAAAAGGACCTGCCGTCCATTCCCTCCGGGCGCAGGCGGACAAGGCGGAATACAGCCGGAATATGCGCAAAACACTGGAAAACACAGATCACCTGACCATCCGTCAGGGGGAAGTGGCAAAACTGCTGACAAAGGATCACGCGGTTACAGGTGTGGAAACGGTTTCCGGCGCCATTTATCACTGCAAGGCGGTGATCCTCTGTACAGGCACTTATCTGCGGGCCCGGTGCATTTACGGGGACGTCAGCAGCAATACAGGGCCAAACGGTCTTCAGGCCGCCAATCATCTCACGGATTCCCTCAAGTCTCTGGGGATCCGGATGTACCGGTTTAAGACGGGAACGCCGGCGCGGATCGACAGGCGCTCCATTGATTTTTCTGTAATGGAGGAACAGCTTGGAGATGAAAGGGTCACTCCGTTTTCTTTTACCACGGATCCGGAAACCGTGCAGATCCCTCAGGTTTCCTGCTACCTTACTTATACCAATCCAAAGACCCATCAGATCATTAGAGAAAATCTGGACCGCTCGCCGCTGTTTTCCGGCGCCATTGAGGGCACCGGGCCCCGCTACTGTCCTTCTATTGAAGATAAAGTGGTAAGGTTTGCGGATAAGGACCGGCATCAGGTATTTATTGAACCGGAAGGTCTTCACACAAATGAAATGTATATCAGCGGCATGTCCAGCTCTCTGCCGGAGGATGTGCAGCATGCCATGTACCGCTCCGTGAAGGGTCTGGAACATGCCAGAATCGTGAAAAACGCCTATGCCATTGAATACGATTGTATTGATCCCAGACAGCTGTATCCCTCCCTGGAATTCCGTTCTGTATCCGGCCTTTTCGCGGGCGGCCAGTTTAACGGGAGTTCCGGATATGAAGAAGCCGCGGGACAGGGTCTGATTGCGGGCATCAACGCGGCCAGAAAGATCCGGGGCAAGGAGCCGGTTGTCCTGAAGCGTTCAGACGGCTATATCGGCGTTCTGATTGATGATCTGGTTACAAAAGAAAACAAAGAGCCATACCGGATGATGACATCCCGGGCAGAGTACCGGCTTCTGCTTCGCCAGGACAACGCGGATCTGCGGCTGACGCCCATAGGATATGAGGTGGGGCTGATCTCTCAGAAACGGTATGAAGACCTGATGAACAAAAAAGAACAGATTCAGAAAGAAATTGACCGTCTGGAGCATACTTATGTGGGAAAAAAGGAAGAAACACAGAGTCTGCTGTCCAAATACGGCAGCACTCCTCTCACGGCGGGATGTACACTTGGAGAGCTGATTCGCCGTCCGGAGCTGGATTATGAAGCAATCGCGCCCCTGGACAAAAACCGTCCAAGTCTTCCGGAAGATGTAAGGGAACAGGTAAACATCAATATCAAATATGAGGGCTATATAAAACGGCAGCTGCGCCAGGTGGAACAATTCAAAAAGCTGGAAAAGAAAAAGATTCCCCCTGAGATCGATTATGAAGGCATCCCGGGCCTGCGGCTGGAAGCAAGACAAAAGCTGACCTTTTACCGGCCCGTGTCAGTGGGACAGGCCTCCAGAATATCGGGCGTTTCTCCGGCGGATATATCGGTGCTGCTCATTTATCTGGAAAGCGGGAAGAAAAAAGATAACAGCCAAGGAGGCAGATCCTGTGAAAAAGATCCAACTTGAGAATTATGATCTGGCAAAGTTTCAAAACGGCCTGGATGAACTGGAGATCCGGCTGTCAGAAAAACAGCTGGAACAGCTGATGCTGTATTATGAACTGCTTGTTGAAAAAAACAAAGTCATGAATCTGACGGCGATTACAGAATTTCAGGATGTGATGAGCAAACATTTTCTGGACAGCCTTTCCCTTGTGATCGCGCTGGACCCGGCTGATCTGGAAACGGTGATCGATGTGGGAACCGGAGCGGGATTTCCGGGAATTCCATTGAAGATCGCGTTTCCCGATCTTCGCGTTACACTGGTGGATTCTTTGAAAAAACGGGTGGATTTTTTAAATGAAGTGATCTTAAAGCTTGGTTTAAAAGGAATCTGGGCGGTTCACGGACGGGCGGAAGATCTTGGAAAAGACAAAAAGTACCGGGAAAATTACGATCTGTGTGTGTCCCGGGCGGTGGCCGCTCTTCCGCTTCTGTGCGAATACTGTATTCCATTTGTGGGCGAAGGCGGTCTGTTTGTTGCCTATAAGGGTAAGGACGGGGAAGGAGAATGCAGAAAAGCCTCCCGCGCAGTGGAACTGCTGGGAGGCGTGATAGCGGATCTTGTTTTGTATTCTTTGCCGGAAAGTGGGGAAGAACGGTCTTTGATCGTCATAGAAAAAGAACAGCCAACGCCAAAAACCTATCCCAGAAAGGCGGGAATCCCGGAAAAAAGGCCGCTGTAAAAATCGCGAGAGCGCCTGCGGCTTCAGGCCTGCAGAAATTCTTCCATAAGGTCGGTGACTTTCTCCGGCTTTTCCAGCTGAGGAAGATGTCTGGTGCCGGGGATGATCTTTGCCTGAATGGCAGGCTGCAGCCTGCAGAAATCGTGAAGTGTGGATTCAAGATCACACTCCTCTTCTCCTCCGGCAACGGTTACCGGCATGGTCAGCTTGTTCATCACATGCGACACCGGCATATTGGTATATCCGGCGGCAATGCTGGCATATAAGTACCGGCAGTCAGAACCCCCTGTATGAGCTGCTTCATAGTAGGCGTTGATCAGGTTCGCCGCGCATTTGCGCTTGTCATAAAAATAAGTTTCCCGGAATTTTTCCGTGATCCCCTTGATGCTGACCTGATAATTGTAAATACAGGTGCCGATAACAGGAACGCAGACCAGCTTTTTGTACAGCTTTGCCGTTTTGTCGGGAAAAGTTGCCTGAGCGGAAAATGAAAGCGGATTGATCAAAAACAGTTTGCTTACCAGATCCGGATTCTGGGAAGCGTAATGGATCACAAAAGAACAGCTTGCGCCTGTGGCGGCAATGGCCGCGGGATCCCGGATCACATCCCGGACAAAGGCTTCCAGAAACTGCACATAAAGAAAGTTGGTATAGGTAAGGGCAGGCTTCTGCGACCGTCCGCAGCCCGGAAGATCTACCGTGTAAACGGTGTGGGTTTTGGAAAGGGCCTTTTCTGCTCTGCTCCACTCATAGCCGCTGCTGTCCGCCTGCAGGTCGTGGATTAAAAGAAGGGGCGAGCCGGCGCCTTTTTTTGTGTAAAAAACTTTTCCAAATCTCCATTCATAAAAATTGCCGCTTTTTGTGGAAAGAAGTTCTTTCACAAGAGCCAGATAAAAAATCACCTTATTTGCAAGAGAAAGAAAAAATCCGGTAACCGCCGTATATAAAACCAGTTTTTTTGTTTTTTTGAACATGATCCCATTACCTCCGCCTCTGACTGGTCTTTCCGCCAGGATATCTGTTCTTAGTATAAACGAATTTGAAAAAAGATACAAGTGCAGAGCAAATACTTGATTAAAATATTTAACAATGATACACTGTATTATAGACAGGAAACGGAACAGGAAACGAAAAATCCAAAGGATACCGGAATCGCTCATACGATATGTAACGTTGTGTGGGGCGCATCAGGAGGAACTCATGGCGGCGCAGGAAAATAATACAAACAACCTGAAAGTTTATCTGGAACGGCAGATCAAGGAATACCAGGAAGAAAGCGAAAACAGAAAAGCGCTGTACGCGGATCTTCTTGAGCATATAGAGGAATGTAAGTCACAGATCCGTTCCATGAAATCAAAGGAAGACCCGGGATTTTCCATGCTCTCTCCCATTCCGGTGGAATCGGCTTATCAATCGCGGATCGAAAGAACGAAAGCCCAGCAGGAAGCCTTTGAAAAGCAAAAAGAAAAATATTTAAGCGACATTCGTTTTTATGACAGCAAGATTCAGGAAATGCAGTCCCAGCTGGAGGCATATCAGGAAACTGCCGCCGCGCAGACAGAACCGTCAGAAAAGACAGTCTCGGGAATAAAACCGTCAGAAAAACCTGTTGAGGAAAGAACTTCACAGGATGCGCCTGTTTCCCAGCCGGCAGGAATTTCAAGGGAAAATGGGGTTTATCTGCTGCGAAAACTGTCGGAGATCAAAGGATACCTGAATGTAGACCGGATGCGCTGCTGTCTGGAGATCGAGCAGCTGGAGGGGTATCTGGATCATTTGCTGAAAGAACTGCCGGAATAAAACCGGCAGCTGGGAAAGGTTTTCAGGGCTGATTTGTTTTTTTGAAAAAATTGACGAAAAAATGAAAGCTTCGGCATGATGTTTCACATGAAACATTATGCCGTTATTTTTATGCTAATTTCCAAAGATCCGTTTTCAAAAAATTGCTGCCTGAAAAATAATGGGAACGTTTTCGATGCAATTTTACATTTTCATTAAATTTTGTATATTATTTTTATGGCAATTTGTAAGGCAAAGTGCTATACTAAAAAAAGCAAAATGTTTCATGTGAAACATGAAAGAAAATTTTCTATAAAAGAGGTGTTATATGGGCAGGATTATTGCGATCGCCAATCAAAAAGGCGGCGTTGGAAAAACCACTACAGCCATTAACCTGTCTGCCTCTCTTGCGGAACGGGGCCAAAAAGTTCTTGTGATTGACGCGGATCCCCAGGGAAATACTACAAGCGGGCTTGGTTATGAAAAAAATGAGCTGGAATACACCCTGTATGATCTGATGCTGGGACAATGCGGTGTGGATGACTGCACATTTGAAAATGATTTTGTAGACAATCTGGACATCTGGCCCTCCAACATCAATCTGTCAGGGGCGGAAATAGAGCTGTTGGGCGTTGAAAACAGGGAATACATTCTTCGGGAGGCTGTGAATCAGGTCCGGGAAGATTATGACTTTATTATAATAGACTGTCCACCCTCCCTGAATATGCTTACGGTGAACGCAATGGCAACGGCAGACACTGTGCTGGTACCCATTCAATGCGAATATTACGCTTTGGAGGGACTTACGCAGCTGATGCACACCGTCAATCTTGTAAAAGAACGTCTTAATTCGGATCTGGAAATAGAGGGCGTTGTATTTACCATGTATGACGCAAGGACCAATCTGTCCTTGCAGGTAGTGGACAACGTAAAAGAAAATCTAAATCAAAATATTTACAAGACCATCATACCGCGGAACGTGCGGCTTGCGGAAGCGCCAAGCTATGGCATTCCCATTACCGTCTACGATCCGAAATCGGCCGGGGCGGAAAGCTACCGGATGCTGGCGGATGAAGTCTTGAACAGAGGAGATGAATAAAATGGCCACAAAACGAGGGCTGGGAAAAGGATTAAACAGCACAGGCAAGGGCCTGGACAGTCTGATTTCTCCTGCGGCAAAGCCCCGGAGCAGATCGTCCGCGTCCGGTCAGGGTGAAAAAGCGGAAAAAACAGGAAAAACGGCAAAAACGGCAAAAAACCAGCCGGAAGCGTCAAATGAGAAAAAAAGGATGCTGAAGGTGTCTGATATAGAGCCCAACCGGGATCAGCCCCGGCGGCATTTTGATGAGGAAGCACTGCAGGAGCTGGCGGATTCTGTGCGTCAGTATGGGGTGCTAAGCCCTATTTTGGTTCAGAAAAAAGGGGATTATTATGAGATCATTGCCGGTGAAAGGCGCTGGCGGGCGGCCAAGCTGGCCGGATTGAAAGAAGTTCCGGTGATCGTCGGAGAATATTCCGACCGGGAGATCGTGGAGATTTCCCTGATTGAAAACATTCAGCGGGAGGATCTGAACCCCATTGAGGAGGCCCAGGCTTTTGCCCGTCTGCTGTCAGAATTTGGCCTTACGCAGGAGGATCTGGCAAAACGGGTTTCCAAAAGCCGTTCTGTGGTGACCAATTCCATGCGGCTTTTAAAATTGGATCAGCGCGTACAGCAGATGCTGGTGGACGGAATGGTTACGGTAGGACACGCGAGAGCGCTGGTTGCCCTGGAGGATCCGGAACAGCAGTATCTGATCGCGCAAAAGGTGTTTGCGGATAAGCTCAGCGTGCGGGAAGTGGAGAAGCTGGTTAAAAACGCCACGGCAAAACAAACAAATGTTCGGAAAGAAAAAGGACCGGATTTCAGTTTTATTTATCGGGATCTGGAAGACCGGATCACGGAAGTGATCGGAACAAAGGTGAATATCAGTCAGAAAGCGGGACAAAAAGGCAAGATTGAAATTTCCTACCATTCTCAGGAGGAGCTGGAACGCCTGACGGAGCTTTTGCTTTCCCTGTCCCCGGGGAACTGATCAGTTGAGGAGGAAACGCAGATGAATACAATGACCACGGTGATTCTGGTTTTGCTGGCGCTGGCGACAGTGATCCTGTTTGTTCTTCTGGCGGCGGCATATAAAAAGATCAACAGCCTGGAGAAACGGTATAACCGTTTTTTACGGGGAAAAGATGTGGAAAATATGGAGGAGATCATCTTAAAGCGCTTTGCGGAGATCAATGTGCTGAAAAAAAACACAAAGACTGTCGCGGATTCTCTGTCAGCCATTGACGAGATGGTACAGGCCTCCTTTCAGAAATGCGGTCTGGTAAAATACGACGCTTTTGACGATATCGGAGGAAATTTAAGTTTTGCGCTGGCGGTTCTTACAAAGAAAAACAACGGCTTTGTATTGAATTCCGTTCACGGAAAGGAAGGCTGTTATACCTATCTGAAAGAGATCGTCAACGGCGAATCCTACATTTCCCTTGGAGCAGAGGAGCAGCAGGCTCTTGACAAGGCAAAAAATACCGATAATTTTATGGAGTAAGAAAGATTCCTTTGTTGAAAAAAAGGCAATACTGTTATATAATGAGCACTTATAAGACAATTTGGAGGGATAAGCGATGCTGGACATGAAATTGTTGAGAAGTAACTTTGATCAGGTGGCGCAGGCACTTTCCACAAGAAATGAAGAGTTTGACCTGAGCAGATTCAAGGATCTGGATGAAAAAAGAAGAACGCTCCTTGGTCAGGCAGAAAGCCTGAAAGCCAAGCAGAACGCGGTTTCCAGGCAGATTCCCCAGATGAAGAAAGAGGGAAAGGACGTGGCGCCGGTTCTGGCGGAAATGAAAGCGCTTTCCGATCAGATAAAAGAAATGAATGGACAGCTGGACGCAGCGGAAAAGGAGTTAAACGACTGGATGCTTACCATCCCCAATATTCCCCATCCGTCTGTGCCGGAGGGCAACAGCGATGAGGACAATGTGGAGATCCGCCGGTTTGGGGAGCCTACGTCGTTTTCTTTTGAGCCCAAGGCCCACTGGGATCTGGGAGCGGATCTGGGCATTGTGGATCCGGAAACGGCCGCAAAGGTTTCCGGCAGCCGGTTTACCTTTTATAAAGGTGCCGGAGCGAGACTGGAAAGAGCCATTGTGAATTTTTATCTTGATACGCATACGGAAAAGCACGGATATACGGAGGTTTTCCCGCCCTTTATGGTCAGCCGGGACAGTATGACAGGCACAGGACAGCTTCCGAAATTTGAAGAAGACGCTTATAAAGTACAGGGAGATGGGAAAGAATATTTTCTGGTACCGACAGCGGAAGTGCCTGTGACCAACATGTACCGGGAGCAGATTCTGGACGGCAGTCAGCTGCCTATCTGCCACTGTGCCTATACCGCCTGTTTCCGGGCGGAGGCAGGCAGCGCCGGCAGGGATACCAGAGGACTGATCCGCCAGCATCAGTTTAATAAGGTAGAGCTTGTAAAGTTTACGAAGCCGGAAGATTCCTATGAAGAGCTGGAAAAGCTTACAAGAGACGCGGAGGATGTGCTGCAGCTTCTGGGACTTCCTTACCGGGTCGTTAAGATCTGCATGGGCGATCTGGGCTTTACCGCCGCCATGAAATATGATATTGAAGTCTGGATGCCCAGCTACGGACGTTATGTGGAGATTTCCAGCTGCAGCAACTTTGAGGAATTCCAGGCAAGGCGGGCCAACATCAAATACAAGGATGATAAAAAGGATAAGGCAAAATACGTTCATACCCTGAACGGAAGCGGCGTTGCGGTAGGAAGAACCACGGCGGCGATTCTGGAGAATTTCCAGCGGGAGGATGGAAGCATTGCCATTCCGGAAGTGCTGGTTCCCTATATGGGAGGTATGACAGAAATCCGGTAATCGGGAAAAGGGTTTTTACAAAGGAGGTGGAAACATGCACCGTTATCTGAGAGCCATCGGGTTTGGAGATCCGATGAATCATAAGGAACTGGAGGAGCTTTGCCAGCTTGTTCAGACGCAATATGAAGAAAACTGCATCTGGGCCAGAGGGGATGAAGCCATGTTTGGAGAAATGCAGAAGGATGTAGGTCTTCACATGGGGATCTGTTTGCGGGGCGTGTACAGCGAGGACGGCAGTTTTCATCAGGAATACTATTTTCCATATTTTAAAGGCCGCAATCTGGCGGTTTACGACAGGGTTTCCGTGGAGCGCCATGCGGAAAAGGACTCCTACGCAGGCGTCTGCGAAAATATCTGCATGGGTCTGAACATGATCTTTTATCTGCAGAACGCAGTGGAGTATATGAAATATATTCGGGGCCGCGGGGAGCAGAACGCGGTGCTTGCGGTGACGCTTTCCGGACTGTCTGTAGAGGGCAGTATCCTGCTGCCGGTGGAAAAGACTTTGCAGCCGGCGCCCCAGCCGGTGTGGGCGGAGCAGTCCCATATGATACATCGGGCCAGACAGGGAGATGAGGAAGCCATTGAAAATCTGGCGCTGGAGGATATGGATCTGTATTCCATTCTTTCAAAGCGGGTAAAGACCGAGGACATTTACAGTATCGTAGACACGTCGTTTATGCCCTATGGAATTGAATGCGACCAGTATTCCGTGCTGGGCGTAATCGAGGAGCTGGAAACGGTAAAGAACAAACTGACGGGAGATACGGTATATCTGCTGAATTTGAGATGTAACGAGCTTTGCTTTGACGTGTGCATCAACGAGAAAGATCTGGTAGGCGTGCCGGAAGAGGGACGGCGGTTTAAGGGCGTTGTATGGATGCAGGGCTTTGTCGCCCGTTCATAAGGCCGGCTGCGGGATCTTGCGGGGAACTTTCATTTGGGCTTGTTTTTTGATGGAAAAGGTGTTAAAATAAGCAGGCACGGGAAAAAGTTCCCTTAGTTAAATGGATATAACAAGTGCCTCCTAAGCACTAGTTGTGAGTTCGATTCTCGCAGGGAACGCTGTAAAAGGGCTGCCTCGGAACCAAAAAACGGGGCAGTCTTTTTTTTGTTATGGGGTAAAATGATGTCAGCTTTTGGCGGAAATATGCGGATTTTTAAGATCTTCTCCGTGTTGTCAGGGAAGAAAAAAAGAGGTATACTAGGTTAGGGAAATCAGAAATTATATTAGAATTCAGGTATGAAAAAATGACAGAATATGAAAAAGAAAGTTACGCGTTTGTTGAAGACGTGTTGTTTGAAAATTTTCTGAAGCTTGCCAGAGTCAATCTCCTTACGGGAGAATATGAATTTATAAAAATAGACCGGAATCTGCAGGATGTGGAGCACGAAAAAATTTCCAGCATTTATTCCTACATAGAAAAACAGGTAACGCAGCGGCTTGTCTTGTCACAGTACGCGAGAGACTATCTGAAATTTTCCAATCCGCAGTATGTGCAGAACCGGGTTTTTGGAGGAGAAAGAAAGATTATCCAAAGCTACACCCGAAAGTCCAAAGACAGCTATATCTGGGTGACATTCGGCATCATAGCGCCGGAAAACTGCAGTCCGGAAAATCCATGGGCAGTTTTCTACTGGAGAGAAGCGGATACGGATACCACCACCATGGTGGATGCGCTGTCTACGCTTTCTTTTATTTATTATAAGATCTTAAAGATCAATCTGACTACAGATACTTATACGGTTGTAAAAACAGACGAACAGGAAAGAGAACGTTTTGTAAACAGGCTGAATAAAATTTCCGATTGGTGGCGGGAGTTTGAACAATCCGGCAATGTTTTTCGGGACGACGTCAGCCAATACCGGGAATTTACAGATCTGGACCGGCTGAGAAAGCGCTGTCGGGAAAAGGCGGAGACCCAAAGCTGCCGCTACAGAAGAAAGATCGGCGACGACTACCGCTGGGTCCAGATGGATCTGGTGCCCAGTATTGAATATTCCTGTGACAATCAGGTTCTGATCCTGTATGTAAAGGATATTCACGAGGAATATCTCCGGGAGCAGCACAGCCGTCAGCAGCTGATCGATAATTTTTACCGGGACGCTCTGACCCTTTTATACAACCGGCATAAGTATAACCAGGATCTGGAGGCTTTTCGGAAATCGGCGCCGGAAAAATTTACCTGTCTGTATGTAGACGTAAACGGGCTCCATGAGCTGAACAATCACCTTGGCCATGAAAAAGGCGACGATATGCTCTGCAGCGTGGCGGACGCGCTTCGGAAGCATTTCAGCGACGATCTGGTATACCGGATCGGCGGAGATGAATTTGTGGTGCTGAGCACCACGTTGTCCAAAAAAAGTGTGGAGAAGGTCCTGACGGAGATCCGAAAAGATCTGGAGGAAGATCACTACGAGATTTCCGCCGGCGTGGAAAGCGGCCGGGAAGGCTATTCTCCGTACAGAGTAGTTGGCGCCGCGGAGCTGGCCATGCGTCAGGACAAAGAGCGGTATTACAGGGAGAATCATCATCATTCCAAAAAACGGGTTTTAAACGAAGAGCTGGAGAAAATGCTGACGGAAAAGCAGGACGCGGACAATTTCCTGAAAGTGATCGAATCCAGGTTTGCCGGGGTGTATTATGTGGATCTGAATACGGATTCCTCCAGACATCTTTATATTCCGGAATATTTCCTGAAGCTTCTGGAGGGGACGGATTTCAGCTACAGCGCCGCTTTAAGGCAGTATGTAAACCGGTTTGTAAAGGAAGAATACCACCCGCTGTTTTTCAAGGTATTGGATTATGATTATCTGGCAAAGACCCTGCGTGAAAACGGCGGCCTCCGTTTCAGCTATGAAAAAGTAAACGGCACCAAAGTGATCCTGCAGATTTTGCCTGCGAAAAACGCGTCACAGGAAAAACCGGAAACCTTATGGATCTATTCCAGAGAATCGGAGATGGAGTTCTGAGAGAGGCCGGTATTTTGAATCGTGCCGCCGCCCACAACTTTGTCGCCGTCATAGAGCACCAGCGCCTGGCCTTTGGTGATGGCCCGCTGGGGCTGGTCAAAGACCACCTGCAGCTGGTCCGCTCCGGTCTGGGTGACGGTTGCCCACTGCTCCGGCTGGCGATAGCGAACCTTTGCTTTCAGCCGCATGGGCCGGTTGATTTGGTCCAGCGTGATCAGATTCAGATCGGAGGCGGTAAGCGTCCGGGAGAACAGGTCTTCATGAAAACCCAGGGTAACGGTGTTTTGTACGGGATCTACCCCGGTTACATACATTGGGGCAGGCAGAGAAAGGCCCAGCCCCTTTCGCTGGCCGATGGTGTAGCGGATGATTCCCCGGTGGCGGCCCAGAACGCGCCCGTTTTGATCAACAAAATCCCCTTCAGGAAATTTCTTTCCCAGATATTGTTCAATAAAATCCCCATACTTTCCGTTTTGAACAAAACAAAGATCCTGGCTGTCATGTTTTTTCGCGTTGACAAAACCATGTGCTTCTGCCAGGGCCCTGGTTTCTTCTTTGGTCATGTCTCCCAGAGGAAACCGCACATGAGACAGCTGCTCCTGTGTCAGGGAATACAGCACATAACTTTGGTCTTTGGACGGATCCAGCGCTTTTTTCAGCACATATCTGCCGGTAAGGGAATCATAGTCAATCCGGGCATAATGACCGGTGACCACATAATTGCAGCCAAGCTCCCGCGCCCGGTGAAACAGCTTCCGGAATTTTAAAAACCGGTTGCAGTCAATGCAGGGGTTGGGAGTGGCGCCGGATACATACGCGGATACAAACCGGTCGATCACATCTTCCCGGAACCGGTCTTTGAAATTGAACACATAATATGGAATCCCAAGGGAAAAAGCCACGCTTCGGGCGTCCTCCACATCGTCCAGAGAACAGCAGGTGTGTTCCCCGGATAAAAAAATCTCATCATTTTGAAACAGCTTCATGGTAACGCCGATACAGTCATATCCCTGTTCTTTTGTGAGACAGGCGGCAACGCTGGAATCCACGCCGCCGCTCATGGCAATCAGTGCTTTCTTGTTCATCGCAACCTCGTTTTATTCCCAATGCAGATCATGGTTTTTCACACTCATCATAAAGACAGCCGCCGGGTTTTGTCAAGTGTCCGGCAGATGTTTTTTGTTTCTGTAAAAATCTTTATAAAAGCGGTTGACATGGAAAAAAGAGGGTGCTATAATAAAGCCTATATTACCACTATGTTTACTAAGTTTTATAAAAACGATTATAAAAAGGAGCGTATGAATGATGAAAATCGCGAAAAAAATCACGGATCTCATTGGCGGCACACCGCTGCTGGAATTGAAAAACTATGAGGCGGAAAACGGACTGGAGGCAACCATTGCCGGAAAGCTGGAATATTTTAATCCGGCAGGCAGCGTAAAAGACCGGATCGCCAAGGCAATGATCGACGACGCGGAAGAAAGGGGGCTTTTGAAGCCCGGATCCGTAATCATTGAACCAACCAGCGGCAATACCGGTATCGGTCTGGCCGCCGCGGCAGCAGCCAGGGGATATGAAATCATTTTGACCATGCCGGAGACCATGAGCGTGGAACGGCGCAACCTGCTGAAGGCCTATGGGGCAAAGCTTGTGCTGACAGACGGCGTAAAAGGCATGAAAGGCGCCATTGAAAAAGCCAATGAACTGGCGGCGGCCACGAAAAACAGCTTTATCCCCAGTCAGTTTACCAATCCGGCAAATCCGGCAACCCATAAAAAAACCACCGGTCCTGAGATCTGGCAGGATACCGATGGCAAGGTAGATATTTTTGTGGCCGGCGTAGGCACCGGCGGCACCGTCAGCGGCGTAGGAGAATACCTGAAGTCAAAAAATCCCAAGATCCGGGTAGTGGCCGTAGAGCCCGCGGGATCTCCGGTGCTCTCCAAAGGTACGCCCGGACCCCATAAGATCCAGGGCATCGGCGCCGGATTTGTGCCGGATACTTTGAATACGCAGATTTACGACGAAGTCATTGCCGTAGAAAATGAGGACGCTTTTCAGACAGGCCGCGCCCTTGCGCGAAAGGAAGGCCTTTTGGTAGGAATTTCCTCAGGCGCGGCGGTGTTTGCGGCAACTCAGCTTGCGAAACGTCCGGAAAACAAAGGGAAGCTGATCGTGGCGCTGCTGCCGGATACGGGAGAGCGGTATCTGTCTACCCCGATGTTCGCGGAATAAAGCTTCTTACCGTTTCCAGGAGGGTGGAATAAACAGCATCAGTATGGGAAGCAGCTCCAGTCTTCCCGCAAGCATGTCAAAGATCAGAACAAGCTTTGACACAACGGAGAAATCCGCAAAATTTCCAGTGGGCCCTACTACTGCAAGACCGGGACCGATGTTGTTCAGCGTGGCAGCAACGGCGGTAAAGTTGGTAGTAAGGTCCATTTCATTTAAGGAAACGATCAGCAGGGAAAACGCGAAAATAATAATATAAAGGGCAAAATAGCTGTTTACGGAGCGGATGATCTCCGGGCTCAGGGAATGTCCGTCCATTTTTACCTTGCGGACGCTGCGGGGATGAGCGGAAACCGCAAGCTCATTTTTAATACCCTTTACCAGCAGCATGATACGGGAGACCTTGATGCCGCCTCCGGTGCTGCCGGCGCAGGCGCCGATGAACATAAGCACCACCAGGATCGTCTTGGAAAAGGAAGGCCACAGGTTAAAGTCTGTTGTGGCAAATCCGGTGGTGGTAATGATGGACCCCACCTGAAAGGCCGCGTGGTGCAGCGCGTCTCCCAAAGAGGGGAACAGGGCGTTGATATCCCAGGTGATCAGGGCAATGGCGGCCACAATGATCACAAGGTAAACCTTTACCTCGGAAATTCCGAAAGCGCTGCGGAACTTGCGGATGATCATCAGGTAATAGAAATTAAAGTTCACGCCAAACAGAATCATAAATACGGTAATGATGTTCTGCTGCAGGGCGGTATAGCTTGCGATACTGTCGGAACGCACACCGAATCCGCCGGTACCCGCGGTGCCCAGGGAAAGCGTGATCGCGTCAAAGACCGGCATTTTGCAGATTATCAGCAGGAGTATCTCCGCCAGGGTCATGCCGAAATAGATGGCGTACAGGATCAGGGCAGTCTGCCGGATCTTGGGAACCAGCTTGCTCACACTGTAACCCGGGCTTTCCGCCCGCATCAGATGTACATTGGAGCCGTTGCCCTTTCCGGGAAGAATGGCAAGGATAAATACCAGGATGCCCATTCCGCCTACCCAGTGGGTAAAGCTTCTCCAGAACAGGCTGGCATGGGACAGATCCTCCACCCGGGACAGGATGCTGGCGCCGGTTGTGGTGAAGCCGGAAACCGTTTCAAAAAGGGCGTTTACATAGTTAGGAATCTCTTTTGTCAGCACAAAGGGAACCGCGCCCAGGGCAGAGAACAGAATCCAGCAAAGCGCCACGGCGAAGAACCCTTCTTTGGCGTACATGGTGTTTTCTCTGGGACGCAGCAGCCTCAGCAGCAGGCCAAGGGCGGCACAGAGAAACGCGCAGAACAGGTAGATCCAAAGCACTTGTTCTCCGTAGATCACGGCAACCAGCGCGGGGAACAGAAAGAACACCGCTTCCAGAACACTGGCCCAGCTTAATATATTCAGTATCATTCGGTAATTCATGCTTCTATTCACCCCTATGTTCCGCGAGAATATCACTGATGTCGTTAAGGCCGGTATTGGTAGTCACCACAACGACTTTATCTCCAAGTATGATCTGATCCTGTCCTCTGGGCATGATCAGCTTCCGGTTACGGATGATGCAGGCAATGAGCAGATTTTTTCTCAGATGAAGATTCTCCAAAGGCGTATTCAGCACCGGGGCGTTTTCCCGGATGTTGAATTCCAAAGCCTCCATTTTGTTGTTTACAAGCCGGTAAAGGGTTTCCACGTTGCTTCCGATGGAATTTTTCATGGCGCGCACATAGCGCACGATGTATTCCGCGGTAATGGACTTTGGATCCACGATCCGGTCCAGGTTTAATTTTTCAATGATCCGGTTGAAGGTGACGCTGTTGACTTTGGCAATGGTCTTGATGTTGGGGAACAGGTCGCTTACATAAAGAGAAAGAAGAATGTTTTCCTCGTCCACGTCGGTCAGCGCCACAAAAGAGTCCACCTGTTCCAGGCCCTCTTCTCTCAGCAGATGCTGCTCTGTTCCGTCGCCGCAGACAATATTGGCCTCGGGAAGCGAATCGGACAAAACTTCGCAGCGGTTGCGGTCCCGTTCCACGATTTTAACGCCGATGCCCATGGCAAGCAGCTGCTTCGCCAGATAATAGGTGGTGGTGCTGCCGCCTACGATCAGGGCGTCCTTTACCTGATTGGTCTGCACCCGGATCTTCCGGAAAAACTGACTGGCCTTTTTGGGGGACGCCACAAAGGAAACAATGTCATATTCCTGCAGGGTGAAATTACCGTCGGGGATCACCACCTGATCGCCTCTTGTTACCGCGCAGATCAGCACGTCGCATCTCAGGGTGGAAGTGATTTTGGACACCTGCATATTGTGGAGCACGGAATGGGGCCCGATGCGGAACTGCAGAAGCTCGATCCGGCCTTTGGCAAAGGTTTCTACCTTGATGGCTGACGGAAAGCGAAGCAGCCGGGCGATCTCCGCGGAAGCGGCAAGCTCCGGATTGATCACCATGGCAAGACCAAGCTCTTCCTGAATGAACCGGGCCTCCTGATTGTACTCGGGACTTCTGACCCTGGCAATAGTATGGCAGTTGCCGGCTTTTTTCGCGATAAGGCAGCAAAGCAGGTTCAGCTCATCGGAGCCGGTAACGGCGATCAGCAGATCGGCGCTTTCGATGCCGGCCTCCTCCTGGACGCCGTGGCTGCTGCCGCTGCCTACCACGCCCATAATGTCGTATTCATTGGAGAGGTTTCGCACCCGTTCTTCCCGCTGGTCAATGATCACAATGTCATTGCCCTCTTCACTTAACTGCGCGGCCAGGGTAGAGCCCACTTTCCCGCATCCAACAATAATGATCTTCATAAAAGTCCTTTCCCGTGACAAAGGTCGCGGCTGATAATATGGTGTTTATGCTTTTTCAGAGCTGTTTTCTTTTGGATCCTCCCGCCGGGAAAGAGGCACATAGGTCTGCTCGGGGCAGATGTTCTTGTAGGCGGGACGGATGATCTTGCCGCCGGTGAGCAGCTCTTCCAGCCGGTGGGCGCACCACCCGGAAATACGGGAGATGGCAAAGAAAGGTGTGAACAGCTCCAGGGGCAGATTCAGCAGCTGATAGGCAAAGCCGCTGAAAAAGTCTACGTTGGCGCTGACGCCTTTGTAAATATTGCGTTTTTGCCCGATAACCTCCGGCGCCAGTTTTTCCACTTTCGCGTACAGGTTAAATTCCTCCGTCCGGTTTTTCTCCGCGGACAGCCGTTCCACAAACCGGCGGAAAATGCGGGCTCTGGGATCGGAGATGGAATATACGGCATGTCCCATGCCGTATATCAGGCCGGAACGGTCGAAAGCCTTTTTGTCCAGCAGATCCGAAAGGTACTTCCGGATCTCATCGTCGTCATTCCAGTCGGAAATGGATTCTTTCATATCATTAAACATATGAGCCACTTTTACATTGGCGCCTCCGTGGCGGGGTCCTTTCAGAGAGCCCAGGGCCGCCGCGATGGCAGAATAGGTATCCGTGCCGGAAGAGGTGACCACATGCGTGGTGAAAGTGGAGTTGTTGCCGCCGCCATGCTCCGCGTGGAGGATCAGGGCAATGTCCAGTACCTGGGCTTCCAGGCGGGAATATTCGCCGTTGGGGCGGAGAATATGCAGAATGTTTTCCGCCGTGGACAGGTTGGGGTCGGGAACACCGATAAACAGACTGTCGTCGCAGTGATAATGCCGGTAAGCATGATATCCGTAAACGGACAGCAGGGGAAACTCGGCAATCAGCTGCAGAGACTGACGCAGTACGTTTTCCAGGGAAATATCGTCGGGATGCTCGTCATAAGAATACAGCGTCAGGACGCTTCTGGAAAGGGTGTTCATCATATCCTGGCTGGGCGCTTTCATGATCACGTCCCGGACAAAGCTGGGGGGAAGAGAGCGGTAGCCTGCCAGCAGCTGTTCAAACTCAGACAGCTGCTTTTTTGTGGGAAGCTGGCCAAACAACAGCAGATAGGTCGTTTCCTCAAAGCCAAAACGGCTGTCTTCAATACAGCCGGAAACCAGATCCTGGATATTGTAGCCCCGGTAAAAAAGCTGTCCGTCTGTAGGCACGGATTTGCCGTTGACTTCCTTGCCGGAACGAACCTCGGAAATCTCCGTGAGGCCGGTAAGCACACCTTTGCCGTTGATATCTCGCAATCCCCGCTTCACATCAAATTTTGTATAAAGAGCAGGGTCTATATTGTAATTTTCCTTGCACAGAGCTGTCAGTGCGCGGATCTCGGGCGTGATTTCAGAAAAATTCTGTAACATAAGATTCTCCTTTCTGAGTCAATCCTCTCCATGATTTCTGCCAGGCAGAATAATTTCATTATGTATAAAATACCAAAAAATCCGGATTCCGTCAATAACGCAAACGGGCGTAATGGGCGGCGGATTTTTGTTTTTTTTGGAAAATTTCGCCCGCAGGCGCCCGGACGGAAAAACAGGAAAGAAAAAAGAATAAAATAGTTGACTTTTTGTTTAGTATAAGTATAATTAAATACAGTGACCAAACAGGAAAAGGATGAAAAAATGAAACTGGATTCTTATATCGGAAACCGAATGAAAAATCTGCGGAACCAGAACGGGCTGACCCAGCAGGAGCTGGCCGACCGGGCGGAGCTGACAAAAGGCTTTATTTCTCAGGTGGAACGGGGTCTGACCATTCCCTCTCTGGCAACGCTTGCGGATATTGTGGAATGTCTGGGAAGCAATCTGTCGGACTTTTTTAACGAGGAGGAGGATCCTCAGATCGTTTACCGCCCGGAAGACTGTTTTGAAAAAACCGATAAAAATCAAAACAGTACCGTGTGGCTTGTGCCCACGGCGCAGCGCAATATGATCGAGCCCATCCTGGTGACGCTGAAACCCAGACAGAGCCTTTCTTTTGACAAGCCCCACGAGGGAGAAGAGTTTGGCTATGTGATCTCCGGAAGCGTCCGGCTGTATTTTGGGGAAAGCATCCATGTGCTGGAAACGGGAGATTCTTTTTATTACGCGGCGACAAAGCGGCATAAGCTGGAAGCGGCAGGAAAAAAAGAGGCAAAGGTACTTTGGATCAGTACGCCGCCCAGTTTTTAGGAGGGCCTATGGAAGAACACATTCTGGAATTGAACAGGATTTCCAAGTCTTTTGACGGAAAGATGATCATAAAGGATCTGAACCTGAAGATCGAAAAAAATGAATTCATTACGCTGCTGGGGCCTTCCGGATGCGGAAAGTCCACTACCCTGCGGATCATTGGCGGATTTGAAAAGCCGGACACGGGAACCGTTCTCTTTCATGGAAAGGACATTACCGGCCTGGCTCCCGACAAACGGAATATCAACACCGTATTCCAAAAGTATTCCCTGTTTCCCCATATGAACGTGGAGGAAAACATTGCCTTTGGATTAAAGCTGAAGAAAAAAAGCAAGGCTTATATACAGGATAAGATCCGGTACGCGCTGAAGCTGGTAAACCTGGAAGGCTTTGAAAAGCGGGAGACTACCTCCTTAAGCGGCGGGCAGCAGCAGCGGATCGCCATCGCGAGAGCCATTGTCAACGAACCGGATCTGCTTCTTCTGGACGAACCTCTGGGTGCGCTGGATCTGAAGCTCCGCAAGGATATGCAGCGGGAGCTGATCAACATCAAGAAAGAAGTGGGGATCACTTTTATCTATGTGACCCATGACCAGGAGGAAGCGCTGACCATGTCTGACAAGATTGTGGTCATGAACAAAGGGATCATCCAGCAGATGGGCACTTCCAAATCCATATACGATGAGCCTCAAAATGCTTTTGTGGCGGATTTTATCGGAGAGAGCAACATTGTGGACGGCGTGATGCTGGAGGACAGGGTGGTTTCCATCTCCGGCGTGAAGGTAGAATGTGTGGATGAAGGCTTTGGAACCGACGAGCCGGTGGATGTGGTGATCCGGCCGGAGGATCTGGAAATCAGAGAAGCCGGAAAAGGATATTTTGACGGAACCGTGATCTCCGTGCTGTTTCAGGGTGCCTATTATGAGATCAAAATCCGCGTGGCGGATACGGACTGGATAAGCCAGAGCGTTACGGCGCCCCGGGCAGGGGAGACTGTGGGACTGTATGTGCTTCCCGACAATATTCAGATCATGCACAAGCCCAGATCGGAAGACGCGGAGGTGGTCAGAGAATGAAGCGGAAATATTGGGCGGCCCCCTATCTTGTCTGGGTTGTGGGATTTGTGGTGCTCCCGCTGATTACCATTGGCGTCAGCGCCATGACCGACGATCAGGGGCATTTTACCTGGGAAAATCTGCTTTCCATAGGAGATCCCATTAACCGGCAGGCGCTGCTGTTTTCCCTGGCCATCGCGCTGGGATGTACGGTGATCTGTATTTTGCTTGCCTATCCCGCCGCCATGATCCTGCGGAGTCTTCGTCTCAACAAACGGGGATTTGCCATTTTGATTATGATCCTGCCCATGTGGATGAATTTTATTTTGCGTATTCTGGCCTGGCAGATGATTCTGTCTCCAAACGGCGTTTTAAACTTCCTGATCGGGAAGCTGGGTGCCGGGCCTCTGCAGATCAGCAATTCCTGGATCGCGCTGATGATTGGCTCGGTTTATGATTTTCTTCCCTTTATGATCCTGCCTGTTTTCAACGCCATCTCGGATATTGATGAAGATACTATTGAGGCCGCAAGAGATCTTGGGGCAAACGACCGGGCGGTGTTCTGGAAAGTGATTCTGCCGTTGTCCGCGCCCGGCATGATCAGCGGCATTATCATGGTGTTTGTGCCGGCCATGACCTCTTTTGTAATTGCGGACATACTGGGCGGCGGAAAGATTCAGCTGATCGGAAACATCATTGAACAGGAGTTTACCAAGAGCATGAACTGGCACGCGGGATCGGGACTGTCCATTTCCCTGATGATCTTTGTGCTGATCAGTCTGGCGTTCACCATGAAAAACGATTTGAAAGATAAGGGAACAACAATATGGTAAGATGGAAAAGGGTTTTGAGCAAAGTCTATCTGGCGCTGATCTTTTTATTTCTCTACCTGCCGATTCTGATGCTCATTGTGCTGTCTTTTAACAATTCCAGATCCCGGGTCACCTGGGGCGGCTTTACGCTGAACTGGTATGTAAGGCTGTTTTCTGACAGCCGGATTCTGGACGCTTTGCGGACTACGCTGGCGCTGGGGATCGGCTCCGCGGCCATCGCCACGCTGATTGGCACCTTGGGGGCGATGGGGATCCAGGCCATGAAAAGGCGAAATTACCAGATCGTAATGGCGGTGACCAACATTCCTGTCTTAAACGCGGACATTGTAACCGGCATTGCCATGATGCTGTGGTTTGTGCGGTTTATGCCCCTGGGCTTTTCCAGCGTGCTCATCGGCCATGTGACGTTCAGCATTCCCTATGTGATCCTGAGCGTGATGCCCAAGCTGCGGCAGCTGAATCTGAGCATTTACGAGGCGGCAAGAGATCTGGGCGCCAACGGCGTCTATGCTTTCGGGAAAATCATTCTGCCTCAGATCTGGACCGGGATCCTGTCAGGATTCTTTATGGCCCTGACCATGTCCATGGATGATTTTGTGATCACTTATTTTACAAAAGGAGCCGGTGTCAACACGCTTTCCACCATGATCTACGGAGAGATCCGAAAGGGCATCAAGCCGGAAATGTATGCGCTGTCCACGCTGATCTTTGCGGTGGTGCTGATCATTCTGCTCTGTACAAACTTTCTTTCCGGAAGAGGAAAAGAGGCGGCTGAAAAGAAACAGCCCGCGGATTAAACTGGGAGGGACGATGATGAAAAAACGGATATTACTGACGGGACTTGCGGCTGTTTTGGCGGCAGGAATCCTCTGGGGATGCGGAAGCGACAAAAACAAAGAAACGCTGACCGTGTTTAATTACGGAGAATATATGGATCCGGAAGTGCTGGAGCTGTTTGAGGAAGAAACCGGTATTGAGGTGAAATATGAAGAGGCGCTGACGCCGGAGGAAATGTATTCCAAGTACAGCTCAGGCGCCATAGAATATGATCTGCTCTGCACTTCCGATTATATGCTGGAGCGGCTGATCCGGGAAGGGGAGCTGCAGCCCTTTGATATGAATTCTCTGGAATATGGGGAAAATATTGGGGAAACCTATTGGAAAACGGCAGAAAGATTTGATCCGGGAAACCGGTATGTGCTCCCTTATTTTTGGGGCACCGTGGGGATCCTCTACGACAAGACAAAGGTAAAAAAACCGGTAGACAGCTGGGAAGTGCTTTTTAACGGGGAATACGCGGGCAGCCTGATCATGCAGAACAGCATCCGGGACTCCTATATGGTGGCGCTGAAATATCTGGGATACTCCTTAAACACCAAAGATGAGGCTCAGATCAGAGAGGCCCAGGCGCTGCTGCTGAAGCAGAAGCCGGATGTGCAGGCGTATCTGGTAGATGAAGCCAGAGACGAGGTGGTGGCAGGCAACGCGGCCATGGCTGTGGTTTACTCCGGAGAAGCCTACCTTGGAAAAGAATATAATGAAAATCTGGAATATGTGGTGCCAAAAGAGGGCTCAAACATATGGCTGGACTGCTGGGGCGTGACAAAATACTGTGACAATACAGATGCCGCCGGGAAATTTCTGGATTTCCTCTGCAGAGAAGACATTGCCATGAAAAATTTTGAATATATCTATTACTCCACGCCCAATGAGGCGGTCATTGAAAATCTGGATGAATCGTTAAGAACAGACAAGACCATTGTTCCGGATCCGGAGGAGATCGAAAACTGCGAGCTGTATCTGCAGTTGGATCCGGACACCAACAAGCTGTATAATGATCTTTGGAAAGAGCTGAAAGCAGATTAACGGAGGCAGTGATGATCAACAGGGAAAAACTGATTTCCGCCTGTGACGGACTGGAATTAAACGTAACGGAGCTTGTGCCGGACAGCGGCAAGCCGGTGGGGATCCTGCAGATTTCCCACGGGATGTCCGAACACAGCAAAAGATATGTTCCGTTTATGGAATTTATGTGCCGCCAGGGATATGTCTGTGTGATCCATGACCACAGGGGACATGGCGAAAGCCTGAAGAAAAAGGAAGACCTGGGATACTTCTATGATGTTACCGGAGAATACATTGTGGAAGATCTTCATCAGGTGACCCTTTATATTAAGAAGAAATACCCCGGACTGCCGCTGATTCTCTTTGGGCACAGCATGGGCTCTCTTGTGGCCCGCTGTTATATCAAGCGCTATGACGGGGAACTGAAAAAGCTGATCCTGTGCGGCGCGCCCTGCGGCAACCCTCTGGTAAACGCGGGGATTTTTCTCACCCGGGCGCTTTACAAAATAAAGGGCGGGGATTACCGAAGCCAAATGATCCACAAACTGGCCATGGGGGCCTACAGCAGGCGCTTTCCCAATGAGGGGCCAAACGGATGGATCTGCAGCGACAAAAGTCAGATCGAAAAATATGAGCTGGATGAGGAAAGCGGTTTCATGTTTACCGTAAACGGATATCAGAACCTGTTTCTTCTATTAAAAAAGACCTTTTCCAAAAAGGGCTGGCAGATGGAAAATCCCAAAATGCCCATCCTGTTCATTGCGGGGGAGGAGGATCCTGTGATCGGCGGGAAAAAGAAGTTTCAGGACTCCATTATGTTTCTGCGAAAAAGAGGATATCAGGAGATTGGTTCCAGGCTTTATGAGGGAAAGCGTCATGAGCTGCTGAACGAGGATATCCGCGCCCGGGTTTATCAGGATGTGGCGGACTGGATCGGACAGTGAAAAATAGGGCTTTTTTTCCCCGGAAAACACTAGATATTGTGGTAAAAAAAGCCGGAAAAAATATCTCGAAAAAAATATAAAATTTCGTTGACTTTTTGAAAATTGCATTATATAATAACCTCACGTCGCCTAAAAGGAGACGGAAGAAGTTTGAAAAAAAGTATTGACAGACAGGGCGATCTGTGGTACCCTGTAAAAGTTGCTGATGGGAGCCGGCAGGAAGAAGTCAGCGGCGAGAACCTTGACAATTAAACAGTGAAACAACCCTGAACGATTCCAGAGACTGACAAGAGAAGTCAGAGAGAAATTGGGAAC
>CANQUC010000032.1 GCA_947626945.1 uncultured Lachnospiraceae bacterium | reverse complement strand
TGAGTTGTATTAAACCACGATATTAAAAAGAAAGGAAGCTATGATGTTTTTGCTTCTATAAACATCATACAAGGTCATTATGAGCAAACAGTATGATGTGATCATTATCGGGGCAGGCCCCTCCGGTATTTTCTGCGCCTACGAGCTGATCCGTCAGAGACCGGAGCTGAAGATTCTGATGCTGGAAAAGGGCAGGCCCATAGAGGAGCGTTCCTGTCCAAAGCGCACCACGAAAAAATGTGTGGGCTGCAAGCCCTGTTCCATTACCACGGGATTTGCCGGGGCTGGCGCGTTTTCCGACGGAAAACTGTCCCTTTCCCCCGATGTGGGCGGCAATCTTCCGGAGATTCTGGGTTATGACCGCACGGTGGCCCTTTTAAAGGAATCGGATGATATTTATCTGCGGTTTGGGGCAGATCAAAACGTATACGGGATCGATAAGCAAAAAGAGCTGACGGACATCCGCAGGAAAGCCATCAACGCCAACCTGAAGCTGATCGAGTGCCCCATCCGTCATCTGGGCACGGAAGAGGGCTATAAGATCTACCGGAAGATGCAGGAGCATTTGCTGGAGCGGGGAATTGAAATGCGGTTCCACACAATGGTAGAGGATATTCTTGTGGAAGAGGGCGCGGCAAAGGGCGTCCGCACCCAGGACGGAGAAGTGTACCGGGGCGCTCAGGTAGTGGCAGCCATCGGACGGGAAGGCAGCGAATGGTTCAGCAATCTGTGCAAACGGCATCAGGTGGAGACAGAGGTAGGCACAGTTGATATTGGCGTGCGGGTGGAAGTCCGGGACGAGGTCATGGCTTTCCTAAATGAAAATCTGTACGAAGCCAAGCTGGTGTACTATACGCCCACCTTTGACGATAAGGTTCGTACTTTCTGCACAAATCCCAGCGGAGAGGTGGCCGCGGAATACTATGAAAACCGCCTTGCGGTGGTCAACGGCCACGCGTACAAATCCAGGGATCTGAAGACGGACAATACCAACTTTGCCATTCTGGTGTCCAAAAATTTTACAAAGCCCTTTAAAACGCCCATTGAATACGGCAAACATATTGCGCAGCTTTCCAACATGCTCTGTGACGGCAAGATCATGGTACAGACCTTCGGAGATCTGCAGAGAGGTCGGAGAACCACCGAGGAACGGCTTTGCCGCAACAACATCATTCCAACCTTAAAGGACGCGGTGCCGGGAGATCTGTCTCTTGTGCTGCCCCACAGGATCATGGTAGACATTCAGGAAATGATCCTGGCGCTTGATAAGGTCACGCCGGGCATTGCCAGTGATGAAACGCTGCTTTACGGTGTGGAAGTGAAATTTTACTCCAACAAGGTTGTGGTGGATGAGGATTTTGAAACAAATATCAAAGGGCTTCGGGCCATTGGCGACGGCGCCAGCGTCACCCGGGGACTGCAGCAAGCGTCGGCCAACGGTCTGAGCGTTGCCCGCAGTATTTTACAGATATTATAAAAAAGCCGGCCGTTGATTTTGGAACGGTCAGCGTTGAAACGGAGGAATAAAATGAAAACAGGTATTATCGGCGCGGGCCATATGGGCGGCGCCATGATTCGCGGAATGGCGGAAAAGGGAAAGATCAGGAAAGAAGAAATTGTGATCTTTGACAAGAACAGGACGCTGATGACAGAGCTTGCAGATCAGCTGGGCATACAGGCGGCGGACAGCGCCGCGGCACTGGCCCGGGAGGCGGATGTGCTGATTCTGGCAGTGAATCCGCAGTTTCTTTCGGATGTGATCCGGGAGATCAGAGATGAGATCACCGAAGAAAAGCTGGTGATCTCCGTTGCCCTGGGACAGTCGGTGAGCGCCCTGGAGCAGCAGTTTGGCAAAAACGTAAAGGTGGTGCGGGCAATGCCAAATACGCCTGCCCTTGTGGGGGAGGCCATTACGGCTGTGGCGCCGGGAACCAATCTGTCCGACGAGGATCTGAAACTGGCAAGGACAGTGCTGGAGGGCTTTGGAACAACGGAACTTCTGCCGGAGTCTATGATGGACGCGGCGGTGGCCGTCAGCGGCAGCTCTCCTGCCTATGTGTACCTGTTTATAGAAGCCATGGCTGACGGCGCGGTGCTGGAGGGCATGTCCCGGGATCTGGCCTACAGATTTGCCGCCCAGGCAGTGCTTGGCAGCGCCAGGATGGTTTTGGAGACCGGTATGCACCCCGCCGCTTTGAAAGACGCGGTATGCACCCCCGGCGGATCTACGATCGCGGCGGTACGGAAACTGGAGGAAAAAGGCTTCCGAAGCGCGGTGATCGAGGGAATGAAAGCCTGCGCCGACAAGGCAAAAGGCTTTTCAAAATAAAGCCGCATTTTTCATGCGCGAAAACATAGTGAAAGAACCAGATTGTTTAAAAAGAGATTTATATAGAAACAGGTGTTAATTTATGAAATTTTACTGGAAATATATCAAGCCCTATCTGCCCTATTTCATCATTGGGCCTTTGTGTATGATCGTGGAAGTGATCGGAGAGGTTGTCATGCCGTTTCTGCTGTCCCGGATTATCAATGACGGCGTGGGCGTAGGAAGCGCGGGCAAAGGCGTCGGGTTCATTATCGCAATGGGCATCCTGATGGTAGTTACGGCTGTGCTCATGATGCTTGGCGGCGTAGGCGGAGCTTACTTTGCCATTAAGGCGTCCAGCAATTTTGCCAACGATCTCCGCAAGGATATTTTCGCGAAGATCCAGAAGTTTTCTTTTGCCAACATCGATTCCTTCAGTACGGGATCGCTGGTGACCCGTATGACCAATGATATTACGCAGCTGCAGAATCTGATTACCATGGCTTTGCGCATGATGCTCCGGTCTCCGGGGATGTTTATCGGCGCGCTGATCATGGCGTTTTTGATGAATCCCAGGCTTGCCATGGTGATTGCGGTGGTAATCCCCATTCTGGCGGCAGGAATTTTTATTCTTTTGAAGATTTCCTTTCCGAGATTTCAGAAGATGCAGGAAAAGCTCGACGGACTGAACTCCGGCGTGCAGGAAAACCTTACCAACGTGCGCGTGGTCAAATCTTTCGTGCGGGAATCCTACGAGGAGCAGAAGTTTGCCGAAGCAAATCTGGACTTGAAAAATTCTACCCTCCATGCCCTTGGCGTCATGATCGTCACCATGCCGCTGATTATGTTTGTGATGAACGCCACAACCCTGGCTGTGGTATGGTTTGGCGGCAATCAGATCATTGTGGGGGATATGCTGGTGGGCGATCTCACCGCCTTTACCAATTATGTGGTGCAGATCCTCATGTCTCTGATGATGGTATCCATGATCTTTTTAAACAGCTCCCGTGCCATGGCTTCCTCAAAGCGTATCAAGGAAGTGCTGAATACGGAAATTGACTTAAACGACGATCAGGCGGCGCAGAAGGATCTGACCGTTCAAAAGGGAGACATTACATTTAAAAACGTCTGCTTCCGCTATCACAAAAATTCTCCCGAGTGGGTGCTGGAAGATATCAATATAGACATCAAAGCCGGACAGACGGTAGGCATCATCGGTTCTACCGGCTGTGGAAAATCCAGTCTGGTTCAGATGATTCCCCGTCTCTACGATGTAGATGAGGGAGAGGTGCTGGTGGACGGCGTCAATGTGAAGGATTATTCCCTGAAGCATTTGCGTGACGGCGTAGGCATGGTGCTGCAGAACAATGTACTGTTTTCCGGCACCATTATGGACAATCTGAAATGGGGCAATGAAAACGCAAGTGACGAGGAAGTGATCGCGGCGGCAAAGAGCGCCCAGGCAGACAGTTTTGTCAGTTCCTTTTCAGAAGGATATGAGACGGAGCTTGGCCAGGGCGGCGTCAATGTGTCCGGCGGGCAGAAGCAGCGTCTCTGTATTGCCAGAGCGTTGCTGAAAAAGCCAAAGATCCTGATCCTGGACGACAGTACAAGCGCGGTGGATACCGCTACGGAGGCAAACATCCGGGAATCCTTTAAAAATGAGCTGAAAGACACTACAAAGCTCATTATCGCCCAGCGGATCGGTTCCGTAAAAGACGCGGATCTGATTGTGGTAATGGACGACGGCCGGGTAGTGGGCTGCGGAAAACATGAAGCGCTGCTGGAAAGCTGCGAGAGCTACCGTGAGATCTACGAGTCTCAGGCGGACAGACGAGAGGAGGTGTCCGCGTAATGGCTGTCAATCAGGAAAGTTTGTTAAAGAAATATATCAGCAAGGATCAGGAAAAACAGACCGGTCAGGCTCCCAGACGCGGCCCCGGAGGCGGACCGGGAGGAAGAAACAGAGGCATGAATGCCACCGGAAAGCCAAAGGCGGCCAAGGCCTCCGTGAAGAGACTGTTTTCCTATATCGGAAACGACAAGTACAAACTGATCATTGTACTGATCTGTCTGCTTGCCAGCACCGTATCCTCCCTTGGAGGCAGTTATCTGCTCCGGCCTATCGTAAACAACCTGGTGGCGCCGGATACTTCCGTACAGGAAAAGATATCCGGGCTTCTCAGCGGCATCCTTTTGATGGTGGCCATTTACGTTGTGGGCGTATTGGCTTCCTACGGGCAGTCGCGGTTTATGCTGAAAATCTCCCAGAACGCTCTGCAGCGGATCAGGGAGGATCTGTTCAATAAACTGCAGCGGCTTCCGGTGAGTTATTTTGATACCAACAGCCACGGCGAGCTGATGAGCCGGTTTACCAATGACGTGGATGTGATCGGTGAAATGATGAACACCACCATCGTGCAGGTATTCTCCGGCGTGATCTCTCTGATCGGAACGCTGGCGCTGATGCTGTATACAAACGTGATCCTGGCGCTGGTGGTGATCATAAGCGTGCCGCTGTTTGCCAAGGCAGGCGGCGCCATTGCCAACAGAAGCCGCAAGCTTTATAAGTCCCAGCAGGCGGCCCTTGGCGGCGTCAACGGCTATATCGAAGAAACGGTTACGGGGCAGAAAGTCGTCAAGGTATTCAATCATGAGGATATTTCCATAGAAGAATTTCAGGTGCTGAGCGACCATCTGCAGAAAAGCCAGATGAACGCCCAGTTCTTTGGCGGGATCATGGGCCCTGTTATGGGCAACATGAGCCAGATCAGTTATGCCGTTACCGCAATGATCGGCGGTATTTTGTGCGTGCTGGGGAAATTTGATATCGGCGGTCTGACGATCTTTACCAATTATTCCAGACAGTTCAGCCGGCCCATCAATGAGATCTCCATGCAGATGAATGTGATTTTCTCGGCTCTGGCCGGCGCGGAGCGTGTGTTTGACGTGATGGATCAGGAGCCGGAAGCGGCGGATGGCGAGAACGCTGTAAAGGACGGAGTGATGGACGGTCAGGTGACCCTTTCGGACGTTACGTTCAGCTATGTGCCCGGAAAGGTGATCTTAAATCACATCAGCTGTTACGCGAAGCCCGGACAGAAAATCGCCTTTGTAGGATCCACAGGCGCGGGCAAAACTACGATCACCAACCTGATCAACCGGTTTTATGATATTGACAGCGGACAGATCCTGATAGGAGGCCGGGACATCAGGGACTATTCCAGATCCTTTCTTCGGCAGAATGTGGCCATGGTGCTCCAGGATACCCATTTGTTTACGGGAACAGTCATGGAAAATATCCGCTATGGCCGCATGGACGCCACCGACGAGGAAGTAAAGGAGGCCGCCAAGCTTGCCAGCGCCCATACCTTTATTAAGCGGCTGAAGTATGGGTACGATACCATGCTGGAAGGGGCAGGCGCGAACCTGAGTCAGGGACAGCGGCAGCTGATCAACATTGCCAGGGCCGCCGTGTCCAAAGCGCCGATTCTGATTCTTGACGAGGCGACCAGTTCCGTGGATACCCGCACCGAGCGGCATATTGAGCGGGGAATGGACCGGCTGATGAAAGAAAGGACTACATTTGTGATCGCCCACCGTCTGTCCACGGTGCGAAACGCCAACTGCATTATGGTGCTGGAGCATGGAGAGATCATTGAACGGGGCACCCATGAAGAGCTGCTGGCTATGAAAGGCAGATACTACAACCTCTATACCGGAAAGGCAGAGTTGGATTAAGCGATGGGAAAACAGCTGGTGTTTGGCATTCTGGCCCATGTGGACGCGGGCAAGACCACGTTATCAGAAGGAATCTTATATCAGGCAGGCGTCATCCGGTCTTTGGGACGGGTGGATGATCAGAACACGCTTCTGGATTCAGATGAACTGGAGCGGAAGAGAGGCATCACCATCTTTTCCAGCCAGGCCCGGTTTTCTATGGGCGGCCTGGAGCTGACCCTTTTGGATACGCCCGGGCATGTGGACTTTTCCGCGGAAATGGAGCGGACGCTGCAGGTGCTGGATTACGCGGTTCTGCTCATCAGCGGGCCGGACGGCGTGCAGGGACATACGCTGACTTTATGGAAATTGCTGCAAAAATACCGGATTCCGGTATTTTTGTTTATTAACAAGATGGATCAGCCGGGAACGGATGAAGAGCAGATCTTAAGCAGCCTGCAAAAAAGGCTGGATGAGGCCTGTATCCGTCTGCCTCAGGCGCTTTTTGCCCAAAAGGAATCCGGCGGAGAAGACGCCGCGCTGGAGGCGTTTTATGATCAGGCCGCCATGTGCAGCGAAGAACTGATGGAGGCATATCTGGAAAGAGGAGCGCTGGATGAGAACCGGCTGGCAGAGGCGATTAGAAAACGGCAACTGTTTCCCTGCTGCTTTGGCTCGGCTCTCCGCATGACCGGTGTAAATGAATTTTTACAGGCCTTTGTGCGTCTGGTAAGGCCTCCGGAATATGGAAGCGCGTTTGGGGCGCGGGTGTTTAAGATTGCCAGAGATTCTCAGGGCAGCCGTCTGACTTATCTGAAAATCACAGGGGGAACGCTGCGGGTGCGTGACACCCTGCAGCTTCCGGAAGATCCGGGTGTGTCTCCCGCCGCGGAGGAAAAGGTCAGTCAGCTTCGGCTGTACTCAGGGGACCGTTTTCAGACGGTCAGTGAAGCTTCCGCCGGGATGATCTGCGTGGCGCTGGGGCTCTCGCAAACAAAAGCGGGACAGGGCCTTGGCGTGGAAAAAGGCCGGATCCTGCCGCTGCTTGTGCCGGTGCTCAACTATCAGATCCGGCTGCCGGAGGGAACCGACGCCGGAGCTTTTCTGCCAAAGCTCTATCAGCTTGAGGAAGAAGAACCCCAGCTTCACGTCAGATGGAACGAGGCCCTTTCCGCCATCCAGATACAGGTTATGGGAGAGGTGCAGACAGAAATTTTAAGGCACCTGATCAGAGAACGCTTTGGCGTGGAGGTCTCCTTTGACACGGGGACGGTACTTTATAAGGAGACCATCGCGGCGCCGGTGGTTGGCTCCGGCCACTATGAACCTCTCCGCCACTACGCGGAGGTGCATCTTTTGCTGGAGCCGGGGGCTGAGGGCAGCGGCCTGGTCTTTGAAGCCCGCTGTCCGAAAGAGCAGCTTGCCGGAAACTGGCAGCGCCTTGTGCTGACTCACCTGGCAGAGCGGGAACATCGGGGAGTGCTTACAGGCAGTCCCCTGACAGATCTGAAGATTACCCTGATCGGAGGCCGCGCGCATCTGAAGCATACAGAGGGCGGCGATTTCCGTCAGGCAACCTATCGGGCGGTGCGTCAGGGACTGATGGAGGCGGAGTCTGTGCTTCTGGAGCCCTGGTACGATTTTCGCCTGGAACTGCCCAGGGAATGTCTTGGACGTGCCATGACAGATCTGGAGCAGATGGCGGCCCTCTTTGGTCTGGAAGAGTCAGAAAAGGCAGAAGAATCCGGACTTTGCGTGCTGTCCGGCAGGGTGGCGGTAGCCGCCTTGGGAGAATATCACCGGCAGGTACTTTCCTATACAAAGGGACTGGGACAGTTGACCTGCAGTTTCCACGGCTATCTTCCCTGTCATGATCCGGAAGAGGTGATCAAAGAGGCGGGCTACGATCCGCTGACTGACGCGGAACAGCCTGCGGGGTCTGTTTTCTGCGCCCATGGAGCGGGATATTATGTGCCGTGGGATCAGGTAAAGGCACACTGCCATACGGAGCTGCCGGCGGAATTTGCAAAAGTGGGAGGAACTGTTTTAAAGCCGCCCGGGGCAGGGCCGTATCCGTCTTCCGCCAGGGAAGAGCCGGATTTGTTTCTTGCGCCGGAGGAGATTGACAAAATCCTGGAGCAGGCAGGCGGCTCCAATCAGAAAAAACACATTGACCGCGGCAAACGATGGGGACAGCGGTACAGCGGCGGCAAAGGGTATTCGGAAACCGCCGGAAGCCCGGCGGAAGAAAAGTATGGCCGGCAGGGCTCCGGCACCGCCCAAAAACCGCAGCCGGGGAAAGAAAAGTACCTTCTGGTAGACGGGTACAACATCATATTTGCCTGGGAAGAACTGCGGGAGCTGGCAAAGGATCACATTGACGGCGCAAGGGGAAGGCTGATGGACATGCTCTGCAATTATCAGGCATTTGTCCGCTGCCAGGTGCTGCTTGTTTTTGACGCCTACCGGGTAAAAGGACACCAGACGGAGGTCGTGGATTACCATCATCTGAAAGTGATCTACACAAAGGAAGCGGAGACCGCCGATCAGTATATTGAAAAATTCGCCCATGACAACAGCCGGAAATATGATGTGACCGTGGCAACCTCTGACGGACTGGAACAGATCATCATCCGCAGTCAGGGAAGCCGTCTTTTGTCCGCCACAGATCTTTGGGAAGAACTTTGTCGGGTCAACAGTCAGATTCGGGACAACTACCTGAAATAATTCTGTTTTTTTGATATTTTTTGTTCCGGTCTATTGCAAAAATCGCTTTAATGTGCTATAAAAGTAGATTGATGGAATGGAAACGAAATTAAAGCAGTGCAGACACTGCGCAAGTAGGAGGGAAAAGTATGTCATACGTTGATGATGTCATCAAACTGGTGGAGGAGAAAAATCCTGCACAACCGGAGTTTCTTCAGGCAGTTCGGGAGGTATTGGAATCCCTGAGAGTTGTCATTGAGGAAAATGAAGAAAAATACAGAAAGGATGCTTTGCTGGAACGGCTTACCATGCCTGAGAAGATCCATATGTTCCGTGTACCCTGGGTAGACGACAAGGGACAGGTTCATGTAAATCAGGGCTACAGAGTACAGTTCAACAGCGCCATCGGACCTTACAAGGGCGGCCTGCGTCTGCATCCCAGTGTAAATATCGGTATTATCAAGTTCCTTGGATTTGAGCAGATCTTCAAGAATTCCCTGACCGGCCTTCCCATCGGCGGCGGCAAGGGCGGATCCGACTTTGATCCCAAGGGCAAATCTGACCGTGAGATCATGGCATTCTGTCAGAGCTTTATGACAGAGCTTTGCAAATATATCGGCGCCGACACGGACGTTCCCGCGGGGGATATCGGAACAGGCGCACGGGAGATCGGTTACATGTACGGACAGTACAAGCGGATCACAGGTCTTTACGAGGGCGTTCTCACAGGTAAGGGACTTTCCTACGGCGGTTCTCTGGCAAGAACAGAGGCAACCGGTTACGGACTGCTTTATCTGACAGATGAAATGCTCAAGATGAACGGCATTGAGCTTGCCGGCAAGACCGTGGCTGTTTCCGGTTCAGGCAATGTTGCCATTTACGCCACAGAAAAAGCCCAGCAGCTTGGCGCAAAAGTTGTGACCGTTTCCGATTCTACCGGCTGGATTTACGATCCCGACGGGATTGATGTAGCGCTTCTGAAAGAGGTTAAGGAAGTAAAACGTGCCCGCCTGACAGAATACAAGGCCGCAAGACCTGGCGCGGAGTATCATGAGGGCAAGGGCGTTTGGTCCGTAAAGGTTGACATCGCGCTTCCCTGCGCTACACAGAACGAGTTGGGTCTGGAAGACGCGAAACAGCTGGTTTCCAACGGCGTGATCGCAGTTGCGGAAGGCGCCAATATGCCTACCACCATGGAAGCCACAGAATATCTTCAGGCCAACGGCGTGCTGTTTGCGCCCGGTAAGGCCGCAAATGCCGGCGGAGTTGCCACATCTGCTCTGGAAATGTCTCAGAACAGCGAGAGACTCAGCTGGACATTTGAAGAGGTGGACGCAAAGCTGAAGAATATCATGGTGAACATCTGCCACAACATGGCCGATGCCGCCAAGAGATACGGCAAGGAAGGCAACTATGTAGTAGGCGCCAATATTGCCGGATTTGAAAAGGTAGTAGACGCAATGACCGCTCAGGGCATCGTGTAAGCCTGGCTGTTTGCGCCTGCGCATATCCTGCCACAGAATTGAAAAGAGCTGTTGCCCAGTTTCCAGTAATCTGGGTAACAGCTCTTTTATGTTTTTCATTTCATCTTTAGAATCCCTCTGCGCCCTGCTTTTTGGCCTCGGCGATCCGGTAGTCGTCCAAAAGCTTGATACAGCCGGCTACGTCTGTTTTTTTGCGGAACAGGCTGTCAAAAGCCGCTGCCGCGTCGGTGGCGCTGTAGCCTATGATCCGGGAAGCGGCAGTGGATACCCGCTCATTTGCCGCAATGGAGACACTGGCGTCTGTGACCATGGGAGACTGGATATTGGTTGTCTGGCCCTTGAAACAGTTTACCGTTGCAATGCCGTCAAAAGCGGTGTTGTAGTTTTCCTGGGACGCGCAGAAAGAGAGAAAATCCAGTGCGGCGTCCAGCTTTTTGCTGTCTTTGTTTACCATCATCATGTTTAGGTTGCCGCCCTCATAAGTGCCGTTGCCTGTTGTATTTAAAAAGACTGGCATCAGGGCAAAATCTTCAACAGAATACTTGCCGTCCAGGCTGAAATCCGTATAGAACCAGGTGTCCCAGATATAAGTCATAACAGCTTTGCCGGAGCCCAGGACAGGAGAGATGTCGGACCAGCCGCAGCTTAAGAAATCAGAACCAAACCAACCCTGATCCGCCGCGTCGGAAATCCACTGCACCATATCTTTTACGGCAGGAATCTCGGCGTAGGTGATCTCATTGCGATTGAGCTTTTCCAGCAGCGCGGGATTGTCCGCGAAGATGGGATCCAGACCAAACTGGATCATCCAGGAGCAGCCGTCCGCGGGCCAGCACAGAGGCGTGTAACCGGTATCTGAGAGGGCCTGACAGAGCATGTCAAATTCTGCCTGGGTGGTTGCCGGCTTCAGTCCGAGACTGTCCAGAATCGTTTGGTTGTAATAGCACCCGGAAACGGAATTTTCCCAGAAAGGAAGACCAAGCAGATGGCCCTCCTGATCCTGACAATAGGCCAGAGCGCCGTCTGTCAGATCTGAAACCCATTCCTCTTTGCTGAGATCGTAAAAATGATCGGAGACGTCAAACTGATTCAGATCCGCATTGTGAAAGTGCATGAACACATCCGGAACCTCCCCGTGGGCAAATTTTTCCGCGGCTTTGGTCTCAAATTCCTCATCCTCAAAAGAAATGATTTCCAGTTTGTTGCCGGTGGCTTTTTCATACTGCCGGAAAATGCTTTTCATATAACTTTTGTTTAAATCCGTTTCCTTGCCCATGATGGTCAGGGTATTGGCGTCGCTGACGGATTCTCCCAGACCGCAGGCAGTTGTCAGACAGACTGCGGCGGCAGCAAGAACCATACAGAAGAATTTTTTCATTGGTTCTTTTCCTCCTTTTGAACAGAATTGTCCGACCGGTGTTTTTGACCGATCAGACGGCCGATCAGATCTCTTACCGCATTCATATCAATGGGCTTCGCGAGATGCCCGTCCATACCCGCGTCAAAGGTGTTGCGGATGTCCTCCGCAAAGGTGTTGGCGGTCATGGCCACAATGGGGATGGTCATGGCCTCAGGATGATTGCACGCGCGTATTTCCCTGGTGGCTTCGTAGCCGTTCATGACCGGCATCTGCACATCCATCAGAATCATATCGTAATAGCCGGGCTCAGATTTCTGAAACATGGTTACGGTTTCCAGCCCGTTGACGGCCAGGTCGCAGGAGGCGCCCTCCATATGCAGCATCTCGGTAAGGATTTCTGCGTTCAGGCCGTTATCCTCCGCCACCAGGAACCGAAGTCCCTCCATTACCCGGTTTGGAGTTTCTAAAACCGGTTCCGCCTGCTCTCCGGGATTGTTTTCCTCTGTTTCCGGAAGCGCAAAGGACAGCTCCACGGTAAAGGTGCTGCCTTTTCCCGGCTGGCTTTTCAGGCGGATGATGCCGCCCATGAGATCCACCAGGTTTTTCGTAATGGCCATGCCAAGTCCGGTTCCCTGCACCGTATTGGTGACAGAATTGATCTCCCTGCTGAACGGGCTGAAGATCTGTTCCTGGAAATCCCGGCTCATGCCGATTCCGTTGTCCGTCACTTCAAACTGCAGCTTGACATACTGAGGAGCCGGCCGGGGAAGCTCTCTGATCACAAATGAGATCGTCCCGCCGTTTGGCGTATATTTGATGGCGTTGGACAGCAGATTGATCAGGATCTGATTCAGACGCAGCTGATCCCCCAGAATCTGCTGGGGAGGATTTCCCTCCATTCGGATGGTAAAACATTGATTTTTGGTCTGGGCCTGGGGCGTCAGGATGATGTTCAGGTTTTCCAGCAGATCCGGCAGACTGAAGCATTCCACGCTCAGGGATGTTTTGCCGCTTTCAATCTTGCTCATATCCAGCACATCGTTGATCAGGCTCAGCAGGTGGTGGCTGGAGGCGGAAATCTTCCGGGTATATTCCCGAACCTTATCGGGCTGATCGGCGTCCTTTTCCAGCAGGACGGAAAAGCCCACAATGGCGTTCATGGGCGTGCGGATGTCATGTGACATATTGGAGAGAAAATTGCTTTTTGCCTCATTGGCGCTTTGGGCGGCGTCCAGCGCCTCCTGGAGATTCCGGTTCATCTGCTGCTCCAGAGTCCGGTCGGACAGGACGATGATGTATTTGGTCATGTCCTGAATGCTTACATTGTATACGGTCATCCGGTACCAGCGCTTTTCACCGGTAACCTGATGCCGGTATTCGTAGTCCCAGCGCCTGTTGCCCTGCAGGGGAATGGATTCAAATTCCTCACGGGGAAGCACAACGTCATGGCTGATGGCGCATTTTTCCATGACCCGCAGATTGTCCAGGGCGTCCTGTACCGGAATGCCCAGAAGCCGTTCAATATTGGGACTGATATAGTTTGCCCGGAAGCTTTCCGCATCCAGCATGATAAAAATATCGTCCACGCTGTTGGAAAGCACGTCAAACATGCGCTCTCTGTACTGAAGCTCCGCCCGGCTCTTGCGGGCCTGGCTGCGGTTCCGCAAAAGGATCACGGTGATGGCCGACGCGCTCAGCAGAAAGAAAATCACAAGCAGGACATTGACGGTGGTTTTCTGTACCGACAGAAAACCGCTGCTGACTACGTTTTGCGGCACAGCGCTCAGCAGGATCAGATCCTGGTAGCCTACAGGCTGGTATAGGATACAGTGGCTGACGCCGCCGATTTTACACTGCAGCAGGCCGGAAACATCTTTTTTCCAGTCGCTTTGGATCCGGGAAAGCTTTTTTTCATCCAGATCGGAAGCGGCTTTCAGATAAACATAATAATTTTCAAATACATTGCCGCCGGTCTGGGTAGAGAGAAGCACCGTTCCGTCTTCGTGGATCACAAAGCACTTGGCTTTTCCGGAAAAGGCGTCTACGTTCAGGGATTTTGCCATGTCTTCGTTGCTGTAGCTGATGGCAATGGCGTCAAAATCAAAACCCTGATAGGTTCCTTTCGGTACCGGCACGGCAAAAAGAGTCACTTCCTGGCCGGAAGCCAGTGTTTCGCTGCCCATGACGGGACTGCCGGAGGCAAGAATGTCCCGGGAATCTTTCAGCTCCATGGAGCCTCTGACGCCGTCAAGAGTCATGCAGGCCCGATCCCCGGAGAGAAAATAGAATTCTGAAAAACCCCAGTAAGCCTGTTCGTCAGCCAAAAAAACGGAAAAGGCGGAAACGTCTGACGCTTCCGGCCGGGACAAACGGCTGCCCCAGTTCTCCAGAAGGCCCCAGTTGCGTTTGACAAAAGCGCCGAAAGAACGGTTCACCTGACCGTAGATTTCTTCCAGATGATTGGAACTGTCCTGATAGATCTGCCGTGAGATAAAATGGAAATAAAAGATTCCGATCAGAACGGAAACGACACACACAGTGCAGATCAGCAGCGCGGGCAATATTTTTTGAAACCGTTTTTTCATGAATGTTCCTTGCTCCTTAAAACAAAGAGTTTGCTTTCGGTTGATTCTTACTTATTTTACCATAAGATCAGTAAGAAATCAATTGGCGCTTACGGCCCCGGCGGAAATCAAAAAAGAAATCTACTTGTGGATTTTTTTGGTTTTTGCTATACTATAAAAAGATTTTTAAGAGAAAACGACAGGAGTTTTTCATGCGTTACGGAACAGTTGTGCAGGGAATCTTTCTTTGCCGGCCCAACCGTTTTATTGCCCAGGTGCTTGTAAATGGCAAAGAAGAGACCGTTCATGTGAAAAATACCGGACGGTGCCGGGAGCTGCTGGTGCCGGGCGCGGCGGTTTATCTGGAAGTGTCTGATAACCCTGCCAGAAAAACCAAATACGACCTGATTGCCGTTGTCAAGGACGGCAGGCTTATCAATATGGACTCTCAGATGCCCAATGGGGGCGCGGCGGAATGGGTTGCCGCCGGCGGTCTCGGATTTGTGCCGGACGCGCTGCGCCGGGAAGTAAAATACGGAAACTCCCGGTTTGATCTGTGGTTTCAAAGAGATTCTAAAAAAGCGGATTTTTTGGGACAGGAGAAAGACGCCGCAGGCCCGGCGGAGGGATTTGTGGAGGTAAAAGGCGTGACCCTGGAAAATCAGGGGATCGTGCGGTTCCCGGATGCTCCAACAGAGCGGGGATTGAAACACATCCGGGAGCTGGGGGAATGCGTGAGAGCAGGTTATGAGGCATATGTGCTGTTTGTAGTGCAGATGAGCAATGTAAAATGGTTTGAACCAAATGACGAAACGATGCCGGCTTTTGGCAGACAGCTCAGGGAGGCCAGAAGTCAGGGAGTACATATCCTGGCGGTAGAATGCCATGTGACGCCGGAGGAAGTACGGCTGACAAAGCCGGTGCCGTTGCGGATCGGGAGGCGGGAAAAATGAAATTGCTGATTCAGCGTGTAAATCACGCGTCAGTGACTGCAGAGGGAAAGGAAACAGGTGCCATCGGCCGCGGACTGCTTGTATTTGTCGGCGTGGGAAAAGACGATACAAGAGAAACGGCGGACCGGTATCTGAAAAAAATGCTGGGGCTGCGGATCTTTCAGGATCAGGAGGGAAAGACCAATCTGTCCTTGTCCCAGGTGGACGGACAGCTGCTTTTGGTATCCCAGTTCACTTTATACGCCAGCTGCCGCAGAGGCAACCGTCCGGGCTTTACGGACGCGGCAGATCCCGGACTGGCAGAGGATCTGTATGAATATATGATCGCCCGGGCGAAAGAATCGGTGAAAACGGTAAAGACCGGTATTTTCGGAGCGGATATGAGAGTTTCACTGGAAAACGACGGGCCCTTTACCCTGATCCTGGACGAAACATCCTTTGGATCACCGTCGGGAAAATCGTAATAGTCAGACCAGAGATAAGGAGCGGCAGCCGTGGAAGAATTAACTCCAATGATGCAGCAATACATGAAAACAAAAGAGCAGTATCAGGATTGCATCCTGTTTTACCGGCTTGGGGATTTTTACGAGATGTTTTTTGAGGACGCGCTGACCGCGTCCAAAGAACTGGAGATCACCCTTACGGGAAAAAACTGCGGGATGAAAGAGCGGGCGCCCATGTGCGGGGTACCCTATCATGCGGTGGACAGCTATCTGAACAAGCTGGTGTCCAAAGGCTATAAGGTGGCCATCTGCGAGCAGGTGGAGGATCCAAAGCTGGCCAAAGGGATTGTCAAGCGGGAAGTGATACGGATCGTCACGCCCGGCACCAATCTGGATACCCAGGCCCTGGACGAAGACAAGAACAATTACCTGATGTGTATTTTTTACGCGGGGGAATCCATAGGGATTTCCATTGCCGATGTGACTACCGGAGACTATGACGTGACAGAGGTGGAAAATATCCGCCAGCTGTTGGATGAGATCAATAAATACATGCCGTCAGAGATTATCTGCAACGAGGCCTTTTTCATGAGCGGGGTGGATCTGGAGGATCTGAAAAACCGTCTCGGCATCTCGCTGTTTTCTCTGGAGGGGGATTATTTTGATGAAGAGAGCTGCCAGGGAGTACTTATGAGGCATTTTCAGGTGGCGTCTGTAGATTCTCTGGGAGTATCCGCCATGAAAAACGGCCTTACTGCCGCCGGCGCCCTTTTGCAGTATCTGTACGATACCCAGAAGAACAGCCTTGCCCATATGACCCGTCTGACGCCTTACACGATCGGAAAGTATATGCTGATCGATACGTCTACCAGAAGAAATCTGGAACTGACGGAAACCCTCCGGGAAAAACAGAAGCGGGGCTCCCTTTTGTGGGTGCTGGATAAGACAAAAACGGCAATGGGAGCCAGAATGCTGCGGAAAATGCTGGAACAGCCCTCCATAGACCGGGATGAGATCAACAACCGGCTGGACGCGGTGGAAGAACTGTTTGAGGATCCTATCTGCAGAGAGGAACTGCGGGAGTATATGCAGCCGATCTATGATTTTGAGCGGCTTCTGGGAAAGATCAGTTACCAGTCCGCGAACCCGAGAGACCTGATTGCCCTGAAGCTTTCCATGGAAATGCTTCCGCCTGTCCGGACCCTGCTTGCAGACGCCAAATCGGCCTGTCTGAAAAAGATCCTGGAGGATCTGGATCCGCTGGAGGATTTAAGGGAGCTTCTGGAAAAAGCCATCGTGGAAGATCCGCCTCTTGCCCAGAAAGACGGCGGCATCATCCGGGAAGGCTACCATGAGGAGGTAGACCGGCTTCGGACAGCCAAGACGGAGGGAAAAACCTGGCTTGCCAATCTGGAAAAGAAAGAAAGAGAAAGCACCGGCATTAAAAATTTGAGGATCCGTTACAATAAGGTGTTCGGATATTATCTGGAGGTAACCAATTCTTTTAAAAATATGGTGCCGGAGCATTATATGCGAAAGCAGACTCTTGCCAACGCAGAGCGCTATATTACGCCGGAGCTCAAAGAAATGGAAAATACGATCCTGGGAGCGGAGGAGCGGCTTATTTCTCTGGAATATGAGCTGTTCTGCCAGGTGAGAAACCAGATCGCCCGGCAGATCCCGCGGATCCAGAAAACCGCCGACGCGGTGGCAAGGCTGGATTTTTACGCGTCTCTTGCCAATGTGGCGGATCAAAACGGTTATGTGCGGCCAAAGATCAATGAGCGGGGTGTGATTGACATCAGGGGCGGCCGTCATCCGGTGGTGGAGAAGATGCTGCCTCCGGGACAATTTGTGGAAAACGATACGTTTCTGAATAATTCGGACAAGCGGGTCAGCATCATCACCGGCCCGAATATGGCGGGAAAGTCCACCTATATGCGTCAGTCCGCCCTGATCGTCCTTATGGCGCAGATCGGCAGCTTTGTACCTGCCCGGCAGGCGGACATCGGTCTGGCAGACCGGATCTTTACAAGAGTAGGCGCCTCCGATGATCTGGCAAGCGGCCAGAGCACGTTTATGGTAGAAATGACGGAGGTGGCCAATATTCTTCGGAATGCGACCCCCAAAAGCCTGCTGATCCTGGATGAGATCGGAAGGGGCACCAGCACCTTTGACGGACTTTCCATTGCCTGGGCAGTGGTGGAACATATCAGCAACAGAAAACTTCTGGGAGCAAAAACACTGTTTGCCACTCATTACCATGAGCTGACAGAGCTGGAAGGAAAAATAAACGGCGTTAACAACTACTGCATCGCGGTAAAAGAGCAGGGAGACAACATCGTGTTCCTGCGCAAGATCATCAAGGGCGGAGCAGATAAAAGCTACGGCATTCAGGTGGCGAAGCTGGCGGGAGTGCCCGATTCGGTCATCCAGCGGGCAAAGGATCTGGTAGAGCAGCTAAGCGACGCGGACATTTCCTACCGGGCAAAGGAGATCACGGCGGAGACCGGGTCCGGAAACCGGACCAGAAAGCTGGAACAGATCGAGCTGGATCAGATGACGCTGTTTGACACAGTAAAGGAAGACGACATCATCAAAGAGCTTCAGGAGCTGGAGATCGGAACCATGACGCCTCTGGAGGCGTTAAACAAGCTGAACGAGCTGCAGAACAGGTTGAAAAACCGCTGGTAAAACAGCGCCGGTTACAGGATACCAAGGAAGAAGGAAAGAACATGGCTGCCATACGATTGCTGGATTCAGATACCATTAACCGCATTGCCGCGGGGGAAGTAGTAGAACGGCCTGCCTCCGTGGTGAAGGAGCTTGTGGAAAATGCCATTGACGCTCAGGCCACAGCGGTCTCTGTGGAGATCAGAGAGGGAGGCATCCGTTTTATCCGGATCACGGACAACGGAAAAGGCATTCCCCGGGAGGAAGTGCCCATTGCCTTTTCCCGGCATGCCACAAGCAAGATCCGCACAGCGGAGGATCTGCTGTCGGTGTCCAGCCTGGGTTTCCGGGGCGAGGCGCTGTCCAGCATTGCCGCGGTGGCAAGGGTGGAGCTGTTTACCAAGACGGCAGAAGATCTGTCCGGCGTTCATTATCTGATTGAGGGCGGAGAGGAAAAGCTGATGGAGCCTGCGGGAATGCCTGCGGGAACCACCTTTGTAGTGCGGAATCTGTTTTACAATACTCCCGCCAGAAGAAAGTTTCTGAAAAGCCAGGCGGCAGAGGCCGGTCAGATCCAGGAACTGATGGTACAGTTTGCCCTTTCGCATCCGGAGATCTCTTTTCGCCTGACCAGCCAGAATCAGGTAAAGCTCCAGACAAGCGGAAGGCATAAGCTGAAAGAGATCATCTATGAAGTCTGCGGAAGAGAGATCGCGGGACAGCTTCTGGAGCTGGATGGCACAGCCGGCGATCTGGAAGTGTCCGGTTATCTTGGCAAACCCTTGATCGGACGGGGCAACAGAAGCTTTGAACATTATTTCATCAACGGAAGATATATTAAGAGCAAGGTGGTAACGGACGCCATTGAGGACGCTTATCAGGGGTTTCTCATGCAGCACCGGTATCCCTTTGCGGTACTGCATATCCGGATGCCGGCAGAGCAGCTGGACGTAAACGTCCATCCCTCTAAAATGGAACTGCGGTTCCGGGACGGCAGGGCGGTATATGAGCAGTTAAAAGAACTGATCGCGGAACGGCTGAAAAAAGAGCAGCTGATCGATACTTTTGGGGCGTATGAAATCGAAAAAGTTCCCGTATCCTATGTAAAGGATCATGATGAAAAGGCCGGTTTCCCGAAAGAATCACCGGTCTGTGAAGAGACAAAACAGTCCCGGGAGCCCATGCCGTCCATGACACCCATGCCGGAACCGGTGGAGAAAAAAAGCCTGGAGGCTTATCAGCAGCGGATCCAGCAGCAGCTGTCCCATGACCGCGGCCTGGAAAAAGAACGTCAGGAAGAGCAGCTGCGGTTATTTGACGACAGGATCTTCAGCAAAAAGGCGGCCGGGGAATTAAAGCTGATAGGGCAGGTATTTTCCACTTACTGGATCGTGGAATATGAGAACAAGATGTATATCATCGACCAGCACGCGGCCCATGAAAAAGTGATCTATGAGCGGATGCAAAAGGACCTGAGCCGGAAGCAGATGACTTCCCAGCAGGTCAGTCCCCCTGTGGTGCTGACCCTTTCGGGAGCAGAAGAAACAAAGCTGTTGCAGTATCTGCCTTATTTTGAAAAGCTGGGTTACGAGATTTCTTCCTTTGGCGGCGCGGAGTATATGATCACAGCCGTTCCGGGAAATCTTTACGGCCTGGGGGACCGGGATCTGTTTTTGCAGCTTCTGGACCAGCTGGATACGGATACGGGCAGAAATCAGGAAACCGCGATTTTGGAAAAGCTGGCTTCCATGTCCTGTAAGGCGGCGGTAAAGGGCGGCATGAACCTGACGGAGAAAGAAGCCCGGGCCCTGTTTGAAGAACTGCTGCAGCTGGACAACCCGTATCATTGTCCTCATGGACGGCCGGTGATCATAGCCATGACCAGACAGGAACTGGAAAAGAAATTCAGGCGGATCCTTTAAGGCCGGAAAACGGAAAGGAAAGAGATCGTTGCAAAAACCGCTGATCATCTTAACGGGCCCTACTGCCGTAGGGAAGACAAAAGCGTCCATCGGCCTTGCAAAGGGTCTGGGGGGAGAGATCATCTCCGCCGACTCCATGCAGGTATACAGACATATGGATATCGGCTCCGCCAAGATCACCAAAGAGGAGATGGAGGGGGTGCCCCACCATCTGATCGATATTCTGGAGCCGGACGACGCCTTTCATGTGGTTCGTTTTCAGCAGCTGGCAAAAGAGGCCATGGAGGACATCTACAGCCGCGGAAAGATTCCCGTTCTGGTAGGAGGCACCGGCTTTTACATCCAGAGCGTGCTGTATGATATTGACTTTACGGAGACTGCCGCTGACGGACCTTTTCGCCGGGAGATGGAGGCGCTGGCAAAAGAACAGGGGCCGGAGGTTCTGCACCGGCGGCTGAGACAGGTAGATCCCGCTTCTGCGGAGGCCATTCCCATGAACAACGTAAAGCGGGTGATCCGGGCCCTGGAATTTTATCAGGAGACCGGCGTTCCCATTTCGGTTCACAACCGGACCCAGAGGCAAAAGGAGTCTCCTTACCGGTATGCCTATTTTGTCTTAAATGATGACCGGGGCCGTTTGTATGAACGCATTGACCGGCGGGTGGACCGGATGATGGGACAGGGGCTTCTGAGAGAGACTGCCGCGTTAAAAGCCATGGGCTGCACAAGGGATATGGGATCCATGCAGGGACTTGGCTACAGGGAAATGCTGGCGTATCTGGACGGAGAAACAACTCTGGAGGAGGCGGTGTCTCTGATCAAGCGCAACACAAGGCACTTCGCCAAAAGACAGCTGACCTGGTTTCGCCGGGAAAAGGATGTGATCTGGGTGGACCGGCAGGATTTTGGCTGTGATGAAGAAAAAATCCTGGCGTATATGCTGGAACAGGCAAAAAAACGTCTGGGATTTGATCCGGAATGGAAAGAGGAAGCATGACGGCAGGCAAATGTATTAAGAACAGGAGAATCACACATGCGCCAATCGTTGGAAAATATGTACAGTCAACTGGGGATTTCTCCGGAAGTGCTGTCCTTTGGACAGGAGACGGAGGAGGAGTTGAAACAGCGGTTTGCCCGGATTGACGAGACAGTAGAATATAATCAGATGAAAGTAATCAGGGCCATGCAGGAAAACAGGGTGTCTGACATTCATTTTCAGGGAACCACCGGTTACGGCTACAACGACCTGGGCCGGGATACGCTGGAAAAGGTCTACGCCTCGGTATTTCATACAGAGGCGGCCCTTGTGCGGCCTCAGCTGACATGCGGCACCCATGCTCTGGCGGTGGCGCTTTCTGCAAACCTGCGTCCTGGAGACGAATTGCTTTCCCCCGTGGGAAAACCCTATGATACCCTGGAGGAAGTGATCGGCATCCGTCCCTCGGCAGGATCTCTGGCTGAGTATGGAATTACCTACCGGCAGGTGGATCTGCTGCCTGACGGCGGGTTTGACTATGAGGGGATCCGAAAGGCTGTCAATTCCCGGACAAAGCTGGTAACCATCCAGCGCTCCAAGGGATATCAGACCCGTCCCACCCTGTCCGTGGAAAGAATAGGAGAACTGATCAGATTTATCAAGAGTATCCGAAGCGATATCATCTGCATGGTGGACAACTGTTACGGCGAGTTTGTGGAACAGCGGGAGCCCTCGGAAGCTGGCGCGGACCTGTGTGTGGGGTCGCTGATCAAAAACCCCGGAGGGGGACTTGCCCCCATCGGAGGATATATTGTGGGAAAGACCTCTTTTGTGGAGCAGGCGGCCTACAGGCTCACCTCTCCCGGACTTGGAAAAGAAGTGGGAGCCTCTCTGGGCATCTCAGGCAGTTTTTATCAGGGGCTGTTTCTGGCGCCTTCTGTTGTGGGCGGCGCGTTAAAAGGCGCGATCTTCGCGGCGAATCTTTATGAGCGGCTTGGATTTCCGGTGACGCCCAACGGCAGCGAATCCCGCCACGATATTATCCAGGCGGTGACCCTTGGCACCCCGGAGGCTGTGATCGCTTTTTGCAGAGGCATTCAGGCGGCGGCGCCGGTAGACAGCTATGTGACGCCGGAGCCCTGGGCCATGCCCGGCTATGACAGCGATGTGATCATGGCGGCGGGAGCCTTTGTGCAGGGTTCCTCCATTGAGCTCAGCGCGGACGCGCCCATCAAGCCTCCCTACGCGGTTTATTTTCAGGGCGGCCTGACCTGGTATCACGCGAAGCTGGGAATCCTGTCTTCCCTGCAGAAGCTTGCGGAGGCAGGGATCGTTTCCCTTAAAGACAAGAGGTGAGAGCACATGCGTTATGTATACAAAGGCAGGCTGGTCTGCCTGAACGAGGACAGTACTCAACTGCCGGAGGGCCTGTCTGTAGAAATTGTTTCCAGGGAAGAATTTGAAAAAAGATTTGCCGTGGGACGCAGCCGCGGCCTGCTGCTGAACAGTGTGCGCAATATGCGGTACTGCAAGGCGGATGTGACAAAAGACGCGGTGATCGGTTCCCTGATCTGTCCGGACAAGCGCGATCTGTTAAAGGAGGCCAGAGGATTCGGGTATTATATGGACAGAACTCAGGTGGTCTTCATTGACGATGGCGATACGGTGGAAAAGATCCTGAATTCCATGATGGAAAAACAGGGGATGGACGAACAGGATACTTCCCATTTTTTCTTTGAGTTTCTGGAATTTCTCATTAAAGACGACAGTGTTTTTCTGCAGGAATATGAAAAGAAGCTGGCGGAACTGGAGGATCTCATTTATCGGGCAAACATGAAAAACGTGCCCCAGCATATGATGATGTGCAGAAGAGAGCTTTTGAGCCTGACGGCCTATTACCATCAGCTGATGGATCTGAGCGATATTCTGGAGGAAAATATCAACGGCCTGTTCACGGAGCAGGAAACCCGGCTGTTTACCCTGTTTTCCAACAGAGTGGGCCGTCTTTACGACAGCGCCCAGGTGCTGCGGGAATATGCCATGCAGCTGCGGGAGCTGCAGCAGGCGCAGATTGACGTTCGCCAGAATCAGGTCATGCAGTTTCTTACGGTGGTTACCACAGTCTTTATGCCGCTGACGCTGATCGCGGGCTGGTACGGCATGAACTTTGTCAATATGCCGGAATTGAAGTGGGAGAACAGCTATTTTGTGGTGATCGGGCTGAGCGTTCTCATCATCGTCATTGAACTGTGGTACTTTAAGCGGAAAAAGTGGTTTTGAGCCGCCTGTCAGCTGCGGCGTACAAAGAGGCCGATTATGGAGAAAAGCGCGAACAGGATTAGGTTGCAGACCACGATGGTAGCGCCGGCGGGGGTATTGTACCGATAGGACGCGAACATTCCCACAAGAAAGCAGCCCACAGAGATCACAGCCGAAGCGATCACTACGGTTCTGAACCGTTTGCACAGACGCATGGCCGTAAGAGACGGAAAGATGATCAGGCTGGAGATCAGGAGCGCCCCTACCATGCGCATGCCCAAAACAACCGTTATGGCTGTGAGAAAGGCGATGAGCATATTGTAAAACCCGGCTTTGATGCCTGTGGCCCGGGCAAAGGTTTCGTCAAACGTCACCGCGAACAGCTTGTTGTAAAAGCAAAGATATAAGATCAGCACAATCAGGCAGAGCCCCGCGGACAGCAGCAGGTCACTGCGGCTGATGGCAAGGATGCTGCCAAACAGATAATTCATGAGGTCAGTGTTCATCCCGGATGTAACGGAAACTACCATGACGCCTATGGCCAGGGAACCGGAGGAGATCAGCGCAATGGCTGCATCTCCTTTTAGTTTGCCGCTTTCACTGATCCTAAGCAGGAAAAAAGCGGCGATCACCACAACCGGAATGGCAACCTGCAGAGGCGCCGCGTTCATGGCGGCGGCAACGGCAAGCGCGCCAAAGCCCACATGAGAAAGGCCGTCTCCGATCATGGAGTACCGCTTCAGCACCAGGATCACTCCAAGAAGAGAGGCGCACAGGGCGATCAGGATGCCTGCTGCCAGTGAGCGCAGGATAAAGGAATAGGAAAGCAGTTCTTTTAGTTGGTCAAAGAGATTCTGTTCCATGTGGACCTCCAAGAAACAATCTGCCGGGCTCGCTTTTCAGGTAGTCCCCGGTCGTGCCGAAAAACAGCGGCGTGTGGGCAAGATGCAGAATATGGCTTGCATGGGAAACAGCGCTTTTGATATCGTGGGAGACCATCACAATGGAAATATGATCCTCCCGGTTGACGGTCTGCACAAGATCATAAAGCTCCGAGGTGACAATGGGATCCAGACCGGCGGCAGGCTCGTCCAGCAGCAGCAGCTTTCTTGTGGCGCAGAGAGCCCTGGCCAGAAGCACTCTCTGCTGCTGGCCTCCGGAAAGCTCCCGGTAGCAGCGGGAAGCGATTGGCAGGATGCCAAGGCGTTCCATATTGCGTTGCGCCAGCTGCTTTTCGTTTTTTCGGTAAAAGGGGCGCAGTCCGCAGCGGTTCAGGCAGCCGGACAGTACCACTTCGTATACGGTGGCGGGGAAATCCCGCTGAATGGGCGTCTGCTGAGGCAGATAGCCGATCTGATTCTGTTTTAAGCCGTCCCCCGGCAGAATGGAACCGGAACTTGGCTGCTTTAAGCCCAAAAGCCCTTTGATCAGAGTGCTCTTGCCGGATCCGTTTTCCCCTACGATGCACAGATAATCCCCTTCCTCAATTGAAAAGGTAATGTTGGAGGCAACGGTTTTGCCCTCGTAAGCCAGAGAAACTTCATTGCATGTGATCAGCGCCATAATAATCCCCATTCCGGAGCGTTTACGCGACGGGGCGACGCAAACCTCCATTTTGCTTCTTATTTCCCTAGTATAGCAAATTTCACGGCGTACAACAAGGAAAAAGTCCAAATGTTTGTTTTTCTTGTTTTTCACAGCCGATGATTGTATAATAAAGCAAGATATAAGGAGGCGGAACATGGCGCAGACAGATCAAAGTAAAATACGCAATTTTTGTATCATTGCACATATTGATCACGGAAAGTCCACCCTGGCGGACAGGATCATAGAGATGACGGGACTGCTCACCAGCAGAGAAATGCAGTCCCAGGTACTGGATAATATGGAGCTGGAACGGGAGCGGGGCATTACCATCAAGGCCCAGACCGTCCGTATCGTCTACAAGGCAAAAGACGGGGAAGAGTATATTTTCAATCTGATCGACA
>CANQUC010000031.1 GCA_947626945.1 uncultured Lachnospiraceae bacterium | reverse complement strand
AACGACTGCTACATCGGGCAGCCGTTCAGCGGTTATGCAATTCGGGGAGAATCGGAAGAGGATATTATGATCATCGGTGTGCTGATTCAAAAGGACGCCTTTTTCAGAGAGTATCTTTCGGCGTTGGCGGTGGATAACGCTCTGTTTCATTTTTTCCTTGATCCGCAGACAGACCGTTTTTCAGAGAATATGATCCATCTGACATTTGATGTTTCTCATCCTGTACGAAAAATCCTGGAACTGATGATCCTGGAATACGCAGACAAGAAAGAAGATACACAAGCTATTTTGAAGCCAATGACCCTTGCGCTTCTGATGCACGTTGCGAGAGAATATCGCAATGTATCCGAAAAAACCGAAAGTCAGTCCTTACCTGATCAGATTATCCGTTATATTGGCGAACACACAGGCAAAGTGACTTTGGGTATGACTGCCGCTCATTTTTCTTATCATCCAAACTACATCTCATCCTTGCTCCGGCAGAAAACCGGCAGGACGTTTTCTGAAATATTGCTGGAGCAAAGGATGGACCGGGCTTTGGCATTGCTGAAAGGAACCAGCCTTTCAGTTGAAGAAGTATCTTCAATGGTGGGCTATAATGATACCAGCAATTTCTACCGGGCATTCCGGAGATATTATCATGTATCGCCGAGAGAATATTTCAAAGCATAGACAGATCGCACATTGAACAGATGCAAAGAACCTCATTTTTGCGGGACAATTTTCAGTTCAAATGTTCCTCCATATTTAGGCAAAAAATGGCAGTCATAAACGTTAACGAGACAGTTTGGGAAATTCTTGAAATTGCATGTTTTTATGAAATTATGACGATCAAAAAGGGAGGATCTGATATCGCAACGGATGTAATTCGTGTAGCGAATTATGACGCCGGTATAGCCGATGCGCTGGAGGAAACGGAATACTATGCCGAGAGCAGGCATTTTGGAGATAAAGAGACCCTGCAGCTCAGACTTCTGGCCGAGGAGATGATGGGCATGGTAGAGGCCATTGTGGGCGATTTTTCCGCGCGGTTCTGGATAGAAGGCAAAGGGATTTTTGATCATATCCATGATCTTCGCCCCGTGGATCGTGTGCATATGCGGCGCCAGAGAGGCGGAGCTGGTGTCCATTGCCTCCGTTTATTTAAGGTCAATGGCGCCTTATTTTCTGTTCCTCGGCATCAAGTTCCTTTTTACTTCGGTGCTAAGCGTTTACGGGTATCAGTCGGAGGTGGTGGTTTCCACCTGCGTGGAACTTATTTTGAACATTTCGCTTTCGGTGATCCTTGCAAAATATACCGGTCTGGGGATCGCGGCCCTTGGCACCGACTCATGGATCGCAACTCTTTTAAGCGTGTTTTTTGCTTTCGCGGCAAAAAAAATAAAAAAAATACCTGTCCGGCTGAAGCTGTACCGGTTCAGGCTTTCCGAAGCGGTCAGTATGGCGAAATACGGCTTTCCCACGTCGGCTGACAGTTTTGTGGACGGAATTGCTGCCGGCATCATCAACAATATCCTGTCGGCATATCTGGGCTCCGCAGGCCTGGCGGTTTTTATCAGGCTATGGACAGACCGCTTATGTCCCTTGCGTTTTCGTTGATCCCGGATTCCGTCGTGATGCCGATCACGATCTTTTTCCTCACGAAGACCATGGGTTATACGGGAACGTGGCTGGCGTACGGAAGCTGCGAGACAATCTTTTTCCTTTTCATGATCCCGGTGTTCCTTTTGCGCAGGCGCACTCTCAGACTGTCTGTAGACGATATCCTGTTTCTTGACAGGGATATTCGCGACAATGTGCCCATGAAGGATATCACCATTCGATGCAGAGATACGGATATCAGCGGTCTTTCGGAGGATATTCAGCGCTTCCTGAACGACAATGGAGCTGCGCCGCGCACCGCGTATATGTGCGCGCTCTGTATGGAAGAACTGGCGGCAGATTTTATTTCGCATTCGCTTATCACAAAGGAAAAAATAGATGAAAACAGGGAACTGATGGATATCAAGCTGTTTTCCGACGACGGATTCTTCCGCATGATCATCCGAAATATTTCCGGCTCCTATAATCCGCTGGATTTTACCTATGATCCGGAGGATTATTCCAAAATAGGAGTACATATGGCGCAGAGAGTCGCAAAGGCCATCAATTACAGCTACGCGTACAAGATGAATATCATTACCATCGATGTGGGAAAGTAAACGAAAAGGAAAGGGAGATACTCTGCCGGGAGAGCAGAACCCCCCCTCTTTGAGATTACAGAAACGTCATGTTTGATTACAGAAACGTCAACAATTTTGGGTCAAAGAAAGGAAAAGTTCATGATATAATGTTATTATTGAGGAAAGAGGGACTCCATATGAAACATGTGACTTTCAGCGAGGAACGCTGTAAAAGTTGCGGAATCTGCGTCAGCGTGTGCCCGAAAAAGATTATCGGCATTTCCCACAGCAAAATGAATTCCAAAGGCTTCAGACCCGCGGAAATCATCGATCAATCCCAATGCGTCGGATGTGCTTTTTGCGCGACGGTATGTCCTGACGCGGCAATTGCGATAACCGCTGATTGACCGAAAGGAGTGGAAAAATGAGCGAAACGGTCTTAATGAAAGGAAACGAAGCCTTGGGAGAAGCGGCGATCCGTTCCGGTTGCCGCCATTTTTTCGGCTATCCCATCACTCCGCAGACGGAGCTCTCAGCGTATATGGCCAGAAAAATGCCGAAGATCGGCGGGACCTTTTTGCAGGCGGAAAGCGAGATCGCGGCCATCAATATGGTATACGGCGCGGCTGCCGCGGGGGTAAGAGCCATGACAAGCTCGTCCAGCCCCGGCATCAGTCTCAAATCAGAGGGGATCAGTTACATAGCCGCGGCGGATCTGCCCTGCGTGATTGTCAATATCATGCGCGGCGGGCCGGGACTGGGCGGCATACAGCCTGCCCAGTCAGACTATTTCCAGGCGACCCGGGGCGGCGGGCACGGAGATTATCATTTGCTGGTGCTGGCGCCCAATTCTGTGCAGGAAATGGCCTGCCTTACGGCGGACGCGTTTAATCTTTCGGAGAAATACAGAATTCCGGCCATGATCCTTGGCGACGGCACGCTGGGACAGATGATGGAACCTGTGGATTTCTCAGCCCTTCCCAAACCGGTCTTTGCAGAAAAGCCCTGGGCAACAAACGCAATGGGCGGCCGGCGCGGGCCCAATGTGATCAAAACCCTTTATCTTTTGCCGGAAGAGCTTGAGGCCACCATCCTGGAACGGGAAAAGAAGTATGATTTTCTGCGGGAAAACCTGCAGCGATACGAAGCCAGATTCACCGAGGACGCGGATATCATTCTCTGCTCCTATGGAATTACCTCCCGTGTGGTGGAAACCGCCGTGCGGGAGCTTCGAAACGAGGGGATCAAGGCGGGGATTATCCGTCCTGTCACCCTTTGGCCTTTCCCTGAAAAAATCTTTAAACAGGTGCGTCCCAAAGCATACCTTTCAGTGGAAATGAGCATGGGACAGATGGTGGAGGATGTAAAGCTTGCCTGTGAGTGCAGGGTTCCTGTTTATTTCACCGGAAGAACAGGCGGCATCATCCCTTCGCCGGCGGAAGTGATCGCGAAAGTAAAGGAGATTCACAGGGAGGTGTGCGCAGTTGTCTGAGGTTATATACAAAAAACCGGATTCGCTGTCGGATAAGCCGTTTCACTATTGCCCCGGCTGCTCGCACGGCTTGGTTCACCGCCTTGTGGCAGAAGTCATTGATGAGCTTGGAATCGCGGACAACACTGTGGCGGTGGCGCCTGTGGGCTGCGCGGTGACGGCGGATGAATATTTCCGGTTTGACACGGTGCAGGCGGCTCATGGCAGAGCTCCGGCTGTGGCTACGGGAATTCGAAGAGCGCTTCCGGATCGCTTTGTGTTTGCTTATCAGGGCGACGGAGACCTTGCCGCAATCGGCACGGCGGAAACGGTTCACGCGGCCGCCCGCGGTGAAAATATTTCGATCATTTTTATAAACAATACGATCTATGGCATGACCGGCGGACAGATGGCGCCTACCACGCTGCCCGGACAGGTTACGCAGACTTCGCCATACGGACGGGATCCGTATACCCAGGGTTATCCGCTGCACATATGCGAAATGCTCTCGGCGCTCAACGGGCCCACATTTCTTACCCGAACGGCGGTGGACAGCGTCCCTCATATCAGAGAAACAAAAAAGGCAATCAGAAAAGCGTTTTCATATCAGCTGCAGGGAAAAGGCTTTTCCCTTGTGGAGGTGCTGTGCGCATGTCCCACAAACTGGGGAATGAGCCCCACGGACGCGGTCAGGCGGATCACTGAGGAAATGATCCCCTATTATCCGCTGGGCGTGTACAAGGAGGAAGTGTAGTGTGAAAAATCACACTGATGTGCTGATTTTTCACACGGCTATTTGTGCCGGAGCGTCACAAATAGCTCTGATGGCAGACGCGAACTGGAGGTTCGCGTCGCCCCGTCGCGTAAACGCTCCGGAATGGAGTGTAATATGGCATACAAGATCATTCTTGCCGGGTTTGGCGGACAGGGAATCCTTTTCGCCGGAAAGCTCCTTGCATACGCGGCTATGCTGGACGGCCTGCAGCTTTCCTGGCTTCCCTCCTACGGGCCGGAAATGCGGGGCGGAACAGCCAACTGCCACGTCATCATAAGCCGGGAGCCCATTGGCTCGCCGATCATTACCAATCCCGATGCGCTGATCGTGATGAACGGCCCGTCCCTGGATAAATTTGAAGATCAGCTTCAGCCCGGAGGCACGGTGATTCTGGACAGCACGCTCGTAGGGCGTCCGGTAAAACGCGGGGATGTAGATACGGTCTGCGTGGCGGCTACGGAAATCGCGGAAAGCCTGGGCAGAAAAGGTCTGGCAAATATGGTAATGCTTGGCGCGTTTCTGAAAAAAACGGGACTGTTTCCCGTTGAAAGTTTTAACGTGGCCATTAAAAAAATGCTTGGCGAAAACAAACAGGAGCTTGCAGAGGCAAATATCACAGCCGTCAGCGCAGGCTTCAACGCGGTATAAAATACAGGCTGTGTGTGATTCTATATAGAAAATCGGAAGAAGGAGAAAACATGATCGTTTATCTGGAAAATGCCCTTGGATTTTTTATTCAGTTATTTCCCTGCGCGCTGATTACTTTTCTGCCTTTCCCAAATGAGGATTACCGCATAAAGCGCAGATCGATCTTTATATGGATGACAGTGATTTCCGTTGTGGCCTCTGCTTTGTTTTCAGCCATGCTGTGTCTGCGGGATATAGAAAAGTATCCCTATCATACCAATATTACCAATCTGTCTTTGCTTGCGGCGCTGCTGCTGATTCTGGTGGCATATATCTGCCTGGTGCGGGAGACGGTAATGAAAAAGCTGCTGGTATTTGCCGTCGTGGTGTTTTACAGTGTGGCGGTGTTTGTGCTGGTCAACATGCTGGATTCCATTTTCAGAAGTACCGAATACAGTGGAGTTTACGCTTATGACGGGTTTTATGTATTTCTCTATGGGATCGTAACGGTGCTGCTGCTGCCCCTGCTGCTGATCGTTGTCATCCGTCCGCTGAGGGAATATATCCGGGAGATTGAGCCGCGGAACATGCGGCGGGAATTTTTAATTGCCATTTTTTCTACGCTGTTTTATTTTTGCCTGGAGTTTTACTGCAGTACCATTTACGGAAACCCCGGCGGCAGCGGAAAATGGGCTGCTTTTTCATATCAGTTTCTGATCCTGCTGCTGATGATGCTGTATCAGTTTTTGATTTACTGGCTGATCTTTCGGGAGTCGGTACGAAAAAAGCGCGACAGTGAACGTCAGCAAAACATGGAGATCCAGCAGCTTCAGTATGAAAAGATTGTGGGAGACATTGAAAACACCCGGCGGATGCGCCATGATCTGCATCATCATTACAACGCCCTGAACGATATGCTGAACAAAGGTCAGATAGAAGAAATGAAAAGCTATCTGTCCAAGGTGATCGATATCACTGTCAGGCGAAAAAACGAAGTGTACTGCGCCAATATGACGGTCAACGGGCTGCTGCAGTACTATACGGGACTTGCGGCAGACGAGGATATCCGCTGTGAAGTCCATGCGCAGTGCGGCGATATGGAGATCGAGCCGACAGACCTTAGCGTATTGTTTGGAAACACGATGGAAAACGCCATCTGCGCCTGCGGGAAATGTCCGGAAAACCGCTGGATCAACATCCAGATCGGCACGGTACAGAATTCGCTGGCCATTGAAATATCCAATTCCTGTAAAAGCGTACATTTCAACAGCCGATTTCAGACAGAGAACGGATTCTCGCCGGCAGAAGCGTTTTTAAGCGACCGGGCCGGCGGCGGATACGGACTGCGGAGCATTTCGTATATCGCCCGAAAGTATGGCGGAAGCGCCATGTTTCGGTTTGACGCGGAAAAAGAGACGTTTATCACAAGAATCCGTTTGAATATACACAAAGAAATCTAAAGAATATGGAGGTTATGACAATGACGATCAACAAAAAACAACAGGGTTCCCAGTTGGAAATCGCGCTTGCCGGACGTCTTGATACCACTACAGCGCCCCAGCTTGAGACCGAACTGAAAAGCAGCATGGACGGCGTTACCGGGCTGGTGATGGACTTTTCACAGCTGGAATACATTTCTTCCGCCGGTCTGCGGGTGCTGCTGTCAGCGCAGAAAGTGATGAACCAACAGGGCTCCATGGTGATCCGAAACGCCAATGAAACGGTCATGGAAGTGTTTGAGATTACCGGGTTCATTGATATCCTGACTGTTGAGTAAGAAAAACAGAAAATTATTTCGGGAGTAAAAAAATGAGCGGAAAGATAACTGGTCACCACAGAAAAAAATCAACAGAATCCATGGTGCCGCTGGAAAAAAAGGTTTTTCGGGCGATGCTGGGTCTTTTAATGCTGACGCTGCTCATTGTAGGCGCGGTCATCGTTTTTCAGCTTCTGCAGCTGCGAAAGGCAATGGTTTCCGCCAATGTGGAGACCGGACAGGAAGTGGCGGGTCTTTCGTCCCAGGCAATGGAAGACACCACGGTGGAAAACCTTCTTCGGCTGACAAAGGAAAAGGCGGGAACGGCGGACGCCGTATTTTCCAATATCGGACATACCGTTTCCATTTTGGCTGAAAGCGTGGAATATTTATATGACCACCAATCAGACTTTCAGGCCGCTCCGGTTCATATTCCGGATCAGAAAAACGGAAACGCGCTGGACGTCTATGTGACATATTCTGAAAAAGCCGATCAGTCTTCGCCGGCTTTTCTGGCGGAACAGGGGCTCATCGGAAATATACAGGGAGAACTTCTGGCGGTTACCGCAAAAAGCGAAGAAATCAATTCAGATTATTTCGCGTCGGAATCGGGATTCATGCTTCAGGCGGACGATGTTTACCAGGGTCAGTTTGATGAAAACGGAAACCTGCTTACCTTTGAGGCAAAAGAACGTCCCTGGTATCAGGGAGCGGTGGAAAAGGGGGGCGTTTATTTCACAGACCCCACCCATGATGTTTCTACCGGCGATTTCGCCATCATGTGCAGCATGCCGGTTTACCGGCAGAGCGAGCTTGCCGGCGTTGTGGGGGCAGGCATGTTTCTTTCCAGCTTAAAGGAAACGGTCGCGGACGCGGTCATCGGATCATCCGGATCGGCGTGTCTCATCGACAGCGGCGGGAATATTATTTTTTCAACCAGAACGTCCGGAGAGCTTTCCACAGGCAATGACGTTCTCACCAATGTCCTTCAGGGAACAACCGGGGAACTGAACACGTTTATGAACTCCGCGGTGGGAGGAGCACAGGAAGTTTCCCTGCTTTCCGTTGACGGAGAAAATACATATGTTTCCTGCGCGCCCCTTGAAACGGTTGGCTGGACGCTGATTTCAGTGCTTCCGGAGGAGGTCGTCACTTCGCCTACCCTGAAGCTGACGGATGCACTGAGCAGAAAGAACAGTGAAATGCTGCGGCAGTCCGACCAGAGATTTTTCTACGCGCTGATCACACTGGCAGCCGCCATGGCGGTGCTGGTAGCGGTAGCTTTCCTGGTTTCCAAAAGACTGTCTTCGGTTCTTACCGGACCCATCGTGGCGCTGACGGACAAGGTAAGGGAGATAAAGGGAGACGATCTGTCTTTCGAATGGAATCAGAACACCCATGATGAGATCGATGTGCTTGCCGATTCCTTTGGCACCATGACAAAGCGTATTGAAAAATATATCGTGGATATTACGGCGATCACCGCCGAAAAAGAAAGGATCGGGGCGGAACTGTCTGTGGCCACCCGGATTCAGGCGGATATGCTGCCCTGTATCTTCCCGGCCTTTCCCACAAGAAAAGAATTTGACATTTATGCTTCCATGTGTCCGGCAAAAGAGGTGGGCGGAGATTTTTACGATTTCTTCCTGCTGGACGACGACCATCTTGTTATGGTAATGGCCGACGTGTCCGGCAAAGGGGTTCCGGCCGCGCTGTTTATGGTCATTTCCAAGACGATCATAAAGAATCAGGCGCAGTTCACGTCCTCGCCAAAGGAGATCCTGGAAACGGCCAACACCCTGCTGCAGGAAAGCAACGCGGAGGATATGTTCGTAACGGTATGGCTTGGTATTATGGAGATTTCCACCGGCAGGATCCAGGCGGTAAACGCGGGCCACGAGTATCCGGTGATCCGAAACGCGGATGGTACCTTTGAACTGCTGAAAGACAAACACGGCGTGGCGCTGGGCGTGATGCCGGGTCTGAAATACAGAGAATACGAAACGCAGATCGAGGAAGGCGGATGCCTGTTTATCTATACGGACGGCGTGGCGGAAGCCACCAATGCCAGGCAGGAACTGTACGGTACAGAGCGGATGGTGAACGCATTAAACCGCGACCCGCTGGCAGATCCAAAACAGCTGATCGCCAACGTAAGGGCGGATATAGACGTATTTGTAGGCGACGCGCCTCAGTTTGACGATATTACCATGCTGGCAATGGAGAGGAAAAAACAGTGAGAGATCTGACAGACGCAGGATTGTTGAAACGAAGAACAAGAAAAGCGGGCAGGCGGCTGATTGCTTTGTGGTTGGCCGCGGCTCTGGGAGCGCTTTTGGTCTCCGGCTGCGGAAAGACAACCGGATCAAATGAGCGGGTAGAGCGAAAAGACGTAAAGATCGGCTGTATCATTGCGGAGGAGTACGGGCCTTTTTCCGATCAGCTCTCCGCTGCGGCAGAAGGGCTCAGCCAGCAGGGCTGGCTCAAAGAATATCAGCCGCCGGATCAGACCTCAGACGCCCAGAGTATCTGGAATGAGATCTGTGACCTGCAGCAGATGGACAACGCCCGGTTTGTAAAAGAAAGCTTCTACAACATGTCTCTGATGGAAGAAAAAGAAATAGAAGACACATTCTTTGGAGAGACCGACGCGGATCTGATGCTGGTGTTTGGCACCGCTGCCGGCGTATGGCTTACAGAGAACGCGGAAAAGATTTCCTTTGATTATATGGTCTACGCAAGCGCCGATCCCATATCAGGCGGAATTGTAAAAAGCGAGACAGAACGTTTTAACGACCGCTCCTTTGCCCATGTGGATCCGGGGCGTATTGGCAGGCAGACAGAACTGGCCTATGAGATCATGCCCTTTGATTCCATTGGCGTTGTTTATGAGGACTCGGAAGCGGCCTACAGTTATTCGGGAATTGCCCAGCTGGAGGCGCTGAGCAAGAAAAATGGATTTACCATTCACAGGCTGCATGTAGACGAGCCAAAAGATGAAAATGATTATGACCGGTATTATCAGGAGCTGAAGGAAGCGTATCACAGGCTGATTCCGGATATTGACGTGCTGTATATCACCACCGGAATGATCGAGGACGAAAAGCTGCCCTGGCTGCTTGAGGAAGTACATGAAGCCGGTATCATTACCGTGGCGGAGACTTCGGAAAGTCAGGTAGAATACGGGGCTATGATGCACATAACCCTTTCAGACGCTCAGGAGGAAGGAAGATTTCTGGCGCAGACGCTGAAAGAGTATGTTGACGGTACGCCGATTGACCAGCTGAATCAGGTGTTTCTGATTTCGCCTCACATATCCCTGAATCTGGATACCATCCGAAAGGTTGGGGCGAAAATACCGATGAGCGTATATCTGATCGCGGATCAGATATATGGCGGCAGTGAGAAGTGAAAAGATACATAGCGGTTGTGTGGGAGAATGAAGATGCGAAACAGACAAAGACTGATGATGGAAGTGCTGGCGTTTCTGCTGACAGTGATCACAATGGTTCTGGGCGGCCTGATGTATTTCAGCAATCTGAAAAATACCAGGCAGAACCTGATCGGCGTGGAACTGGCGGACTTTATCTACAATACCAACTACAGCATGCAGTTTGGAAAGAAGATCGAAACTTTCTACGGAATGCAGGACAATCTGCTTTCCCTGAGAAATTCCATTGATGATGTAGAGCGGCTGTATATCATTTCGGAGAAAAACACCCCACTGTTTTCCACCGATCAGGAGACGCTGCCGGAACGGGTGTCCTCCATGCCGGCGGGAAACAATCTGAGCGACGGAGATTACCTGTACTGTATGTACGCGATCAATGACAATGCCCGGATTCTTACCGTCAGCAGCATTGCCGCCATGGGGCAGGATCTGAAAAGCTATCTGTTAAAGCTTGCGGGAATCGCGGCGGCAGGGTTTGTTCTGGTATGGATCCTGATTCGGCTGGCCTGGAAGCTGGTTTCAGATCAGAATAAGGCTTACCGCCTGGCTGCGGCGCTGGCGGTTTTGTGGATCGTTCTGTTCAGCGCCATGACCGGCGTGGATGAATATCGGGAATACGCGGGCAGTACCCGGACGCTCCAAGATCATATCGGGGAATCGGTTCGCACGGATCTGCAAAAGTTGGAAGGTCTTGGCGTGGAGAGAAAGAATTTCTATGAGATTGAGGAGTATCTGAAGCGCTACACGGATCTGATTCCGGAAGTGGAAGAGCTGACTCTGGAAGAAGACGACGAGATCGCCTGCAGGATGTCGGTGGATTACCGTCGAAAAAAATATCTTGATTATGTCCTGCAGACCGTGCTGCTGCTGACCTTTTCCATATTGATTCTGGCGGAGTACCAGTTCTTTATTACAAATACCGGCAGGCTGGCGGAGGAAGAACAAAATGGAACAGACTAAATTTTTAAAACAAAATTCGTTTGTCCGCGTCATTTTTATGTTTGCGTTTTTCGCGTCGTCCATTGGCGATTCGTTTAACGTGGTGTATATACGGCGGGTGGCCATGACGATTTCGGGGGCCGATATGGATTTGCTGGTCAGTCTTCCGATCACGTTTCTCTCCGCCATGACGGCGCTGGGCGTATTTTTGTCCGGGAAGATATGCAGGCGGATCAGAAAATTCGGATCCTTTGTGGGCGTAGGCGTGCTGGTGCTGATGATCGGACTGATGGTGAGAGGAGCCGCGGTGGATTACTGGCTGTTGCTGCTGGGCTTTGGCATATCCGGTTTCGGAACAGGCTGTCTGTTTATCGGCATACGGTATTATGCTTTCCTTTTTGAGGACAGCAGACAGAGGATGAGAGCGCTGGTATATGTCAATGGCGGAGCGTTTGCCGGCCAGTGCATGGGTACCATCCTGGGCGGTATCCTGGCAAACCAGGTGCCCTACCATTATATCTACCTGTTGTCCGCAGTGCTGCTGTTTGTCCCCCTGATCATGTCCATAAAAGTGCAGATAGAAGGAAAGGTGGAGGTAGGAAATTACAGAGCTATTTTCCAGGTGCTGAAAAACACACGCGCCCTGAAATTTCTGCTGCTCTTACTGCTTCCGGTGTATACCTGCTCTGTATTTATTTCTTATATTGTACCGCTTTATGTAAACAATTACGGATATTCCGCCACTGTGGCGTCTGTGCTTATGCTGATCAATTATCTGCTTTCAGCCTATGCGGCGCCGTATATGACGGATCGTGTTTCCGACCGGATGACTACCCAGAAAAGCACCTATATTTATATGATCGCAAGCGCGGTCCTGATCCTGCTGTACGGTTTTGTTCCGGTCATGCCGCTGCTGGTGCTGGCCGTGCTGGTCTGCGGAATACTGGATTCTTTTGGCCTGTCGGTGATTATGGACGCCTTTACAAAAACAAGGACAACGCAGACGTATTCTGACAATGACGCGCTGATCATTTATATTCTGGTATCCCGGGTAGGTCAGATGATTGGGCCGACGCTGATTCTTGTAAGCGGCGGCGTGATGTCTCTGGGACTGTTTTTGCTGATCGGCGTTGGACTTTACGCGCTGTTAAACAGGAGGAGTTAGAAAATGGATTATGTAAAAGACGGGGATATTCCGTTTCTGATAGAAATGTTTGACGAGAATTTTGGAAAAGGATATCTGTCGGAGGAACAGATCCGATTTTATATCCACGACGAAAACGAGCTCTTTTACGCGGTAAGGAACGAAGAGGGCCGGATCGCGGGAATTCTGCTGTTTGGGGTGGAATCCGCGGAAACCCTTCATGAGCAGACGGGGATCCCTCTTGCGGAACTGAACAAAATGGCCCATGGAAAAAAACTTCTGAAATGCAGAAGCATGTGCATGGCTTCCGACTGTCAGGGCCGGGGAATCGGAAAGAAACTTTTTGCGGACGGGATCGCGGATCTGAAAAGCCGCGGCGAGTTTGGAGTCATTACCTCTCTGCTCTGGCTGTATGACGGGAAGGCTCCTGCCCGGGGGCTGCATGTTCAGAATGGTTTTCATTATGTTGCAAGATTATCCAAACCCTGGTATCATATGAAAGACTACTATTGCATCTTCTGCAAAGGACGCTGTAAATGTGACGGCGAACAGTATGTTTTGCAGTTGGATGAGTCGTAAGCCGGGATCCGGACCGCAATGTCAATGTATTACAAAAAGGAGGCGGAAAAAGTGAAAAAACTGACAGTTGACGCGACGCTGGATAATATTCCTGTGGTTACGGATTTTGTAAATGAGCTGTTGGAGGCAAACGGCTGTCCCGTAAAGATACAGATGCAGATCGATATTGCCATTGACGAGCTGTTTGGCAATATTGCCCGCTATGGGTATCCGTCAGCGGTGGGTACGGCTACTGTGGAGGTGGAACTGACAAAAACGCCTCCGGCTGTGTCAGTCACTTTTATTGACAGCGGTGTTGCGTACAATCCGCTGGAAAGAGAAGATCCCGACGTGACGCTTTCTGCCGAGGAACGGCAGATCGGCGGACTTGGCATTTATATGGTGAAAAAGAGCATGGACGGGATCTCCTATCAATATCAGAACGGATGCAATATTCTAAAGATAACAAAAAATTTTTCATTTTCTAAGGAGTGACTCTTGTGATTACATTTTTAACTGGCCTTGCAGTGCTGCTGATCGGAGGCGCCCTGTACGGCAAACTGTGCGAAAAGATTTTCAGGCCGGACGACCGGGAAACACCGGCGGTACGGTTAAACGACGGCGTGGATTATGTGCCTATGAAAAAGTGGAAAAACGCTCTGATCCAGCTTTTGAACATTGCCGGTACCGGCCCTATTTTAGGCCCCATACAGGGGATCCTCTTTGGACCTGTGGCATTTTTGACAATCCCTGTGGGGTGCATCATCGGAGGCGCGTTTCACGACTACATGTGCGGGATGATCTCTGTGCGGGAAGACGGCGCTCAGATGCCGTCCCTGATCCGGAAATATCTGGGAAAATACATATATCCTATCTATAATGTGTTCGTCTGTCTTTTGATGCTGCTTGTAGGCGCGGTGTTTATCTACACGCCCGGCGATCTTTTCATAACCCAGATTCTGAAAACGGACAGCGGAATCGCCAATCCCGTTGTATGGATCGTATATGGAGCCATCTTTTTGTATTATGTGATCGCCACCCTGTTTCCCATTGACAAGATCATCGGCAGGATCTATCCCTTTTTCGGAATGCTGCTGGTGCTGTCGGCAGTGGGCGTATTTGCCGGATTCCTTATAAAAGGATATCCGCTGGATAATCTGTGGACTACAGGCGTGGCAGGCGTTCATCCTCAGGGACTTCATTTTATACCTGTATTTTTTGTAACCGTGGCGTGCGGCATTGTGTCCGGGTTTCATTCCACCCAGGCAACGCTGATCTCCCGCACCATGGGCAGCGAAAAAGAGGGGCGAATGACATTTTATAACATGATGATCGCGGAAGGTCTCATTGCGATGATCTGGGCGGCAGCGGCCATGGGCGTCATGAACCTGGGGCTGGCGTCAGCAAAAACAAGCCCCACCGACGTTGTAGGCGTTATCGCGAAGGATCTCCTTGGCAGCGTAGGAGGGATCATAGCGATCATTGGCGTGATCGTACTGCCTATTACCTCAGGCGATACGGCCCTCCGGTCCCTGCGGCTGATTGTTTCGGACGCTTTGAAGATAGACCAGTCGAAAAAGAGAAACCGGCTGGGAGTCTCCCTTGTGATTTTTGCCCTTGTGGCGGTGCTGCTGATCTTTGCAAAGATAAACGAGGGAGGATTCAATATCCTCTGGCGGTACTTTGCCTGGGCAAATCAGACCATTGCCGTCTTTGCCTTTGCCATGATCGCCATCTATATGATGCGGAATAAACAGCCGTTTGTCATGTCACTTGTGCCAGGTATGTTTTACATGTTTATTATCTCCAGCTTCATTTTAAACGCGGCAATCGGTTTTCACCTGTCATGGCCGCTCAGTTACGGCATCGCGGCAGGGCTGACCGTCGCTTATTGCGCGGCGCTGGTGTATTGTGGAAAAATAAAAGCGAAAAAATAAAATGAAGGAGTGAGTAGATAGGCAATGAGTAAAAAATGGAAGAACCGTATTAAAAGCGGTATTCTTTCGGCGGTGTTGATCGCCGCGATGATTCCTACAGCGGTCTTTGGCGCGCCGGAAGGCACAGCGGGGACGCCGAAAGACACAGATACTTATCTGTATGGAGACACAGATCAAAACGGAAGCGTGGGCGTGGCGGACGCCGTGACCATTCTGAAGTATGAGGTAAAGCTGCTTCAGCTGAACGAAGCGCAGCTGACTGTGTCTGACGTGAACAAGGACCAGAAAGTTACGTCCCAGGACGCCATCCTGATCCTGAAAAAGATCGTGAAGCTGATCGACAAGTTCCCGGTGGAGCAGGACAAGAGAGAACCGGCTACTGTCACGGTCTATTCCACCAATGATATCCATGGCGTTGTAAGCGGCAGCGCCGATAGCGAGACCCTGGGACTTCCGCTGGTGTCCGGTATCGCGGCTTCCACGGAAAACGCGATCCTGCTGGACGCGGGCGACGCCACCCAGGGGGCCAGCTTTGCCACCGTGGGAAGCGGAGAGTATGTGATCGACGTGATGAATGCGGCGGGCTATGACGCCATGGCCGCAGGCAACCACGAGTTTGACTATGGCGCGGATGTGCTGCTGAACAATGTGAAAAAGGCACAATTTCCTATTTTGTCGGCAAATGTAAAGCAGGATGGACAGCCGCTTCTGGATCCCGCCACGGTGATCGAGTCTGCCGGATTCAAAATCGGTGTAATCGGAATCACCACAGCGTCCACAGCAACTTCCACCAATCCCGACAAACTGACGGGGATCACATTTGAGGACGAGATCGACAGCGCAACGGAACAGATTGAAAAGATGGAAAAAGACGTGGATGCCATCATTCTGGTAACCCATCTGGGAGACAATTCCGCAGCGACAGACGTAACGTCAAAAGCGCTTCTGGAAAATCTTCCTGTAGATGAACGTTCCATGATCGCGGCAGTGATCGACGGTCACAGCCACACAGTGGAAAATGAAGACTATTACTCGATTCCCATTGTACAGACGGGAACACAGAATCATAATCTTGGCGTGGTAACGATTGAATTCAACGAAAACGGAAACTTTGACGCCGCAGGCGACGTGTGGGATTATCAGACTGCTGCCGGATTTGCACTTACAGAGGCCGGAAAGAATGCCGAGGAAGCTACGCAGGCAGTTCTTGACAAGTGCGTTCTTGACATGGAGCCCATCCTTGCGGAGGAGATCGGCCGCACGGGCGCACCCATCTGGGGCGGCTATATCTATTATGATTACGCGGAGTCAAGAATCGTGGAGACTGCCATGGGCGATCTGGTCACCGACGCGTTCCGGTATTACGGGGAGAAATTCAAGGCAAACAATCAACTGACCCAGCCGGTAATCGGCCTGGAAAACGGAGGCGGCATTAGCGCTACGCTTCCCTATGGCATTGTGACCCGGGGCGATATTCTGAACGCCTTCAACCACGGGAACATGATCGATCTGATCAAGGTAACCCCTGCCCAGCTTTATGCCGCTCTGGAGGCGGGTCTTGTGACAACGGGGCAGGACGAAACGGGATGTTTGCTCCGGCAAAAGGTTTCCGGCAGCTTCCTGCAGGTTTCCGGACTGACCTATACATATGACCCGGCGGGAACAGCGGGGCAGAAAGTAACTTCCGTTGTTCTGGATGGCGGCACCGCCCTTTCAAGGGATGACACAACCACGGAACTCCTTGTGGCGACCAATAACTATGTGACCACCTTCGCGGGGCTGAAAGATGGACAGAAACTGGGAGAGCTTGGCGGAGAAGACTCCCTTGTGCAGGATTATGTGCTTCATCTGACAAACAATGGAGCCGATACGCTGACCATCAACAGGCCGGAGGGACGGATCGTGATCGCAAACGACAAGTCGCCCGAAACCTATGAGGCGGTGATTCCGGTAAAAGCGGACGGCGGAGAAGCCTACGACTTTACAGGAACAGAGTTTGAGGTTGTGATCGATAACGACCGGCAGGATATCCGAAAGGTGGTTTGTGAAAAGGACGGACTTCACCTGACGGTGACCAAGGGCACGCACACGTTCTATCTGACGGAATCCAGCGACAACGTGCCGGTCTATACAAACAATTATTCCGGCTCCGGAACAGTGACTACCGCTGACGGATACTATCATCTGTACTTTACGGTGGATCCTCAGACAGTAAGGCAATAAGGGAGGAAAAGATGCTAAGCAGACGAACGTTAAAGGAAAAGGCCAGACAGTCTTTCAAAAAGCATTACTTTATTTTTGTGCTGATCTGTGCGGTTGCGGGATTTCTGGGAGCCAGCGGCGGCAGTTCGTTGCAGGAAAGCAGGGTAAGCAGTGTCCGGGAGGACGAACAGCAGGGAGAGATTGCGGACAATGCCGCCACCACTGTGAACTCCGGACTAATGAATATGATAAACGGGCAGTCCCTGGGAAAGCTGCTGGATAAAGCCTCTGATCAGGCCTTTTCCGGAATGGGGCTCCGGAAAGAAGCAGTCCTTGGACGCAGCAGAGGCGTATTTGCGTCCCTTGTCAACAAGATCTCTTCGGGAACGATTCTGACCACACTGGTGTCCAGCATCATTTCCATTATAGATTCCGGAAACACACTTCTGGTCATGGGGATATTGCTGAGCGTGCTGCTGATGCTGTTTGTCTGGTTTTACCTGACGAATGTTTTGTCTGTTATTTCAGCCAGGATTTTTCTGGAAGGGCGTGTTTATGAGGAAGTCTCTTTCAACCGTTTTCTGTTTCTGTCCCGGGTGAAAAAATGGACCAACGCGGCTTTGATCATGCTGGTTACCTCGTTATTTAAGATCCTGTGGATGTTTACCATTGTAGGCGGCGTGATCAAGGCTTATGCCTATCGGATGGTGCCCTATATTACAGCGGAAAACCCCGCGGTAAAACCCCTTGACGCCATCAATCTGTCCAGAAAGATGATGTACGGCCATAAGTGGGAGTGCTTTAAACTGGAGCTGTCATTCATTGGATGGAATCTGCTGGACTTTTTTACCTTTGGTCTTGTGGGAACCTTTTTTTCCGCCCCATACCGGCAGGCGACCATCAGCGAATACTATGTATGCCTGCGGAATGCGGCCATTGAAAAAGGTATGGAGGGATCGGAATACTTAAACGACCGGTATCTGTATGAAAAGGCGGAGCGGGAAGATCTTTTAATCGCGTATGAGAAAAATATTGACGTGCTTGCGGAAAAGAAACCGCCCAGAAAGGCACACAGCGGCGTCAGCGGATTCATTGCGGATCAGTTTGGCGTTACGCTGTTCAATGACAGTCAGGAACAAAAGTACGACGAAGTTATGGCGGAGCGGGCCACCCATCTTGCCCTGCGGTATGAAATGGCACAGAAAGCTTATCCCGGCAAGCTGTCCCCCATTCCCGAAACAGAAAAGAAAAGGAAACAGTATGAACTGTACAGTGAGCGCCGGTATTCCATATGGTCCCTCATCCTGATGTTTTTTATTTTCTCTTTTGTAGGATGGATCTGGGAAGTGAGCCTCCATCTGATATCTGACGGCACGTTTGTAAACAGAGGCATGATGCACGGCCCCTGGCTGCCCATTTATGGCGCCGGCGGCGCTTTGATTCTTGTGATCCTCTATAAGCTTCGGGGTAAGCCGGCCAGAGAATTTGCGGCTACGATCCTGTTGTGCGGCTGTGTGGAGTATTTTACCTCCTGGTTTCTGGAGCTGACCCAGAACGGGCAGAAATGGTGGGACTACAGCGGATATTTTCTGAACCTGAACGGACGGATCTGCGCGGAGGGACTGCTGGTGTTTGGTCTGGGCGGCATGGCGATCGTGTATTTCCTCGCTCCGCTTCTGGATAACGTAATCAGAAAGCTCAGACTGCGGGTGCTCGTTCCCATATGCCTGATCCTGCTGATTATTTTTGGCTGGGATCAGATCTATTCTCACAAGCATCCCAATACAGGAAAAGGCATTACCGATTATGCCGAAAACACAATGGATCGTATGTTTTGCATGGCGGACGGCCAGGCGGGGCAGCGGACAGCTGTTTTTATAAAACAGGCGCGGCGTCAGGCTGCGGATTACAGTAAGGGAGGAATCGGCTTATGAAAAAAAGAGTAATCAGTCTGATAACGGCTCTGATTTTGGCCGGAAGCCTGCTTTTGGCAGACTGCCCGGTGTATGGGGCGCAGACGCCGGAAAATGAGGACTGGGCATTTTATTTATATATGTGCGGTTCAAACCTGGAAAGTCAGTTCAATTCGGCTACTTCCGATATACTGGAAATGCTGGACGCGGACATTCCGGATAACGTAAAACTGTATGTTTTTACAGGAGGCGCGAAAGAATGGGATCCTGAGGGAATTGGAGCCGCGTACAACGAGGAACATGCCGGCGCATACATAGAACCGTCCAATGAATACGCGCAGCTTTTTTCGGTAGATGACGATAAAATGACGCTCCTGAAAACCTACGACAGCAATCTGGATATGGGAGATCAGGCAACCGCCCTGCAGTTTGTAAATGATGTGACCGCTTTGGGACAGACGGATCATGCCATAATCAGCTTCTGGAATCATGGCGGAGGTCCCTTAGGCGGCGCGGAACAGGACGAAAATACAAAGCATATCCTTTCCATGAGCAACATCGCGGAAACGCTGAAAGCCGGCGTGGCTGCCAGAGGAAACCGGAAGTTTGATCTGATCGGGTTTGACGCCTGCCTGATGTCGTCTCTGGAGATCGCCTATATGCTTTCTCCATACGGAGACTATCTGGTTGCTTCTGAAGAAACAGAACCGGGAGAGGGGTGGGACTACTCTTTCCTGTCCGCGATGAACGAGGAGCCGGAAAGCGGTACGCCCAAAGCCGTCCAGATCGGGAAATCCATTGTAGACGCATATGCCTATTCCTTTGACGAAAATGGAAACTGGGCAAACTCATCATCCTGTACTCTTGCGCTGACCGATCTTTCCAGAATGGGAGCGGCAAGAGACGCCTTTGACGATCTGGCATCGGATATGGCATCGGTCATGAAACAGGATCAGGAGACATTTGTACAGATCGCAAGAACGGCGGAAGTTACCCAGGCCGACAAATCTGTCGGGGTCATCGATCTGTATGACTTTGTAGATAATATTAAAGACATAGAAGGCGTTTCGGATTCAGCCAGGCGGCTGGCGGCAATACTGGGCATGCCGTGCGGCACAGATCCGGAGCACTATGTGGGAGATACCCTGAGCGTGGACGGCATACAGCCCGCAGTGCTGTACCGTGGCACCTGCGACGTCTGGAATGAAAGTCTGGGCCTGAGTTTCTTTTATCCGGTGCTGTCTTACGGCTTTACACTGGGATCGCAGAGCTTTGCGGAAAGGAATCTTACCGAATATGAGAAACTGGGAGTCAGCGATTCCTATCTGGAGTATCTGGCGGGAATCACTGTGAACGCGGAACTGCTGAATTCGTTTAAGGGAAAGATCTCCGTGGAAACACTGGAAAACACCGATGAATTTGTCTATGTGGCAACCGTTACCCCGGCTAATGAGATCGGCGCACTGAAAAGTGTCAGATATATCCAGCTGTGCGACGAGATCGATCCTTCCGGCAGCATACAGAAATACTTTATGGGAGAGGATATTGCGGACACAGACTGGCAAAAAGGAACTTTCACGAAAAAAGTGGAGGAGAACTGGTTTACACTGGAAGGAAACTTTATCACGCTGAACAGAACGGTCAGCCGTGAAGGAGATAACATTACAGAATACAGCTATGATATCCCCGTGATGATGGATGGCGGCCTAAAAATCCTGAAATGTCTGGCATACAAAACCTCGCCGGATTATGGAGACAGCGTCCTGAACGGGCTTGTCTTTGTGAAGTATGTTTATGATCCTCAGTCGTCAGAAACGGCCAAAGACAGGCTTACGCTTCCGGAGGGCGGTATCACGTTCAGTCCTGTGCTGGCAAAATATGATTTGCAGACCAACCAGATCACAGACTATAAAGTTTATGACGAGATTACGCTGAACGATTCCGACACGCTGAACGGACAGCCGGTTTATATGCTGCCGCTGAAAGAAACCCCCGTCAGGAGCGGACAGGACGTCACTTATATGGGGTATTTCCAGGCTACGGATTTCCAGAACAGTACCTTTGTATCAGAACCGGTTTATTTTGCAAATATCGTTTCACTGGATGAATTTAAGGTGGGCATCACGCCGCCTCAGGTCTATACCGGCCAGCCGGTGACGCCTCATGTGCGTCTTCTGTTTCAGAATGCGGAACTGTTGGAAGAGGGCGTGGATTATCAGGTAACCTTTGCAAACAACACCGAGCCCGGAACCGCCACATTTAAGGTGACATCAGAATACTATCCCGGTGAGCTTACCGGCTCCTTTGTAATCTGTCAGGAAAAGGATCTGGCAGAGGAATATGTGAAGCTCCTGCCGGATCATAAAATGGAAGAATGTCCCAGTTATGAGGTATACGAGCATATCCCGCTTCTGGAAAAGGCAATGTATTATTATGCGTCCGGTCTGGAACTGACGGCAGGATCACTTGAAAAGCTGAATGCGCAGTACAATGATTATGTGAGCGCTTTTGGCCTGACCCTGACGGATGGGGATGTGGAAGTAATAGGCGTATTTTCCGCATATGACTGGGTGAATAATCTGGGGATATTTTATCCGATGAAACTGTCCGCGCCTGCCGGCATGCCCGGGGCGGGAGCCCCTCTGGAGGCCTATGAAAAGGCCCTGCAGGCAGCTATGGAAAAGAACGCGGGATCCGAAGCCATCGGATGCTACAAAGCGTCTGTCATGACAAAAACGGAAACCCCGGAACCGGTTATTTTTGAGGAGGGGAAATCCCTGACATACAAAATCAAGATTCCCCAAGGGATCCGTACGGACAGTCTGACAATCTGCGGGATCACGGAAGACGGCAGCGAATCTGCGCCGCTGGAATATCAGATCGTCACAAGAGACGGCGTGTCCTACGCGATGTTTGATACAGACGTAATGGGATATTTCGCGCTGTTTGCCGCAAAGGAGCCGGAAAGCGAAAGTCCGGATCCTGGCCAGACAACCGAACCGTCAAAGACAGAAATCACCAAAGAACCAACCAAATCGGGAGGGGCAGTAAGCCCGGCGGCTACACAGGCTCCCGCAGCGTCAAAATCTTCTGATTCCAAGCCATCCGCGTCCGGAAGCGCAGCGGCTGCCAAGACCGGAGATACAGAAAGCGGGGTATTGCTTGCCTGTCTTGCTCTGATCAGTATGGGAGGTTTGTGGATCACGTCTGCAGTGGAGAAGCGGAGACGGAAGAATTGCGGCAGAGCATCATAAAAATATAGAACAACCAAGAATAAAACAATAAAATAGGGAAACAGTGAAAAGAAGCTGCTGTGCGGATCATCGCCTGCGGCTTCTTTTTTGGCAAAAACAGGTCCGGTTGATATTGACAAATCTGTTTTAACTGTATATACTGTTAATATACAGTTAAAACCATAGGAGAGGAGGATCCGGTTGAATATCTTAATCAATAACAAAAGCGGGATTCCCATTTATGAGCAGATCTATCAGCAGATCAAAACCCAGATCATCAGCGGTTCCCTAAACCAGGACGAACCGCTGCCCTCTATCCGGAATCTGGCAAAGGATCTGCGCATCAGCGTCATTACCACCAAGCGGGCCTATGACGAACTGGAGCGGGACGGGTTTATCTACACCGTTGCCGCAAAGGGGTGTTTTGTGGCGCCCAAAAACGTGGAGCTGATCAGGGAGGAAAATCTGAAAAAAATCGAGGAATATATCGGAAAGATTCTGCAGCTTGCCGCAAGCTGTAATCTGCAGAAGAAAGACATTCTGGAAATGATCGATTATGAAATGGAGGGAGAACAGTGAACGCAATTGAGATCAAAGATCTTTGTAAGTCTTACGGGGACTTTTCCCTGGATCATCTGAATCTGATCCTGCCAACGGGATGTATCATGGGGCTGATTGGTGAAAACGGAGCGGGAAAGACAACCACCATCAAGCTGATTCTGGATATGATCAAAAGAGACAGCGGCCAGATTACCCTGCTTGGAAAGGATAACAGGGAAGACATCCGCCTGTTAAAAGAGGACATTGGCGTGGTGCTTGACAATGTGGGGATTTCCTCCTGTCTCACGGCGGTACAGGTGGGGAAGATCATGAAACATGTTTTTCAGAACTGGGATGAGGGCGCCTTTGAAGCCTGTCTTTCCAGGCTGTCTCTGCCAAAGACAAAACCGTTTGGGGAGTTTTCCAGGGGAATGAAGATGAAGCTTGGGATTGCCGTTGCCCTCAGTCATCACCCGAAACTGCTGATCCTGGATGAGGCCACGTCAGGGTTGGATCCCGTTGTGAGAGACGACATTCTGAATATTTTCAGTGAGTTTACCCGGGACGAAACCCATGCGGTACTGATTTCCTCCCATATTGTCAGCGATCTGGAAAAACTGTGTGACTATGTGGCATTTCTGCATCAGGGGAAGTTGCTGCTGTGCGAGGAAACAGACCGGCTGAAGGAGCGATATGTCATTGTGCACTGTACGGAGGAGCAGCTGGCGTCCTTTGCCCCGGCGGATGTGATCGGAAAAAGGAAGAATCCCTACGGAGTAGAAGCAATCGTTTCCGGAAAGTCAGTTCCCGCCCATGTACAGACAAGTCCCGTTGATATTGAACAGTTATTTGTTTTTATGGCAAAGGAGGAAGCAAGATGAAAGGACTTATCTTAAAGGATTTCTATCTGACCATCCGGTACTGCAAGGCGATCATGCTGCTGGATCTTGTGTTTATCGCCATTTATCTGTTTCAAAAAGAAAATCTGTTTTTCCTTTTTTACCCCTGCGTGTTTGCGGGGCTGTTGCCCATCACGCTTCTTTCCTGTGATGAACGGGAAAAATGGGACAGCTATGCGGGGACGCTTCCCTGCACCCGGGCGCAGCTTGTTTCCGAAAAATACCTGATCAGTCTGTTTGGAGGGCTGATCGTGCTTCTGCTGTGCGGGGCTGCCCAGGCCTTCAGAATGATCAGTAAGGGAGCCTTTTTGCCCATGGAATATCTGGGTGTGATCATGACGCTGGCCGGTATCTCGTTTGTGGTGCCTACGGTTTTGTATCCTTTTATCTTTCGGTTTGGAACCACAAAGGGACGTGTTTTGTACTATATACTCATTGCCTTGGCCTGTGCTTTTGGTTCCGTGTTTTTTGGGGACCATCCGGGCATTGCCGCAGAGACCGGTTACCGGAATCTGACAATGATCATCGCCGGGGCCGTGATTATCCTGTATGGGATGTCATGGCTGCTTTCCATCCGGTTCTACCAAAAGCGGGATCTGTGATCAGCAGTAGAAAGTTGGCTCCGGATGTGTTATACTGGAATTGAATTTTACAGAACCGGAAAGGAGAACCTATGAGTAACTATCAGATCAATACAAAATGTGTGCAGAGCGGATATACGCCGGGCAACGGACAGCCCCGTCAGATCCCGATCATTCAGTCCACCACGTTTAAATACGCCACCAGCGAGGAAATGGGCAAGCTGTTTGATCTGGAGGAAAGCGGTTATTTTTATACCCGCCTGCAAAATCCAACCAACGACATGGTTGCCGCGAAGATCTGTGATCTGGAGGGAGGCACCGCGGCCATGCTTACCGCCTCAGGCCAGGCAGCCAATTTTTACGCGGTGTTCAATATTGCCGGCGCAGGCGATCATGTGGTGGCAAGCTCCACCATCTATGGCGGCACTTACAATCTGTTCCATGTGACCATGCGAAAGATGGGGATCGAGTTTACCTTTGTGGATCCGGACTGCTCCGCCAAGGAGCTGGACGCCGCGTTTCAGCCCAACACAAAGGCGGTTTTTGGAGAAACCATCGCCAATCCGGCCCTGACAGTGCTGGACATTGAAAAATTCGCGAAAGCGGCTCACAGCCATGGCGTGCCGCTGATCGTGGACAATACCTTTGCGACGCCGGTAAACTGCCGGCCCATTGAATGGGGATGCGATATTGTCACCCATTCCACCACCAAATACATGGACGGCCATGGCGCCGGAGTGGGAGGATGTATTGTGGACAGCGGAAGATTTGACTGGTTTGCCTTTCAGGACAAATTTCCCGGCCTGACAACCCCCGACGACAGCTATCATGGCGTGACCTACGCAGAAAAATTTGGCCTGGAGGGGGCTTTCATTACCAAATGTACCGCTCAGCTGATGCGGGATCTGGGGGCTATCCAGTCTCCCCAGAACGCGTTTATCCTGAACCTGGGGCTGGAGAGCCTGCATGTGCGGATGCCCCGGCACTGCGCAAACGGCCTGGCTGTGGCAAAATATTTAAAGGATCACCCCAAGATCGGGTTTGTGATCTACCCGGGGCTTGAGGGGGACAAGTACCACGAGCTGGCCCGGAAGTACATGCCCGGCGGCACCTGCGGCGTGGTGAGCTTCGGCTTCAAGGGCGGACGCCCGGCGGCGGAGACGTTTATGAAGCACCTGCGCCTGGGGGCCATCGAGACTCATGTGGCCGACGCCAGGACGTGCTGCCTCCATCCGGCCTCCGCCACGCACCGGCAGATGAACGACCAGGAGCTGGTGGCCGCCGGGATCACGCCGGATCTGGTGCGCATGTCCTGCGGGCTGGAGGATCCGGAGGATCTTATCGCCGATATTGAGCAGGCGCTGGAAGAGGTATAAATGCTGGCGAAAAAGGCCTAAAGGCCTTTTTCTGCCAAGGGGACGCGTGCGGAAAAGGGCCGCTCGAATTCTGCGGAATTCGAGCGGCCCTTTCCTGCTGCCGCGCTGTGCGCACGGCCCAGAG
>CANQUC010000030.1 GCA_947626945.1 uncultured Lachnospiraceae bacterium | reverse complement strand
ATGTGCTTCCTCGTTGCCTAGGCGCACTCGGGACTTTCACCCGTTAGAGCCCGCCCATGGCGGGCATACCAAAAAAACGGCGTAAGATCCAAAGTTGGACTTACGCCGTTTCAGCTACACACTAATCATGGTTATATCAGATATTTCGTTTTTTCGCAAAGGCAATTTTGCACAAATAATCGCCGTTCTTATTTTTTTATTCTGTAACAGCCGCAATGGGTTTTTCAAAACCGATCTGATTCCACAGGCTGTCCGTAATCTTTGCCGCCGCCTGTTCCCGCAGGGGCACGATCCACTGTTCAAAAAAGTCTGTCTGCTTTTTCTGCGCCATGGTCTGTCTCATATCCGCGGTGGCTTCCTCATTATTGTCTGTATCCAGATGGATCAGGGCAAGTCCCCCATCCACCGGGATCAGGCCGGAAACCTCTCCTACCTGAAGACCTCTGGCAATGTTGTTGATGTCCACATAAAGGCCCTCTTCATCTTCTCCGCCGCTGACGATGGTGTAATCATGCTCGGAGGGTTCATATCCTCCGTCAGAGGCCGCCTGATCAAAATCTCCGCTGTCCTTTGCGGCCTGGGCAATATTTTCAAAAGTCTGGTAGTACTTTTCTTTCTGGGCGTCGGTGTATTCCGTCTGATTGCCCTCTTCATCCGTGGTGGTAAAATCCTGATAGATCCAGGAATAGGTTCCCTGGCGGGCTTCCTCCTCTGATACGGAAGTATCCGCGTCTTTCACTACCTGATTGTACACTTTTGAATACAGCGTATAATTTTCCAACACGGTGCGCACCGTAGCTTCATCTGCCATCATGGCTTCCTGGGCGTCTTTGGAATTGGCTTTCATATAGCCCTTTACCGCGTCGTCGATGTTTTTCTGTTCCTCCTCCGAAAGGGCAACTCCAAGGGATTCTGCCTGCTGCCTGCAGAGATACATATCCGTAAGGGAATCCATCACCGTGGATTTGATATAGTCCAGAAACGTCTCACCGTTTCCCTCCAGGTCCTGATTGTACCATTCCTCGCCGTAAACCGCCGTTGCCATAGACTGATAAGAGGCCTGCTGCCATTTCAGCACAAAGTAAGCCACCTGCAGGGGAACCTTTTCTTCTCCCACAGTCAGTACCACTGCTTTCGGATCCAGATCGGAATTCTTTTTCGATTCCTTTGATCCGTTACAGCCTGTCAGCATCGCCGCTGCCATCATCAGGCAAAGCACACATGCCAGCCATCTTTTTGCCTTTTTCATAATGTTCCTCCGTTTTCACTTTTTCTCAGAAATCCAGATTTTTCAAACTGTCTTTATTATATCCGTTTTTCAGGAATCTGGCAATGTTTTTCACCGGATTTGCCGGACAATGATCTTTAGCTGGTTTGCCGGTTTTCCACAGGGATCAGATACCGCGCCATGATTTCCAGGATCTGCCCCAGCTCCTCTCTGGACGGTTTTTTTCTGCTATGATACAGAAAACAGGGCTTTGGATCTTTCCGGAACACAAGGCGGTTTTTAAATTCTGACATCATAACTCCTATGTTCTCCGTCCGGATTTTGGCCTCCGGATACATGACAAACCGGAATCCGTCAGGCTTTTCGGACACCTCTGTCATATACAGGCTGTGGGCGATGGATTTCAGCCTTGCGATAAAAAGCAGATTTTCCACGGATTCCGGCGGTTCCCCAAACCGGTCCGTCAGTTCCTCCTGCATATCTTCACATTCTTCCTGCTGCTCAATGCCGGCGATCCGCTTATACATATCCAGCTTCTGAAACTCGTTGGAGATATAGCTGTCCGGAATGAACGCGTCCAGCGAAATATCCACCACCGTCTCATAGGACGCCTGGGGCGCCATTCCTTTTTGCTCCTTTACTGCCTCGTTCAGCATTTTACAGTAAAGATCATATCCCACCGCTTCCATGTGTCCATGCTGCGCGGCGCCCAGAAGATTGCCGGCGCCCCGGATCTCCAGATCCCGCATGGCGATCTTAATGCCGGAACCAAGCTCCGTAAACTCCCGAATGGCCTGCAGGCGCTTTTCCGCCACCTCCCGGATCATCTTGTTTCGTCGGTACAAAAGGAACGCGTAGGCTGTCCTGTTGGAACGCCCTACCCGGCCCCGCAGCTGATAAAGCTGGGCAAGCCCCATCTGATCCGCGTCATGGATGATCATGGTATTCACATTGGAAATGTCCAGTCCCGTCTCCACAATGGTAGTAGACACCAGCACATCGATCTCTCCGTTGATAAAATGGAACATGATCTTTTCCAGCTGCCGCTCCGGCATCTGCCCATGGGCAAAGGCAACAGAGGCATCCGGAACCAGTCTGGCAATGGAGGCCGTTATCTCGTCGATGCCCTGCACCCGGTTAAACACATAGTAGACCTGCCCGCCTCTTGCCAGTTCTCTTGTAATGGCTTCCCGCACCATTTCCTCTTCGTATTCCATCACATAGGTCTGAATGGCCATCCGATCCTGAGGGGGCTCTTCCAGCACGCTCATGTCCCGGATGCCGATCAGGCTCATATGCAGCGTTCGGGGAATGGGAGTGGCGGTCAGCGTCAGCACATCCACATTATGGCGCAGCTGCTTAATCTTCTCCTTATGGGTCACCCCAAAACGCTGTTCCTCGTCAATGATCAAAAGCCCCAGATCTTTGTAGACCACATCCTTTGACAACACCCGGTGGGTGCCGATCACAATGTCCACAAGTCCTTTTTTCAGATCCTCAATGGTCTTTTTCTGCTGGGAGGGAGTGCAGAACCGGCTCAGCATATCTACCCGCACAGGGAAATCTTTCATTCTCTGGGTAAAGGTGTTGTAATGCTGCTGGGCAAGAATGGTAGTAGGCACAAGAAACACCACCTGCTTGTTATCCTGTACCGCCTTAAACGCGGCGCGGATGGCCACCTCTGTCTTTCCGTAGCCCACGTCCCCGCAGATCAGCCGGTCCATGATCTTGGTGCTCTCCATGTCTTTTTTGGTAGCCTCAATAGCCGCCAGCTGATCGTCGGTCTCCTCAAAAGGAAACATCTCCTCAAATTCTCTCTGCCATACGGTATCCTCCCCGTATACAAACCCGTCCCGCTCCTGTCGGAGGGCATAAAGCTCCACAAGCTCCTTCGCAATATCCTGCACGGCCCCGTGAACCTTTGCTTTTGTTCTTTTCCATTCCGCCCCGCCCAGCTTATTGATCTTGGGCACCTTTCCGTCAGCGCCGCTGTATTTCTGGATCAGCTCCAGCTGCGTGGCGAGAATATACAGGTTGCCGCCGTCCCGATAGGAGATTTTAATGTAATCTTTGACGGTTTTGTCCACCTGCATTTTTTCAATGCCCTGATAGATCCCCAGGCCGTGATTTTCGTGAACCACATAATCGCCGACTTTCAGCTCGTTAAAATCGGCGATCCTTTTTCCCTCATAGGCCCTGTGTTTTTTCTTTTTCTGCTTCTGTCTGCCAAAAATATCGCTTTCCGACAGCACCACGAATTTGATCAGAGGATAGGAAAAGCCTTTTTTGATATTGCCCTTTGCCGTCATGATCTCTCCGGCCTTGATCTGCCGGTCAAGATCCTCTCCGTAATAACTGTTCAGCTCATACTGGCGCAGATCCTCCGCCAGCCGCCTGGCCCTTGTGCGGGAGGGCGCCAGCAAAAGCACCCGATAGCCCAGCTTCTGATACCTCTTCAAATCTTCTGTCAGCCTGCGAAAATCGTTTTGATAGGAATTAACCGACTGGGTGTGCACATAATAGCTGCTGTTGACGCTCCAGTATTTCTGAGACGGCTCCAGGGCGCTCAGTCCCACACAGCAGAACCGCTGAAGTCTGCCCAGGGTTTCCCGCAGTGAAAACAGCACGTCTGTCCGGGCCGCAAGGACATATCCTTTTTCCAGCCGTCCTTTCATGCTTTCCGTAAACTCCGTCCAAACCGCTTCCCCGTGATCTGCCAGCCGGTTGATCTCGTCCAGAAACACCAGGGCATTCTCTCTGTCAAAATAGTCCAGAAAGGATTCTGTTTTTTCATAAAAATAACGGATATAAATATCCATGCCGCTGCCGGCCCCTGTTTCCGTCAGCTGGTCGATCATCTGATTTACAGAGGTTTTCAGACGATGGGCCTCCTCCGTGCGCATCTGCTCCTGCAAAACCCGCTCCTGCTTTGCAAGCTCTTTTTTGATTCTGGCAATTCCATCGGAAATGGCCTGTCCGGGCAGCACAAATTCTCTGGCGGGATAAATGGTGATCTCCTCCAGATTCTCTATGGAGCGCTGGCTTTCCGGATCAAAGCTTCGGATGCTGTCCACTTCATCTCCCCAAAACTCAATACGGTAGGGCTCCGGCTGTGTCAGCGCGAAAATATCAATAATATTTCCCCTGACGGAAAACTGTCCTCCCGTCTCTACCTGATATGTACGCTCATAGCCAAGCTGTACCAAAGCGTCCGCAAGGGCCGGCAGCTCTGCAACGCTGTCATTTTTCAGGCGCAGGATGCTGTTTTTGTAGACGGAAAGCTCCGGCACCTTATCCATACATCCGTCCAGAGTGGTGACGATGGTCGCGTTTTCATCATCAAGGATAGAACGGATCACTTCCATTCTCTGTTTTACAAGAAGATTGCCATGAACATCCGCCTGATAAAACAACAGATCCTTTGCGGGATAATACAGCACATTCTCATCGTAAAACCGGTATTCCTCGCACAGTTCCCTTGCTTTCTGCTCACTGTATGTCACAATGAGTTTTCTTTTCTGCCCATTGTGAATACCATAAATAAAATGAAGCTTCTGAGAATCAATGCAGCCGGTCACCTGATAGACGCCCGATTTCCCCCTCAGCGCAGCCTGCAGCTCTTCTGTTTCCCGAAGCTCCTGTAACGGTGCAATCAAACATTTCATAACTTCGCCGCTTTCTGTTTTATGTATTACTCTTTTCTGGCACGGTTAAACCGGTTCATGGCCTCATCTGTTCCCTGAGAAAGCATGGTCTCCGCCGCGCTTGCGGCGTCCTCCTCCCCCTGACAGATCTCTTCCCGCTCTTTTCCGGAAAAATGCCCCAGTACATAGTCTGCCAGATCATACCCCTGTGGCTTATTTCCCACACCAATTCGTATGCGCTGAAATTCCTCGGAATGCAGATGCGCGATAATATTTTTCAAACCGTTATGACCGCCCGCGCTGCCTTTTTTCCGAATGCGGACCCGGCCGGTATCCAGATTGATATCATCACAGATCACGATCACCTCTTTTGGATCGCATTTGTAAAACTGCGCGGCTGAAAACACACTTTCCCCGCTGTTGTTCATATAAGTCTGCGGCTTCATCAGCAGCACCTTCTGTCCCGCGATCACGCCGCTTCCGCAATAGGCCCGGTGCTTTCTCTCTGTCACGGAAATGCCGTGACGGCGGGCAAGCAGATCGATCACCTCAAAACCTACGTTATGACGGGTATTTTCATATTGCTTTGTGGGATTTCCCAACCCAACGATCAGGTACATACAGACCCCTCCCTACTGTGTCCCTACAAGTTTATCCCAATTTGACGGATTTGTCACGGGCTTTTTTATCCCAGACCACTTTTCCGTTGATGACCGTATAGAGGTTTTCCGTAAACACTTCCAGGGGATTTCCGTTGAACACCGCCAGATCGGCGTCTTTTCCCGGACGAATGCTCCCCACCCGGTGGTCTACCTGACAGATCCTGGCGGCGTCAATGGTGATGGCCTCCAGCGCCTCCAGAAATGACATGCCTTTTTTTACAGCCATGCCTGCGCAGATAGGCAGATATTGGATCAGGGTTACCGGATGATCTGTTGTGATCGCAACCGTTACCCCCGCATGACGCAGTTCTCCCGGCGTTTTAAAGTCCACATAGCGGACTTCGATCTTGTTGCGCGACGTCATGGCAGGCCCTACAATAGCGGGATATCCGCTCTCTGCCACCTCTTTTTGAATCAGATGGCCTTCACTGCAGTGATCCAGCGTTACTTTTACCCCAAACTCTTTTCCGATCCGGATAGCCGTCAGGATATCGTCGGTACGGTGGACATGGGCTTTTAAGGGGATTTCACCGGACAGTACCGGAAGCCACGGCTCCATGAGAAAATCCGGGTTCTCCGGATCCCGGTTCCTGGCGTAACTTACCGCTTTTGTCAGCTGTTCCCGCAGCAGGGCGGCGATCCCCATACGGGTGGAGGGCATATTTCCCTGGCTGCCGTAATTTTTCTTTGGATTTTCGCCAAAAGCCACTTTCATGGCCGCGGGGGCTTTTACAATCATTTCGTCCAGGCAGCGGCCATAAGTTTTGACAAAGGCAAACTGACCGCCTACCACATTTGCGCTGCCCGGTCCTACCATCAGCCCGGTGATCCCTGCTTCCATGGCGTTTTTCAAAGCGGCGTCCATGGGATTGATGGCATCAATGGCCCGCAGCTGGGGCGTTACGGGATCGGTGGTTTCGTTACAGTCGTCTCCCTCCATGCCCTTTTGCTCTTCGGTGATCCCCACATGACAGTGTGCCTCGATCAGTCCCGGCAGCACCATGCAGCCGGCTGCGTCGATTTCCCGCAGCTGATCTTTTTGGCAGGCATAAGAGCTGTCTGCGAAATGTTCACCCACATCCAGGATCCTGCCCTCCTCACACAGCACATATCCATCTCTGTAAATAGGTCCCTCCATTGTATAAACCGTTCCGTGATTGACCAGTAGCATTTGCGCCGCCTCCTCACAGACAGTATCTCAAATTTCTTCATTTTTATACAGAAACACAAATTCCACGCCGCCCAGCCGCAGTTTATCTCCATTTGCCAGCTTTTGCGGAATCTCCGCCGGAAGCTTCCGCCCGTTGACCCAGGTGCCTTCCCCGGAATGGAGATCTGTCACAGAATATCCGTCGTCCTGCTCCTGGATTCTTGCGTGAAACCGGCTTACCGTCACATCGTCAATACAGCCGTCCACTCCAAAAGACAGGGAACCAAGCAAAAAGGGAAACGACGCCGGCGCAAACACCAGATCTTTCCGGTTGGTGCTTTGCAGAATGCAGCTTTTCTTTCCATAAACAAACAGTTCTTCTCTCGCATAGGAGGGCAGCCCGAAAAATCCTTTTTTCTCTTCAGCCTGCCTGCGGCTTTTAAAAAAGCCCATCCGCTTTTCCGGCCGCCTGGTTCTGTCCTGTTCTCTGTTTTCTTTTGATTCTCGGTATTCTTTCTGTTCTCTGTTTCCTTTCGATTCTCGGTATTCTTTCTGCTCTCTGTTTTCTCTCTGATCCCTGCTTTCTTTCCAATCCCGGTATTCTTTCTGATCCCTGCCTTCTCTCCGATCCCTGTATTCTTTCCGTTCCGGATGCAAAGCCTGGGGAACCGGTGCTTTCTTCTTTTTCTCATACAGAGCTTCCGGCTCTTTTGAACCCTCAGGAGGCTTTGGATTTTCCGACTCTGTGCCGTCCCATTCCTGTAAAAGACCGGACAGACCGCATTTTTTCTCCATTGTAGTGCGGTAGAGAGAATATCCAAGCTGTACCGCCTGTTCGTCCCGGTGATCCAGTATCTGCAAAAGATATCCGCACAGCTTATGAAATTCTTCAAACACATCCTCGCTTCTGCCGGGATGACAGCAAAACCAGAAACTTTCTTTTTCTTCTTCCCCAAAAATATAATCGGGGTCCAAAAGCAGCATGCTTCCGTCCAGCAGATAGTCGTTCATATGCTCCAACGCTTCCGAAAGGGTTCTGATCAGCCCGCGCAGGCTTTCATGTCCCATGGCGCGGTTCTGAAACAGCGTCCCCAGAGGCTGTCTGTCATTGACCTCATAAGTCAGAAGACTCTGCCGATCTACCCGGCGCAGCATACAGGGAAGCAATTCCTTCATCCTGTGATACTGCAGCATGTGAATCCGGTAATCTCCCGCTGCGCCCTCCCAGGGGATCATCAGATAGGTATGATTCAGATCTTTTTTATATTGGGGGTTTTGCATCCTTTTCCTCCTCTGCCGCGCCCACGGCGTCTGTCAGCCCTTTCAGAAGACTTCTGCTCTTTAAGATAAACCCGCGCTGATCCAAAACGCCGGCCCGCTGCTTCTGATAAATGACCATCGTTTTTTGTACAAACGGAAACGCCATCTCTGCCATTACAGAAACTTCCGCCTTCTGTTCCCGCGCATCCTGCTCTGCCTCCAGCTTCTCCACGCCGATCAGCTGTTTCTGAAGGCTTTTTTTCCGGCTTTCCAAAGATTTCTCCTGCTGCCCCGCCGCCAGTTCCCTTGCCGCGTCTCTGCAGAAAGCGGTGCAGAGCGCCATATTGTACCAGTACAGCCCCAGATAGATCAGCAGCAACAGCAGTAACAGCGTAACCGGCATGATAAACGCCGCTTCTACAGTCAGGCTTCCTTTTCTGTAAAACCGCTTTTTCCCTTTCATTTTCACGACCCCGTTGCCTGCAGAATCAGCATCAGACAGTACGCGCCCAGCAAAAAGGGGCCAAAAGGGATCTGATCCTGCAGGCTTCTTTTTTTTACGGCCAACATCCATGCCGCCCCTGCTGCCGCGGCCAGCACAGCCAGCAGACACAGCTCCGCATTGCCCCACAGGCCCAGATACAGTCCTGTTACCGTCAGCATCCATCCGTCTCCCTCTCCGATCCTGCTGCCGCTTCGTTTTCCGGCAAGCAAAAAAAGCAGTCCCATCAAAGCCCCTGCCCCAGTGGAAACTGTAAACAGCGTGCCCTCAAAAAGCCGCGCCACACAGGCAAACAGCCCAAATACCACTGCGGCCCGCAAAGGAACCGTCTTTGTCCGGTAATCATAGGCGGCACAAATTCCCAAAAAACTCATACAACCACATTCAAGCCACATCAAACCCCTCCTGTACATCGTTTACATGGCGGCAGATCTTTCACCTCGCTAAGTGAAACTGCCCGGATGGTCCGTTTCAGTCCGCCGCACGACAGCGTACTGTGATACCGGTTGCCATCGTCAGTAATATACACCGCCGGCGTCCACCGGCTGCCGCAGCTCTCACAGGGATAATATTTCCCTCCGCCTTTGTTTCTCAGCGCCGGCGCCTGCAGGGCGGGCACCTGACGGATGGAAAGCCTGATGTGGGAGCAGGAAAGCTGAAGATGATACACTCTGCCGTTTTCTGTTACATATACGGTCTGTTCCTCCTGGCTTTTGGGAGAAAACCCTACCCATTCATGAACCCGGCACCGCTGGACAACGGGAATGTCCGGCAGCGGGATCACCTGAAAAGGCAGACGCATCCGATAACTTATGATCAGATCCACCATGTGATCCTCATCCGACAGCTTTGACCAGCCAAAAGACAGTCCTCCCACGCCTCCCGCAATGCCCGACTCCTCCAGCCGTTCCCTGCCGACCAAGGCTGTGACCTTTTCTTTCGCGGCCGCCTGTGTCAGCAAAGCTGTTCCCAGCTGCCCCAGAGATGATTTCACCATGCTGCCGGCAGTTTCTGTTTTTCCCGCCAGATCATAGAGATACGCGTACTGCGCAAATTCTCTCCCGGTACTGTGAAGCGGCCCGATCAGAAGCTGCTCTGTATAAAAGACCCTGGCCATGGACAACACGGTTGTCATAGCCAGAAAAAACAACGGCAGGATCAGCGCTGCTTCCAGCGTAAAGGATCCTTTTCTCCGGAAGAAAAACAGGGATGCTCTCTTTCTGATGTATGGCCGTGCCGGAATTGACTGTCTGTGTCCGCCCTGAAGATGTGCTTTTATGGAATTGCCTTTCTGAGAAATGATCCTGAAAGAGAGCATGCCTGTTCACCTTCCGTTAGTACTGTTTTGCCGACGTTACCGTCAGGGTCTGCTCATACACATAATTTTCCAGAAACCTAAAAGAAAAGAACAGCGGCTGCAGCCCAAATGTGGTTTTGATCTTTAAGCCGCAGACCAATCCGTCCGCTTTGAAATACCGGTTTCCATCCTGTTTTTTTATATTCTGCTCAATGAGATCCAGGCTTCTCATGGTGATCGTCTCGTCTTTTTCCCCATAAAGCAAAAGTCTGAGATAATCCTCATAGTCCAGCCCGCCCTGCTCTTTTATGCCTTTTCCCGCGGTTCTTTCCCCAAGCTCTCCGATTTTTTCCAGGGACAGCCTCCAGTTTGCTCCTGTCTTAACAGGGGAAAGGCTTCCTCCCGCCATCAGATTCTGAAGATCCGCAATGCTTTCTCCATAGGCCCAAGCCAAAAGGATCCCATATTTTACCGCCTCTGCCAAAGGCGCGGCTCCAAGGAGTCCCGTGATGGCAACGGCTGCTGTCTCCGCCTGGATCTGCCTGGATGTGTCCGTCATCAGGTAGGCAAAATTCACCGCTTCCCGGATCAGCAGAAGCCTGTGCACTACGGTTTTCACATTTTCCGGATCGGAATCTTTTCCCGCCAGGATATATTCCAGTTCACAGGAAAGCGCCGTCTCTCCCTGGGGAAGCACGTCCTTTTTGTTCAGCGCGTTGGAAAACTTTTTTATCAGATATTCCCGAAACAAGACTTTATTTGCCGCCGCGGACAGACCATTTGTGGATCCGCTTATGCCGTCTCCCTGATGGAGGCTTCGTTTTGACGGCAGATCCGCGCCAGCCAGCGACTTTTCGGAAAGGGGAAAGTCCTTTGGCAGGATCAGCCACAGGATCCCTTTTTCCTTTATCCCGCGGATCACCTCAATGGGATTCACCGCCCGGTCTGCGGGACTTTCAATCTGCTCCGCCGCGTCTTTCTCCCCGCTCGCCGCGGTTTCCCCCTGCTCTTTTGCGTCCGGATTTTCCGGGGCGTCTGTTTCGCCATTTTCTTCTGCCTCCCGGGCCTGCTCCAGGCGCCGGATTTCCTGTTCGCTCTGAGCCTCCCGTCTTGTAAGCGACTGCTCCAGTTCCTCCACATTAAAAGGCGTTTTTTCCCAGGACAACAGCTTTTCCAATAGGTCGCCGGCAACAGTCTCTTTCATGCTGTCCGCGGCCTGCTGCCGGTAAGCGATTCCCCCGCCGTCCGTTGCCAGACAATAGGAGACCGCCTCACATTCTGTCACCGTCAGTCTCCAGAAATCCGTATTGTTCAGCAGAGGATCTGCTTGTTCCGGCTGCAGATTGTAGGCCATATATTCCTGAAAGCGGTCTGTCAGATTGACCGGGGAAAAGCTGCCGCCATCATATACGCCGCTTATGAAAAACAGATCGTAACTTTCCATCAACTGGCGGTGATACTCGGAAAACAGGGAGTCCATGGCGGAATCTGCCGTTTCTTCACTTTGGGTACGGGCCCCTACGACCCGTACTGCCTCCGCCGCCGCGCATATCAATGTCAGCATCCCAATGAGCAGCATACAGATCATCACTGTAATCACTCCCTGTTTTCTTTTTCTCACCTGAATTCCTCCTTTCCGTCAGACTTTTTTGCTCTGTGTTGTAATGGTTTTGAAGATGCTTTGTACCAGCGACGTCAGCTGATCCTTAAAAAGAATCACAAGCCCGATCAACACAACCAGGATCAGGATCATTTCCACAACGCCGATCCCATCCTCTTCTTTCCACAGTTCACGGAATCCTTTCATCATTCCACCTCCTTTTGACCAGATCCTGCGCCGTGCCGCTCTCAGGCCACCTGCATGGAAAGGAACGCGGGGACCACCAGGATCACCAGCACCACTGCCAGCATAAGAAACATGGGGATCAGCAGCTTTGTGGATGCTTCCTCCCCAAGACGCTTTGCCAGGTTTTTCCGTTCTTCCGTTGCCTGAACGCTTTCATAGAGAAGCATCTGCACCAGTCCTTTGCTTCCTTTTTTCAGATTCTGACGCAACAGCTCTCCCAGCTTTACATAGCCTGCCAGCCTGCAGCGCCTGCCAAACCGGTCGTAGGCTTCCGCCTCCGGAACGCCTCTTTCCATTTCCCAGCAGGTAAGAAGCATTTCCTCATAGGCATACCGGACGGCCTTGCCCCTTTTTTTGCGCTCTCCGTATTCCAGAGCGGTGCAGAACCAGGCGTCCCGAATGGTCAGACCGGCACAGTACAAAAGCGTCAGCTGATTTATGACCGCCGGGTAATCCATCTGCAGCTGCCGGTCCCGGTCTTTCAGGGCCTGATCCAGCGCCGCCTCTTTTCTGCGGAAAAGAAGAACGGCAGCCGCCGGAAACAATAAGGCCAGAGCCGGCCAGGACGACGGGGCCTCCGGTTCCCGATAGGAGACCGGCAGATTGCCCAGCTTTTCCGGCAGCGAGACTGTCCTTTTGGTCCGGCTTTCCTTTTCTGCCCTTTCAATCTGATCTTCCAACGCTTCCAGCTGTTTTTCCTGCTCTGTCATCGCCGGTTTTTTTACATTGACCGCAAACGTGCGGATCAGGGATTCGTCCTGCATGGTCAGGCATGCCTGCAGCTGCACCGGCGTTCCCTCCTCTGTCAGAACATCCGCGTCCAGATGTCCTCCCAAATCCACCACATAAGGAGGATCCGCCTGCCAGCTGACCTTGATCAGTCCATCTTCCATTTCCGTAACCAGATTCAGATCCGACGTTACCTGGTCGGGAGCGGGATTTTCTGCCAGGATCAGTTTTTCCAGCCTGTCGGCTGCCTGTTTCAGCAGTTTTCGGCTTTCCTCCCCTGTATAGATTCTGGCTCCCAGGGTAACCTGTATGGTCTCCGGCGGTTCTTTCCCCAGGAAAACCTGCACACTGCTTTCCTTTTCCTCCTGTCCGTAGGAGTTTCTTTCCAGTTCAGTCACGGATTTGCCTCCCTGCCCTCTTCCCAGCATACACGCCAGCAGAATCCCAAGCCCGCAGAACAGCCCCACGGCAAACAGCAGCTCCAGCCGTTCAATATAATATTCCCGGATCAGACTGTCCGCCCTTTCCATAGGGTGGAGGCTGCAGAGCCGCTCCCGCAGCCTGATCCTCCGGCTCCGCTCTTTTTTGCTTCCCAGATACCGGCCGCAGATCTTCTTGCTGATTCCATAAAAAGGCCGTATTCTCTTCATTTTCACACCTCAATCTCCATAAGCCGTCCCGCCATCAGGTAAGCGCCTCCGTATACAAGCAGACAGACCGTCATCACAAGGGCCCCCGGAAGCGTCCCATAAAGGCCGGACAAAAAATCCGGCGAAGTCATTCTCACATAAAGCAGAATTCCCACGGGCACCAGGTTCATGATTTTCTGTTCCAGCTTCTTCGCGCTGAGAAAGGTTTCAATCTCCCTGGCAGCGTCCAGCTTTTCTCCGATCCTGGCGGCGGTGTCCCTAATCACCGTCTGCAGATCTCCTCCGGTGCGCTTACAGGCGCCAAAAACATCCGCGAACATCTGCACATCCTCCAGCCGGCATCGCTCTGCAAAATCGTACAAAAGGCTTTCCGGCGTGCGGTTCAGTTCCATATTGGTGACGATCCACCGGAATTCCTCCATTATCGGCTCATCCTTTCCATAAAGATACTGCAGGTCTTTCAGGGCCTCTCCAAAGGCGTTTTCCACCGAATAGCCCGCTCCCAAAGCGGCGGATACCGCCAGGATCCCGTCCCGGAACTGGATATTCAGCTTTTTCAGACAGGCTTTCTTTTTCTTTTCTCTTTCTGTCCGCCAGTAAACAATCAGAAGCGCCGACAGCGGAATTGCCGCAGGCAGGAAATCATAAAACAGGACAGCCAGCAAAACCGCCGCCGCTTCCCCTTTCAGCAGGATGAGCAGACACTCTTTCGTTCCAAAATGGTACCGGTCATATTGTCTCATGACAGATCTCTCCTTCCCCGGCAATGCCGGAGGCCTTTAATTTTTCCAATTGCCTCAGTGATCCTGTTTTCTGCAGGCTTCCAAGCACCCTGCCGCTTTCGTCGGTTCCCTGATCCGCAAACTGGTAAAGGGGAAGCAGACGGATCTCTCCTTGTTCCATCCCCGCCACTTCCGTCACCGCAAGCACTTTCCGGCTCTTATCCCGGACTCTTCCCAGGTGGACGATCAGATCAATAGCCGAAGCCATCTGCCGCCGGACGGCTTCCAGCGGGATCTCCATTCCCATCAGAACCATTGTCTCCAGCCGGGAAAGCATATCGGCGGGGCTGTTTGCGTGGCCGGTAGACAGCGAGCCGTCATGACCGGTATTGAATGCCTGCAGCATATCAATGGCCTCGCTTCCCCGCACCTCCCCTACTACGATCCTGTCCGGACGCATCCGCAGGGCAGCCCTGATCAGCTGTCGGGTAGTCAGGGCATGATTTCCCTCCGGATCTCCCGCGCGGGTTTCCAGCCGTACCAGATTTGGCAGGTTTTTCAGTTGTAATTCTGCGGAATCTTCGATTGTGATTACACGTTCTTCTTTTGGAATGAATTCAGACAAGACATTGAGAAATGTTGTTTTGCCGGAGCCTGTGCCTCCGCTGATAAAAATGTTGTAGCCTGCCTTTACAAGCTGCTGCAGAAACAGGGCGCATTCTCTGCTGACAGAGCCAAATGAGATCAGATCCTCCATAGAGATGGCTTTCTTGGGAAATCGGCGGATTGTCAGAATCGGTCCGTTTAAGGCTACCGGCGCCATGACCACATGGACACGGGAGCCGTCCTCCAGACGGGCGTCGGCAATGGGCGCCGCTTCATTGACCCGCCGGTTGGTGCGGCCTACGATCTGCTGGATCACGTCCTCCAGTATTTTTACGGACTCAAACCGTTTATGCCATTTTCTGATGCTGCCGTCTTTTTCCAGAAAAATGCTCTCGGTACCATTGACCATGATTTCCGTCACAGACGGATCGTCCATCAGCTCCTGAAGAATCCCCAGCCGCCGCAGGGAATTGAACAGCTCCGTCCGAAGCCGGAGCCGGCGGGCCAGCCCCTGATAGGGTACTTTTTCCCGGTCCAGCAAAAGGCGGTCAATGGCGGCAAGCACTTCCTGATCGGAAATATCCCCGCCGGGGTCAAGGGCATTCATGATCTCCGACCGCAGCGCCTCAAAGTCCGGTTCCTTTCCCCGGCTGTCCTTACCGGTCATGGGCTATTTCCCCCATAAAAGGCTCCTGACATAGTCGCCCAGCTCACCCCATACCAGCTGTTCCACATACTCCCCGGCTTCTCCGAAACCATTGTGATAGGGCGGCTTTACGGGAACCGTCTTCTGCAGCACCGCCTCCTGTCCCGTATCCTCCAGCAGCTGCCGGTACTGGCTGACCCCGGCCTTTGACAGCAGATCTTCTCCTGTGGGCATGTAGATCACCCGGCATTTTCGCAGCAGCGCAAAGAATCCGGGAATGAATTCATGGAGCTCCAGGATCAGCGTCCGGTAACCGCTTTCCTCCAGCAGGGATATGACCTGGGACAGCTCTTTGGCTGTCACACACTGCAGATCCTCCGGCGATACCGGCGGCAAAATATAATCCAGATTGTTTACCGTATGGACGCATCGTTCCCGCCAGGGTTCTTTCCGCAGTTTTCCCTGCTTTGCCAGATATAAAAGATCAGACAGATCTCCCTGCCCTGTTTTTCCCAATAACCGGTGCAGTCCGGAAAACCCCTGAAAGTTCATATACAACGCGGGACGCTCCTTTGCCAGGATCTGCCCCAGAGCAAGGGCAAACTGGGTCTTTTCCCGATGACAGGCCGGAGAATACACGCCTATGATCTCAACGTCGGGAACATTTTCCGCCGCCGGCTCCCGGATGGCCTGCAGGATTTTTTCCACTATATGGGACACCGGCTGATACTTAAACAGGACATTCTCCTCATCCGGAGCCGGAAGACTTCTTAAAAGGAACCGTTTTCCCACAGGCGGAAACGGTTCTTCCCCGCACAGCTCCTCCTCCATGAGAAGCACGTCCACCCGGTGGGTGCGGCAAAACTCTTCCAGATCCTCCCGGCCGGTAATCCCCTGAATCTGATAGGGGAGCAGCCGCCGTTCATTTAATAATGCGGTAAAGCTTTCCACATAGGCTTTTTCCTGATCACAGAGGACAAAATAATGATTCAAAACAATCCCTCCGCATATAGCCATACTCCCAACAGCACCGGAACCGAAAAATGCAGCGTGCCGGTTCCCCTGATCCCGTCTTCTGTTTCATATACATCCAGACGGCGGGCCAGCCGCACATGATTAAAATAGCCGGCCAAACGCCCCAGCCGCCTGAAAAAACATCTATGCCGCAGCATTTTGCAAAACGCCGCCGCGCCTGCCAGCAAAAACGCGCACAGCATACAGTACAGAACCGCCCGGGCCCCCACAAAGCAGCCCACCATGGACAGCAGCTTTACATCGCCGCCTCCTAGGGCTCCTATGGAAAAAAACACCGTCAGCGCCCCAAGAGGAAGCAGCCCGCCCAGGACGCGGTCCGGCAGCTGCAAAGGGGTCTTCCACAGACAGAGAAGCCCGGCGCAGACGGCGCCGGCCGCCAGCCATTTGTTGCGGATTTTACCCTCGCACAGATCTGTCCCCGCGGCAACGGATGTCATCAGCAAAAGCATGATTTTTTGTATGTTCATACACTCGGTTCTCACTTATTGTTTTTGTTGTGTTTTATATTATATATCATACTCCCCGGTTTGTCCAGTTCTTTTTTATTTTTTCTTGCCAAATCCCACTGCCGGTGCTATACTGAATTTAACCGATGGAAGTGGTCGGTTTTATTGGGAGCGGAGTACATGAGGGACGGCTGTTTGTCGTCCCTTTTTTAAACTCTCCGGCAATGAAACCGTTTTCAGATTATGAGGTGACCAGTTTGAAAAAAACAAAGACAAACCGACTCCTGCTGCCAGCGTTAGCCGCTTTCTGCCTTTTATCGGGAGGCTGCGGGATTTTTCCCAAGGAGGAGGAGCTTGTAAAAACGCCCATTATCGAAGCCTACCAGCAGGAAGAATTCCGCACGGCTCAGGTAAAACGGGGAACCTTAAAGCATTACGAGACCATTGATGTGGTTGTACAGAATACCGGGGAAACCCAGCTGTACTTTCCCTTTGACAATATGACCTACAAGGGCATTTATGTGAAAACGGGAGACAGCGTCAAAAACCAGCAGCTCCTTGCCAGTCTGGATGCGGGCAACAAAATGAATCAGGTGGGAGACTCCTCCCAGCTGGAGCTCCATGCTCCCTACGACGGCATTGTGGTCTATGCCAGAGAATTGGAGGAACGGGAAAAATCCGTCAGCAGGCAGGTGATTCTGATCTTAAACGAAAGCGATACTTTTGTGGTCAGCATTTTCACGCCCTACTGGCAGAAATTTGAGATCGGGAAAAACTATCCTTTTCATTTCGCGGGAGAGGATTATCAGATGACGGCAGTGGATCCCGTGGAGGTAGGACTGGAACCCATTGTACGGCCGGAAAATGAGGGAGAAGCCTCCCGGGTCTACTTTACGGTACACGCCCCCGGCCTGCTCATGCAGTCCGGGCAGATGGGCAACACCACCCTTCTTCTGGAAGAAAAGGACGATGTCCTTTACATTCCCTCCTACGCCATTACCCTGATCAACGACGAGGAAATCGTCTATGTGGAAAACGCGGAGGGGATCCGCAGTGCCAAGAAAATCAAAACAGGAATGAAAACCGATGAAAATGTGGAGGTTCTGGAAGGCCTGTCCGAAGGGGATCTGGTTATTCTGGATTAAAGGAGGCGCCATGAAACGAACAGTGATAAAACGATGGTTCAAACCGGCCTGCCTGCTTTTGGCAGCGGCCCTGATGTGCACCGGCTGGGGCTGCGGCTCGGATGTCCCGAAGCTGCTGGAGCCGGTGGGCTCCGGTGACAACCTGGTACAGGCCGTCCGGGGCGAAATGTACAACACCATTGTTTCCGATACCACCCTGGTTCCTACGATCCAATATGTACGGCTGGACGGTCAGGGCATTGTAGCCGGGCTGCCGGTTGCCCTGGGGGATCAGGTAAAAAAGGGAGACGTGCTGGTGGAATTGGACGGCCAGCAGCTCTCTGATCAGATTTCTTCCCTGGATCAGCAGATTGCCGATCTTACCGCCGACAACCAGTACGTCAATCAATGGTCCCAGCTGGAAATCCAGATCGGACAGCTGGAGATTGCCCAGATGCAGGCCTCCGGCGCAGGCGCCGATGAGATCGCGGAAAAAACAGAGGAAATCACCAAACAGCAGGATCAGCTGTATACCAATCAGGTGGAGCAGGAAAAAGAACTGGCCCAGCTGCAGCTTCAGAAAATGGAGGGCGGCGTCAGCGGCACGCCTCTTCTCTCCCCCTGTGACGGCACGGTGATCGCCCTGCGGGCAGGAAATATCGGCGACGTAATTGAAAATCAGGTGGTGGCCGTGATCGCCCAAACAGACTCCAAGGAGCTGCGGGGCGATTATATCGAAGAATCTGTATTGAACGAGGCCCATGAATCATATGCCCTGATCAACGGAAAGCGCTATGAGATCACCCTTTCCCCTTACAGTGACAACGAGCTGAACTGGCTTGGCATCATGGGCGGGATCCCTCACAATACCTACTATTTAAATGAAGAGGATTCTGCGGTTTACGGAGATCGGGCCGTCATCGTCATCATTACTGATTATCGGGAAGATGTGCTGTATATTCCCGACAACGCCCTGTACAGCGACGTAGACTCCTATTATGTCTATGTCCAGAACAAGGACGGAAAGCGGGAACGAAGAGACATGGAGATCGGCTTTGTCTGGGACAGCGCGGTGGAGATCACCGGCGGACTTCAGGAAGGAGAGGTGCTGTATGCGAAATAAAAAACTGCGGGCCATCGCAGTGTTGTCTTCCCTTTCTCTTCTGCTTTTCACCGGCTGCGGCAAAGACAACGGCCAACTGCTGAAAGATTCCCTTGTGGATATATCCGGCGAGGACATTGGCACCGCGACTGTTGACTATGGAGATCTGAAGCTTGAACAGACTTTCAGCGGCGAGGCCTATTATCCCATCCGCAATGATCTTACAAGCCCTGTCAGCGGCTGCGCCCTGAAAGAGATCGTCGTCAAGCGGAACGATACAGTAAAACAGGGTGACCTGATCGCCACGGTAGAAGCGGTATCTCCCCAGCAGCTCCAGGAAAAGCAGGATCAGATCCAGAAAAAACGGACAGATCTGGAAAACGCCAGAGCCAACGCGCAAAGGGAGATCCAATCGCTGCAGCAGACGGCTGACACCACCTCCGACCCCAACCAACGGCAGATCTGTCTGCTGAGAATCCAGGAGCAGCAGCTTCTGATGGAGCATACAGAGACAGAATACGGTGAGGATCTTGCCAAAATGGAGGAGGAACTGCAGCAGATCCAGGCTGCCGCCTCCGTAGACGGCATTTACGCTCCCTTTGACGGAATCATTGACAGCGTCAATCCCATACCGGAGGGAACCATTCTGACCGCCGACCGCTCTCTTGGCACCATCTATTCCTCTAAAACAATCCTGATCCGGGCCAAGAATCCCGGAGATATCAGCTACGGACAGACGGCCCAGGTAACTGCGGGGGTAGGAAAATCCCGAAGCCAGTATACCGGAACGGTAGTGGGAGCGGACAACGCTCTGCCGGACGCCATACAAAACGGGGAGCTTTACATCCGCCTGGACGAACCTGTTGATCCCAAGCTGCTGACCAACATTGAAGTCACTGCCGTGGGATATCATGTGGAACATGTGCTGATGGTAAAATCCTCCGCCATCTTTGAACAGAAAGGACAGCAGTATGTCTATCTGCTGCAGGACGGAGAACTGATGCAGCGTCATGTGATCACAGGAGGCAGCGACGGGACCAACACCTGGATCCTGCGGGGACTTTCCCAGGGCGACGTGGTTTCTATACAGTAGGAGGTTTATCAATGCTGGATTTTGTTATTCAGAAAATGCTGAATCGAAAATGGATCGTGCTGTGCCTGCTGGTGGGCAATATTCTTCTCGTGGGGATCGCCTGCTGCAATCCCATGTACATGGACGCTGTGCAGCAGAAGACCATCAACCGCAACATGAGCAATTTCATTGTGGAAAACAACAGCTATCCCGGAACCATTATTCTCAGCGCCCAGCTGAAAACGGACGCGGAAACCAATACCGCGGAGCAGTTTACGGCGGCAAGGGACGCTGTCAAGACCATGCAGAAAGAACTTCCCGTGCCGGCGGTCATGGAAATTTATCACTATTGTATTCCAAAGGCCAACGCCGTTACCGACTACACCTACAACGGACAGCAGCTGCACAAAAAGCTGACCGTAGGATGCCTGCAGGATCTGAAAGATCATGTAAAGATGGTATCCGGCGATTTCTACCGGGATGAGCCCGACAAAGAGGGCGTCATCGACGCCATTGTCAGCCAGAAAGGTCTGGTATCTCAGAAGCTGCTCATTGGCGAAACCCTGACGTTTCCCGATCTGCTGGACAAAAACGGCGACCCTGTCCGGATCCGGATCAGCGGCGTATTTGAAAACAGCAAGGATCAGGATCTGTTCTGGGTAAACAGTCCCAACACGTTCACTTCCGAGATTCTGATCTCTGAGAAACTGTATAATGATAATTTCGTAGACTATGAAAATCCCGTCTACTCCATGCGGGGCACTTTCTATCTGCTTCTGGACCATCAGAAGATCCGGGGCGCCAACGTGGAAAAGCTGCTTTCCCGCACAAAAGAATATGTAAATGACTACTCCCAGATCTCTTCCGTTACTTTCCGGGCGCTGTACCTGGATCTGCTGGAGGATCATCAGACCATGGTGAACCGGGTGGTTTCCACCCTGCGGATTCTGCAGGTGCCGATTCTGGTACTTCTTGCCGCGTTCATCTTTATGGTGTCCCGGCAGATACTGGAGATCGAAAAGAACGATATCGCCATTCTGAAAAGCCGTGGCGCCAGCAAAAAACAGCTGATCGTCAGTTATCTGATGCAGGGCGGGATCCTGGCAGGAATAGGCCTGATCCTTGGTCTTCCCCTGTCCATGTTCCTGTGCCAGGTATTTGGCTCGGCCAATTCGTTTCTTGGCTTTGTTCAGCGAAGCGCCCTGCAGATCCGGATTTCCCCCGCGGTACTTTTGTACGGCCTCGCTGCCGCGGCGCTGTCCGTGGTGGCCATGACAGTTCCGGTATTTCGCTACGCGGATCTGACCATTGTAGAGCATAAGCAAAAGCAAAGCGATAAGAAAAAACGGGTCTGGTGGCAGAAATATTATCTGGACGTACTGTCTCTGGCAGTGTCCCTTTACGGCCTGTATTCTTTCCATAATCAACAGGATCTGCTGATAAAACGGGTATCTGAGGGCGGCGCCCTGGATCCCCTGCTGTTTTTGTCTTCCTCCCTGTTTATTCTGGGTGCGGCTCTATTAGCCCTGCGGATCATTCCGCTGATCCTGTCCCTGATCTTCCGCGTTGGAAAGAAGAAATGGAATCCTGCCTGGTACGCCTCGTTTTTGCGGGTACTGCGCACCAGAAACAAGCAGTATTTCATTATGGTATTTTTGACTCTCACCGTTGCGCTTGGCATCTTTAACGCGAAAACCGCCCGGACCATCAACGAAGAGGAAGAAGAGCGGATCAGTTACGCCTCTGGCGCGGATATTGTCCTCCAGGAACGCTGGAGCGATGAAGAGGAAGTCCAGACCGATCTGACCGCGGAGGAAGACGAGACCGAAGAAGACCAGCAGCAGGAGGACAGCGAACCGGTTCCAATCAGCGCAGACGACTACACGGAGCCGGATATTGATAAATACGCCTCCATAGAAAACGTCACCGGCGTGACCAAGGTATACACCACCACCGACGCCACGGTGTCCGTGGAATCTACCGTAGACACCGGCGGCAATATGGTCGTTCCCGGCGGCGAAGACAAGCGGGAAAACAAAGAAGACTGGGAACAGCAGATCATGGCTCAGCAGATCCAGCTGATGGGTATCCAGACAAAAAGCTTTGGCGAGACCGCCTGGTTTAATCCCGACCTGCTTCCGGCCCATTGGTATCATTACCTGAACGCCATCTCCCAAAACGCTTCCGCGATTTTGGTGTCTTCCAATTTTCGGGATATTCTGGGCTATCAGCTTGGCGATTCGCTGACCTACCGCACCGTTACCGGCGCCAATGTGCAGGGTACCATTTATGGTTTTGTGGATTACTGGCCTACCTATCAGCCTACTGCCACCGGCACTTCAGAGGACGGCTCCCAGGTGACGCTGAACCAGTATCTGGTAGTGGCCAATCTGCAGAAGCTGCAAAGCGTAGACGGAATCCTTCCCTATCAGGTCTGGCTTCGCGTGGACGGCTCCACCCAGCCTGTCTATGACTTTATTGGTGACAAGCAGATCAAACTGATCAGTTTTTCCGACCGTCAGTCAGATCTGATCGATATGAAAAACGAGCCCATTATTCAGGGCACCAACGGAATACTGACAGTAGGCTTTATTGTTGTGCTGCTGCTGTGCGGCGTGGGCTTTTTGATCTACTGGATCATCTCCATTCAGTCAAGAGCTCTGCAGTTCGGTATTTTCCGGGCAATGGGCATGACCATGAGAGAACTGATGACCATGCTCACAGGCGAGCAGCTGTTCATTACCCTGCCTGCTCTGCTTATGGGTACAGGCATCGGCCTTCTGGCATCCAGGCTGTACATTCCTCTGATCCAGATCGCCTATCAGACCTCCCAGTCCCCGCTGCCCTCTCAGGTAGAGTCTGCCGGATGGGACATTGGAAAAATGTTTATCGTGGTTGCCATTGTAGTTGGCATCTGCATGGCGGTGCTTGGCTGGCTGATCTCCAGGATCAGGATCTCTCAGGCGCTGAAACTTGGTGAAGACTAAAGGCGGAGGTGCAAATATGGAAAAAGAAAGACAGATCATGATAGAGGGCCGCAATATCAGCCGCTGCTTTCCCATGGCCCAGGGCGAGGACTTCTACGCCTTAAAAAATGTCAGTCTTTTCATTCCGGAGGAAAAGCTGACCATCCTGCGGGGCCGCTCCGGATCCGGAAAGACTACGCTGATGAACATACTGGGCGCTTTGGATAAGCCCTCAGAGGGGCAGGTCTTTTTTGACGGAGAAGATATTACCAAATGGGAGGAGGATGCCTGCAGCCTCATGCGCCGCCAAAAAGTAGGCTTTGTATTTCAGTCTGTGGCTCTGATCCCCATGATGACCGCTTTTGAAAATGTAGAATACGCGCTTCGGCTGTCCGGCTGGGATGGCGACCGGAAAGAGCGGGTGGAGGAATGTCTCCGCATGGTAGGACTTTCCTCCCGCATGAATCATATGCCGGAGGAGCTTTCCGGCGGAGAACAGCAGCGTGTGGCCATTGCCAGAGCCATTGCCCACAGGCCCAAGGTGATCTTCGCAGACGAGCCCACCGCGGAGCTGGACTCTGCCACGGGACTTCAGGTGGTTAAGATTTTCCAGCGCCTTGTGGAGGAAAACGGAGTAACCGTAGTGATGACCACCCATGACGTGGGATTCGCGGAGATCGGCGACAAAGTATTTGAACTGGAGGACGGTGAGATTGTCAGTGAACGGTGATATGCAGGAAGAAACAAAAAAAAGTCTGATCGTCTGCGACAACCTGGTAAAAATCTATAAGACCAAAGATATTGAAGTGCTGGCCCTGCAGGGATTGGATATTACCATTGAGGAAGGGGAGCTGATGGCCATTGTAGGCAACAGCGGCAGCGGAAAAACCACTTTCCTGAATATGATCGGCGGTCTGGACCGCCCTACGGCAGGCCATTTGTATGTAGACGGAAAAAATCTGTTTACGCTCACTGAGAAAGAGCTGGTGGATTACAAGAAAAATACCGTAGGCTTTGTGTGGCAGAACAACGCCCGCAATCTGCTGCCCTATCTTTCCGCCAAGCAGAACGTGGAGCTTCCCATGATCCTGGACGAGACGAAAGACCGAAGCGACCGGGCCGCGGCTCTTTTGGAACTGGTTGGCCTGAAAGATAAGATGGAAAGCAAGTTAAGCCAGCTTTCCGGCGGCGAGCAGCAGCGGGTGGCCATTGCCATTGCCCTGGCAAACCAGCCCAAGATCCTGCTGGCAGACGAGCCCACCGGATCTGTGGATGCCAAAACGGGCAATTACATTCTGGATGTGTTCCAGAAGATCAACCGGGAGATGGGCGTGACGGTGATCATCGTTACCCACGACATGAGCCTGGCAAGCCGGGTTGACCGGGTGGTATCCATCCGGGACGGCAAAACCAGCAGCGAACTGATCCGGCGGGTCAGTTACCTGGAGGAGCTGGAACAGATTACCGATTTCGCCGATATGGATGAAACATCCCAGACCCGGCAGTTTCAGCATGAAGAATACGCCGTGCTGGATCGGGCCGGACGGGTACAGATTCCCAGAGAAATGCTGGAGCAGATCGGCGTAAAGGGAAACCGCATCCGGCTGGAAGTACAGGACGGAAAAATCCTGATTTCTCCCGAGCAGTAACAAAAAAGCCTGTGAAAACCGGCCGTTTCCGGTTTCACAGGCTTTTCTTTCGCATAAGCTTTCCGTTAAAATTCAAACACCGCCACGCCGTAAGGACTTAACGGATAGGCAATGGAAAAGGGCTGCCCGTCACAGGGGGATTTTTCCGCCATATAAACCGCTTCATGGGGTCTGCCGCTGCCGCCGAATTCCGGCCGGTCGCTGTCCAGCACCAGCTTGTACTGCTTCTTTCTGGGCACGCCCACCCGGTAATCACTGTATTCCATAGGCGTAAAATTGCATACAAACAGCAGGTTTCGCCTGCGGCTCTTTCCATGGCGGACAAAACTGAAGATGCTCCTGTAAGAATCGTTGGCGTTGATCCACTCAAAACCGTCCCAGTCATGATCCAACTCATACAGCGCCGGATATTTCCGATAAAGGCGAAGCAGTTCTTTGAAGAAGTCATGAAGCTGCCTGTGAGGCTCTTCCCCAAGCAGGAACCAGTCCAGCTCCCTGGCTTCGCTCCACTCCCGCAGCTGGGCAAAATCCTGCCCCATAAACAGCAGCTTTTTCCCCGGATGCCCTATCATAAACGCGTACCCTACCCGCAGGTTGGCAAACTTGTCGGAAAAGTATCCGGGCATTTTGTTGATCATAGAGCATTTCAGATGGACCACCTCGTCATGAGACAGCACCAGAATGTAATTTTCCGCGCTGTTGTAGCTCATGGCAAAGGTCATTTTATTGTGATTGTCCTTTCGAAAATAGGGATCCAGCTTCATATAATCCAGGAAATCGTGCATCCACCCCATGTTCCACTTGTAAGTAAAGCCAAGGCCGTCCTCCTCGGGCATCTTGGTCACTGCCGGCCACGCGGTAGATTCCTCCGCGATCATCAGTACGCCGGGATGCCTGCCGCGGACCACGGAATTTAAATGCTTAAAAAATTCAATGGCTTCCAGATTCTGGTTGCCCCCGTATTTGTTAGGCACCCACTGGCCGTCCTGCTTGCCGTAATCCAGATAGAGCATGGATGCCACCGCGTCTACCCGCAGTCCGTCCACATGATACTGCTCGATCCAGAACAGCGCGTTGGCAATCAGGAAATTTTTCACTTCATATTTGCTGAAATCAAAGATTTTCGTGCCCCAGTCAGGATGCTCCCCTTTTCTGGAATCCGCATATTCATACAGGCAGCTGCCGTCAAATTCCGCCAGGCCATGGGCGTCTCTGGGGAAGTGGGCCGGAACCCAGTCCAGAATCACGCCAATGCCGTTTTTGTGCAGGTAATCCACCAGATACTTAAAATCTTCCGGCGCGCCGTACCGGGAGGTAGGGGCATAATAGCCTGTGACCTGATACCCCCAGGAACCGTCAAAGGGATATTCCGCAATGCCCATCAGCTCCACATGGGTATACCCCATTTCCTTTACATAGTCTGTCAGGGACTGAGCAAGCTCCCGGTAGGAGTAAAACCCGTCTTCATTGTTTTCTCTGGGCCCGGGATGCCGTTTCCAGGATCCGGGGTGCACCTCGTAGATGGCAATGGGCTGCTGTCTGGGATCTTTTTCATCCCGGGTATTCATCCATTTTGTATCTTTCCATACATAGCTGTCTATGTCCGCCGTGGCGGAAGCGTTGCCCGGGCGTTTCTCCTCGTAATTGGCAAAGGGATCCGCCTTGTAAAGCTTTTGGTGAGAAGCGGAAATGATCAGGTATTTATACAGACTGTGCAGGGCTACCCCCGGCACAAACAGCTCATATACCCCAAGGGGTTCCAGACGATTCATGGGATGGCTGGTCTCGTTCCAGTCATTAAACTCCCCGATGAGATAAACTTCCGCTGCCGCCGGCGCCCATACCGCGAAATAGAAGCCCTCCTGGCCATCCTTGACCACCGGATGCGCTCCCAGCTTCTTAAAAATATCATAATGGGTACCCGCTCCGAAGAGATACATGTCCATCTCCGTTACATGTACGTCCTCGTAAGTTCTCGTTATCTTCATGTCTTTCACCCCGTATATTTAATACATTCATTTTACCCCGAAACAATACAAAATGTCAACAAATCTGCCGGCAGTGGCGGAAAAATATTCCTGCGGCAGATCACAAAAAAACAGGCCTGAAAAATCCGGTTTCGGAATTTTACGCGTATGCCGGAGGCTGTCAATCGAGTAGGAGGGGGATTTATATAATCCCCCGACCTCTCACACCACCGTGCGTACCGTTCGGTACACGGCGGTT
>CANQUC010000029.1 GCA_947626945.1 uncultured Lachnospiraceae bacterium | reverse complement strand
TTATTTGAGATTTCCCTTAAGATCAAGGTTTTTATTAAGATTTAACAATAAAAAACAGGTAGTTTTTGACACTACCAGCTTTAACAAGGAGGCAGGATTTATGAAAAAAAGGCTTTTTTCGCTTATCCTTATCATCATGCTGTTTGCATGGGGATGCGGAAACAATTCCGCGGCGGAGCAGACACAGACGCCTGCTTCTGCTGAAGAAGCAGAAAGTTCTTATGATACAAATGATACCGGCAATTCAGGAAGTACGGACAGCATTGAAGACCTCTTAAAGGCCGACGATATGTTTACCGGCCGGGATTATGAAATCGGCTTTGATGAAAGCAGCGCCGTGTCCCTTATTTTAAAAGACGATTCCATCACCAGCAGTTCTGATTCCGTTGAGATTTCCGGCGCCACCGCCACCATTACCCAGGAGGGCACCTATCTTCTGTCCGGCTCTCTTACCGACGGTCAGATCGTTGTCAATGCCGGCCAGGACGCCAAGCTTCAGCTGGTGTTAAACGGCGTCACAATCAATAGCGAAACTTCCGCCGGCATTTTCGTACAGCAGGCAGACAAGGTGTTTCTCACCACTGCCGCCGGTACGGACAATCAGATTTCCAACGGCGGAACTTTTTCCACCGATGGGGAAACCAACATTGACGCCGCCGTTTTTTCCAAGGACGATCTCACCTTAAACGGCGAGGGCACGCTTACGGTTCTTTCTCCTGCGGGCCACGGCATTGTCTCCAAGGACGATCTTGTGATTACAAGCGGAACCTACTCCATTGAATCTGCTTTTCACGGACTTGACGCCAATGACAGTGTGCGGGCCGCCGATGCCATGATCACCATAAATGCCGGAAAAGACGGCATTCACGCAAACAACAACGAGGATAACGATCCCGGATTTGTGTACATTGCAGGAGGAACCTATACCATTGACGCTTTGGATGACGGTATCAGCGCAGGCGCCTGTATCCAGGCGGAAAACGGCAGTTTTTCCATTACCTCCGGCTGCGACGCCGTTCATTCTGACGACTCCGTTACGGTAAACGGCGGCAGTTTTCAGATAGAGTGCGAGGACGACGGTTTTCACGGGGACCTGGCGCTGACAGTCACCGGTGGAACCATCCGGATTCTCCGGTGCTATGAGGGGCTGGAAGCCCTGCAGCTGAACCTTTCCGGAGGAGACATTACCGTTAACGCAGATGATGACGGATTAAATGCCGCAGGAGGAACGGATTCCAGCGGTTTTAACGGGCCCGGCGGAAACGACGGCTTTGGCGCCATGAAAAGAAACGGCGGCGGAAACCGGGGCATGAACGACAGCTCTGGGCAGGGAAGCATTGTGATTTCCGGCGGCACCTTATCCATCACCGCTTCCGGCGACGGGATCGACTCCAACGGTTCTCTGCTGATCAGCGGCGGCGACGTTACCGTTACCGGTCCCGTTCAGGGAGACACCGCCACCCTTGACTATGACACAACCGGGGAGATCACCGGCGGCACCTTTGTTGGCACAGGCGCTTCCGGAATGGCTCAGACTTTCAGCTCCTCCCAGCAGGGCGTAGTAGCTGTCAGCGCCGGGAATCAGTCTGCCGGCACCCGGTTTACACTCTCAGACAAAGAGGGAAATGTAATCCTTTCCGGGGCTCCCGATCTTCCCTACAATGTGGTGATTTTAAGCAGCCCCCTGATTGAAAAGGGAACGTCCTACACCCTTACGGTAGGTTCCCTCTCCCAGGATTTTACCGCAGACTAGAATCCGCGGCAGTCCCCTGCCGGGTTTTGGAATGACCGGAAAATACAGGCGAAATTCACAGTTTTTTATTGATTTTATTTTTCGATCATGTATAATATCATTGAGGGAATTCTTGTTCCCGCTTTTTTCAGGAGCGCTGCAGGCCGCATGTTGTCTGCCGGCTCTTGATCTGATACAAAATTTAAAAGAAAAGAGGTTGAATGCAAGATGGCAAATTTAGACTTAACAAAGTACGGCATCACCGGAACTACAGAAATCATCCATAATCCTTCCTTTGAATTGTTATTTGAAGAAGAGACCAAGCCCGGCCTGGAGGGCTACGAAAAAGGCCAGGTCAGCGAGCTGGGCGCTGTCAATGTAATGACCGGCATTTATACCGGCCGTTCACCGAAGGACAAATTCATCGTAATGGATGAAAATTCAAAGGATACCGTATGGTGGACTTCTGATGAATACAAAAATGACAACCACCCTGCTTCTCAGGAAACATGGGCTGCCGTAAAGGAGCTTGCGTTAAAGGAACTTTCCAACAAGAAGCTTTATGTAATGGACGCGTTCTGCGGCACCAACGCGGATACCCGCATGGCCATCCGTTTTATCGTGGAAGTTGCCTGGCAGGCGCATTTTGTCAAGAATATGTTTATCCAGCCTACTCAGGAAGAGCTGGAGAATTTTGAGCCTGATTTTGTTGTTTACAACGCTTCCAAGGCAAAGGTGGAAAATTACAAAGAGCTTGGTCTCAATTCTGAGACCGCGGTGGTGTTCAATATTACCAGCCGCGAACAGGTGATCCTGAATACATGGTACGGCGGAGAGATGAAGAAAGGTATGTTCTCCATGATGAATTATTACCTGCCGCTGAAAGGAATCGCCTCCATGCACTGCTCCGCCAATACCGATATGAACGGAGAGAACACCGCCATTTTCTTTGGTCTTTCCGGCACTGGCAAGACAACGCTTTCTACAGATCCCAAACGTCTTCTCATTGGCGACGATGAGCACGGCTGGGACGACAACGGCGTGTTCAATTTTGAAGGCGGCTGCTATGCCAAGGTCATCAACCTGGATAAAGAGTCAGAGCCTGATATTTACAATGCCATCAAGCGCAACGCGCTTCTGGAAAATGTAACGCTGGACGAAAACGGCAAGATCGATTTCAATGACAAGAGCGTCACGGAAAACACCCGTGTATCCTATCCGATCAACCACATTGAAAAGATCGTTCGCCCGGTATCTGCCGCGCCTGCCGCGAAAAATGTGATTTTCCTGTCCGCAGACGCTTTTGGCGTACTGCCTCCTGTATCCGTACTGACACCGGAGCAGACACAGTATTATTTCCTGTCCGGATTTACCGCAAAGCTTGCGGGAACAGAGCGGGGCATCACAGAACCCACTCCTACTTTCTCTGCCTGCTTTGGCCAGGCATTCCTGGAGCTGCATCCTACCAAGTACGCGGAAGAACTTGTCAAGAGAATGCAGATGAGCGGCGCAAAGGCTTATCTGGTAAACACCGGCTGGAACGGCACCGGCAAGCGTATCTCCATCAAAGATACCCGCGGTATCATTGACGCGATCTTAAACGGAGACATTCTCAGCGCGCCTACAAAGAAGATTCCTTATTTCAACTTTGAGGTACCTACCGAGCTTCCCGGCGTAGACACCAACATTCTGGATCCCAGAAATACCTACGCGGATGCTTCTCAGTGGGAAGAAAAAGCCAAGGATCTGGCACAGAGATTTGTAAATAATTTTGCGAAATATGAGGGCAATGCAGCCGGCAAGGCTCTGGTTTCTGCCGGACCTCAGTTATAAGTATCAGACAAAACTGTTATAAAAGCCGGAGGGCGTTCCAAAAAAGGGATGTCCTCCGGCTTTTTAAGTTGCTCTATCTGCCGTCTTCCATGTATCGTTTCAGATATATTCCGGTTTTGCTGTTTTCACATTGACAGATTTCCTCCGGCGTGCCCGCCGCAACGATCTCTCCTCCCTTAAGGCCTCCGTCCGGCCCCATATCGATTACATAATCCGCGTTTCTGATCACATCCAGGTCATGCTCAATGACAATGACGGTCGCGCCGTTTTGGATCAGCCGTTCAAACACATGCAGCAGCGTCTCTACATCCAGCGGATGCAGGCCAATGGTCGGTTCATCAAATACAAATACCGTATCTGCCTGTCCCTTTCCCATCTCGCTGGCAAGCTTCAGCCGCTGTGCCTCCCCGCCGGAAAGACTTGGAGTTTCTTCTCCCAGTGTCAGATAACCAAGGCCAAGCTCTTTCAGCACCTTCAGTCTTCGGGCCACAAGCGGCAGATCCCCGCAGACCTCCAGCGCCTGATCCACGCTCATATCCATCAGCTCCGGAAGTGTGCAAAAGCGTCCGCCGCCTTTTGGCATCCTCCGGATCAAACCGGCCTCTTTTCCATAACGGGAACCGCCGCAGTCCGGACAGGGAATCTCAACATCCGGCAGAAACTGCACATCCAGATTGATCGTACCTGTGCCGTCGCAGGAGGGACACCGCAGTTTTCCTGTATTATAGGAAAAATCCCCTGCCCGCAAGCCTCTTTCTTTTGCCTCCGGCGTTCTTGCGTATACTTTCCGCAGCTCATCATGCACATCGGCATAAGTGGCAACAGTAGACCGCACATTGATCCCGATGGGAGTGGCGTCAATGAGCTTTACCTGGGCGATCCCATCGGCGCTGACAGCTTTTACATGCTCCGGAAGCCGGTTTCCCCGGACAGACGCTTCCAGTGCCGGAATCAGACTTTCCAGAATCAGCGTTGTCTTTCCCGAACCGGAAACGCCGGTGACCGCAGTCAGCCGTCCTTTTGGCACATCCACCTCCAACGGCTTTACCGTGTGTATCTCGGAAGTAGACAAATGAATGGCCCCCTGTGAAAACATCTCCTCCGGCGGTGTGTGCCTTTCGATCTGAATGACCGCTTCTCCTGTAAGAAAACCGCCGATCCGTGAATGAGGATTCGTTTCCACCTCTTTTCGCGTTCCCTGGGCAAGGATTCTTCCGCCGTCCGCTCCGGCCTTTGGCCCCAGCTCGATCAGCCAGTCAGCCTGGCGGAGCACATGGACATCATGGTCTACCAGCACCACCGAATTTCCGTCGGCAACCAGATCCTTCATGACGCCGGCCAGCCCCTCCAGATTGGATGGGTGCAGACCGATGGACGGCTCGTCCAGAACATAAAGGACGCCGGTAGTGCGGTTGCGCACCGCACGGGCCAGCTGCATTCTCTGCCGCTCTCCGGTGGAAAGGGTGGAGGCTGCGCGGTCCAGGGCCAGATAAGACAGCCCCAGATCCGTCAGGCGTTTTGCGGCGCTTTGAAAGGATTCACAAATGCTTTCCGCCATAGGGCGCATTTCTTCCGGCAGGGAAGCCGGAACTCCGTCCACCCACTGAATCAGATCAGACAGGGGCATCTTGCAGACCTCCGCCAGAGAAATCCCCCGAAGCCTCGGCGCCCGCGCCCGGCTGCCAAGCCGTGTGCCGCCGCAGTCCGGGCAGACGTCCTGCCGCAGGAACTTCTCCACGCGCTTCATCCCTTTTTCGTCCTTGACTTTGGACAACGCGTTTTCCACTGTATAGGTTGCGTTAAAATAGGTAAAATCCATGTCTCCCGCGGCGCCGCTGGTCTTATTCTGATAAATGATGTTTTTCTTGACCGGAGGCCCATGGAAAACAATATCGCGCTCCTTTGCGGTCAGCTCCCGGAACGGCACATTGGTGCGAACCCCCATTTCACGGGCGATATCTTTCATCAGAGACCACATCAGCGTCTGCCAGGGCGCAACCGCGCCCTCCTCTATGGACAATGATTCATCCGGTACCAGCGTGGTTTCGTCTACCGTGCGGACAATACCCGTCCCGTCACACATCTTACACGCGCCCTGACTGTTGAAAGCAAGCTCTTCCGCACCCGGGGCAAAAAAATGCTCTCCGCAGACGGGACAGACTATGGGGAGTCCTGCCGCCACATTCAGGGACGGGGCCGCGTAATGACCGTTTGGACAGCAGTGGCTGGCAAGCCTGGAAAACATCAGGCGCAGGCTGTTCAGCAGTTCCGTGCCTGTTCCGAACGTACTGCGGATGCCCGGTACGCCGGGCCGCTGGCGCAGCGCCAGAGCTGCCGGAACATACAGCACTTCATCTACCTGGGCTTTTTCTGCCTGCGTCATTCTTCTTCGGGTGTAGGTGGACAAAGATTCCAGATAGCGCCGGGAACCTTCCGCGTAAAGGATTCCCAATGCCAGAGAGGATTTCCCCGATCCGGATACGCCGGCGATCCCCACGATCCTGTTAAGGGGAATGTCCACGTCGATGTTTTTCAGATTATGCACCCGTCCGCCCCGTATTTTGATTCTGTCCGGTATTTCTTCCTTTTTCATGGTTTCCCCCTGTTCCTGCCTGTTTCAGTTCCATTTCATGCCATATGTTTTCAGGTCTACTTTTCCGTTTGTCACGGTTACGCCCTCTTCTTCCAGAAGAGACGCCTGCACGGACTCTCCTCCAAAGGCAAAGCCGCCGGCAAGTTCTCCCTTTGCGTTGACCACTCTGTGACAGGGAATCACGCCCGGCTGGGGATTCTTGTGCAGAGCGTTACCCACTGCCCGCGCCATTTTTTCATTGCCTGCCATAGCGGCAATCTGTCCGTAGGTCGCCACTTTTCCTCTTGGAATTTTTTTGACAGCCTCATAAATCCTCCTGGAGGGGCTGTCCGACACCAGATCATAGCTCTCGGCAATCATCCGTCTGATGTCCTGATCGGGAATCGTGCCGTCCAGTATGACAGTATTCCAGTGCTCCTTGTTCTGATGCCAGCCCGGGGTAACAGACGAATAGGCGCTGCGCCAGAAATCTCTCCAGGCCGGATCCGTTTTCACATTCAGATGGATAAATCCGTTTCGCTCATAGGTCCAGAGGAAAGCTTTTCTGCTTCCCCTGACCCTGACCAGCTGCCAGTTTTCATCATGAAACGGGGCTTCCTGATAAGTGTCCGGAAATGTCAGACCGTAAGCCAGCGCTTCTTCTCTTGTACGCAAATCGTTTCCTCCTTTTATCGTCTTTCATCCCATTTCAGCGGCGTCTGCCAAGCTGCCAGAACGCCACCGCGCTTGCCGCCGCCACATTCAGAGAATCCACTCCATGAGACATGGGGATCTTTACCCGGTAATCACAGGACATGACTGTCTCCCTGGTCAATCCTTTTCCCTCATTTCCCAGAAAGACTGCCAGCCGCTCCTCTGCCATAAGATCGGGGTCGTCGATCCCTACGGAATCCTCTCCCAACATCATTGCCGCAGTGGAAAATCCTGCCTTTCGTAAGTTTTCCACCCGATCCGGTTCCCGCAGCCAGGTCCAGGGAATCTGAAAGACCGTGCCCACACTGACACGCAGCGCCCGCCGGTAAAGGGGATCGCTGCAGCCCGGCGTCAGCAGCACCCCATCAAAGCCCAGCGCCGCCGCCGAGCGAAACGCCGCCCCGATATTGGCGGGATTTTCAATATCCTCCAAAACCGCGATCCTGTTTTTTCCGGCACAGATTTCCTCCACTTCCGGCAGCGGCTTTCTCCGCATTACACAAAGCGCTCCCAATGTCATCTGATATCCCGTGATCCCGCTCAGCACCTGGGGATCCGCCGTATATACGGGAACCCGGTTCCATCGGGCCAGCATTGCCGCTGCCGGCCCTTCTATCAGCTTTCGCTCCATCAAAAAGGACATTGGCTCATAGCCTGCAGCCAGTCCCCGTTCAATCACTTTCAGACTTTCTGCCAGAAAAATCCCCGGCTCCGGCTCAAAATATCGGAAAAGCCTTACCTCTGACCGGCAGGTATATGGCTCCAGCTCTTTCAGATCCAGATCTGTGATTTCAATTATCTGTCCCATTGTTTGATTCCTCACAAAGTCGTGTTTCTGTTCTTTATCAGCATACCATGAAGCCGCCAAAAAGTAAATCCCACCGGCACGCCCCTGTTCCGGACAAAAAAAGCAGGGACGGCATGAATAAAATCACGCTGTCCCCGCAAAACCTGAAAAACGTTCTTATGATGTTCTCTGATCTGTCAGAGGACATTTTTTATACGCCCATTCTCAGTCTGATCATTCCGCGGTCCGCTTTCTTAAGCTTACCACTACAGCTCCGGCTGCAAGGGCTAGGATTGCCATTGCGGCGGCCGGCGCGGCGTCTGCTGTTTTAGCCGCGGTATTTTTGCCGCTGCTGGACGTATTACCCGCAGACTGAACTGCGGCGCCATTGGATGATCCGGGCAATACCGGCTTCTGGGAACCTGTCACAGTTTCTTTTCCGCCTGCGGCCTCTGTCCCGGCAGCTTCCGTTTTGGCAGCCTCTGTTTTGGCAGCTTCTGTGTTGGCGGCCTCTGTTTTGACAGCTTCTGTGTTGGCGGCCTCAGTTTCCTTGACTTCTTCTGACTGAGCAGGCTCTGTAGTCTCTGCGCCAAGTGCCGGAATGGTTACCTGATCCAGTGTGGTTTCAGATCTTCCCTCACTGTCCTCATAGAGCTTTCCACAGTTGTCGCATACATAATAGGCAGTATTGCCTGCTTCCGTCGCGGTAGCCTCCTTTGCGGGCACCTGATTTAACGCGTGTCCCTTTGCGGGAACAGTCTCCTGGGCGGTGATCACAGTGCCGCAGACAGAACAATGCTTTCCCTCTGTCAGGCCGGCCTCCTGGCAAGTGGCCTCTTTGCCGGCGTCAACAACCTCTGTATGTCCCTTTGCCTGAATGGCTTCATGCTTTTCATCACCGCAGAGTGAGCATTTTAACAGAGCGATCCCGTTGTTGGTGCAGGTGGCGTCATGAACTACTGACCTTACATAAGTATGCTCTTTCATGGGGATCAGATAATGTTCCTCATATCCGCAGATTTTACATGTTTTCAAACCGATGCCATTCTGCGTACAGGTTGAATCATGCACGATTTTTTCTTCAAACTCATGCTGATGCTCTTCAGCTCCCATGACGGGAACCGCGAGACATCCCACAAGCAGCATGCAGACAACCAATGCGCTGAGAATGGGTTTCATTCCGATCTTTAACTTCATCATATTCCTCCTTAATGTTCGTGACTGGGCCCGGACCATGGAAGTACAGCCTGGCCTGCTTTTTCCAGTCTCTGTACCGCTACGATCTCCAACGCAGACACGGAGACACCGTTGATTTCATGGGCATTGATTACTCCCGTAACCTTAATCCAATCACCTTCTTGAAATTGCTTGTTCAGATAAACAAGAGGCAATCCGCAAAAGGTTTCTTCTTCACCGTTTACCATTGTACGGCAAATATAAGGCGTGTCTCCGTCATGGGTAACGGTGAAAAGACCTTCAACCTGAATGACCTGACCTCCAAAGACATCTGGATGATTTGCCGCTTCGCTGATGATCTCGCCGTAAGTCTCATCTGTCACTACGGTTGTATCCTCGGCCAGCAGATCAATGGTTTCCTGTTCGCTGTCAGTTACCGTGTCCGGATCCAGATTGCCATCCACATCAGCGTCGTTTTCCTGTCCGCTGCTTTCTGTTTCTGAAGCTTTCTGGTCCTGACCCTTGCTGTCACCGCATGCTGTCAGGAACAGACCCATTGTCAAAACCAGCATCAGGGTGATTATCATTCCAATAGGTTTCTTCATTTCCATATCCTTTCTTAAGAGGGTGTCCCTCAGTATCCCTCAGGTTATTTGACTTTCGGGACACCCTCAGATCTTCTCTGACCGGTCAGATCAGTCTGTCTCTAAAGAAGATCAGTATTCTACTTTTTCTCTGTGACCACATACCGTACAGGCGTGATAAACATCCCATCTGTTCTCGGCTTCGTTGAATTCATACTCGTAAGGGCCATAGCTGTGCGCTCCCGCAGGGATCTTCTTTGTTTCTCTGGAGATCTCTTTCTTGCAGACCGTACAGTAAACCACTTCCTCATAGGAACCTTCCTGACCGCAGGTAGCCGCCACCTCATTTTCTTTTACGGCCTCGCCGGGCGTATGAGCCAGCTTCTCTGTTTTTACTGTTTTTCTGGAGATTTCTTCCTTGCAGACTGTACAGTAAACTACTTCCTCATAACTGCCGTCCGCTTCACAGGTAGCCGCTACTTCCTTTTCCTTTACTGCCTCGCCGGGCGTATGAGCCAGCTTTTCACCTGTCTTTTTCTCTCTGGAGATCTCTTCCTTGCAGACTGTACAGTAAACCACTTCCTCAAAGGTTCCTTCCTTTTGGCAGGTAGCGTCTACTACATTTTCCTGCACCGGTTCGCCAGGTGTATGAGCAAGCTTTTCTGTTGTCTTCTTCTCTCTGGAAACTTCTTTCTTACATACGGTACAATAAATGACCTCTTCGTATGAACCTTCCTTCTGACAGGTAGCCGCCACTTCGTTTTCTTTCACCGGCTCGCCATTTGTGTGTCCCTTCGCGCAGGGATCCGCGCTCCAGATGATCTGTCTTTCGCCGCACCGTGTACATTCTCTGTAAATGGTCTGTCCGTCTTCCGATGCTTTCTCCGGTCCATAGTTATGACCAAGCGCCGCCAGTTCTACCGTTGCTTTTTCCTTGCAGCCCTCATTTGCGCAGGGACTTTCCAGCAGACCGGGCTCTGTACAGGTGGGCTGGCTTACGATCTTGGCCTTACTGCCGTCAAATACATGAGGTGTTGTAGGCACAACATCATAGCCGAGATCCTTGCCGCAAAGCTGGCAGACTGCTTTCGCAATGCCCGTTGCGGTACAGGTAGGATTCTTCAGATAAGGCGTCACAAACTTTCTTACATGATTGTTGGCGTCCACATCTGTTTCTGTATCCTTGTAGGAATAACCGCATTTTTTACACTTATGCTCGGTGTAGCCTTTGTTCTTACAGTTACCGGCAACAACCGTATCCTGGAACTCATGCTCGCCGCCGATGGCAGGCTCCTTATCGCCCAGGTCATCTGTGCTGATTACCTGCTTACAGGTGGTACAGTAGAATTCTACCTTACCGTTCTGATCACAGGTAGGATCCACATGTCTCTGAACCAGAGTATGTTCAGCCGGTTTACCGCCTTCTACCGGTTTCTTTGAGGAAGCGTCCATATAGCCGCAGTTTTCGCATTTCTTCACAATATAAGCGGGTTCCGTACAGGTAGCGTTCACCACGGTTTCTTTCATGGTGTGCTTTCCTGTGGCTTTCTTGACATAGGTTTCTGACTTCTGGCAAACGCTGCATACATGCGTTGCTTTTCCGTCTTTTCCGCAGATTGTCTTCTCGCCTTCTGTGATGGTCTCCGGACCCCAGCTGTGCTTTGCTTCAAGAACCCGGTAGGTTGCTGTGTTACAGTATGTACAATGTACTTTCTCGATGCCGTTGGTTCCTGTTTTGCAGTCGGCGGGAGAAATTACCGCATCCTGTACATACTTGTGCTGTGTGCCGTCGGTGGGGATCACGGTAGTTTTCTTTTCAATGACCTCATTGCAGACCTTACATTTCAGCACTTCTACTTTCAGACCGTCTTTCTGGCAGGTCACTTCTTTTGCGTCCTTATCATTCTGATCCTCTTCCCACTTGTCCTTAGGCTGATGTCCGCCCTTGGAAGGCGCCTGGGGAATCTCAATGCGGTTCAGTTCTTTTTTGCAGACGCTGCAGGTAATTACTTCCATGCCGGGAGTCTCGCAGCCGGGCTCCTGATAAGCGGACACCGGCTTGTGGCCCAGAGGTTTGCTGTCTTTTACGTCGCTTACAACCTTTTCATACTTACATCCGGCATTCGTACACTTCTGAATATTCTTTGCGGGGTTTTCACAGTCCGCCTCTCTCACATCGTTTACCAGAGTATGCTTTCCGGTGGCGGGAATTTCTACTTTTTCTGTCTTGCCGCAGATATCGCATGTACGGGTTCCCTCGCCTTTGCCGTAGCAGGTGGCTTTTTTCGTTACCACAGTTTCCTGCCATTGATGCGTTGCGGGAACTACGCGGTAATCATACTTGCCGCAGACAGCACATTCAAAACGCTCAATTCCGCTGGCGCCGGTCTTGCAGTTTGCGTCTACAAGGCTTGTGCCTTTTCCTACCTCCGGGTACTGATGCTGTGTACCGTCAGATTTTACTACATTTTTCTCTGTTTGCTTCTCACCGCACACAGAACACTGCCGCTCACGAACCTGCATTCCATCTGCCTTGCAGGTTACATTTCTCCATGCGGGGTCATTTTTCAGATCTTTCCACGCGCCCCACTTATGGCCGCCCTTGCTGGGATCCAATGCCCCAAGATCGTCAGTATGAGCAGGGTCTTCAGCGCCGCAGACTGTACATTTTACCACATAGCGCCCATTTTTTTCACAGGTAGGCGCTTCATATTGTGCGTCTCCCCATGTATGGCCGTTTGCCGGTCTGCCGTTATCTACCTTTGTCTTTTCCTTTGCGCCGCAGACTGTACAGGTTTTCTCCAGCATTTCCGGATCTGTACAGGTAGGATCAATGGTTTTTCCCTGATCCCAGGTATGGCCTTTCTTCGGAATGACGTCTACCTTTGTCTGGCCGCAAACCGAACATTTATAGGTGCCTTTTCCTTCCTCTGTACAGGACGCTTCTTTGGTTGTGCTGTCCAGCTCCCATTTATGGGAAGCTTCCACAGTTACATACACGGTTTTCTTGCATACGTCGCAGACATAGCTGGAAATTCCGTTTTCCGTACAGGTGGCAGGCTTCACTTCCGTAAGGGCGCCTGACTGATTCCGATGTCCGCCTTCATTTGCGGGAACGGTGATGGTCACACGGGAGATTTCTGCGTTACACACCTTACAGCGGATCACACTGTCATAGGATCCGGCTGCCACGCAGGTCGGCTCCTTTTTGTTCTCCACCCTTACCTCACCGGGTACATGGGGTACGCCCTTTGCGGGATCCACAGCGCCAAGATCTGTATCCTCAATAACCTTACCGCATTTTGTACATTTTACGATCACATGACCGTTTTCCTCACAGTTTGCGGGAACTCTCTCAGGTTCACCCTTGGTATGTCCCAGCGCCGGAAGGGTATCTACCTTTGTTGCCTTACATCCCTCATTCTGGCATGTATAGGTCAGTTCACCGGTAGTGTCGCATCCGGATTCCTTTGTGGTCTTGCCTGCATCCCATTTGTGCTCCGCTGTGGTGACCGCATAATAGCTGTCGCCGCACACGTCACAGGTATACTTATCAATTCCGGGATCATAGCATTTTGCTTCCTTCACCGTGTTTCTCGTATAATGATGTTCATGCTCTTCCGCCGCCTGCGCCTTAACAAGGGAGCCGGTCTGTACGGAAGTAAGCATCATGCACAGTGTCAGGAAACCAACTAAGATTCGTTTCATGACATTCATGAAAATTCCTCCATTTCCTTTCTGTTTTTTAATGCTTATTGATTTGATACACACAGGCAGAGCCTGTTGGGGCTCTCGCCCGATTCACTTCTTTCATGTTCACACCTCCTTACACAAACCGGCAAGGTTTTCCTTTCATTTTGTTTCCAGATCCGTTTGAACTGACCGCATTCAATGCTCTGATGCACTGAGCAGCCCCGCATATGGGACAATTCCATACACTTGTCCCGCGGAAACACCTTTTCGGATACATAGTACTACACTTTTTCAAATTTTGCAATATTAAATTTTGCATTTGCAAAATTTTATGTTGTTTAAAACAAATATTGCAGTGGTTACACTTTACTTGGAGGTGACGCAATGAATAAAAAGCGAACAAAGGAATATAAGATGCTGGGTTTGAATATTGCCTACTACCGAAAACTTCGTGGGCTGACCCAGCTGCAGCTTGCTGACCGGGTCAATATCAGCCGCACGCACATGAGCAATATCGAAGCTCCCAATATGCCCACTTCAATTTCTCTGGATACTCTGATGGATATTGCAGAGGCGCTTGAGGTGCCTTTATGCAACCTCCTGTCATTTGACCGCTGATACACTGTTTGTCTCAAACAGGGACTGTCTTTTGATTTCACAAAGAAACTTGCTTTTTATCAGAATCATGCTAAAATGTTAGAGAAATCAAAACTATGTATTCTTTAATTAAGGAGGAATCATCATGAAGAAACGAATTGCGGCTCTGCTTCTGGCCGGTCTGACCGCTTTTGCCATGACCGCCTGCGGCAGTTCATCCGACAATGACGCAAAGAAATCCGAAAATCCTTCCGCTTCCCAGACGGAAGAGACAACCGCCTCAGGCGGCAAGCTGATCGTAGGAACCGAGGCCGGATTTGCTCCCTATGAATATCTGAAGGGAAACGAAGTAGTGGGCGTAGATATGGATATCGCCAAAGCCATTGCCGATGACCTTGGTCTGGAGCTGGAGATTCAGAACATGACCTTTGACGGCGCCCTGATCGCTGTTCAGCAGGGCAAGGTGGACATGGTTGCCGCCGGTGTTTCCGTAGATCCCGAGCGTGAAAAGGTAATGGATTTTTCCGACAACTATGTGGACTCCACGGAGGTGATCGTGGTCAACGCCGCCACCAAAGCCGTACAGTCTGTGGATGCCGCCGCTCTGGAAGGCAAGCGCATTGGCGTTCAGCAGGGCAACATCGCGGATCTCTGGGTTTCTAATACGGAAAACGTAAAGCAGGCGGACATTGTTCGCTATACCACTTTTACCCAGGCTGCTTCCGATCTGCAGAATGACAAGATCGACTGCATCGTTATGGATGAAGTTCCCGCTCAGGAAATGGTAGCGACCTCTCAGGGAAAACTTGCCATCCTGGAGGGAGATCCCCTTTTCGTGGATCAGTATGCCATTGCGGTAAAGAAGGGAAATACAGAGCTTCTGGAAAAGATCAACAATGTGTTAAAGAAACTGAAAGAAGACGGATCCATCGAGAAGTTTATCGCCAACCACTCTACTGCTACGGAGGATACAGACGATACTGCCGTTCTTGATCAGGCCACAGATGAACTGAGCGGGGAAATGAATGCCGATCAGACGGAAGACGCTGCAGGCAATAACTGATTTTAGAGGTTTTCTATGAATACAATACTGGATAAACTGCGGGGAATTTATGATTCCTTTTACAATGCCATCGTGCCGGAACAGCGGTATACGGCTTACATAGAGGGTCTGAAAATCACGCTGATCATTTCCCTGTTCGCCGTGCTCCTGGGAGTCGCCATCGGCGTTGTAGTGGCTGTCATCAAGGTCTGCGGCGCCCATACCCGAAACGTCCTGATGAGGATTCTGGGAAAGATCTGCGATCTGTACATTACAGTGATCCGCGGCACGCCGCTGATGGTGCAGCTGCTGATCATTTACAACCTGATCTTTACCTCCCGGGATACCAATCCCATTCTGGTAGGTACCGTCTGCTTTGGCATCAACTCAGGCGCCTACGTCGCGGAAATTGTCCGGGCGGGCATCAACGCCGTGGACATTGGTCAGATGGAGGCAGGACGCTCTCTGGGCTTCAACTGGCTGCAGACCATGTGGTACATCGTGCTGCCCCAGGCGATCAAAAATATTCTGCCGGCCCTTGGCAATGAGTTTATCGTACTGGTAAAGGAAACCTCTGTGGCAAGCGTGATCGCTGTAAACGATCTGACCAAGAACGCCCAGTACATCGGTTCCCGCACCTGGGATCTGATTCCGCCTCTGGTCATTGCCGCCGCCATTTATCTTGTGATTGTTGTGGCGCTGAGCAAGCTGCTTGGCATCTTTGAAAGGAGGCTGGCAAAGGGTGATCGTCACTAAACAGTTAAAAAAATCCTTTGGGGATCATGAAGTATTAAAGGGGATCGACCAGCATATTGAACAGGGAGAAAAGGTCGTTGTGATCGGGCCCTCCGGCTCCGGCAAATCCACCTTTCTCCGCTGTCTGAACCTTTTGGAAGAACCCACAGGCGGCGAGATCTGGTTTGAGGGCGTCAACATTACAGACAAGCACAATGACATCAATCGGATGCGCCAGAAAATGGGTATGGTCTTTCAGCAGTTTAATCTGTTTCCCCATCTTTCTGTGCTGGAAAATATTACACTGGCCCCCATCAAGCTGAAAAAAACGGCAAAGGACGCCGCCGCTGACCGGGCTATGGAGCTGCTGAAACGGATCGGGCTGGAGGAGAAAGCGTCTGCTTTTCCCAATCAGCTGTCCGGCGGTCAAAAGCAGCGGATCGCCATTGTCCGGGCGCTGGCAATGGATCCGGATGTGATGCTCTTTGACGAGCCTACTTCCGCACTGGATCCGGAAATGGTAGGCGAGGTGCTGGAGCTTATGCGGGAGCTGGCCAATGAGGGAATGACCATGGTGGTGGTAACCCATGAAATGGGCTTTGCCAGAGAAGTGGCCAACCGGGTTCTGTTCATAGACGACGGGATCGTCAAAGAAGAAAACAGCCCGGATCAGTTTTTCGGCCATCCGAAAGATCCGCGGCTGCAGGAGTTTCTGTCAAAAGTACTGTAAAATCAAAGAGGGTGTTTCAAAGAAGACCCATTCTTTCCGGAGAATGGCTGTCCCTTTTGAAACACCCTCCTTTTTTGTTTATCGCAGTTTACTGATCAGTTCCCGCATATCAATGGGCTTTGCGATAAAGTCATTCATTCCGCTTGCGAAAGCCTTTTCCCGATCTTCCGGAAGCGTATTTGCCGTGCTGGCAAAGATCCGAACGCTGGATGCGTCGTCCCGGTTCAGGGCGCGGATGGCCCTGGCCGCGTCGAAGCCGTTCATTTCCGGCATCATCAGATCCATCAGGATCACACCGTATTCTCCCGGCGCGGACGCCTGAAAGGTCTCCAGCGCCTCCCTGCCGTTTTCCACCAGACTGACCTGATACCCCTCTCCTTCCAGCAATTCTTTCAGGATCTGTCCGTTCAGCTCGTTATCCTCGGCAATCAGCACCCTGGCGCTCTTTTCCGGACTCCGGGAGGCTCCCGCGCTTTCAGACAGGCTGTTTTCCTTTGTCTGATCCGAAACAGGTTCTGACGAGAATACAAAGGTAAAGCAGCTTCCCTTTCCGGGTTTGCTCTTGACGCTCATACTGCCATCCATCCGCTCCGCCAGAAGAGCGCAGATGGCAAGCCCCAGCCCGGTGCCCTGATTGCCCTTGGATACTGTGTTCCGCTCCTGGGTAAAGGGAGAAAAAATCTTTTTCTGAAATTCTTCGCTGATTCCACATCCGTTGTCAGAAACCTGGATTTCTGTACGGATCCTGCCGGAATCCTGCCGGCTCTGTCTTACCTTTAACTGGACGCTTCCTCCCTGTTCCACATATTTTCGCGCGTTATCCAGCAGATTGATCACAACCTGCTGGATCCGGACAGCGTCCCCCATGATCACCGGACAGGAAAGCTCCGTATCTGTCCGAAAATCTATGTGTTTTGCTTCCATGCCGGCCTTTTCCACAGATTCTACCGTGGCCAGCAAAAGACCGATATCCACCGGTTTTTGCTCCAGCTCCACTTCTCCCTCCTGAAATTTGGACATATCCAGCACATTATTCACCAGAGAAAGCAGATACTGAGAAACCGTAGAAGACTGCCGCAGGTAATTTGTGATTTTTTCCCGGTCATCCACATTCTGAGACATCAGATAATTTAGACTGATCAGTCCGTTCAGAGGCGTCCGGATCTCATGGCTCATGGTAGACAAAAATTCCCCTTTTGCCTTTGCGTCCGCCCGGGCATTGATGGAACGGATCCTGGAACGAATGGCCACAAAGACCAGAATCCCCATCAGCACAAGAGCAACCGCCAGCACGATCATCATATACCGGTACTGATACAGGAAATCCCCCAGGGTAAATTCATACATATTTTCCGCGGTGGAAGCTATGATATCTCCCGCCACTTCTCCGTCGGGGATCTGCCTGATAGACTTGTTGATGATCGAGATCAGCGTCTCTTTTTCCTGCCACTGTTCTGCCGGACCTGCCGTTTCCTCCAGCGGCACAACTGCCGAACAGCAAAGCTGATCCTCCATTTCCAGCATGGGGATCACGATCAGATCATGATAAATGGGTTTGTAAAGCCAGTATTCCACCACATACTGATTTTGAATGATCAGATCCGCATCTCCCCGGTTTACCGCGTCCAGACAGCTTTCCATATCCGGATAATCCACCAGTTTAAAATTGGGGAACTGGGCGCTGATCACCTTTCTGATCGTCTGAGAGCCGGTGGAGATGGCTACGGTGAAATGTCCGTCCGATTTGAATTTAAGCCCCTCCCTGGCCACGATCACTTTTCTGCTGGACAGATACGGATCGCTCATCAGGATGCCGCGGGCATTTTGGTTTTCCTTGTTGTACTCAACGCTGGTCACCAGATCAAAGCCGTTTTTCAAAAGATAATCATAGGTGATCTCCCCGGCGGGAAGCGGCACATAGTCAAATTGCAGGCCGCCCGTCTCAGCGATCCTGTCCAGCAGATATCTGGTAGTGCCGGCCAGTTCTCCGTCTTCTCCCTGAAAAGAAATGGGCTTTCGGTCACAGACGTACCCTACCTTCCAGGTTCTTTTTTCATTGATAAGCTGAATCTCCTCCTTTGTAAAAGCAGAGGGATCCTCCTCATTTCCATATGCCGCAAAACCGGCAAAGCTGCAAAGAATCGCTGTCATGGCCAGCATTGCCAGTATTTTTTTTCTAATGTATTTCACGGCCTGTACCACTTCCTTTACTGCGCCGCATTTTTTCAAAGATTTCAGATTGATTTTACCATATTTTTCTATCTGAGACAAGTAGCTGCAAAAAATGAGACAGGAGGCGCAAACAGAAAACTGGAACAGGGTTCCGGGATATGATATAATAATGGCAGTTATGGGGCCTGTTGTATGAAAGGAGACATTTTATGAGAACCACCATCGTGGGACAGCAATTTGATATGGAACGCGCGCTTTATCATTTACAGCACGGCGATATAACCGATTGTATTTTCGCGGGGCCGGCAGACGGCGAGTCTGTTTTAAAGGAATCCCGGGATATTACCGTTTCTCAGTGTTCGTTTTCCCTGCGTTACCCTCTGTGGCATGTGGACGGATTTTCCCTTACCCACTCCAAAATGGACGAACTGACAAGGGCCGCCATCTGGTACAGCCGTCATGGGAAAATCACGGACAGCCGTCTTTGCGGGATCAAAGCCGTGCGGGAATGTTCTGACATTGAAATTTCTGATTCTGTCATTATCTCGGAGGAATTTGGCTGGAAATCTTCTGAGATCGTTTTGAAAAATTCCGCTGTCACCAGCGCTTATCTGTTTATGGACAGCCGAAAGATCCGTCTGGATCACGTTCAGATGACCGGAAAATATTCTTTTCAGTATGTTGACGGACTGGAGATTGACGATTCCGTTCTGGACACCAAGGACGCATTCTGGCACAGCAGTCATGTGACCGTCCGCAATTCTGTGGTAAAAGGGGAATACCTGGGCTGGTTTTCCCGGGATCTGACGCTGATCAACTGCCAGATTTCCGGTACCCAGCCTCTGTGCTACTGCAGCGGTCTGAAGCTGATCAACTGTACCATGGAACACTGCGACCTGTCCTTTGAGTATTCGGATGTGGACGCGGACATCCGGGGCCATATCGATTCTGTCAAAAATCCCAGATCCGGAAAGATTCTTGCGGACAGCGTGGGCCAGGTGATCACGGCGGATCCGGTAATGGAGTGCACCGGATCGGTAGTGATCAGATAACAGCCACAGCGGAGGATTTCTTCCTGTTTTTCTGTTTTTTAAGTTTTTCTTAAGGTTCGGCTATTATACTGAAACCAAAAGAAAGGGCGGCAGGGCTTTTACGGCCCTGTCCGCCATCAGATTTTCAGGAGGTATCCATGTATCTTTTCAAAAACGCTTTCAAAAGCATCACCCGAAACAAACTTCGCAACATATTACTTGGGATCATCATACTGGTGATCGCCGTCTCCTCCTGTGTGGCGCTTTCCATCAGGCAGGCGGCTGTGCTCTCCAGGGAGGACGCCGCCCAAAATATGACGATCACGGCGCAGATCACCTTTGACCGGCAAAAAGCCATGGAAGAAATGGGAGGTCCCCAGGATGGGCAGGAAACCGGAACAGATGGAAAACCGGACCGCAGCCGCTTTGATTTTGACGTGCTGCAGGGCTCCTCTCTGACCCTGGATGAATATCTTTCCTATACAAAAGCCCAGCAGGATGGAGATTCCTACTACTATTCCGGCGCCTTTTCCCTGGACGCCACCGGCGACCTTCTTCCTTACGGAACGGAGGAAGAAGACAGCTCCTCCGGCCAGCAAAGCGCTTCCGGAATCCAGAATTTTTCTTCCGCTTCCGGAGCTGACGGGCCGGAAATGCCAGGCCAGGCAGCCCAAGGCCGGATCGGCGAAACAGGCGGCGACATGCCCGGCGGCATGGGCGGACATCGTTTTCAGGTAAACCAGGGAGATTTCAGCATTACGGGCTATTCTTCCTACCAGGCAATGACGGATCTGTTCCGGGCCGGCGGCTCCTATTCCATCACCGACGGGGAACTCTTTGACGAGTCCTCCGCGGAATATGACTGTATCATCAGCAGTGAACTTGCGCTGTACAACGGTCTTTCCACCGGCGATACCATTGTGCTGTGCAATCCCCAGTGTGAGGAGGAAACTTACACTTTTACCATCTGCGGCATTTATGAAAATGAAAACGCCGCTTCTCAGGAAAACAACCGGTTTGCCATCAACGATCCGGCCAATGCCATTTATATCAGTTATCCGGCTGCGGAAGCCATTGTTTCCGCATCCGAGCAGGCAGGCAACACCACCACAGATCAAAAGGGTGAAGAGACCTCCGCCGCGCTGAAGAATACCCTGGCCTTTACCTATACTTTTTCTGACCTGTCCCACTATGAGGCATTTTCCAAAAAGGTCTACGATCTGGGGCTGGACGATGATTATACCGTGTCCTCCCAGGACGCGGAATCCTTTGAAAACAGCATGATCCCTCTGGATACCCTGAGCAGAACCGCTTTCTGGTTTTTTGTGGTATTGCTGGCCGCAGGCGGCGTCATTCTGATCACCATCAATATTTTGAATCTGCGGGAACGCAAATATGAGATCGGCGTGCTGACCGCCATCGGCATGAAAAAGACAAAGGTGGCTCTGCAGTTTGTCCTTGAACTGTTTGCCGTTACCTTTACGGCGGTTATCATTGGCGGCGGTATCGGCGCGGCGCTGTCTGTGCCGGTGACCAATACCCTGCTGGAAAACCAGGTTGAATCCGCCAGCGAAGAACAGGCCAAGCTCAGTGAAAACTTTGGAATGAAACCTGATGGCAGAGGCGGGAACGGCGATATGGGCCGCGGGGAAAACCCCCGCATGTCAAACGGCTTTTCAGGTGAGAGCCCGGCCGCCCAATATGTAAGCTCTGTTACAGCGGCAACCAACGGAACCGTGATCCTGCAACTGGCAGGAGTGGGACTGCTGCTGACCGTGATCTCCGGCCTGGCGGCGCTGATCAGCATCATGCGGTATGAGCCTCTGGAAATCTTATCAAACCGAACCTAAGGAGGAAAACACAATGAGCATCTTAAAACTTGACCGGGTTTCTTACCGTTATCGCTCCAACACGCCAATGGTGCTTCAGGATGTCAGCCTGCAGTTTGAAAGCGGGCACATCTATGCCATCGTTGGAAGATCCGGCGCCGGGAAGACCACGCTGCTGTCTCTTTTGTCCAGCCTGACGGCTCCTACAGGCGGAACCATCTCTCTCAATGACCAGAACATTGCCAAAATTGACAGATACAAATTCCGCAGCCAGTATGTGGGAGTGATCTTTCAGAATTTCAACCTGCTGCCCCATCTGACAGCTGTTGAAAATGTGGTTCTTTCCATGAATATCTCCGGGAAAAAATTTGATCGCAAGGAAAAGGAAGTGGCCTTATCGCTTCTGGAAAAGGTCGGGCTTTCTAAAGAAGAGGCAAACAGACGCGTCCTGCAGCTGTCCGGAGGGCAACAGCAGCGGGTTGCCATTGCCCGGGCGCTGTCCTATGATCCGGACATGATCCTGGCCGATGAACCTACCGGGAATCTGGATCTGGAAACCCAGAAAGAAATCATGAATATTTTCAAAATGCTGGCAAAGGAGGGGAAATGCGTCATTATCGTTACCCATTCTCCCGATGTGGCCAAAAACGCTGATTTTACCTATGAGTTAAAGGCAGCGGCTTCTTCCAAGTCCTGAAAAAAAGGGTCTCAAAACCGGTTTTTCCGTTTTGAGACCCTTTCTGTCTTTACCTGGTCAGTGCTTTTCTTCTACCTGAAAATGATCGATGAGCCTGACAATCATCTTCAACACATCAATCGCGTCCGCAACGTCCACCTGGCCGTTTCCGTTAACGTCAACGATCTTGCTGATCTGTTCATCCGCTGTCTCCAGCTTTACCGTCACTTTTAAAATGAAGATGGCATCATTTATATCAACACTGTTGTTTCCATTGGCATCGCCATAAACAGGCTTGGCCGCCCTCTCCTCCTCATAAGTCGCTTCGCACAGCGTACAGGTATGAAGAATGGTGTTATGGTCCGTTTCAACGCCCGGATCCCAGGTATGCTCGCTCTGGGTCATCGTCACGCAGAACTCATCGGTGCAGAACCTCCAGTGATGTACCGAATCGTGCTGCCACTCTCCATAGGTGTGCGTCACATAACTGTCAGGGTCGATCATACCGCAGCTGCAGTACATCCAGTGATGGGTATCATCGGATCCATGGAGATTAAAATCATGCTGGTGGGAAGCCGGAAGTCTGTCAAGAATTTTCCCGGACTCCAGAAGCGTATCGCAGCCGATACAGTAATAATCACCTGAATATCCTTCCGTCTCTTCGGTAGGCTCCAGATAGTTTTTCAGCACCTGGCCGCCAGAATGAACAGACCGGTCATAGCCGCCGTAATGCTGCCCGCATTCTCCGCATAACGCTCTGGTGCTGCAGGTAGCGCTGCCGCCGCTGTGGGGGCTTTCCGGCGTATGGTAAACGCATCCCTCGTTCTGACATTTCTGGTAATGTCCGGTTTCATTGTAGTAATAGACGGTTCCCAGATTGTGCTCCTGATTGCCCTCTTCCAGCTGAAGATTGCAGACACTGCAGAGTACCGGAGTGGTGCAAAGGCCGTCGTCTGGCAGCGGCGTATGAGCCTCCCGATGTTTTTGGGTACAGCCGGGATTCAGACAGTTCTGATAATGATCTTCCTTTTCGGAATGCCAGTCGGTCTCCCAGTTATGCTTCTGGGCGTCATGGACTTTATAGTTGCAGGTTTTGCAATATACCGGGGTTTCGCAGTTGCCGTCATCCTCAAAGTCATGGGCAACCTGCTTTGAGGTCACGCTGCAGCCGTCATTTTTGCAGACAAACCAGTGGTACTGCTCGTCTTCCGCATAGCTGCCGGAGAAATCATGCCCGGCCTCCGCTTTCACAATCTCATACTGACATACGGTACAGGTAACCGCCGTAGTGCAGTCCTCGTCATGTTCTCCCGGGATATGAGGCGCTTCGGTAGTCCGGTAATTGCAGGTAGAACAATATTTCCAGTGATTTGTCCCGTCGCTTTGCCAGTCGCTTAAGCTGTGGGCCACTTCATTCTGGCGGATTCCACATTCGGAGCATTTCTCCCACGATCCATTGTCGTCATACTCCTTTACCCAGTGGTGTTCTGTATGCTCCTTCTTTATGGCGGGAATCGTCTGTCCCTTTTCCACCACCTGATGGCATTGCTGACAGACTTTGTCGCCGGTATAGCCTTCCGTAGTCTCTGTAGGATCCTTTGCTTTTTCCAGCAATACGGGCCCCTCATGATTATTCATATCCAGATTGCCGTATTCTGTGTGGCAGTCCTGACAATGGGCAAGATGGCTGCAGGTTGCCTTGCCGCCTGTGTGCGGCAGCACTTCATCCTTTACCGTACAGTTGTGATTCTGACAGGTACGCCAATGTCCGGTTGCGTCCCCTGTAAAGGTAGAACCCTCAAAGGAATGTCTTGCAAGGCCGTTTGAGGCAATATACCCACATACCGCACAGACCAGCGGATTGGCGCAGCTTCCGGGTTCTCTTTGCAGATCATGATATCCCGCGTCTGTTGTCTGATTGCACCCCGGATTTTTACACTGGCGGCTGTGCCGGCCTGTGGTTATGATCCAGTTGTCGCTGAAGTCATGCTGCTCTTTGGCTGCCTCAATCAAATAACCGCATTCCACGCACCTGTTCTCAACAGTACAGTCATTTGTCTTTCTGCTTCCCACATGGGCTGCCTTTGCTGTCTTTACCGTACAGCCGGGATTGGTACATTCTTTATAATGATAGTGATCATCTGTGACCACCCACTGAAACTGATGGGCGTTGCTTGCCGGGGCTACTGAATATGTACAGCCGGTACACCGCCAGCCCTTGGTACAGTCTCCTGTTTCCGCGGCGCCGGAATGCTGCTCAATATCCGCTTTATAAGTGCAGCCCGGATTGACGCATTCCCTCCAGTGTTTATCCGTATCATAACGGGTGACCGTGCTGTGATAAGGCTTGCCCGGCAGGATCTCCTGGCATCGGGTACATTTGGACTCTGTGGTACAAAGACCGTCGTCCCCATAGCTGTGCCCCAGAGGCTTTCCGCTTTCGATCTGCGACTTTCTGGCGCCGCATACACTGCAGACATAGGCGACCTGCGCCGGCTTCGTACAGGTGGCTTTTTCCACCTCTACCCGCTTATCGGTCCATCTGTGTCCGCTGTTGCTTGGAATCGTCTTTTTCTCCACGCTGCCGCACAGCTGGCACTCTCTTATCTGTACGCCGCCGGTCATACAGTTGGCTTCCTCTGATTCATATTTCCAGGGACCGTACCGGTGGCCCAGTATGGGCGTCATTGCCAGATCTTTTACTGCGCCGCAGTTTTCGCACTCCTGATAGGTCATTCCCTCAGCCATACAGGCGGCGTCCTTTGTCTTTTTTGTCCATCTGTGATCCGAATGATCTTTTTCTGAGAAAAGCTGGCCATCTTTGGTTACCGGAAGACCGCAGCGTTTGCAGGGACTGACCTTGACGCTTTCTTTACTTCCGCACAATGTCTTATCTACCGCTTCCGCCTCCACATATTCATGTCCCAGAGCCGGATCGCCGCCTTCCACTTTCGCCGCGGCGTAAGGCGCAAAAAAGATCCCGCACATGCTGCAGATATACAGCATCTGTGTTTTTTCCGGCTCCGTACAGGTAGGCCGGATCGTAAAAGTATTTCTGCCGCCAAGAAAGTGATTAAACTGGAAATCTGTTTCCATAATATGTCCCTGGGCGTCCTCGGCGGTGATGATCACCGTTCCCTCTATATAATAGGAAGACAAGTCCAGAACCAGTGTATTTTCTCCGCCTTCTTTCAGGCTTTTTATCTCCGCGAACTTTTCATTACCTGTTTTTGTATTCTTTTTAGCCGCGGAAACAGAAAGCAGATCCCCATCCACATCTGTTACCGACACATCCGGCATTTTTGTACAATAGTAACGGCCGTAAGACTCGTAACTGCCCTCCGACTTGGAAACGGTAATCACCGGCTCGGAACCGGAGGGCATACTGTCGTTCTGTACCATTCCGTCAGACGCATGCTCCGGCTCAGAGGCCGAGACCTCCGACGCGGAATCAAACTCTCCATAAACGTGGCCCGCTGTCATAGTCAGTACCAGTACCAGACAAAGCAGCAGGGATAATAATTTCTTACACAAATTGCCTTTCATCCTATAACTCCCTCTCTATTATAATTGAATTACCGGTATATTGTGCTTTACATTTATCATACTACCTGATATTATCATGACTGGCAATACTTATTTTCTATTTTACAATGCCTCTTTTTGGAACAAACGCCGGATTTTACATTTTTCGTATCACAAAGCCCTTTTGCCCGCCTGATCAGACCAGGCGAATATGCAGCAAAAGACCTCCCCTCCGCATGATATTACAATACGGAGGGGAGTCGCTATTTTACCTGTTTTTTTATCGTTCTCTCAATCCAAATACTTTTCCATTATTTCTTCTTCAGTTCAAAATCAGCTCCATTAAAATCATATATGGTAAGGATATTCTTTTCCAGCTTATAATCACTGGTATATGTATATACATTTAACTGCCCTATATTAAAAATAATTTTTCCATCAGCAATCTCATATTGCGCCTGCTCAGTGTCAGATCCAATAATTAAAATAACACTTCCATCCTCTGAAAAAGTCATAGAGTTGTCTACTTCCGTTTCTTCTCCATCTACCTTTATGACTTCCCAGGTTCCTATAATCTTTTCTTCATCTGTTTTTCCGCATCCAACAAATAAAAACAGCAAAATCATCGCAATTGCCAAATAATAACATGTTGTCTTTTTCATTTTTTCTTTCCTTTCTTTTTTCATTTTTCAACTGATTGATATGGGATTTACAGTTGATTCTTCAAAATCATAAAAACAAAACTCTCCAAAATCATTTATGAAATATAATTTACCATCTATCTCATATCCATGTTCAAAATCAACAGGATCTGGCACGGTTTTTAGCTCTTTTGTCTCTGAATCCAAAAGTATTGTTTCATATGTTTCTGAATAATTTATATGTAACAAGAGATAACGATCTGCAACCATCCCCTCATAGGATATACTCTCTATGGTATCTGTTAATTCCATAACATATTTTCCAGACGTATCAATAATCCCATAGAAAATTGTTCCTCCATCATTTTCAATTGCCACTATGCTATATCCGTCTTTAAAGACAAATGCGTTATCCGTGTCATCACTCCAAATGACTATTCCTTTATACCCGTTAAAGTCAGCAATTACATTTTTATTAAAATCCAGAAAACACTTTTTGTTTTTATCAAAAACCAATCCATTTCCAGTTTCTCTTAGTGTACCCTCTGCAACACACTTACCGTTTGTGTCAATTACTTCATCCCCAGTCATATACTCTGCATCTCCGTTATTCCTTAAAGTAGCGTAGCCGTCAGAGAAATACCCCCAATATCCGGTATCCAGTACAATTTGCCATGTTTTCGTGTTAATCAAGATTCCGCCATAGTTATCATAATTTTTGTATAAAAAACACATATTGTCCCCGCAGTTTTCAATACGATCATATTCATCGGCCACTGCTTCGCACTGATTTGAATCTATACGATAAATTTCGGTTCCATCTTCATTGTATGCCTTTAAAATTCCCATACTTGCTGACGGCGTTTCCACACGTTCTTTGACCCAAACATAATCCTGCTCTGGCGAATGATAAATTCCCACTATGTTTTCATGATATTCGTCCTTTATAAACAGATCTGTCTTGTCGTTTCCCCAAATGTCATGTACGCTTTCAACACCATAAACTGAACCGCCCTCTACAACCTGATACTTTTCACTTAAGTAACCAGATTTTAAACTGACATTTTCCAAATCTTCCATGTTTCCGTCACAATCTACCACATACTTTTGTTCGTCTTCATCTGTAAGCAAAAACAGATTATCCCTGTTTAAATATTTTATTTCTTCAAAAACAATCGTATCTGGAGTCGGTACAGGCTCAGATATATCATTCAAACTATTTTCTGTTTCAAGGGCAACAGTCTGTGATTCCATTTCATCTTCATAGCTGTTTGGTTCATTATTGCAGCCACTTAATGATCCCGCCATCATCATTACCATAAAAAGTAATACTACTCTTTTCACATCATACCTCCATTTTCTGTAGTAAATTATAAACTCTCTAAAAGCGCGATTATAATTTCCATCAATTGATTCTCTCTTTTCCTTTCTTCCATACCAATTAAAAATCCCAAATCGGGATATTTTAAATATACCATTATGGGATAATACTGTCAAGGAGTTGATTATTATATTCAGGTTAAAACAACTAAGAAAAGAAAGAAAAATATCACAGGTTAAACTTTCTTTAGATTTGAATATGAATCAAAACACGATCAGCAGATATGAAAATGGTATACGAGAGGCAGATTATAACACTTTAATTCGATTTGCCGACTATTTTAATGTATCACTAGACTATTTGCTGGGCCGGACAGATAACCCCAAGATTAACCGCTGACTTTGTATAAAAAATAGGCTTCGCCTATTCAACTCCCCTGCCCCTCAATCTTGAGGGGTGGGGTTTCCTTTTCTGCCTCTTT
>CANQUC010000028.1 GCA_947626945.1 uncultured Lachnospiraceae bacterium | reverse complement strand
AATGATATCTGCAATTTTCAAGGTTCTTCGGGGTCTTTTTTTTAATTCCAAGTTTTCATAGATCACTTGACACTACCTTAAAGCTCCATGGCCGTGCCGGCCTGCTTTGAAACGGTGATCTCCAGGTTGCCGTTCCTGCAGCGCAGCTGGTCGATCAGTTCTTTTTCTTTCGGATTGTGGGGAAAGACCACGTCATAGGTGAGTCGGAACAGACTGCCCATATTGGTGGTCTTCACCTGGACAAGCTCCCATTTTGCCGTGTACTGGGACAGGATCCCGTCAAATACGCCGGTGTAATCCAGATCCTCTGGGATGGTTACATGAATGGTTTTGTAGGCGGAGGCGTTTTTTCGGACGCCCAGATCCAGCCGGTTGTACAGCAGAAACATTCCGCACATGATCACCGTAAATAAAAAGGCGAAGCCCAGGTACCCCATACCGGCAATCAATCCGGCGCCCATGGCAAGAAACAGCATGCCGATCTCCCGGGCTGTGCCGGGAGCGGAGCGGAAGCGAACAAGGCTGAACGCGCCTGCTACCGCCACACCGGTTCCCACATTTCCGTTTACCATCATGATGACGATGCAGACCACTGTGGGCATCAGGGCAACGGTGAGAACAAAGCTTCTGGTATACCGGGTATGATACATGTAGCTCAAAGCCATGATCAGCCCCAAAACCAGAGACGCGCCGATACAGAGCAAAAAGTCTGATACGCTGATCACGGCAGTAAGATCGGAATCAAATAATCCTTTGAAAAGAGAATCAAGCATGTGAAATTGCCTCCTTTGTATGCGGGTAGATCACCTGTTGATAGGCGGTCCCATATTTGGAATAAGATGTTTTGAAAATGTGCTCCCGGGACAGGGTGTGGGTCATCCACAGAGGAATGCCGCCGCTGCATTTGATCTCCATCAGAGTCAGTCCGTCCCCAAGAAGCGGCGTGCCCCAGACGTCAGATTCCAGAGAGAGCTGAACCTGCCGGCAAAGAATCTGCTCATCAAATGTGACGCGGAAATCGCTTCCGTCCAGAGCGTAGTATGCTTCCCGCTCGTAGGAGAGAAACACGGTGGGGTGAAGAGATTCATAGTAGGAGAGAAAATAGTCGATCTCATGGGAGATCTGGCAGTCCTCCCCGCAGGGCTTTCCCTCCTGAACCCATTCCATGGCGCATTTTTCCGGAAGAGACAGACGGCGTTTATAGACGACGGAGTCATATTTTTTCTTTAACTCCACAAAAACACGGGACTGGGGGGCTGCCTGACTGTAGCTGCGGACGCGCAGTTTTTCTTTGTAAGCGGGCCTTTCAATAGATCTGCGCACCAGCCGGTAATTTTGGGTGTCAAAGTAAAGATTCCGGATGGTCGTGCGGCCATATTGGTCCAGAGCCATATAAGGCATCATGGCGTTTGTCAGAATTTCTTTCTGCTTCCGGGTCAGAATATATTTTAGTTCGTAACGCTGAAAAACAGACTGATCGCTCATAAGCTTCTCCTTTTCTCAATTTTGTGGTCATTATAAAAGCCCAAACTTAAATGAACCATAAAAGCAAAAAAATTTTGCGGTCTTTTCGGTGAGGGTTTACTTTTGCGGCTGACAATGGTATACTCAACACACAGAACAAGTCAATTTATGGATGGTATTCTGAGCAGTTCAGAAGCTGTACCGGCAGACAGGACGAATTCTTGAGGACAGTATGGAATCATTCAGGTGACCGCAAAGGGCGGCACAGAGAATGAGCAGGAGAGCCATCCGCTATTTTGGGTTATTCCGGAAATAGACGGGTGTTTTTTGTTGGAAAAACAAAGCTTTTGCAAGCTGTTTTTTAGCCGGACATCAAAAACAGGAAAGGAGATGGTGTTGTGAGAAATACAGTTGCAACGCTGTTGGAAATGAAAAAGCAGGGAGAGAAGATCTCTCAGCTGACCTGCTACGATTATTCTACTGCCTGTTTGTTAGACCGGGCAGGGATCGATTCGGTTCTGGTAGGAGACAGCCTGGGAATGACCATGCAGGGATATGAAAATACCCTGCCGGTGACAATGGAGGAAATGATCCTTTACGGCCGCAGTGTGGTCAGAGGATGCAAACAGGCATTTGTGATCATGGACATGCCTTTTATGAGTTATCAGGCTTCTATAGAGCAGGCGATTACAAATGGCGGCAGGCTGATCAAGGAGACCGGGGCAAACGCGGTAAAGCTTGAGGGCGGCGCTTCTGTGGCAGCCCAGATCAAAGGACTGGTAGATTCCGGTATTCCTGTCTGCGCGCATATCGGGATGACGCCTCAGTCGGTAAACGCCTTTGGAGGATTTAAGGTTCAGGGAAAGGGAGAGGCCAACGCGGAGCGGGTACTGCAGGACGCGCTGGCTGTACAAAAGGCAGGCGCTTTTATGTGTGTGCTGGAATGTGTGCCGCCGAAGCTTGCGGCGCTGATCACAAAAAAGACGGAGATGATCACCATTGGCATTGGCGCGGGAAAAGGCTGCGACGGACAGGTGCTGGTATGGCAGGATATGCTGGGGATCAGCGATTTCAAGCCCAAATTTGTAAAGCATTACGGAGAACTGGGAAAGCAGATTACAGAGGCGTTTGAAAAGTATCATCAGGAAGTGAAGAACGCCGCCTTTCCGGAGGAGATCCATACCTACGCAAAAAGTGACTGCAGCGATGATTTTCTGGAAAAGCTGGATCAGAAGTACTGACGGAAAGAAAGGGGAAGAACATGATCATAGCAACAAAAATATCGGAAGTAAGAGCACAGGTCGCCGCCTGGAAAAAAGAGGGCCTGACAGTTGGCCTTGTGCCGACGATGGGGTATCTCCACGAAGGCCATACAAGTCTTGTGGACAGAGCGGGAAAGGACTGCGACCGGGTGGTGGCGTCTGTTTTCGTAAATCCCACGCAGTTTGCCCCGGGAGAGGATCTGGAGACCTATCCCAGGGATTTTGACCACGACTGTGCCCTTCTGGAAGCCCATGGCTGCCATCTGGTATTTCACCCGGAGGTGGAGGAAATGTACTCACAGGACGCGGCAACCTTTGTGGAAATTCTTTCAGAAATGCCAAAGCAGTTGTGCGGAAAGACAAGACCTACCCATTTCCGGGGTGTATGTACAGTCGTATCCAAGCTGTTCAATATCGTGACGCCGGACAAGGCCTTTTTCGGACAGAAAGACGCCCAGCAGCTGGCGGTAATCCGGCGCATGGCGGAAGATTTGTCCTACCCCGTTGAGATCGTAGGATGTCCCATTGTACGGGAAAAGGACGGTCTTGCAAAATCTTCCAGAAATACTTATCTGAGCGAAACAGAGCGAAAAGCAGCTCTTGTACTTTCAAAGGCTGTTTTTCTTGGAGAAGAGCTTGCGGGACAGGGGGAAAGAGATGTAAAGCAGATCCTTGGAGCAATGAGAAAGCTCATAGAGGAAGAACCCCTGGCCCGGATCGATTATGTGTCCGCGGTGGACGGCGTGACCATGATGCCTGTGGAAAATATGCAGGGACAGATACTTTTTGCAGTTGCGGTCTATATCGGAAAAACCCGTCTGATTGATAATTTTATCTGGAAAGGATGAGTTCCATGATCATAGAAATGCTGAAAGGAAAGATTCATCGCGCTACTGTTGTGCAGGCAGAGCTGGACTATGTGGGCTCCATTACGATAGACCAGGCGCTTCTGGAGCTGTCCGGGATACTGGAGTATGAAAAAGTGCAGGTGGTGGACATTGACAACGGAAACCGCCTGGAAACCTATACCATAGCCGGAGAGCGGGGATCGGGAATGATCTGTTTAAACGGCGCGGCTGCCCGCTGTGTTGACATTGGAGACAAGATCATCATTATGGCATATGGACAGATGACGCCGGAGGAAGCGCTGAAACACCGGCCTAAGGTGGTATTTGTGGATGAAAATAACCGTCCTGTGCGGGTAAGCTCATATGAAAAGCATGGTATGCTGACGGACTGACAGAAGCTCAGAGTTTGGTTTGGCATAAATGCCCGGCAAGGAGACAGGGGTTGCAAACAAGATCCGCCTGAAGTTGACAGAACGGGAAAAGCGTGGTATACTGCCTGTGACAACTGAATCAGGATGTCTTCAGGGCAGGGTGAGATTCCCGACTGGCGGTACAGTCCGCGAGCGCGTCAGCGCATGATTTGGTGAAATTCCAAAACCAACAGTATAGTCTGGATGGAAGAAGGCGCAGATACACGGCAGTTTTGGCTGCATCTGTGAGGAAAATCTATATCAGCACTTGAAAGGCATCGCTTTTCAGGTGTTGATTTTTTTATTGAAAGGATGATACATATGGATAACAAAACAAAGAAACTGACAGCGGCGGCAATGCTGAGCGCCATTGCCTTTGTGATGATGGCATTGGTTCGGATTCCCGTAATCCCGGCAGCGCCATTCCTAAAATACGATCCCAAGGATATTGTGATCGCGCTGGGAGGCCTGATCTGGGGACCTTTGGTTTCCTTTTCCGTTTCGGTTGTGGTGTCTCTGATCGAAATGTTTACCGTCAGCGATACCGGGATCATCGGGTGCGTGATGAACATTCTTTCCACCTGTGCGTTTGCCTGCACGGCGGCGGCAATCTATAAGTGGAGGAAAACCCTTTCCGGAGCGGTTATGGGACTGCTCTCGGGAGTGGCTGCCATGGCAGTGATTATGCTTTTATGGAATTATCTTGTCACACCGCTTTATATGGGTACCCCCCGGAATGTGGTGGCGGGAATGCTGCTGCCTGTGTTTTTGCCTTTTAATCTGTTAAAAGGCGGTCTGAATGCCGCGTTTACATTTCTCTTATACCGGCCGGTGGTAACAGCTCTTCGAAAAGCCGGTTTTGTGCCTGCCACTGCGGAAAAGAAGAAAACCTCCATAGGATTGATTCTGGTATCGGCGCTGATCATCGTGACCTGCGTGCTGGTGATTCTGGCTATAAATAAGCTGATCTAAGCTGATCTGATTTGTGACGTTTCAGAACGATATTACCTGAAAAGAGAATCAGAATACCTGTATCGTAAAATACTTTTCTTGTAGAATTTACCTAGTACCTGGAGGTAAGTGATGAGAAAAGAAGACGAGAACAGAGCCATGATCATGCAGACGGCTGAGAGAATCAGAAAGTCCCGTGAACGGATTGGCTATACGCAGGAAGAAACAGCAGAAAAGGCCGGCCTTACTGCAGAAAATTACAAGAAGATCGAGGAAGGTAACAATGCCATGTCCATCGATTCTCTCAGAAAGGTTCAAAAGGCGTTGGACGTATCCTTTGATTATATTTTGGATGGCAGAACCGAACCGGGAGAGAAGCTGTGGCAGCAGGTCAATTCCAGTGATTTTCAGGTGCGCATGTCTGTATTTGCCCGGCTGCTCCGGCAGTTTTCCAGAGAAGCGATTTCAAAGGAAGAGATCGCGGACTGTATTTGGGAAGCTTTGTCGGACGGAACCGACGACTGCTAAGGGCGTAACCGGCGCAGTGGCATTTTGGGATCTGTTTTTTTGTTTGCCGCTGCGGGGTTTCACAGGCGGAAACATGACAGGGTAAAGGTCTGACAGGTCCATCTCTCCATCGGTTTGTCAAAAAGGAAAGGCAGACGGCAAAAGCTTGACTTTTTACAGGGCAATCCGTAAAATCTGAATTAGGATAATCTTTTGAGGGTGATGGGATGGAACAGTATAAAGGCAGATCTTTCTTACAAAAGATTGCAGTGGGACCGGTATATTATTATGAAAGGCCATCGCGCAGTGGCAACAGGCAGCAGGTGCGGGATGTTGAGAGGGAACTGCGCCGTTTTTCAGAGGCAAAACAAGCTGTATTTGCGCAGTTGTCTGAGATATATCAAAAAGCTCTGCAACAGGCGGGTGAGGACAGCGCAGCTGTTTTTCTGGCTCATCAGGCACTTCTGGAGGACGAAGGGTTTGGAAATCTGGTTTGCAGTACGATCCAAAAACAGCACGTCAATGCGGAATATGCTGTGACTGCCTCCGGAGAACACTTTGAAAAATTGCTTGAAAAGACAGATGACGCTGTTATCCGGGCCAGAGCCGCCGACCTCAGAGATGTGACAGAGCGGCTCCTTGCCGTGCTTGGAAATTGTAAGGCGGGCCCGGATCGCTTGGAACAGCCGTCTGTGATCGTGGCGGAAGACCTTTCTCCAAGTGAGACGGTTCAGCTGGAACGGTCAAAGGTCCTGGCGTTTGTAACAAGAAAAGGTTCGTCTAATTCTCATACGGCAATTCTGGCCAGGGCAATGAATATTCCGGCAGTGACAGGGATTGAGATCGACAGGTCATGGGACGGAAAACTCTGCGTGGTAGACGGATATGAAAGTATGGTGACGGTAGCGCCGGATCAAAATTATCTGAATCAGATAAAGTCTAAAATAGAACAGGAAAGCAGGAGACAAAAGCTTTTAGAGGAATTAAGAGGCATGCCTACCGTTACCAGGGACGGCAGGCGGATCCGCTTATACGCTAATATTGGCAGCGTACAAGAGGCAGACAGCGCGTTGGAATGCGGCGCGGAAGGGATCGGTCTGTTCCGCAGCGAATTCCTTTATCTGGAAACGGACGATTATCCGTCGGAGGAAGCCCAGTTTGATTCCTACAAGACGGTGCTGGAAAAAATGCGTGGCAAAAAGGTCATTATCCGTACAATGGATATCGGCGCTGATAAAAAAATAGATTATTTTCACTTCAAACCGGAAGAAAATCCGGCCATGGGCTATCGGGCTATCCGCATCTGCCTGAAAGAGCCGGAAATTTTTAAAGTACAGCTGAGGGCCCTTTTGCGCGCCAGTATTTACGGAGATCTGGATATTATGTTTCCGATGATCACTTCCGTAAATGAGGTGCAGCAGATCAGGAGCATACTGGAGCAGGTAAAAAAAGAACTGGAGAAAGAACAGATTGCCTATGGAGATCCGCAGATTGGGATTATGATTGAAACCCCCGCCGCGGTGATGATCAGTGACCGGCTGGCAAAGGAAGTGGATTTTTTCAGTATCGGCACCAATGATCTTACCCAGTATATGCTGGCCTCTGACAGGCAGAATCCGGAGCTGGAGGAATTTTATGATCCCCGCCATCCGGCTGTTTTGGAGGCTGTCCGTATGGTGACAGAGAATGCCCATAAAAATGGCATCTGGGTGGGAATCTGCGGTGAGCTGGCGGCGGATCTCACCCTTACGGATACGTTTTTAAGAATGGGCGTGGACGAGCTTAGCGTAGCGCCTCCTTTTCTTTTAACAGTAAGGGAAACTGTCCGAAATCTTTCAATGAGAGAGGAAGATTAGAAAGCCGGGCCTGCCAGCCGGGTTTCCCCGGATCATGTGCACCAAATGCAAAATCCGCTTATGTGCTTTAGAAAGCGCAGCTTTGATTCTGCATATGATGCACCGCCAGGGATGAGCCGGATGCTATGCGATCTGGTTTAATATTTCACTGTGGCTGCGAACCACTTTTTTAATGATCTTGATGTCTGTCTGCATGGCTTCTATTTTTTCACTTTCCTGTTCGTATCTGTTTGCAGCGGCCAGATAATGGTCTGCCAGAAGGCGAATATTGTTGTCTGTGACATTTTCAATATGCAGTTTAGTGACAAAGAGATCTTCCTTAACGGCTGCCAGTTCCTCTCTGAGGGCAGTCAGTTCCTCTCTGAGGGCAGTCAAATCTTTCCTGAGAACAGCCAGATCCTCCCTGAAAGAAGCCATTTCCTCCTTGAGAGCAGCCAGATCTTCCTTGACAGAGTCAACGTCATTTCGGATGCTGCAAACTTCCTCTCTGAGAGAAGCCAGATCTTCCCTGAAAGAAGCCATTTCCTCCTTGAGAGTAGCAAGATCCTCCTTGAAAGAATTCATTTCCACTTTGAGAGCAGCCAGATCTTCCTTGACAGAGTCAACATCGTTTTGGATACTGCCAACTTCCTTTCTAAGAGCAGTTAGATCTTCCCTGAGAACGGATAGTTCTTCTTTCAGGTCTGCAGTTTCCTCCTTTAATTCTTCTATGTGCTTTTCAAGGCCCTGCAGCCTTTCGTTCAGCGGCGCAACAGCCTCCGTTATCTTTTGTTCCATAATGCCGGAAAGATCCGTAAGAAATTTTTCGTAAGACATAGAGTTTCTCCTTTCATTTTAGCCTTGACTTTTTATTTGCAGGCTACATTAATAAAATTGGTTTTGTCTGGTAAACCGCACCATTTCACACAGAATTTGCGCAATAAAAAAATGATTCCCAAAACAAACAGCAGGCAGCTTTCGCCGGCTGTTTGTTTGCTTTTTGGAATCATCTTTTGTGTAGTGCGTTATTCTTTTGTGTTTGGCAAAATTATACAGGATCTGACAGGAAATTGCAAGAGAAACATACAAATATTTTGGACAAAATTCAAACAAAAAGATGTATTCCAAAGGGCGGACATAAAAAGCAGATTCATTTTTGTTCTAAAGAATACTCGGATTCATATACTGAGATAAGAGCGGACAACCGGAATGTATCAGACTACCGCTTGGAGCGGAGGAAAACCATGAGAGCAAACAGGGAGTTGTTTCATTATTTCGCGCCGGGAATCAGAAAGGCCCTGGAGCAGACCCCGATGGATTTTGAAAAGCTGCAGGAAATCCGCCTCAGGACAGGCAGCCCTTTATTTGTGTGGTATGACGGCAACGAGTCCGCGGTGGGAGTTTGCGGCGGCCTGACAAAGGATCTGCAAAGCGCATACAGCATTGCGGAGCAGGATTTGAGAGAGACGCTGCAGCTTTTTTCTTCCTATTCCCTGTACGCTTATGAGGACGAGGTCAGACACGGATTTCTGACTGTCGCAGGCGGGCACCGGGCGGGAATCTGCGGACGGGCTGTGACGGACAACGGCGCGGTCAGAAGTTTTCAATATGTTTCAGCTATGAATATCCGGCTGGCGCATCAGATCAAAGGCAGCGCGGACCCGGTGATGCGGTATGTGCGGCAGGGAAAGGAGCCTTTGAGCACACTGATCATTTCGCCGCCAAGGTGTGGAAAGACGACGCTTTTGCGGGATCTGATCCGTCAGTTTTCTAATGGAACGGCCAATATTCCTGGAAAAAATGTAGGCGTGGTGGACGAGCGGTCGGAGATTGGCGGCTGTTATATGGGAATCCCACAAAATGATATTGGAATCCGAACGGATATTTTGGACTGCTGTCCAAAGGTGCAGGGAATTATGATGCTGATCCGGTCTATGGCTCCGGATATTATTGCGGTAGACGAAATCGGGGATATGAAAGACGCGGATGCGGTCCGCGCCGCGTTTTACTGCGGCTGCAGGCTGCTTGCCACAGTTCATGGCAGCTCAATGGAGGATATCAGGCAAAAGCCCCTGTTTCGCCAATTGATGGGAGAGGGAATGTTTGAGCGGTATCTGCTGCTGGATCATGACAGGATCGGTACATTGCAGGCCGTCTATGACCGGGACGGCAAAACTCTTTTTGACAGTGTGAAAGGAAGTGAAAGAGAATGTTAAAATGGGCGGGCGCTTTTCTGATCTGCATATCCTCCTGTCTGTTCAGCGGCTGTCTTGCAGGCGAGTGGAAAGAAAAGTCCAGGCTGCTTGGAGAATTTAAGCGGTGCTTTATGATGATCCGGGGAGAAATCCGCTTTGCAAACGCCACCTTGCCGGAAGCGTTCCTGGCAATGCGGCACCGGAGCGCGCCGCCTTTTTCCGCCCTGTTTGAGGAGACAGGACAGGCCCTTTTAGCGCAGTCAGAACAGTCTCTTGGGGAGATCTGGTCCGACCAGGTGAGGCGGCAGCTGCCGGTCAGCCTGTTTACAAAGGAGGAGGTGGAATGGATGGCGGATTTTGGCAAGCAGCTTGGCTATCTGGATAAGGAAATGCAGTTGAATATCCTGAATTTGATATTGGAGCAGCTGGAGCAAAAAGAGCAGGAAGCAGCGGCAGGTCTGAAAGAAAAAGGGCGGCTGTGCCGCTGGGCAGGCATTTTGGGAGGCATTTTCGTGGCAGTGCTGCTATTTTAGAGGAGGAAGCCATGAGTGTAAGCATTATTTTTAAAATTGCCGCAGTGGGGATTCTGGTATCGGTACTGGGACAGGTTCTTAAACACAGCGGAAGGGACGATCAGGCATTTTTGGCCAGTCTTGCGGGACTTTTGCTGGTGCTGTTCTGGCTGCTGCCTTATATTTACGATCTGTTTGAGACGATCCAGCGGCTGTTTTCCTTATAAACTGCCGATGGCTGGCGCTGCGCCGCGCCACAATGGCTTTGCGGGAGGGAAGAGAATTTGACGGTAATTAAAATTGCCGTGATCGGCATCCTTGGAGTGCTTTTGGCAGTTCAACTGAAAGAAAACAAGTCGGGCCACGCAGTGCATCTTTCTCTGGCAACGGGACTTGTCATCTGTGCCTGGACGGTGACAAGACTGGAAACGGTACTGGAGATGATCAATCAGATTCAAAATCTGATCTCCATCAATTCCGCCTATATCGCCACACTTTTGAAAATGCTGGGGATCACCTATATCTGCGATTTTGGCGCGGGACTGTGTAAGGATGCCGGACACAGCGTGGTGGCTCACCAGATTGAAACATTTGGAAAGCTTTCCATACTTGCCGTAAGTATGCCGGTGCTTATGGCGCTGATTGAAACAATAGAACAGCTGCTATGAAGAAAAAGATTCTGACTGCGGTCCTGTTACTGACTGCGATCTGCGTTTTGACCGGCAAAGCGCAGACAGCGCAGGCAGAAGACCTGGCGGAGCCAAAGCTTCCTGAGATTGATTATGAAGAGATCGATGATGTGGTTGAGGAGCTTTTGGGCAGGGATGACTTCAGCTTTCGCCAGTTGATGGACGATCTTGCTTCCGGAAATCTGAAGCTGAACGGCGATTTTTTGAAAAAACTCATCAATGAAGGCGTGTTTGGCAATCTGAAAGGAGCAAAAGGGATCCTGACGCAAATACTCATACTGTCTGTTTTGTCGGCAATGTTTACCATGCTTGCGTCAGTGTTTGGAAACGGACAGGTATCGGACATTGGCTTTTATGTTGTGTTTCTGATCCTTTTGGCATTGCTGATGAGCTCCTTTTCCAGGGCGGCGGCCATAGCCGCGGAAACTGTAGAAAAGGTACTGGCTTTTGTAAAAGTGATGATGCCTGCTTATATGCTGATCGTGGCAGCGGCAGGAGGAGGCACCACGGCAGTGATCTTTTATGAATTTTTCCTGTTCCTGGTCTTTTTGGTGGACTGGGTGATCCTGAAGCTTTTGCTGCCGCTGATCAGGGTGTATGTCATACTGGGTGTGGTCAATCACATTTCAAAAGAGGATCTGTTTTCCAAGACCGCGGAGCTGATCAAAACCCTGATCCAGTGGTCGTTAAAGTCCATTATCGGTCTGGTCATCGGATTTCAGCTGATTCAGGCACTGATCGCTCCGTTTATCGACAGCTTTAAATCCGCTGCCATTCATAAGACGCTGATGTCAATTCCGGGCGTGGGAAATGCCATCAACGGAGTGACGGAAATGGCCATCGGCGCGGGTATTCTGATCAAGAATGGTATGGGCGCGGCAGCGCTTGTCATACTGGTTCTGGTCTGTCTGACCCCGGCGGCCTGCCTGGGGATCTATGTGCTTTTGTATCAGCTGTCCCGGGCGCTGATCCAGCCCATTGTGGATAAGCGGATTCTGAAATGTATCGGATTTGCCCGGGAGGGAGCGGCCATGCTGCTTCGGACACTTCTGATCACCTGCTTTCTGTTTCTGCTGAGCATTGCGGTGCTGACGGCATCTACAAACATAGGAATGGGATAAGGAGGCGGCCAAAATGGCAGATCAGGTGCTGGGATGGGTGAAAACCATTGTGGTTTATGTCATTCTGGTGTCGGCGGTAATGAATCTGCTGCCTGACAATCAGTATAAAAAATATGTGCAGCTATTTACGGGACTGCTGCTGATCCTGATCGTCATGGAACCTGTTGCCGGACTGCTGGGCAGCGAGCATATGGTGGATACCATTTATCAGAAAGCTGTAGAGTGGCAGGAAAAACAGGAACGGCAGCGGGTGCTTTCGGAGATTGGGGAGGCGGGGCAGGAGATGATCTATGACGCTTACGAGCAGCAGGTGGAAAACCATATCAGAGAGCAATTGTCGGATCAGGGATATTCCGGGGTACAGGCAGACGTAACGCTTTCAGAAGACGGGATCCGGCAGATTTCTCTCCGGCTGGAGGGAAAATCCTTTGTCGATCAGGAAAGCAGACAGAAAGAACAAAAGCGTATACAAGCTATGCTGCAGGATGTCTATGAGATCCCTGCGTCTAAAATTCAGATCAGGATAGGGTAGGTGCTGGCAATGAAATGGAAAGGCTTGAAACTGCTGAAAAAGGAACATGTGGCAATTGTGTTTATTTTGGGCGTGTTGCTGATGGTGTTGGCGCTGCCCCTAAAAAGCACGGAAAAAAAGGACTCACAGAAGGATCAGGAAAAAGGGGAGCAAACTCTTGTAACGGACAAAACAGAAGAAAAAAAATCTTATGGAGAATATCTGGAAAAGCGAATGGAGGAAATTCTTTCCAGAATGGACGGCGCCGGAAAGGTGGAGGTTTTAATCACCATGAAATCTTCGGCGGAGCAGGTGGTGGCAAAGGACAAAAACAGCACAAGGTCAGTTTCCGGCGCAGAATCGGCGGAATCGGGAGAGGAACATGATGAAAACTCGGAGGAAACCGTGTATGCGGAATCGGATGAGGGAACAGTTCCCTATATTGTCAAAGAAATCTCTCCGGCCGTAAAGGGCGTTCTGGTAGTGGCGGAGGGCGGAGAGGATCCTGTTGTGCGGCAGAACATTACGGAAGCGGTAATGGCATTATTTTCCATAGAGTCGCATAAAATCAAGATAGTAAGGATGAAGGAAGGGTGACCATGAAAAAAGAAACCAAAAAACGGTTGTTTCAGAAAAACCAGATCATTATCACTGCCCTGGCGCTGATGATCGCCATTGCCGGATATTTGAATTTTGCAGGAAAAGAAATGGATCCGGAAGAAAGTTCAAAGGCGCTTTCAGACGCGGCTGTGGAAGAAGATCAGCTGATGGATCTTTCCCAGGAAGATCTGGAGGCCCAGGAGCTTTTGGAAAACGGCGAGGGACCGGATATTTTTGTGGCAAATGAGGAGGAGGCGGATGAGATCAAAGATCTGGCAGAGGGTTCGGAGCTTCCCGCAGCCGGCACGGAGAACCCGTCGGATGAGACAAAAGATCTGGCAGAGCAGGTAGAACAGTCTTCGGAAACGCCCGGCGAGGCAGTGATGACGGCTACCGGAGTCGGTGTGGTCGCCTCTGCCAAAATGAACCGGGATCAGGTGCGCTCCAAAAACAAGGAAACCCTCCAGGAGATCATTGACAGCGGTACGGTTACAGAGGCGCAGCGCCAGGAGGCTGTCAACGGCATGCTGGAAATGACGGAAAAGGCTGAAAAAGAAGTGGCCGCGGAAACACTTCTGCAGGCAAAGGGATTTACAGATGTGATCGTCAGCATTACGGATACGTCGGTGGACGTGGTAGTGAACCAGCAGGAGCTGACGGATCCGCAGCTGGCCCAGATTGAAGATATTGTAAAGCGTAAAACGGGAAGCGCGGGAAACAACATTGTGATTTCAACAGTCGGGGAACAGCAGGAAAATTGATAAAAAGGATGCTGCGGGGAACAATTTTTGTTTCGCAGCATCCTTTTTTAAATTCCCAACAGATCAGCGGCATTCTGCCATAGAATCTGTTCTTTTTCTTCTTCAGTAAGGGGAAGGGAGCGGATATGCTCCAGATAAGCTTTCTGATTACCCCAGGGACAGTCGGTTCCAAACAGGATCTTATGAGCGCCGTGGCGGCGGATGATCCGGATCAACTGTTCATCTGACAGCTCAGGTGTGCTGAAACTGATGTCAAAATAGACAGGCTGTCCCACAAGCAGTTCTTCTACATCATCCCACAGGCGGAAACCGCCGGTATGGGCCAATACAACAGCGCCGCTTTTGGCGTCCGCAGGTGCGGCAAGGGGCTGATCCAAAGCGGACAGCATGTGGCGGAGCATCCGGGGAGTCGAGTAGTTTGGCTCCGGAAGTCCAATGTCAATGCCCGCGTGAAACACAACGATCAGATGATTTTTCAGGGCAGCGTTGACAATGCGTATCACCCGTGGGTCATCAGCGTTGACTCCCTGGTAATCAGGATGCAGCTTGATGCCCCGCAGCCCGAGAGAGGCGATGTAGGCCAGCTTTTCTTCCGGTTCATCGCAGTCGGGATGAATGCCGCCAAATGAGATGACGCCGTCTTTTTGATTGATCTTCGCGGCAAAGTTCTGGATGCTCTGAAACTGATGGGGTTTTGTGACTACAGGCAGAACCACGCTGTAATCAATGCCCGCGGCGGCCATAGACGCCGTCAGGCCCCCAAAAGTACCGTCTGTGGAGGGCGCGACGCCGGAAAGACCGGCAAGATAGGGAATGGTTTTCGGTGCAAGGGTGTCCGGGAAAATATGCGTATGAAAATCAATGACCATGATGCTGTTCCCCACTTAAATAGCCGGTAACATTGGTAAGTGCAGCTTCCTCATCAGGCCCTGTGGCGGAAACCGTAACGGTATCTCCGTTATTCAGCGCCATGGACATTACGCCCATAATGCTTTTGGCATTGATGGTTTTGTTTTCTGTTGCCAGATAGACCTTGCTTTCGTACTGACTTGCGATCTGCACCAGCATGGCAACAGGTCTTGCATCCGCGTCAGAAGGCAACTGAACTTGAATTGATTTTTGCATTTTTTTCTCTCCTTATCCTCTTAATTGATCCGCAATCTGACTCAGTCTGCGGAATCTATGGTTAACACCGGATTTTCCGATGGGAGGGGATAGCAGCGCACCCAGTTCCTTAATGGGCAGTTCCGGATTCTGCAGCCGGAGCGTGGCGATTTCCTGAAGGTTTTCCGGAAGAGAAGACAGCCCCGCTTTTTTTTCAATCAGCAGAATATCTTCCCGTTGTCTGGCAGACGCGGTAACGGTTTTCTGGCTGTTGGCCACATCACAGTTGGTCCGCCGGTTGATCTGATTGGCGATATCCCGGAGAATGCGGATATTTTCAAAATTCATCAGGGCCACATGTGCTTCCACCAGATTGAGCATATCCACGATCTGTTCCGCTTCTTTGATGTAAACCACATACTGTTTTTTCCTGAGAACGGTCTTCGCGTTAAAGGAAAGCCCCCGCATCAGCTCCTGCAGCCCCTGTGCCTGCGCTTCTCTGTCACAGACGATTTCCAGATGATAGGATCTTCTGGGATTGCTCATGGAGCCGGAGGTGAGAAAGGCGCCCCGGAGAAAAGCCCGCTTGCAGCAGGTCTGCTGGATCAGAAGCGGATTGACAAACGTATGAAAAGACTGCACAGTATGGTGGGCATCAATGAACTTCAATGCCTGCAGTATACGGAGACAGTCCTTTTGGTTGCCGATATATAAAATGTACGTTCTGGATCTTCTCTGGGAAGAATAAGTGCGGACCACAATTTCCGAATATATATTAAAACACTTTTTTAATAAAGTACAGTATTTTTTTGCCACCTTCAGATTTTCACTCTGCATCACGATCCTGCAGCCGGAGGGTTTTATGGAGATGTGCCCTCCAAAGCTGATCATGGCGGCAAGCTCCGCCAGCTGGCAGTGGCGGCGTCTGCTCACTTCTCTGGACAGTTCTGTTTTGATATCACTGGAAAATGACATGATGATCACTCCTGATCCGGAATCCTTTTTCAGTCCTTTTCAATGTCCTGATGCTCAATTCCCACGCCAATGCCGCTCATGCCGCGGAGATGGTCATAAAGAGCGTTGGCAAGGGTGACGGAGCGGTGTCTGCCTCCTGTGCACCCCAGGGCGATCACAAGGGAGGTTTTGCCCTCTTCAATATAGTTTGGAATCAGGAAATCAATCAGATCAAAAAGCTTCCGCAAAAAAGGACCGTAGCTGCCGGAGGCAGTCAGAAAATCCTGTACTTCCCTGTCGTTGCCGGTTTTGTGCTTTAATTCCGGAACATAATAGGGATTGGGCAGAAACCGCACGTCAAAGACCAGATCCGCGTCGGCGGGAAGACCGTATTTATAGCCAAAGGAAACTACGGTGACCATCAGGTTCTGAAAATGACTGTCCATGACAAAAATCTTTTCCAGCTGTGCGCGAAGCTGTCGGGTAAGCAGATTGCTTGTATTTACAATATAATCGGCCCGTTCTTTTAAAAAGGCGATTTTGTGCCGCTCCCTTGCGATGCTTTCTTCAATGCGGCTCTGTTGGGAAAGAGGATGGCTGCGGCGGCTTTCCTTGAAGCGCTGCACAAGTACCTCCGTGCTGCTGTCCAGATACAGGATCTCATAGGGAATCTGCAGATGCTGAAGCTGGGAAAAGGTATCTTCCAGCTGATCCAGCGCCTGGCCGTTGCGGATGTCAATGCCCACCGCCACCTTATCCATGTCTGAACCGGGAGAGTGAATAAGCCGGGCAAAAGAAATCATCAGGGAGACAGGGAGGTTGTCGATACAAAAATATCCGATGTCTTCCAATACTTTCAGCGCAGTAGTCTTACCTGCTCCGGACATGCCGGTGATGATGAGAAAACGCAAAAAATCATCCCCTTTGCCTATAGAATGCGGCAATCTTGCAGAAAATATGTCTAAAATTCACCCAGTAATTTGACCTCCGGTTCCAAAGCCACCTGAAACTGCCGTAAAACAGTTTCCTGGACATGCCGGATCAGACGGTAAATATCATCAGAGGACGCGTGATCCTGATTGATGATGAAGCCACAGTGCTTTTCGGAAACCGAAGCGCCTCCCATGGAATAACCCCTGAGACCGCAGTCCTGAATCAGCTTGCCTGCAAAGTATCCGGGAGGACGTTTGAAAGTACTTCCTGCGCTGCCATATTCCAAAGGCTGCTTTTCCCTGCGTCTCTTTGCCAGATCCGCCATGACGGAACGAATCTCATCGGCGTTTCCGGGAGTCAGCGCAATGGTAGCCTCCAGCAAAATCTGCCGGTTTCGGGCAATTTTGCTTGTGCGGTAGCCAAGCCCCAGATCTTTGGCGGAAAGGGTTGAAACGCGTCCGTCCTCCTCCATAAGGGAGACGGATTCCAGAACATCTTTCATTTCCCCGCCGTACGCGCCGGCGTTCATTACACAGGCTCCGCCTAAAGTGCCGGGGATCCCGGCGGCAAATGCAAAGCCGGACAGAGAAGCGTCCAGCGCGGCGGCGGCGATTCTGGAAAGAAGCGCCCCTGCCTGCGCCGTGATCCGGTGATCATGGACGCGGATATCACTGTAATTTTGAAACAGCTGGATGATGATGCCCCGATAGCCCCTGTCGCTTACAAGAAGATTGCTGCCGTTGCCTATGAGATAACAGGGAATATCCCATTCTCTGGAAAAGGCAAGGAGCCCGGAAAGCTGTGCCGGTGTCCGGGGCATCACAAAATAGTCTGCCGGACCGCCCGTGTGAAAAGTAGTATGTAAAGACATCGGTTCGTTTATCCGAATCTGTTCGGGTCCTACAATAGAAGTCAGTTTATCTGTAAGCGCATTCATGGCGTACCTCACAGTCTATTGTCATGATAAACCAATCATACATGATTTGCCCCTGGAATACAAGCGTGAAAATCGCCAATTTCTACTTGAATGTTCAGGGGGATTATATTACAATATACCTATATGTTTGAGGCCTTATACCGCCGGGATAAGCGGGGCAAATGCCGTATTTCGGCAGGCTGCGGCGCATTGCAGACAAAACGCCTCCGCACGCGCAGGCAGGGAGAGAAAAACAGAACAGATAAGGAGCGTATAAGAGATGGGAACAATCGCAAATGGTGTGTGGCCGACCATGATCACACCTTACACAAAAGACAATCAAATTGATTACGACGCCGTTCTGAGGATTATTGAATGGTATGACAGACAGGGAGTTGCCGGTATTTTCGCGGTCTGCCAGTCCAGTGAGATGTTTTTCCTGGATAAAAAGGAGCGGCTTGCGCTGGCAAAGTTTGTGGTGGAAAACACGCCTAAGCATATGGGAGTCATTGCGTCCGGACATGTGGCCGATTCCAGGGAGGATCAGATCGAAGAGGCAAAGGCAGTGCTTGACGCCGGCGTTTCCTCTTATGTGTTTATCTCCAATCAGTTCGCCAAGCCCGAGGAGGACGAACAGGTTTTCCGGGCAAATGTTGAATACCTCATCGACCGGATCCCGGACGGGACCTTTGGCATTTATGAATGTCCCTACCCCTTTAAACGCCTGGTGTCCCCCGAGACGCTGAAATGGTGCGCGGATACGGGACGGTTTCAGTTTCTGAAAGATACCTGCTGTGATCTTTCCCAGCTTCAGGCAAAGCTGCAGGCGGTTCAGGGAACAGAACTCAAGATTTTCAACGCCAATTCCGCCACGATACTGGAAAGCCTGAAAATGGGCTGCGCAGGATTCTCCGGCGTCATGGCGAACTTTCATTCAGATCTGTACGGGTGGCTTTGCGCCAATTACGACCGGGATCCCGAAAAAGCACAGCTGGTGCAGGATTTTGTGGGACTTGCTTCCGTGATCGAATGTCAGTGTTATCCGGTAAACGCAAAGTATCATATGAATCTGGAGGGAGTTCCCATGGAAATTTCCAGCCGCTCCAGAGATATGGCGGAGCTTACGGGAAGCCGCAGGCTGGAAGTGGAAGAACTGCATCGGCTGACACAGTTTTTCAGAAAAACGGTGCTTGGCTGACAAGAGGATGAAAAGGGGCTGCTGCAAAATACGCTTCGGATGGGGAGGGCTTTGCGGCAGCCTTGTTTTGAGATCAATTCAGTGATGGAGAATAGTTTGAAAAATCACACCGATGTGCTGATTGTTTCACAAAACGAAGTCCCTTCGTTTGGCTATTTGCAACGCTCCGGAATGGGGATTATGATATGAAGCGAATTTTTTTGATCGTTCTGGACAGCGTCGGAATCGGCGGGGCGCCTGACGCGGCGGAATATGGAGACGCGGGCAGCAATACCCTGGCTTCCGCCGCGAAAAGTCCCTGGTTTTCTATGCCGAACATGCAGAAGCTGGGGCTGTTTAACATCGAAGGGGTGGACTGCGGGCCTGCCGCGGAAAATCCAAAAGGCTGTTATGCCAGAATGCGGGAGGCGTCCAAAGGAAAAGACACCACCATCGGCCACTGGGAGATCGCGGGCCTGATCTCCAGAAAGCCGCTTCCGGTTTATCCAAAGGGTTTTCCGGACAGGATCATAATGGCGTTTTCAAAAGCCTGCGGCAGGGGCGTTTTGTGCAACCGGCCCTATTCCGGAACAGAGGTAATCAAGGACTACGGCATCCGGCATATGGAGACCGGCGATCTGATCGTATACACTTCCGCGGACAGCGTATTTCAGATCGCGGCACATGAGGAGATCGTGCCGGTGGATCAGCTTTATGAATACTGCCGGATTGCCCGGGGGCTCCTGACGGGAGATGACGGAGTCGGCAGAGTCATTGCCAGGCCATTTGCGGGAAAACCGGGAAGCTTTGTCCGGACAGCGGCCCGTCACGATTTTTCCCTGGAACCGCCGGGGGAGACTATGTGCGATGTGCTTGCCGGGGCCGGTCTGTCCGTGATCGGCGTAGGAAAGATAAATGATATTTTTGCGGGAAAGGGTATTACGGAATCTGTCCGCACAACGGATAATCAGGATGGAATCCGGCGTACCCTGGAATATATGAAAAAAGACTTCAGTGGGCTGTGTTTTGTGAATCTGGTGGATTACGACATGGTCTACGGACACAGAAATGACGTGGACGGCTACGCAAAGGCCCTGTCAGCCTTTGACCGGCAGCTGCCCCGGATACTGGAAAATCTCAGAAAAGAAGATCTCCTGCTGATCACCGCTGACCACGGCTGCGATCCTGCCACCGAATCCACAGATCACAGCAGGGAATGCACGCCTCTGATTGCCTGGGGACAAAATCTGATCCCGGGTGTGGATCTCGGCGTCAGAGATTCCTTTGGAGATATAGCCGCTACGGTGCTGGATTATTTCGGTGTGGAAAAACAGCTGGCGGGGCGGTCTTTTTTGCGGAATCTGATGTCCGCAAATCAATAAAATAAGAGCCTATAGATTTCTGACTGGAGGAATGGATTTGGCAGATTTGCATCATGAAATAGAGACAAGAAGAACCTTTGCGATCATTTCCCATCCTGACGCGGGAAAAACCACCCTGACGGAAAAATTTCTGCTTTACGGCGGCGCCATCAATCTGGCGGGCTCCGTAAAAGGAAAAGCAACGGCCCGGCACGCGGTATCCGACTGGATGGAGATTGAAAAAGAAAGAGGAATCTCCGTGACCTCTTCCGTGCTGCAGTTTCATTATGAGGGCTACTGCATCAATATTCTGGACACGCCGGGACATCAGGACTTTTCTGAGGACACTTACCGGACGCTGATGGCGGCGGATTCCGCGGTTATGGTCATTGACGCTTCCAAAGGTGTAGAAGCTCAGACCAGAAAACTGTTCAAGGTATGTGTTATGCGGCATATCCCCATTTTTACCTTTATCAACAAGATGGATCGGGAGGCAAAGGATACCTTTGATCTTCTGGACGATATTGAAAAGGAGCTGGGGATCGCCACCTGTCCCATCAACTGGCCCATCGGATCCGGAAAGGCGTTCAAGGGCGTATATGACAGAAATACGAAAGAGGTTCTGCTGTTTTCCGGCACGGAGCGGGGCACAAAGGAAGGAACGGAACAGCATGTCTCTCTGGAGGATCAAAAGCTTCCCGGACTGCTGGGACAGGACGCTTACGGGCAGCTGCTGGAAGAAACGGAGCTTCTGGACGGCGCAAGCGCGGAGTTTGATCTGGAGCTTGTGAGGAAAGGAGAGCTTTCACCGGTATTTTTCGGTTCCGCGCTGACCAACTTTGGTGTGGAAACATTTCTGAAGCATTTTCTGCAAATGTCCATGCCGCCCCTGCCCAGAATGTCCGATGAGGGGGAGATCGATTCGTTTTCAGAGGATTTCAGCGCCTTTGTCTTTAAGATCCAGGCAAATATGAACAAGGCCCACAGAGACCGGATCGCATTTATGCGGATCTGTTCGGGGTATTTTGACGCCGGAAAGGAAGTTTATCATGTGCAGAGCGGAAAGAAGATGCGCCTTTCCCAGCCGCAGCAGCTGATGGCCCAGGAGCGGAAAGTGATCAGCGAGGCCTATGCGGGAGACATTATCGGCGTATTTGATCCCGGTATTTTTTCTATTGGAGACACCATCTGCGCTCCGGGAAAAAAATTTGCCTATGAAGGAATCCCCACGTTTGCCCCGGAGCATTTCGCCCGGGTGCGCCAGGTGGATACCATGAAGCGGAAGCAGTTTGTAAAGGGAATCACCCAGATCGCCCAGGAGGGCGCTATTCAGATTTTCCAGGAGTTCCACACCGGCATGGAGGAGATCATTGTGGGCGTGGTAGGCGTTCTGCAGTTTGACGTGCTGAAATACCGGCTGGAAAATGAATATAATGTGGAGATCCGTATGGAAAATCTGCCCTATGAGCATATTCGCTGGATCGAAAACAAAGAGATCGATCTGGAGCATTTAAGCGGCACATCGGATATGAAAAAGATCAAGGATCTGAAAGACCGGCCCCTGCTTCTCTTTGTAAACAGCTGGAGCGTGGGAATGACTCTGGAGCGCAATCCGGGTCTGGAGCTTTCGGAATTTGCAAGAAACTGACAGGAGACAGCCTGCAATTAAAACGGCAGGGCTAAAAGGAGTGTTCTTTGAAAGGAGAAACAGGATGGATGGATTTTTAAATATCCGGCAGTACGAACAACTGTCAAAAAACGGCAGCGACTGGACAAATGCCTTTGCCGCCGCGGTAGCGGATCTGGAGGCCGGGGGAGGAGGGACTCTCTTTGTGCCGGCGGGAGTTTACCCAACCCGTTCCATTGAACTGAAGAGCAATATGACTCTCTATCTGGACAACGGCAGTGAGCTGTCGTTTCTGGACAAGATCGAGGATTATGAGCTTCTGGAAGGAAATTTTGAGGGAATTACCCGCCTGATGTACAAGCCCTGTATCTACATGTATCAGGCAAAGAACGTTACCATCCGGGGCGAGGGAAGACTAAACGGAAACGGGCGTGCCTGGTGGGAGCGCATTTGGGAGAAATCCCTGGAAGAAGCCAGACCCTGCCTGGTGTATTTTGAACAATGTGAAAATATCAAGCTGGAAAATATTTACCTGACCATGTCCCCTGCCTGGACGGTACATCCATTGTTTTCCACAAACGTGGTGATCCATGGAATCACCATCTGCAATCCGCCGGACAGTCCCAATACTGACGGGATCAATCCGGACTCCTGCACCAACGTGCGCATCTCCGACTGTCTCATTGACGTGGGGGATGACTGTATCGCCATTAAGTCCGGAGTGGAGGAAAGCCGGGTCTTAAGGCCCTGTGAAAACATTACCATTACCAACTGCAATATGGTTCACGGTCATGGAGGGGTTGTCATTGGCAGCGAGGCCAGCGGCGACGTGCGGAATGTGACGGTATCCAACTGCGTGTTTCAGGATACGGACCGGGGCGTCCGGTTAAAGACAAGAAGACGCAGAGGGGGAAAGATGGAAAAGCTGACTTTCAGCAATATTCTCATGGACCGCGTCATGTGTCCCTTTGTGTTCAACATGTATTATTTCTGCGGAAAGCTTGGAAAACAGCCGTGGGTCAGCGATCCTGCCCCCGCGCCGGTAGATGAGGGAACGCCTGTGATCCGGGATCTGAATCTCAATAACATTACGGTCGTCAACGCCACGGCCTGCGCCGGCGTCATTGCGGGACTGCCGGAACAGCCGGTGGAGAATATTACATTTTCCAACTGTCAGATTACCATGAAAAATACGGGGAACCGTTCAGTGCCTGCCATGATGGCCCGGCTGGATGCCATGTGCGCCGGTGGATTTGTGATCTGCAATGCAAAGGGGATTGTTTTTGACAATGTAACCTTAAAGCAGGCGGAGGGAGAGGCCTATCAGATAGATGAGGCATCAGAGGTGCGTTTCCGATAATTGCCGGGACAGGCAGCACCGCGCATTATCTCCGGATCCGGATACATCCGATCCCCGCGCTGTCAACGCCTACATGACAGGCAATGCTGCAGGACAGAGGGCGGTAGTAGACTTCGGAATCGGGAAAAGCGTTCTGCACGGTCTGACGCCAGTTTTCCGCATCCTCCTCATGCTCAAAGGTGCCTGCGGTGGCAATCTGCAGTTTTTGGGGAGGCACGTCCAAAAACCGGGTCTTGATGTCCTGCTTCAGCGCTTCGATCATTTTCTTTTCGCTTTGCTTCATGCCCCGTACTTTGGCGTAGGAATCCAGCTTGTCGCCCTGTATGGTAAGCACCGGCTTAATATTGATGACAGTAGCAAGAGCGGCGGCGGATGGGGTGATCCGGCCTCCTTTTTTCAGATATTCCAGTGAATTGACGGTAATATAAATGCTGCATTCATAGGCCTGGGCTTCCAGTTTTTCGCGGATCTCTTTGGCGGAAGCCCCCTGGGCCACATATTGCCTCGCGTCATAAACAGATTCCATTAAGGTAACGGAGATTCTGTGGTTATCCACCACCTGCACGTTCCCATGAAAATCAAGCGCCAGCTGGGAGGCAGTGCTGCAGGAAGTGCTCAGACCGCTTGACATGGGAATGTAAACGATCTGGTCATAACCGCTTTTCAGCAGGCGGTTCCATGTATCCAGCAAAACGCCCGGCGAGGGCTGGGAGGTAGAAACGTTTTTATGTTGTCTCATGGCGTCATAAAGCTGAGCGTGGGTGATATCGACGCCTTCCAGATAGCTTTGATCCTCTATGATCACCGGCATGGGAATCACATGGATGCCGAGAGCGCTGCCGGCGGAAACAGGAATACCGCTGTTTGTGTCTGTCAAAATCGCAACCTGCATAAAAATCTCCATTTCAAAAAGATTCAAGGAATATGATACAAGTGTATCATGGTTTTGCGGGAGAGACAATTGCCGAACGTGAGACAATTTTGATTAAAATGTTTCAGAAAATGAGTTCTGATCCGGCGCGGGGCTTGAAACATGGGGGATACAGATGAAAGGAAAAACCGATAAGAGAAAAGAAGCAAACATGGAAGTAAAAAGAAAGATCACAGACGCTTTTTTCGCCCTGGCTCATCAAAAGAGCATTGGAGAGATTACAGTGACGGAAATCGTGGAAAAGGCCGGCGTTGCCAGGGCGTCCTATTACCGCAATTATGAATCCAAAGAGGATATCGCGGTGACTTTGATCGAAGACGTTCTGGAAGACTTCCGGAGCGGGGCGGATTATGATCTTTCCCAGACCGGCTCCTATAGCCACATTCTTCGCTGTTTCGACTATTTTAAACAGTATCGGCGTTATGTGCTGGATCTGTGTCGTTCCGGCTTCTCCTCCGTTCTTCTGGATGAACTGAATCAGTTTCACGAGTCTATTGCGGGGATCATGCCGGTGAATTCTGTGGAAAGGTACACGCTGTATATGTACATGGGCGCTTTGTTCAACGCGGCGGTAAAATGGCTTCAGGACGGCGCCGGGGAAAGTGCGGAGGAGATTGCGGCGGTATTTTGCCGGTATCTGAAGATCCCCGTGCCGGACGGGAATTGAAAAATCAGGGACAAAAAACCAAAAAATACTAGACTGCTGATGAAATTTGTGAGAAAATAAAATGTAAAATAAAATGTAATCCAATTACATAATATCCGGTGCCGCAGTCACCAAATCAATCTTGAAAGGAGTTTTAACATGATCTACACAAAGGAAGTTCAAAACATGTGTCCTGTCGCAAAGGGCGCAAAGCATGAGCCTGCTCCGATCCCCGAGGAGGGAAAGTGGGTTCATTCCAAAAAAATTGAAGATATTTCCGGCTTTACACATGGAATCGGCTGGTGCGCACCTCAGCAGGGAGCCTGTAAGATTTCCCTGAATGTAAAGAACGGCGTGATCGAGGAAGCGCTGATAGAGACCATCGGCTGCTCCGGCATGACCCACTCAGCGGCAATGGCGGCGGAGATCCTGCAGGGAAAGACCATTCTGGAAGCGTTGAATACAGACCTTGTCTGCGACGCCATCAATACCGCCATGAGAGAGCTGTTTCTGCAGATCGTATACGGGCGTACCCAAAGCGCCTTTTCCGATGACGGACTGGCCATCGGCGCGGGACTTGAGGATCTTGGCAAGGGCCTCCGTTCTCAGGTGGGTACCATGTATGCTACAAAGGAAAAGGGCGTTCGCTACCTGGAAATGGCTGAGGGCTATGTAACAGGCATTGCGTTGGACGAGGACAATGAAGTGATCGGATATCAGTTCGTTTCCCTTGGAAAAATGACAGATTTTATCAAAAAGGGTGATGATCCCAACACCGCATGGGAGAAAGCAAAAGGCCAGTATGGCCGTGTAGCCGACGCAGCCAGGATCATCGATCCCAGAGTAGAATAAAGAAAGGAGAAACGAAACATGGCATTATTTGAATCATATGAAAGAAGAATCGATCAGATCAACGCTGTTTTGAACAGCTATGGGATCAGCTCCATTGAGGAAGCGGAAAAAATCACAAAGGATGCCGGCCTGGATGTTTACGATCAGGTAAAGAAGATCCAGCCCATCTGTTTTGAAAATGCGTGCTGGGCATATACGGTAGGCGCGGCCATTGCCATCAAGAAAGGCGCAAAGAGAGCGGCAGACGCTGCTGCGGCTATCGGCGAGGGCCTGCAGGCGTTCTGTATTCCCGGTTCCGTTGCAGACCACAGAAAAGTGGGTCTTGGTCACGGCAATCTGGGAAAAATGCTTTTGGAAGAAGAGACAGAATGCTTCTGTTTCCTTGCGGGACATGAGTCTTTCGCAGCCGCAGAAGGAGCCATCGGAATCGCTGAAAAGGCAAACAAAGTACGTCAGAAACCGCTTCGGGTTATCCTGAACGGCCTGGGCAAGGATGCGGCGCAGATCATTTCCCGGATCAACGGATTCACCTTTGTGGAGACAAAGTACGACTACAAAGAAGCAAAACTGAACATTGTTTACGAGAAGCCTTATTCTACAGGTCTTCGCGCTACCGTAAAGTGTTACGGGGCCGATGATGTGCAGGAAGGCGTAGCAATCATGCACCATGAGAACGTAGGCGTTTCCATTACCGGAAACTCAACCAACCCTACCAGATTCCAGCATCCTGTTGCGGGTACATACAAGAAAGAGTGTATCGAGCAGGGCAAGAAGTACTTCTCCGTTGCCTCCGGCGGCGGTACAGGACGTACCCTTCATCCTGACAATATGGCGGCAGGACCTGCTTCCTACGGCATGACAGATACTATGGGACGTATGCACTCTGACGCGCAGTTTGCCGGATCCTCTTCCGTACCGGCCCATGTGGAGATGATGGGTCTCATCGGTATGGGCAACAACCCCATGGTGGGCGCCACGGTAGCGGTGGCCGTTTCCATTGAGGAAGCTGCTAAGGCAGGTAAATTCTAAAGGCATTCTATAAAATCGAACAAGCAGTGAAAAAAATAGATTCCGCTGATGATCTCTATCAGTGGAATCTATTTTTTTCAAGCTTTTGCTACTTATTCTCGGTCAACCACCCTGTAGGCTGTTGCTTCCTTTTGTGTTTAAAATATAGCATATCTGAAAGTGGAGTGAAAACAGTTTTTGAAAAGTTGTTATTTTTGTTTGTATCTATATGTTTACAAATGATAATATAATTTGATATAATCAACTTGTTATATACGATAAAAAATACTTAGGGGGAGTAGCATTTTATGAATGGCACAGAAGAAGAAATCAAAAGCAGATTATTAAATGTGAAGAAAAAAATCGGGGCAAAAATAAAATATTTATCGCAGGAAGAATCTAAACAAGCATTTGAATATTATGAAAAAAACGGCGTTTGCCCTGATAATGTATATTATGATGATGAAAAGGCGAAATTTTACAGAATTAAAAACAAGGAAGAATTAGAAGAAAATTTAAGAGATTACGCATTGATTTCTTTACTGGATGAGATTGCGGTGATAAAAAAGATCGCGGTATTATTCGCTGTTCTTGCCGTTTTGCAAGTTGTTGGTACAATTATATTACTTATTTTAATATAAGAAAAAATATACAAATGATTTTTTAAATTACTTAGGGAGAAAATCAAAATGAAATATGATGTTCAGCAAGAAATATTACAATTAAAAAAAGAACTTGGCGCTAAAGTAAAAATTATGGGCGATGATGAAGTGAGAAATATTAAGCAATATTATAAGGAAACTGGAACGCTTCCATATAATGTATATCGTGATGAGAACGACGATATTTATTACACAATAGAAGAAGACGAAATTTTTGAAAAAAATATGAATGACTATCTTTTGCTTTCTATATATAAAAATATATCATCAATACAAAATATGGCAACATTTTTTACAGTCCTTGTGGCTTTAGGAATTTTTGGAACACTCATAATGTTCATTATAAAATAAAAAACACATACGATTTTAAATATACCTAGGGAGGAAAAGTCTATGAAAAAAGCCATTATTTTGCTAATGTGCGCATTGCTTTTGGTAGGGTGCGGCAACGAGACAAAAGAAAACAAAGAAATACCAGAAGAAACTGAATCTGTGGAACTTACGGAAGAACCGGTTGAAGAAACAGAAGAACCGGAAGAAGATGAGTGGACTAAAATTTACGAAAAAGAATATGGGACAGATGGAGAAAAAGTTTCGATGTCATTATCTATTGATGATGATGGAAAATACCATTTTCCAATCTACTGCTTTATAGATGAAGAATGGAAAGCGGCATTTGCTTTTCTTATGTATGCTGTTGATTGCCAAACGATAAATTTACAATCTGAAGAAATTGACGCTCATGTTATCTGTAAATGTGGTGAAGATATAATTTCAACTTTGGGAATTTCAATTAAACAAGAGGATGGTGAGTCTGTTTCTGTAAACGCACAAGATTGGTGCGATGAAAATTTTTCAAAAAAACCGGAAGAAGAAGATGGAAGAGATTTCTATGCGAAAATTAACGAATATTATGAAGATTTTTTAAGCGGAAATGATTTGCTAAAAGAATTTTCAACAGATGATAGCGAAAACGCCGAAGACACCATCGTATATCAAGACGGAAATGTTATCATACATTATACCGGAATGTCTGAAGATGGCGACGATTACGACGTAAACTTTACCATAGAAAATTTGTCAAGCAAGACACTAACAGTACAATTCAGAGAAACTTCCATAAATGATTTCATGGTAGACCCCATGGGATCAATAGAAATCGCTCCTGGAAAAAAGGCGAAAGATAGCATGAAAATTTATGGAGATGAAGCAGAAGAATATCCAATGAATATCGTTGAAAGCATTGAAACGAAATTTCATATTTTCAATGACGATGATTGGTCTGATAACTACGAAACGGAAAGCATAAAAATTAAATAAAGGAATTTTAAAATTACTGGTAGTGTCAAGTGATCTATGAAAACTTGGAATTAAAAAAAAGACCCCGAAGAACCTTGAAAATTGCAGATATCAT
>CANQUC010000027.1 GCA_947626945.1 uncultured Lachnospiraceae bacterium | reverse complement strand
GGCCGCTCTCCATGAAAAAGGCCTGGATTTTTCCGAAGAGGAGCTGAACACCATCCGGGAAACTCTGGTTAAAATGACTGAAAACGGAGACGCGGAATTGTCCGACGAAGAGCTGGAGAATGTGGCCGGCGGTTTTCTTCCCTTAATTGCCATAGCAGCGGCGACAGTAGCGATACCGACAGTTTGTTTGAGCATCCGCGCATGGAGATGGTAACCGAACGGTAACCGGCAGGCAGAGAAAAATTTTAGAAAGAGGGTTCCAATTACAATGGCAGATCAAACTAAAAAAATGGAAAAAATCAAAGAAATATTCTCAGATGAACAGTTTGTCAACCAGCTGATGGAAATGGATTCTGTCCAGGAAGTTCAGGCTGCTCTCCATGAAAAAAGCCTGGACTTTTCCGAAGAGGAGCTGAACACCATCCGGGAAACTCTGATTAAAATATCTGAAAACGGAGACACAGAATTGTCCGACGAAGAGCTGGAGGATGTGGCCGGCGGCCTTATTCCCTTTGCTGTTGCGGCTGTCGCCATGATCGGCGGCTGCACTGCAGGCGGATTGGCGATATTTAGCATCCGCGAATGGAGATGGTGATCCGCTGATCGTAAAAAGAGACGTCCGATTTTGGAGTACAGTTCAAAATCGGACGCCTTTTTTTGCGCTTTTTTAGTTTTCTCTTTCCGGTCTCTGTACGGGACAGGTTTCATCTCCCATGACCAGCTCGCCTTTCATATTCCAGGGGATCGCCATGCAGGGCAGGCAGTTCCGGGCAAACCTGCACATACTGCAGGGATCCTGTATGTCATCCTCTGTCTGGCGCAGTCTGGCAAGTACCGGGGAATGTTTCCAGTAATCCATGATCCCGTCAAACTCTTCCGTGATCTCCAGATGGCGGCAGGGCGTCAGCTGATTATCCACGTTCACGCTGAACCCGTCGCGGCCTGCGCCGCATCCCCTCTCCAGTCCGATGTTCCGGTTGAACAAAAAGGAGTTGGCCAGAATCGCGCGAAGCTGCGAATAGCATTCTTCCACTACGATGCTCAGGCTTCCCCTGTACTGTCTGATCTTCTCAGCCACCGCGTACATCTGCTCTTTGCTGGGGACGCCCGGAAGACTTTTGCCGCTGTCCGGCTTCATCATGATCACCACCAGGTCATGAACGCCGTAATCTTCCGCCAGCCGGATCATATTGTCAAAATCATCGGCGTTGTCCCGGCGCATAACCCAGTTGACCCGGGTTCTGGGAAACCCGATCTCTTTCAGGATCTGCAGGGCGTTTATGGCCAGTTCATAACCGTCCCGGCTTTTTTCATTGACGCTTTTCGTGCTTCCGTTCAGCGACACGAAAATCCCGGTAACGCCGGCTTCGATCAGCTGTTCTGCCCGCTTTCGGTCAAATCCAAAACCGGATATGGCAATATTTGTTTCCAGGCCAAGCCGGCTGCATTCCCGCACCAGCTGATCCAGCGGCTTCCAGCACAACGTCTCCCCGCCGCTTAAGTTCACAGTGCGCACGCCGCACGCCTGAGCCTCCCGCACTCTTTCCACCGCAGCCTCGTAATCCAGATCTTTCGCGTGGGTCATGTCGCAGTAGCACTGAGGGCAGCGCAGGGGACATCTGGATGTGAGCTCCAGATTCATCACAACCGGATGATACCAGGCCCGGTAGGTCTTCAGCGTGTACAGATCGCCCTGCCGCAGATAAACCTTGGCTCCGGTAACCTTTCCTCCCTCAAAAGAAAACTTGAAATGAGAGATGTCGTTTCGCATAAAAGGCTTTGGAAACGGAAATACCCGGATAAAGCGGATCACGTCTTCTTTTTTTCCAGGCAGGCACAGCCCTTTTTGTTCCAGATAATCCAGGATCCTGATAACAGACTTTTCTTTTTTATCTGCCGTCTCCACGCTGATGCTGATCTTATCTGAAATATGATCCTCATATACGTCAAAGTCAATGATGAATTTTTTCCTGCCGTAGGACTCCAGCCGGGCCAGACATTGATCCAGCGCCTCTGTATCACCTTTCCAGGAAAGGCGGCGTAAAAGTTCAATAATCGCCTTTCTTGTCATAAATTCGGTAAACAGGCGAAGACTGGAAAGTTCCCCCCTGCCATTCATGGCTCCGACGTTGTAAGGGGGCGTATCCAGATCTTTCATGGCCGCAAGGCACTTTTTCAACATGGGCGTCAGCTTTTCGGCAAGCTCTTTTCCCATCATATCAGGCAGCTGCTGCCTGTACAGATACGCCTCATTGTCGCCCTCATACAGATTGCTGACCTCCTTAAAAAAGCAGGGTTCTTTGTCTTTCGCGGCGCACCGGGCGTAATCAAACTCCAGCCAGGTCTCCGGAAACGGCTCCAGAGGGTTGTCAATATAAATAGAGAAGTCGCAGGTACAGGCTTCTTTCGCCAGGTTCACTTCCAGGATGACAGTGTGGCTTTCCGTCTGCCCGTATTCCTCGTTGATACACTGGATCCGGCGGAGACATTCTTCGTCAAAGAGATGCTCGTATCGTTCCATATTGAGATATTCTATAAAGTCTTTCACATAAGCCATATCCGCCCCTCCTTAAATATTTTTCTTCTTCAGCTCGTTTTTTCCGCTGACATTCAGTTTTCCGTAAATGGCATGAAGGATGTTTTTTACTGTTGCCGGTGAAATGTATAATTCCTCCGCGATCTCTCTTATGCTCATACGCTGCTTTGCCAGAGCCGCCACTTCCCGCTCACGGGCGGTCAGAACCTCATGGCCTGTCTGAGCCGCTTCCTGCCTGCGCTTCTGGCTCTGATATCTTCTATACTCGGCAATGGCCATAGGAGCCGCCGTCAGAAACCAGGGGGCAAACTTCTGAGGATTCTGCAAAAGCTCCCGCTCCAGCCTGTCGATGCTGACATACCGCATGGTCTCCGCTTCTTCAGGGTTTGGATGAAAGGCTCCGTCATATTCTCCCACAAACACATGGTCAATCTCATATTCGCACAGTCCGTTGGCAAATTCCGCCCGGTAGATAAAAGAACAGAGTTCTTCCACAGAACACTGAATCCCCGCCTCTTCTTTCAGCCTGCGGCGTACTGCCTCTCTGAGCGGCTCGCCGGATCTGGGATGGGAACAGCAGGTATTTGCCCACAGCCCGCCGGAATGGTATTTGGCACGGGCTCTTTTTTGAATGAGCATTTCGTCCCCGCGAAACAAAAAGACGGAGAACGCCCGATGGAGCAGCCCCTTCCGGTGCACCTCCAGCTTTTCCATCACGCCGATCTGTCTGTCCTGTGTGTCTGTCACAATCAACAGTTCTTCCATAGCATCCCTCATTCATAAACCTTTTTCCAACAACGCCATTTAGAATTTCAGCTGATACAGCCCGGAAAGACCGTCCAGCACCCGTTCTTCCACAAACCGCACCCTCTCCGGAGGCATATATCCGGATGTGGCGGACCGGCAAATGTCAATGAGAACCGGCTTCCAGGGAAGCTCTCCCAGCCATTCAAAAAACCGTTCGATCCGCCTGGCGACTTTCTCTTCGTCAGCAATCTCCTGCCGTTGATCCGGCTCCTCATAACGCAGATAATACCGGCCCTGTACCTCTTCCACATAAACCGCCCGTTTGGGCAGGATCCGCAGGGGATGATAGGGATTCTCCTGCCAGTCCCGGTAGGCGTCTTTTGTAATCTCGATCCGTTTTGGCGGAACCCCCTTTAAGCTGTTGTCCCAGCAGAAATAATCCAGATCGATGTCCAGCACTACCTGCTCCAGCATACCGGTCTCTGCAAGGCTTCCCTCATAATAATCAAAAAACGTGTATCTTTTACTTGTGTCCTCCTTAAACTGTCCGTGAAGAAAGGGAATGTACTTTGTCATATACAGCTCGTTTTCGCTTCTTCTCAGAATAACCCTGGACTGTTTGACAAAGTCCGTTTTTCTCAGCATTTTCATATTGTAGAGGGTCTGAAAAATGCCGTCATAAATGGCCGGAATGATAAAATCCGCGATTCCCAGATACTGATAGGTAAATTCTTTCCGATCTTCTATACCGGAAAATTCTTTTGTGAAATCATGGAAATAGCCTCCGCCCTCCAGATCGTCATGGTGATCTACATGGAACAGCGTATTTCCTGTTTTCGGGATCTCCCCTTTCGACAGGGCAAGCCCCCAGTAATAAAACGCCTCGCTGTGCTCCTCCATGATATAAACCGGTATCGCGCCCATATCGCAGTTCCCTCCTTATTATTTTCAAAGACGGACGCCCATCCGCCTCCAAAATCAGACGATCTGCCTGCTTGCCAGCTCATAAAACCGCCCGCCAAGCTTCATCAGCTCATCATACTTGCCCTGCTCCACCAGCCGGCCGTTTTCCAGAACCAATATCCGGTCGCAGTCCACAACCGTGCTAAGACGGTGAGCGATGACTACCCGGGTAACGTTGAGTTTTTCCAGAGACTCGCATACCAGCGCCTGGTTCACATTGTCCAGGGCGCTTGTGGCCTCGTCAAAGTACAGAATCTTCGGGTTATTGGCAATGGCCCGGCCGATCAGGATCCTCTGGCGCTGGCCGCCGGAAATGGTTCCGCTGCCTTCAGCCACAACCGTATTTAAGCCCATGGGCATCTGCGCGATGTCCTCCTCAAGGCCCACCATCTTAACAATCTCCATAACCTTTTCTTCCGTAATACGCTGGCCGGTAATGGCGATATTTTCGAAAATACTTCCGCTGAGCAGCTGCCCGTCCTGCAACACCACGCCAAACTGCTTGCGAAGCTCCCGTTTGTCCAGGCTGTCAATGTCCTGATCGTCGTAGTAGATCTTTCCCTGGGTGGGCTTTTCAAATCCCAGCAAAAGCTTCAGCAGCGTGGATTTTCCGCTTCCGGAAGATCCTACGATTCCCACATATTCTCCCTTTTTAATGGAAAGGGAAATATTGGAAATGATATCCGGTCCGTCTTCATCATAACGGAAGCTTACATTGTTCAGCTCAATGCGTCCTTCCAGTTTTCCGGGCAATTTCACATCCTCCTCAAATTCCGGCAGCGTCTCCAGAATCGGCTTTGCCCTGCGGAAAATGGGGATCATCTGATTGGCGGTGAGAAAAGCGGTGGCCACCGAAACCATAGCATTTGAAAAATACTGGAAAGCCGCCGTAAAAGCCATAAACTCACCAAAGGAAACCTTTTGATCTTTCCAGACCATCAGATAATAAAATATAATGGTAAACAGCGTTCCCATAGCCGCGTTCAGGGTAAGGGACAGATTATCCAGCCGGGACTTTTTGATCACGGTCTTTCTGGACTGAGAATAAGGCTCCAGATACTGCACAAGGGCCCGGTCTTCCACGCCCGCGATCTTGATCTTGGAAATGCCGCCCAGGATCTGGTACATCAGCGCCTGGATCTTTGCCTTGACCTCGATCAGATCCCGCTCATGCCGGATCTGCAGAAACCCCATCAGCACCACAAAGCCGATGTTGATCAGCAGAAGAAACAGTCCCATCCACGACAGCGCCGGAGAATAATGGAACATCCGGTAAAGATACACCACGGAAAACACCGCCATCAGCACCGCGTTGATCACCGTATTGGACATAATATTGTACATGGTGGCAACGCCCATGACCCGGTCTCCCAGATCGCCGCTGTCGTACTGATTGAAAAAGCTGCCCGGCAGGTTGTACACCCGGTCAAACATGGCCGCCTGCACCTCATACTCACAGGCGTTGGCGGAGCGGAACACAGACAGGTTTTTGATCACCGCAAACAGCAGGTTGGCTATGGTAAAGCTCAGGATCAGGGCGCCCACCTGCAAAAGCGTGGTCTGATCCCCAAGCGGTATGTATTCGTCAAAGATCAGCTGATTCATATAGGGCAGGAGCATCCCGATCAGAGCGGATAAAAGCGCCATCACAAGCAGATTCACAATGTCTCCCGGCTTCACCGCCTGCAGGCCGAACCACACCAGATCCTTCAGGCCCAGCTTTTTGGCAGGGAAAGGCCGGTAAAACATATAGGCGTCCGCGCTGAGCTTTTCCGCCAGCGCCTCGTTGACCGGCTCGGTGCTTCCGGTCTCCACGTTCCGCAGCACATATCTGGAATTTCCTTTCGGAACGGCCACCATAGGCTCGCCGCCGTCCTCCATGAATACAAGGAGGGGCCCGGAATCTTTCCGGTACCACTTATCTTCCAGCCTGACTTTCCTGTATGAAAAGTGAGAAACCCGGGCAATGTCTTCTATACTGAATTTCCGCCCGCAGGCCTCCCGCATCTGCTCAAAGGACGCAATGGAGATTCGCCTTTCTCTGCAGAGAAAAGCCGCCGCGTTGTAAACAGGATCGGGAAACAGATCCGCCGTCAGCTGTCTGCTTTTTTTCCGGAACAGATTGAAGATCAGGGACAGGCTTTTTCTCCGGGTTTTTTTCTGCTCTTCCGACACGGAATAAAGATATCCTTCCTCCGTAACCAGACGCAGATTCACATGTTCCACCACGTCTTCTCCAAAACCGCCGCCGGTTTCCATCAGATCCAGCCGGCGGGAAAATTCCCGCTGCACTTCCTCCAGATCCTGTGAAGCCGCTTCCAGGACAACCTCTCCCATAGCGGAGATTACGATTACCCAGTGGCCGTTTTCATCGTCAAACTGCATGGAGGGAATCCGTTCTCCCTGCTCCATCTGGGCCAGGAAATACCGCCTGCCCGTTTCCTCTCCATGCCGCAGGGCGGCATAGACAAGCGCCGTTCCGGAAACGACCCGGTATACCGATTGGTCTTCTGTCAGGAGGATCTGACCGCCTTTTAATACAAGTTCACTCATCTGGCCTTTTCCTCCTTCCTACATGGTGGTAACCAGCCGCTGGTAATGACCCGGCTGATTCACAAGTGTTTCATGGGTACCCCGCTGTACGATCTTGCCATGATCCATCACAATGATCTGATCGCAGTCGCGGATGGCGCTCAGTCTGTGGGCCACGATGATACAGGTGCAGCCCCTGCGCCTGATGTTGTCTACGATTTCTTTCTCCGTGATCACATCCAGGGCGCTTGTGGCTTCGTCCAGGATCAGGATCGTGGGATTGGTCACCAGCGCCCGGGCAATCTCCAGACGCTGCCGCTGACCGCCGCTTAGATTGCGGCCGCCTTCTGTAAGCCGGTAGTCATAGGCGCCCGGCTTTTTCGTGATTACATCGTGGATACAGGCGTCCTTGGCGGCCCGGATAATATCCTCGTCGCGGATGGAGCTGTTCCACATGGTGATATTTTCTTTTATGGTGCCGGAAAAAAGAGTAATGTCCTGGCTTACCGTGGAAATAGAAGCGCTGATGATCTCAGGGCCCACATTCTTCAAAGGCACCTGATCCACCAGGATCTCACCCTGCCAGGGCAGGTACAGACCGCTGATAATCTTGGACACCGTGGACTTTCCACACCCGGAAGCCCCTACAAAGGCAATGCTGCGTCCGCTGCCCAGGTGAAAATCAAAGTGCTCCACCAGCGGCTTATCCAGACGGCTGTAGCCAAAGGCAATGTCCCGCAGCTCTATCTCTCCGGAAAGCTTCCGGCCACCGTCAAACTCATTTTCCGATTTCTGCGTATAAACTTCATCCTCGTTATAGCGGAGGATATCGTCCACACGGTTCATATCCGCCTTTACGGTCTGAATCTTCTGGGCAAACTGCAGCAGCTCTTTCACAGGAGCCATAAAAGAGCCCAGCAGCGTATTGAACGCCACCAGCATACCGGCGGTAAGGCTTCCGTTAATTACCAGGCAGCCGCCCACCATCAGCACCAGTATGTCCAGGATCTGGTCCAGCAGTTCCGGCAGCGCGTTTACAGCCTGCTGCACTTTTCCCTGCTTCTGCTCGATGCGGGTATATTTCGCATGGTGCCCCAGCACCCGTCCGGTATATTCATTTTCCACACCGGCCGCTTTCAGCGTTGAGATGATGTTGATGCCCGACATGAGCACGCCGTTTAAGCTGCCCAGGTCCTGCTGCATCTTCATGGTAGAGCGTGACATCCAGTCGGAGCTGGCCCACATCACCAGGCAGTTTACCGCCAGTGCCACCACGCCGATCAGCGTCAGGAGCGGGCTGTACAGAAACAGCAGGATCAGATAAAACATGGATACCAGAATATTCAGAACGTTTTTGATCAGATCTCCGCCAATAAACTCACAGATGGTATCGTTGTTGTCCACGCGGCCGGCCAGATCGCCCGCGTACCGCTGGTCAAAGAAAAACATGGGCAGCCGGTACAGATGCCGCAGAAAACTATGGGCGGAAAGCATGGCCATCTTGTTCTGAAGACGAATCAGCACTTTGTCCCGGTAAAAGGTAAACGCGGCCTGAAAGACCAGAGTTCCCAGCATGGCAATCAGCACCGGCTTCAGCCATCCCGTATTGCCCCCGATCAGAATATCGTCAATGACGATCTGGGAGAAAATAGGAATAAAGATGCCCGGAAAGATCAGGCATATGCCAAGGAGCAGCAGCGCCAGCAATGCCTTGTACTGCCCTTCAAGACGCTTTTTCACAAAATCCAGAAGACCGTTTTCCTTTTTGGTCTTTTGAAAATCCGGGCCCGGCTTCATATACAGGGCCACGCCGGTAAACGACGCGTCCAGTTCGTCCCGGGTCAGCTTCCTGCGGCCCTGGGCCGGATCATTGATATAGTAATATTTTCCCTTAACGCCTTCAAATACCACAAAATGATTGAAATTCCAGTGGATGATACAGGGCACCTCCGACTGAAGAAGCTTCTCCAGACCCATCCGGTAACCCTTTGCCTCAAAGCCGTGTCCCCGCACGCCCCTCAGGATCTTGCTGGCCTTGCAGCCGTCGCGGCTGACGTCTGTATCCACACGCACTTTATCCAGAGGAATATATTTTCCGTAATAAGCCATCATCATCGCCGCCGAGGCCGCGCCGCACTCTGTGCACTCCATCTGGAAAATGGTGGGAGTTTTCGCGTACTTCTTACTCATAAGCGGCTCCCTCCTGCGCCTGGCCGTCTGACTGCTTCGGCCCCGCGTTCAGCTTGGATTTCAGGAACGGGATCAGCTTGGATATGGGCGCCTCCTCTTTGACGCGGACTTTGCCTGTGACAATGGTATTTTCATCCAGCTCAACGGAGCGCCCTTTTTTGTTGGACCAGGCGTATCCGCTTGTTGTGGACTCATCCCGATCCAGCTCAATGAGCACCTCCACGCTGGGGCCCTGCTGCTGGAAGCTCTGAACCGTCGTCTCGTCGCCCAGCACCTGCAGCATCTGGGACTGACTGACCGCGTAGGTGCCCACGCTCCTGATCCTGCCGGTCATATGGCCATACTCCTGCTCGTCTACCGTAGAGGGCGTCACCACCACAGACATGCCCGCTTCCATTTTCTTTCCCTCTGTAATGGGTATGTAACAGCGCACCACCTGACCGTCGTCGTCCCCGGAGGCTTTGATCCGAACCAGCGTGGTTCCCTGGCCTACCAGCTGTCCCTGCTCCACGGAGCAGTCCACCACAACGCCGTCCACAGGAGCGGTGATCTCCTCTTCCGCTCCGGAATTCTTCGCGTTTTCAATCTCACGCTCCAGATCTTTTATAAGGGCGTCTTTCGTATCCTGAAATTTCTTTCCAAGGGCGTCCTTGTTTACAGTCTCATTGTCTGATTCCAGGCCTGCCTCCACCTCCATGGAAGCGATCTGCTGCTCAATGGATTTCTGGGTGCTGAACGCGTTGGAATAAAGGCTGGAAGCTTCAGAAAAAGCTGTGTTCAGCCTGGTCTGCTCCGCAGACTTGTTTCCCTGGGAAGTGTATACGTCTCCATAAGCGGCCTGAGCCTGGTCAAAGGCTGCCTGGGCCTGGTCAAAAGCTGCCTGGGCGTCGTTCAGCTGCGCCCTGGCCTGGTCAAGGCGGCTTTCATATTCCTGCTGCTGGCCTGAAGCCGCGTTTACGCCCGCGGCCGCCTGCTCCATTCCGGCCTGCAGAGACGCAACCTGTCCGTTCAGCTGTGAAAGGGTGGCCTCCGCACCGGAAATCTGCGTCTCAAGTGCCGTCAGCGCCTGACTGATCTCCGCCTCTGAAAGGCCCTGGGCAGCCAGCGCGTTTTTCTGCTGTTCATATTGCTGCCGGTACCCCGCAAGCTGCCGTCCTCCGGCGTCATACTGCTCTTTTGCCTGCGCGTACTGGCTTTCGTAATCGGCGTACTGCTGCCGCTGGCTTTCCGCCGTCTGCCCGGCCTGTTCCACCGCGCTTTCCAGCGTCTGAACCGCCTGGGCAGCGCTTTCATACTGGCTGGCGGCCGTACTCAGCTCATTCTGGGATTTCTGATAGTTGAAATTGGCGACGTTGGCGCTGTCGTCCCCTATGGACTCCAGATACGCGTCCTCCGCCTCTTTCATCTGAGCCTGGTACTTCTTTGTCTCCGCCTGGGCTTTGGCCAGCTGCTCTTTCAGCGCTTTCAAAGTCGCTTCTTTCTGTTCCCTGGTCATTCCGGCCTGGCTGTACTGCATCTTGTACTCCAGAAGCTGGCTGTTATCCGACGTGGCCTTATCGCCTACGCTGTCCAGCGTCACCGCCTTCACCGCCGCAAGCCGGCTCTCCAGCTGCCGGACAGACACGCCGCCGCTTTCGTTTACGATCAGCGCCAGCGGATCGCCTGCTTTCACCTGCTGATCATTTTTCACATAAAGCTCACTTACCGTTCCCCCGTATGTAACGTAAGCGCCCTTCACGCCGGTATCGCTCATATAGATACCGCTGATATCCACATTTTGCGGAAGCCTTCCGAAGATCGCCCACAGGAGTACACAGAGCACCACCAGTCCGGCGGCGACCAGCGCCACCCACAAAGAGGGGGACGCGATCTGGATCATTTTGTCCAGCTGCTCCGGGGAGGAAAGACGGTCCAAAGCCGCCTTTCTGAAAACCTTATTCGTGTCATTTGCCATAGAGATCACCCGTTTCCATCATTTTTTCAGAACGTGCATTTTATAAAAATAATTTAGTTTATTATATCATATTTCCCCGCCTGTTATGGCCGCCCGGCGCTGACGTTTCTGTAATCAAACCTGCTTTTTATGCAATCACCGTATTAAAGCAAAAAACTGACGGCAGAGATCTCTGCCGTCAGTTCAGCACATTCGCGATTTCTTTTTCAGTTCATGATCCGGTTGCAGCGGACGGTAACTCTGGCCCGGCCGCCTACCGTACAGGTAAAGAGGGTCAGATCGTAACCGCCGGAGGTCATCTCCTCAATGGCCGTGGCGGAAAGCTCGTCGATGCTTTCCACAGCGTATCGGAATACATTGCCCGCGGCGTCGGTAAACAGGATCTGATCGTTTTTCTGAAGCCTGTTCAGCCGTCCAAAATGGGATTTGTAATTGTGCCCGCAAATAACCAGATTGTCCAGATAAGCGGAACCCACATACCGGCACGGCGCGATCCGCATCCGGGTGTAGTTCCAGTCGTCCATCACCGGAAGCTCCAGTTCCAGAGGGAGGATCGCCAGGGTTCCGATATACCGGTAGCCGTCCACCTCTGTCACAGGCATTTCCATATTGGGATTTTTCACATAATCCGGAAGCTGGGTGGGAACAGCGGATGTTAAAGAATCCTTTTCTTCCGCCTGGGCGTCTCTTTTTTCTTTAAGCACAGAAACGACCTGTTCCGCCTGGGCGCCCGCATGGGCGTCTTCCCAGAAATTATAGCCGGTCAGGGCAGCGGCGGCAGCAATACACAACACACCAGCCCACACAAGGATTTTCCTGACGCCGGCCTTTTTGTTCCGGCGCTCTTTTCTATCTTCACTGCTCATGATCCCCTGACCTTCTGCCTGCCACTACAAGCAGGATGCCTACCACAAGGAAAAGGGGAACCGGCCACCACAGCTGTCCCGTCTGAGGCAGACGCTCGCTGGGAGCCGCTGAGCTTGCAGGCCCTCCGGTTTGAGTCACAAAAGCGGTGGGCGCGGGGCTTCCCCCGGGTCCGGCAGAAACGGCAGGCGGCGCGGGACTTCCCGGCAGCTCAGACCTGGGCGGGTTGGGGCTTACGGGAGGCGTTTCCGTGGGTGGCTCAGAAGTGGTCCCGGGGCTTGGCACAGGAGAGGGCGACGGGGAAACAGCCGGAGACGGAGAAGCCGTCTGATAGCGGTTGGTCACCACAAACCGGTTGTCCTCCCGGGCAACAGAAACCTGATAGCCGTCCGGTACATTTTCCTCCGTCAGCTGATACTGAGCTTCGCCATCCAGTTTTTCCCAGGTGTACTTCCACTGGGTCTGCTGACTTAACGTTACTTCCTCCAAAAGCGCTCCGTCTTTCAGGAGCCGTACTTTTACTTCCGCGGGCCTGGCGGCTCCGTCGTCGTCCGCCCAGACTTTCTCCACGGAAAGATCAATGGTCTTTTTTTCGACTTCCACGCGGTCGTACTTCACTTCCGCAACCACATCCGTCACCCAGTCTCCTTCCGAAGAACGGTACGGCACGCTTACCATAAAGGGCTTGGGAGTGTAGATCACATCCCCTTTCTGCACCGATTCGCCGGTGACCAGATACAGGCCGGACACAAGGCCGTCAAAATTGGCCTCTCCGGCTGCGTCAGAGGTTTTTTCCTGATCCGCCGCAATGTTTTGATCGGCGGCATAAGCCGAAAGGGTCGCCGCCAGTTTGCTCATGGCCTCGCTGCCAAGATCTCCCAGATCCGCCGGATAGTCCGCAAAGGCGCCCACCGGATTGTAGGATGGGTCAAAGGCGCGGTACGCCTGAAACGCCGTACCCGACACGGGCCCCGCCTCCGTATTGAATTTCACAGTAAGCGAATAGGCCTCATCGGCATAGACTGGGGCGCCAAAGGGCGCAAATATTATGGAGAAAACCATCACCAGCGATAACACCAGGCCTGTAAGCAACCTTTTTTTCATCATTCACTCACCTCAGAGTTTGTTGTTTTTGACAACCGCCGACGGCGGGATATTGCCATCACCATCAGGGTGATGACAAGCACGGGAACTTCCACCACCGCTATCACAAGCAGGATATTGACCCGTCTTGCTCCGGACTGCAGCTCCATCCTTTCATCCATGGGGGAAAGGGGCTTTCGCACGCCCCGTACCAGCAGCCGGTGGGAATTGATTCCATAGGGCGTACAGGTGATCAGCGTACAGTAGTCTTTCCCCGGATAAATTCCCAGAGAGCTTACGTCCTGGGGCTCAACTACCCGGATATCGTCCACCTCATACACAAATGTCTCTTCCAGCACATGCAGGGCAAAGGTGTCTCCCCGCTCCAGCTTGTCAATATTGGTAAACAGCATGGCCGAGGGCAGTCCCCGGTGTCCCGACAGCAGGCAGTGGGCGCTTTGGCCCCCTACCGGCAGCGACGAGCCCTCAATGTGCCCTACGCCTACCTGCAGCACCGCCTCGCTGGTACCGTGATAAATGGGGAGGGAAATATCCGATTTTTCAATGGTGATATACCCCATGATCCCCGTACCGGTAATATCCAGCTGGCTTTCATAGTCGAGACGCTGCTGATCGCTCATTCCCATGAACGAAACCGGATTTTCGGCCAGCGCCGCGTTGTACGCCATTGCCGCCTCCAGGATCCGGCGGTACTGCTCATCGCTTAGCGTCTCTACCTCCGACGTGTAGTCAAAGACCGCCCGCCGGTGCCTTACCTTATTGATATAATTGCTTATGGACGGATACAGCAGCAAGGACAGCCCCGCAATGAGAATCAGGATCACAAAGCAAGTCATTATCCGCTGTTTCATACGGATCTCTCCTTACCGCTGTATCAGAGGAACCCAGGTGTATCTCAGAGGGCCGAACCCTCTGAGACCACCGGTTTCCTCTGTACAGCAAGTTCAAGTATTACGCCTGTTAATCAGGCAGATCAGACAGTTTGTTTACGCGTTTCTTCTGGATCTTCTTCTGCTGACTATCAGAAGTACAAGAGCCGCGGCAACCAGAACGCCGCCCGCTATGTAATAGAAGTACACGCCAGAACCGCCGGTGTGAGGCAGGATAGAAGCTCTGATATCAGTTACGGTAACGTGAGCTACCTGTATGCTACCATCTTCACGATCATTCTGTAAATTAGATGATTCAATCTTACCATCAGGAACGAGATTATCAGCAGGGAATTTGGCATCCATATTATCTAAAGTACCATCAATATTACTATCTGTGATCGTCACCGTAAAGGGATCCACAAGATCGTAATTTGTAGGCGCCTCAGTCTCCGTAAAGGTATAGGTTCCGGCATCCAGACCGGCGATCTTCAAATCCGTACTAGCAGGAGTAGTAATTTCTGTATCCTTTCCTTCAAGATCATCTTCTTTCACCCATTCAGTAACTGTATATGTAGGAGCAGCTGTACTATCAAAAACCGCAAAATACTCTACTCTTGCAATACCCTCTTGCACCGTTCGGCTTACACGGAACTTTGCGCCAGACAAAAATTCGTCACTAACAGCATCGCTTCCCTTCTTATGCAGATTAATCTGATAAGTAAAGACTTTGGTCTGTTGTTTCGTCGTTTTGGAAGTTCCTGTACCCTCTTCATTGGGATCGTTGGTGTAGGTCAAAAAAGCTGTATTGTCGTTACCGTCCGCACTTCCAACTTTCGCATTTTTATTGAGCTTTGCATCATATGTTATGCGGATCTTCGCCTTTTCTATCCAACTTTCAGCAAAAGCGCTGAAAGCATAATCGCCGCCAGCAAAAGTGGCCTCTTCTGAATCTACATAATTGGTTGCCACAATACGAGCTTGATCATATCCATTTGTTTCTGTTGATTTAAAATATTTCCCAACCAGATCATCAAATTTTACAGTAAGTACTTTCCCCTCAAATGTTGCCGTATAGATCACTTTATCTTCTTCATTTGTTATATTTAACCAATGGTCACCGCCATCCATAGTCAGCGCAACTTTAATATCTTTTGAAGCATCAAATGTACCCGACGATGTTACCATATCAAGACCAGCGCCCAGTGTATCGGTGAATGTATAAGAATACGTCTCATAGAACGTAGCAAAGTTTGCCGGAAGACCTCCCTCAAGCTCATAGGAAACCGTATCGCCAATATTGGCTCTGGCAGAGTGCTTGTCACTTGACACGTTAGTGGTTGTTTTGTCAGAGTAGTCGTCGTTATTGATCAAATCCTTTACGCCGGTAATGGTCTTATTAAGGGTAGGCGCGGTAGACTTTATCGCCTTATTCACGGTTCGGAACACATCCAGCATAAACGGCGCCGTGGCATCATCGTCATAATCATCTAACGACAAAACATCATTGATAAAATAATAACCAACGGGAATATCCTTGATCACCCATTTAGTTGTTTCCCATGTGGACTCGTATTTATGGTAATGTTCACCAATACCTACTTCACTATCTGCAATATAAGTCGGTTTTACACTCTTATCCTTCCCGGTAACGATATCGTTCACTACTTTTGCGAATTTCTGCATTTCCGTGGCAATGGCGTCACCGTCGTCGTTTTTAAAACCGTTTGTTTTATCGTCAAGGACCTGAGAAACCTGCAGAGCGGCGCCCTTTGCGGCCTCTTTCTTAACTGCGTCAGTCTCTTCAGACTCATAGCTAATTTTCTCTCGAACCTCATTATATATAGCCTCAAATTTTCCCTTTACATCAGACTGCGCCCACTCAACTTCACTCAATTTCTGTAAAAAATCAATAACAAGCCTGTAATCAATTTTAGTATCCGTTGTTTTTACAAGGGCATTACCCCAGTCTATATTGACCAGCTCATCATTTTTGTCTGCTGTCTCTAACTGTCCGGAGAAGATCTGGTATGCCACAAAACGTTTCACTACATTCTCATTATCCGGAACTTTAGCCGGCGTCACCGTAGTGGCACCCGGTATAATATTGATAACCGGTTTTTCGGGATTCGGATCATCCGCCAGCGTGCCGATGGACGATACGGCCGATGTGGTGCATACCATGACCAGCGCCAACACAAACGTCACGATACGTTTCAAAATTTTGGTTTTCATTTTCTTCATCCTTTCTGCAAAGATTTTGTTATCAAATGAAAATTTTTGCGACCTGACAGGTCATTGTATCTTTCCCATACTGGGGAGCGGCAAAAAACAGAACAGCAGTTTTCCAACCACCTGCTCCCGCGGCACGCATCCAATGATGTTGTTGCGGGAATCCACCGACGCTCTTCTGTTATCGCCGAGTACAAAGTAACTGTTTTCGGGAACTGTGAGGGGAAATTCCACGTCACACTCCCCAAGGCTTTTGCCTTTCAGATAGGGCTCTTCCAGCGCTTTTCCATTGACGTAGACGGTTCCGTCTTCGTCCATGCTGATCTCATCTCCCGCAAGTCCGATGACCCGCTTGCAGAGGATCCTGCTGCCGCTGTAAAACGCGCACACATCGCCGTATCCCAGTTTGGTGGTCTTATGGGCCACTACGATGTCGCCGTCAACCAACGTGGCGCTCATGGAGCTTCCATAAATTCTCATCACAGGAAACACGAAGTTTACCAGCAGCACTACCGCCGCTGCCGCCACGATCAGGGTGGCGCAAACTGTTCTGAGCATTTTGAGATATTCTTTCAGGGTCCGTTTTTTCCGGTAGGACGGTCTGCCTCTGGCAGTTTCCCGTTCTTCCTGTCCGGGCTGCTCCGGACCCCGGTTTTCCATTTTATTTTCAGCCATGACCAACTCCTTTTCCGTCATACCCGCAAGTCCGCGTTCTGGGCGCTAGGACCGGGCGCTCTGCCTGCGGCGCCAAACCGCCAGCAGCAGTGCCGCCGCCAGAAGAATGCTTCCTGTCAGAAGCATCCAGCTCACGCCGGATCCGCCGGAATCAGGCAGGACAAAGGTATTTTTTGCGTTGGTCAGGAAAATTCTCAGGGTATACCCTGTCTCTTCATCAGGAGGCGGAACCAGCTCATACCCTGTAAAGAACTCATTTTTCTGGTCTTCCATCTTCTCCGTCGGCACAGTTAGCGTGCCGTCCGAATTTACCGTAAAGACAAATGACACCGGGTGTTTATCCAAGGTATAGCCTTCCGGCGCCTTGGTCTCTACCACCCTGTAAAGCTTCCGATAAGGCTGCAGACCTGTTAGAGCCTTTGTGGAAAGATCAAAATTGATCTGACCGCTGGTATCCGTGGTACCGTTTCCAAGAAGCTGATACATTTCATCTTCCTGCCCCTCCCCTTTCACATACAGGGCAAATTCTGCGCCTTCCAGGGGAGTATGGCTGGTTCTATCCGTTTTCTCAATCTGCAGATTTACTTTCTTGGGCGGAATCCGATTTTCGATGCCCATAGTAAATGTATCGCATACATCGTAATCGCTTGCAAAGGGATGCAAGGTTTGCTCTTCGGATATACCGGGAAGGATCACCTTCACTTCATCCTCCGGATCGTAGAAAACTTCCAGCTCTTTATTGACTGTCAGCGGACCTTCTACTGCGTAATACTGGTACTGCGCCCCGGTTTCCTCCTGATACAGCGGAACGCTTTCTATTGTCCACTCCCATTTGATCTTTTTCGCAGCAGAGTCACTTGTATCCGCTGCCGCCTCAAACTCACCGGGCTGTTCTACGCCGTCTATCTTCACCTTGTACTTGCCTGTATACTTTTCTCCGTCCATGATGGGGGTAAAGGTGATCACGCGGAATACGGTAAAGTTCTCAGGAGCCGCCGCAGGATTTTTCTTGGTGCTCTGGTAAACAGTCACCGTAATTTCCTCCGGCTCTTTCTCCGTCAGCGTTCCCGCCACATCGGAGCGCTGAAGGATCCATTCCTTGCTGACCTGCAGATCCGTATAGGGCGTATTCACAATACTGATGGTACTGATATTCTCCGCATCTGCGAACTGATACAAAGTCAGCTTCTCTGTACCACCGCCCTTTATATTGAATTCCTCTGTAATCGGCGCAATCTCCTGAGGCTCTTCATTATCTCCAATGGCGTAATATCTGGTGGAATAGTTTTTCACGGTGTCATTAACCGTTTCCGGACTGAGATAATAAGTATAGGGATATTCCACGCCGTTTACCGGAAGATTGTCCGCCAAAAGCTCCCAGTGCTTATACCAGTTTCTTTTCTCCTTCAGCAGCACAGCGCTGACTGCGCTGAGAGAAACCGGCTGGTCAGTGAGCTTTTCCAGCTCTGTCACCGTATATGTATATTTGGCTGCAAACTCAATGGGCGTGATTCTCTTGTTTGCCTGTGAATTGTCATACACTTCATCCGATGTGTTGTGAACCACCAAGCTGATAAAGTAATCGTCCCTTTCATTTGCCTCTTTCAATGTATAATCTGTTAAATCTGTTCCGCCGCCGTAGGTTCCTACATAATAGGGAGAAGCGGTGCTATAACTGATCGATCTGTCCAGCTTTGCCGGGGGACGCAGCAACCCTTTCCAGCTGCTCTTCCTGCAATACAGACTGCGGTTTGGATCGCTGTTCACCTTTGTTGTCATTGCAAGGGCATCTTCCTTGGGCACAACCGCGACATAGAAGCTGTGCTCCGGAAACTGACCGAGTTCCGCATTGCTTACGTTTTCGATCAGCAAGAACCGCATATCCCCGCCATTGACTGTTTTGGGATGTACGCCTGGCGCCGACTCACTCTGCTCCTGATAAGTAGCGGTGACTTCCATAGTATCCGAAACCGGATCGCCTGCCGTATCTTTTATCTCCGTAACCGCAGCTCCGTTTGTCAGGGCATCTTGGGAAAAATCCTGTGCTGCAAGGGGATACACATCTACCAGCCAGCCGTTTGTATTGTCGATTCGCCAGGTATCTTCCGTACTGGAATTGTATTCCACTGTAGGATCCGCCCGGGTACTCTTTGCCGCCGTAAAGGAAACGGTAAGCTTCTTTCCGGGGATAACCGGAATATACCCCTCATCATCAGGAGCCAGGTAGTCTGGGTTTTCTTCCTGTTGAATGGTAAGATTCAGAGGGTTGCCGCCATCAGAAGAATCAAGATTGAACTGATTATACACCGTTTTTGTGAGTTTGATGCCGTTCAGCGCCAGAACCACACAGCTGGCGTCTGTTCCTACATCTACATCCACTGCCACCTTCTGATCTTTCTCGGCGAACACTGTCTTCTCGTCTTTTCCGTCCTTTTGATATGCGGAGGCACGAATCACCATTGTATCATCGTCTGTTCCGGCAACCTTTTCATTAGAATATGCTGTGGCTTCCGACAGGTACGTTGCATATTCCCGGTACAGGTCAACTTTCACATCCTCCTGTTTCCCATTCGCCTCGCCATCGTGGAGGTTAAAGCCGTTTTGGCTATCGGTCCACTGCTTTTGCGCCGCGCGGTCGGAAATGGGTACATTCTTAAATGCAACTTTCAGGTTGGAACTGTTCAGTCCGCGCTCCAGATAAAAAATATCAATTTGGTAACCGATGGTATCTGTGGTACTGCTTAAAATTCTGTTTAATTCATAGATCGCAAAGTTTACAGTGGTTTTTCCAGAGGTCTGGATTTCCTTCCCGTTCTTGGACACCGAACCGTTCAGGGTGACCTGGAAATAATCCGGCGTCTCCCCTGCCTTTGTCCTTTCCAGTGTTCCATCACTTTGCTTGGTCACGAACCTTGCCTCATAAGTGCCGGTTCCGGTATAAGTATCTGCAAAATATCTGCTTTCAGAAATCGCTGTTGCTCCACTGGTCTCTTCCACACCATTGTTTGTGGCAATGACAAAGGCTGCCGTTTCACGGTCATCTGTAGATTCTTTCTGTGCGTTTCCATCCACCGAAGTGGTACTGCCGACTATGCCGTTTCCCGGATCCTCATCATCATAAGTAGATTCTGCAACTGCATAGCCGTGTTTCATGTCAATGACACCGCCCCGGGCGCCATGGGTACCGCCGATATCCAACGCAAGGGTGCTTTCCCCATCGTCAATAACGCCGTCATTGTCTGCGTCTCTGCTGATATACGCCCAAACGTCATCATCTCCCGAGAATTTCAGGATACCGTCCCTGCGGTCGCTGTCTGTATAAGTAGATAGTGGAATCGTCAGCTTCATGCCGAACATCAGGTTTTCACCGGAAAAGGTTTTGGCGGATTCTTCCCCGTTAAAAGGAAAGAACTGACCGTCTGCCTTATTATACTGATCGGACAAGGAATCCCCCGGTGTTTTGTACACATCGGCTTTGATGGATTTGGTATCCTTGCCGGTGTAATCCATATAGTATTCATCCCTGCTGTCTCTGACCCGGGTGAGCCTTGTGGCATCCTCCGCACTGGTACTGTCAAATTCATAGTATCCGGATGCGCCCTCTTTGAACCGAAAAGCCACGTTTTCATAGACGGCGCCGTAGACCGCTTTTTTCTCGTTGTTGCCCCGGATAAAGTCCGCGTCAAAATAGGGGCTCTTCTCTATGGTATCTCCCAGAAGGGAAACGGATCCGTCCTCTGTCTCTTTCTGCACTACAAGTCCTGCAAGACCGCGGCTGTTGGACATACCCAAAGACGGATTGTAAATTGCAGAGTCCTTTGTAAACTGACTAAGATAGGCACGTTCCTCAGGCACCCGATAGGCATAGAAGTATTTGTTCTTATTCGGCTTTTCCTGTTTTTCCTCGCTTCTCTCCGGTATTTTACGAACCGTTCTGTAGCCATCTCCATAGTCGCCTATGTTCCATGGGGTCGTAGGCTTGCTGCTTTCATGCTCGTATCTGTCGTATGTAAGATATCTGTCCAGGCTGGTAAACCAACTGTTAGAGCCGAAGTACAGGGGATAAACAGCGCGACCGTTATAAGTCTTGCCGGCATACTTGGTATAAATTGCATGGTTCCAGAGATCTCCCTGATAAGCGTAAGAAATGCTGTTAGCGCTTTCCGCATAGGTCACCAGCTCTGTAGGGGAAACAGGATCATCGCTTTTATCATCATAACCCTTATATTTAGATCTCTCAAACATGTGCTTGTAATAGGTACTTTCCGTTCTGCCCAAGATATACTTATGATCCGCCAGCTTATTTCCCGCAAGCTCCCAATCGGAGAAATAGTCGTATATGGTAGCGGTAGCCTTGTCAAAGGTTTTTATACTGGCATCAATGTGATCGTCTCCGTCACCCAATGCTACGTTTCCTTCCGCTTCTTCCTCCAAACTCCGCAATCCTACTTCATTGACTCCGTTTACAAGACCGGTGATTCCGTCCATGGAATACTGAAACCCGGTAAAGGTCCGGTTGAAACCGTTTTCTGGATAAATAACGCCTTTGGTAAAGGAATCAAACGTATAAGTTACACTTGTCGAACGAGTCCACACCTCTACTCTGTAGATAAATATTCCGCCGCCATATCCGGTAATGCTGTAGCTTCCCGGCTCTATGTCATGGGCATAAGCGGGAATATTCCCTTTGTTATCATTACTATATACTGGAAGCTTTTCATCCAACAAACTATACGGACTTGAGTCAGTATCGTTATCTATGGTATCACTGGGAAAAAGACGTAAAGATCTGTTATCTCCCCCCGCCAAGGCATAAACCCGTACAGTCGCCGGTTCTGTCACCGTGAAATCAACGGTTCGCCGTCTCGCCCCGCCAGTGCCGCTTGCATCGCCGCCGCCGCGCAAATCCAGACAATAATCCAGTGTCAGCGAATCGCCGTTTGCCCCTATGCCAGTTCCGTTTTGATTATTTTTTATTCTAATTCTCTTGTCTTGAGTTATATTTTCTGCCGTGATCGTAAAAAAGTCAGGATCAGTAGTATCCCCGATTGTTATATTTTCGTAATAATCTGTGTCTTTGCTGTTCTTCACAAAATTTTTTAATTGATCATCTCCGAAGGAACCAATCATCACTCCACCACTGCTGATCTGAGTTCCTCTATACCCCACCTGTACCTGGGTAAGCGGCTCTGAATCTGATGTAATCCCGTAGGTTTTGTTTGCCTCCAGACTGAAACGCTTCGTATGGGAGTTGATTGTCAGCGGACTCCCGCCGGCAATATCCGTTACTGCCACATTGTCAGCGCCTTCATTCACCGTAAGCCTTGCTTCGCCATTTGCAGTTGTCACCTGAAGCGCCGTTCCCTTTGGCAGCGTCAACGTGCCTGCAGAGACAGTAGAGCCTGCCGGAATCTCAAACTGTGTACCGGTGTCATGGGTCACTGTTACATTGTCTGTCAAAGCATCCCCTACTAAATTGGCGGCAAGGGTATCTTCCAATGAACCCACCTGAGAACCTGCTCCATCTGCGACTGTAACAGAATAAATCTCCACCGCAGACTCACTGCTGATGGCATAACTCTCTCCCGCCGCTACCGAAGCCGTCATTTTGTACAGAGTCGTTGTGGCGCCGGAGGAAGTATCCGGTTCAGAGACCTGTTCCTCTATATCTGTAAATTCCTCGCCGTTTACAAGCAGGCTTCCGTTGGCATACAATGTAATGGTTCCATCTGCGGTAGGCTGAAGTGTCAGCAGCTGCCCTGTCCCGGACAGCCTCATAGAAAATTCAGTCGAATCCAATGCAATAGGAGCAATGTCAGGGTTAAAAGAATTTTGGGCTATTGTACCAAAAACTTCCCCGCTGCCAGTTGGCACAGGGGTCTCCGTAATCTCTTCACTACCGGTTGGCGCAGAAGTCTCCGTAATCTCTTCATTATCAATTGGCGCAGAAGTCTCTGTAATCTCTTCATTATCGGTTGGCGCAGAAGTTTCTGTAATCTCTTCACTATCGGGTTGCTGAGGGGATTCCTCTCCTCCCATTCCATTTGCTTCCGAAAGTCCATCCGACAATGACTCATCACTTGGCACACTCATAATCAAAGTCCCGAGCCCGGCAGCTGCAGGGGTAAATTCCCACTTATCCGATGAATAAGTAATGGGCGCGGCCGCGGAACCATTTACCGTAAAAGCAATGTTCCCATTGGAAAATGTTACGGGGCAGGAAAATCCATTGGTAGCAAAATCCAACTTTGTCAGATCAAGAGAGGCGTTCAGATTCGGCTCTTCCTCGTCTAATGCCGCCCAGCCTACATTTTTGATAAAATCAACCAATTCCCCACTGACAGGATCTCTGCCGTTATATTTATTCTGCATGGCCAGAGCCGGGGCATAGTAACAGTCCCAGTTTCCGTCTACCTTAATGGCATCGGAAGTCCACACAAAATCCTTGTAATCGTAACCCCACTCACGGCTTGCGCTGCTGATCTGATAATTGCTTGCCGTATCATAGACCGTACCGCTGGCTGTGCCGCGGAATGTGATATTACCAGACGGCACGGGATCATTTGTCACATAGACATACTCAGAGTTTATGTTGGTCATATCAGACGGGTATCTGGGATCGGACTTGTCGGTAATAGCGGCAAGCCTGGTCATTTCCTGATAGTCTCCGCCGTCTACGGAATACTCGACCTTGTCGTACCCGGCGAGGCCGTTGTCAAAATAGATGTAGTTTGAGGCGGCATGGGCTACTTCGCCATCCGGAGAAAAAATCCCGGAGAATCCTCCTGTGTTGATACCGGAAATCACTATGCAAAAGCAGAGAAAAATGGCGACCCATCTCTTTACGCTTCTCTTTGTTCCGTTCATGCCGTCCCCTCCAAAATTCTGTCGAAATGATCGATAACCTAAAAATAGGCATAAATACCCAAATGTTAATAGTCTGCTTATAATTTTATTATATTATTTTATTTTAATCAAGTGGATTTCGCCCAAACGTGGGCTTTATGACGAAAAATCAGCGTTTTGACAGAAATATTATGTTCATTTTGTGCAGAATTTACATGGCTTTTTATCCTTGTCCACCCGGATTGTCTCCGGCGGCAGAGGAAAAAAAACAACACAATTTTGTCAAAATATGTTGAAAAAGAAACAAGATATGCTACAATAAAATTGAAATGTGTCGAATTACATCATTAGGTTATCTTGCAAGCATTTCATTACACGATTTTTTTTGAGGGGAGAGGATAAACATGCCGGATACACAAAACAACACAAGCTGCCCAAACACATGCGTTCCTGTCATTGAGACCATCGACGTGCAGGTACGGCTGCGGCAGGGCGAGGACGTCAACGACTTTGGGTTTCTGACAAAGATCAGCAAGGAAGATTTTGAAGGGCCGGGCAAAAAACGGATCGTATACAGAATGGGAATCATTCTGGTAAAGGGAACGATTCAGACGGAACTGACCCTGAAAAATACCAAGCCCAACAACCAGCTGGATACGACGCAGGTGATTCCCTTTGCGAGGATCGATCAGAACGAGGAAATCAGCGACCTGGCAAGCGAAAACGATTACCTGTTCCGCACCATTCTCAGCGATGTCCCGGATAGCAACAAAGACGCGGTCACAGTCAGACCCTATATGGTGTATCGGGACTCTAAGAACCGCAACTGCAGGCCGGTGACACATTATGGGAAACAGATCCCGTTTCCTATTTCGATTGGCAAATAAGAAAGGATCAGAAATCAGATAAGGAGGCAGCAAATCGTGGAAAAGAATACAGAAGTAACGCGGGACGTAAACCAGAACGTCTCTCAGACGGAAAACGGGGAACTGTTTTCCGAAACCTCAAGGGTTTCCTTTGCTTCCACCGGGATCGACTGGACGGCAGACGGGACCGACAACGCGGGCTGGAATGTAAAAAGCTACGCGGAATTATAAATCAGATCAAAAGAATCGCCCCAAAAGTTTCCGAAAAGAGCTTTTGGGGCGATTGTTGTTAATGCAAAAGTCATGGCAAAGGGGCAGGTTGCAATTTCAAAAGACCTGTGGAAAGTGCCTGGCGTGTGATGATGTAATGGCTCCTGTCGCTGCTGACACTACTTGACGAAAAAACCATTTTTGGTGCTAAAATAAAGTGCACTTTAAATTTGCACCTATCGGAAGCTTTCATATTGCTTTTCATCTACCGGCTCCAGCCATTCGTTGGAGCCGTTCTCGCCCGGCACCTCCACGGCCAGATGTGAAAACCAGCTGTCCGGCGCGGCGCCGTGCCAGTGCTTGACGCCCACGGGAATATTGACGCAGTCTCCCGGATTCATCTCTATGGCGTCCTTGCCCCACTCCTGATAGTATCCCCGTCCGCCGACGCAGATCAGGATCTGTCCGCCGCCCTTGTCAGCGTGATGGATATGCCAGTTGTTCCGGCAGCCCGGCTCAAAGGTCACATTGAAGATGCCAACCTGTTCTTTTGATACGGGAGCAAGATAACTCTGACCGGTGAAATACTGGGCGAAGCCGTCGTTTGGCGCGCCGATGGGGAAAAGGATGGTATTCTGGTATCTGTCTTTCTCCGTCAGGGGCGGCTCTTCCTGGTTCCATACGTCCTTTGCCAGACGGAACACCGCCCACGCCTTGGGCCAGCCAACGTAAAATCCCACATGGGTTACGATGGCGGCGATCTCCGCCCGGGTCACGCCGTTGGCTTTGGCGTTTTCCAGGTGATAGGTCAGAGAGGAGTCCGTGATCCCGGAGCTCATCAGCGCCACCACGGTAAGGATGCACCGGGTCTTTAAGTCGATGTCGGGATTGTTCCAGTTTTCTCCAAAGAGAACGTCGTCGTTGAAATGGGCGAAATCCGGTGCGAAACGCCCAAGCTGATCTCTGCCCGCAGTCTGTGTGATTTTTTTCATTTTATTTTCATCCTCCTTCTTATTTTTCATCTCTCAGCAGCCCTCTTACGCAGTTGTATACAATTTCATAGATCGTCATAAACACATAGTTTACTCCGGCCCGCTCCATGGCGGTCCGCTGTTTTTCGTTTACCACCGTGTAAGGATAAATCCCAAACATGAAAGGGAAAAACGTATACAGAAATTTCTGCTTATCCGAGATGGACATTTCCGGAAAATATTGCTCCAGGCAGCGCATGACCGCCCGCAGGGAGCCTCCGTAAGCCACCTTAAACTCCGTGAGCCGTTCAAGCCGGCTGCTGCTTTCCAGATCGTAATGATTCATCGACATAATCTTTAACAGCTGCTGGCGCTTCTCCAGAGAACGCGCCAGTTTATCGGCAAATTCATCCCTGGTAAGGGCGGCGTTTTCCTTCATGATCCCATTCAGGTCTTCGATCCACAATTCGTTCTCCCTTTGCAAAAGCGCAAGGAAAATCTCTTCCTTTGTCTGAAAATAGTTGTAGATCGATGTTCGGGTAAAGCTGGTGGCGTTCCCGATGTCTTTCAGCGTGATCTCCTTAAAACTCTTTGTCTTATACAGTTTTTCACAGGCGTTTATGATCTCCTCTTTCCGGGCTTCTGTCAGTTCCGGCGATCCCTTGGGCATCTCGTTTCCCCCTTGCCAGTTTTTTGAAATCTTTTGATTCCCAGCACGATCTTCAGCGCTGTTTCTTTTCCTACGCGGTTTTTCCTGCGCGATTTTCCTACACGGTTCATTCCTACGCGGTTCATTCTGACATCGTGTCAATGCAAAGTATAACATCATTCTGACATGATGTCAATACGATACAATCATTTTTTCTTAAAAGACCTTTCGATTGGGGCTTGCGCCGCCGGGCAATCATGGTTTTGAGGCAATGGCAGAAAAAGGGCAGAATATCCCCCGGCACACGTTTTACTCTTTTATTTCTTTGATGTTGGTTGGATTTTTGCTGCCGGCCGCAGAACGCGGCCGGTTCTTTTCTTTTGCAGATTTGTTTCAGATTGTAAACTTTGTCATGTTTTTCTTTCCGAACTTTTCTTTTGTATATCACGACTTTGCGGCAGGGGTTTTCTGTTCATCCCCTTTGTGGTTCAGGGAAAGATTCTGATCACTTGCCGTACTTTTCCCGCATCCGGGAAAGCAGCTCTTCGTCTTCTTTCAGCTTCGGCACCATATCGCCTTCGCCGTTCTCCATCATTTTTGTGATCAGATCCAGCATTTCGGCTTCACCCTCCGCAAGACCGGCCGCTTTGCCTTTTTCCTCGGTTCTCCTTAGCAGTTCCTCCATCCACATGTACTGCCCCCTCCATTCGCGGCTTTTCTTCAACGCCTTTATCTGTCCATGGAGCTTATGTACCCGCTTATCTCTCAGTCCGGACGCGCAGCCGTCGTCGCTTTGCTCCACATACCGCAGAAACTCCACAAGGGCGTCCGGCACGTCGTTTCCGTTTGTCCCCTTTGTGTTCAGAAAGATCTTGCAGGTGCCGTCCCCAAGGGGAAAGCCCCACTCCAGACACCGCTCCTCAAAGGTGTAACGGTACGCTTTCCTGTCAAAGGGATCGAAAGTACAGATGAAGATGATATAGCTGGGCTTTAAAAACTCCGTATCCTCTCCCGGCTTTAACGCCCCGGCGTCGATCTCCGCCTGATAAAATCTTGCGCGCTTGGGAAGCAGATGTTTCCCCTCATTCTGCATCTCCAGATCGTATCCTACCTGCAGTCCGTTTTCCGCGCAGGCGTCGGCATACACATCCAGCCGCACGCTGCGAAAGTCCGAACTATACAAAAGGGCGTGCTCCGTGCGGACGTTTACCATTTCCACCGGCCTGTCCAGGATCAGCTCCAGCACCAGCCGGCAGGTCTCCGGGTTCTGCAGTGCGGCACTGAATAGAAAAGCATCTTTTAAATTCAGGTCCTCAAATTTCTTTTCCGCCATGGTACCTCCTTTTGGCCCCATGCCGGAGGGTGATTCTGCCCGTTTTTATTGTAGCAGAATTCCCGTCAAAAGGCAACGGTTTCCCTCAAGTTGCTGGACGATTGCATGCAGCATCATTATTACAAGTGCCTGTTCCCGCAGCCCCAGCCATTCTCCAGCCGGTTATCTGCCTTCTTACCTGAAACAGCTATTGAAGAAAATCGAAACTGAATTCTCATCCGATCTTTCTCTCGGCCTGATCTCGGAGGAAATCGGGATCAGCAAATTTCACCTGAGCAGGGAGTTTAAGCGTTACACCGGAACAACTGTACATGAATATCTGACCCTGACAAGATTAAACTACGCAGAAGAGTGTTATTTCATGGAACCGACAAACGCCCGGAATATTTTTCTGCTGTTTATGTCCTTATTATAGGAAAACTCCGGATGCCACTGCACCGCCCACAGGAATTTTTGCGACGGCATATACAGGGCTTCCACAAGCCCGTCCGGAGAGAATGCCATTGCTTCAAGCTCCGGCGCAGTCTTTTTCACCGCCTGATGATGATAGCTGTTTACCGGCAGGGTTTTGGTTTTCAGGCATTCGTACAACGGCGAGTCCCTGATCAGTTCTACATCATGCACCGGTACATCATACGGAGCATGCTGATGATGCCTGGTATCAGATGGGTGCTGGGCAGGCAGATCCTGATACAAGGTGCCTCCCAGTGCGGCATTGATCAATTGTATGCCCCGGCAGATTCCAAGCACAGGCTTGTCAAGTTCCATGGAGATTTTTAACACCATTGTTTCCATTGCGTCGCGCTTTTCGCAGCTGGTAACAAGGCCGTTCAGCGGTTCTTCGCCGTACAGCTTGGGAGAAACATCCTGCCCTCCCGTAAAGAGGATGCCGTCGCATATGCGGACAAGACGCGAGATTTCGTCTTTGTCACTTGAAAACGGAAATATGATGGGGATAGCTCCCGCCTGCGCTATTCCATCCATATATCCGGGAAGCATCCAAATGCTGTTTTTTTCTTCGTCCCATAATGGCATAATACCGACAATCGGCTTCATTTTCATGCACCTCCGTAAAAAATAGGCTTCGCCTATTCAACTCCCCTGCCCCTCAATCTTGAGGGGTGGGGTTTCCTTTTCTGCCTCTTTC
>CANQUC010000026.1 GCA_947626945.1 uncultured Lachnospiraceae bacterium | reverse complement strand
CGTGGGCTTCTAGCTCATTTGGTAGAGCACCTGACTCTTAATCAGGGTGTGCAGGGTTCGAGCCCCTGGAGGCCCACTTATAAAGCACTGCTTTGAAGGCATATGAACTTTGGGGTGGTGCTTTAATTTTAAAAAAGCCCCGGACAGTGAACGACAGGCCAGCGTACTTGTACGCGGGAACGGCGGACATTGAACGGGCAGTCAATTGCTGTAACCGTGGCGGTAAAAAGCGAAGAATTCGCGCAGCGGATTCTTCAGGCAGTTTACCGCTGGGCAAACTGCAACGGCGCGTGGCTCAGTTTGGTAGAGCGCAGCGTTCGGGACGCTGAGGTCGCAGGTTCAAATCCTGTCGCGCCGACTAAACACCTGTGAAAGCAGGTGTTTTTTCTTTTTAAAAAACAAAAACATTTGGCGCCGGTAAAAATTTGGCTGCTTCTTTAATTTTTTACTGACGAAACGGCGGATTTGTGCTATACTGTTTTTAAATCACAGGCAAAACAGCTGGCAGCGACAGCTTTTGGAGAGGATGCCGTTTGTATTTGGATCAAGATTATATTCCCAAAGTCACCGTAGGGATTCTTTTGCTGAACGTATTGGTATTCGCAGTGCTGGAATTGCTGGGAAGTACCCAGGATGCCGGGTTTATGGCGGCTCACGGGGCCCTTTCCGTAGCAGCCGTGGAATCAGGAAAATGGTATTGTCTGCTGACGGCCATGTTTCTGCATTTTGGCTTTCTTCACCTGGTAAACAATATGTTTGTCCTGTTTTTTACGGGAAGATACCTGGAGCAGGAAGTGGGCGGCGTCTCTTTTGCCGTCATTTATCTTTTTGGCGGATTGATCGGAAATCTGTTTTCTTTGTTCTGTCAGTGGATGGGCGGAGGAAACTCCGTGTCCGCGGGAGCCAGCGGAGCGATCTTTTCTGTGATCGGCGCCTTGTTTTTGCTTGTTCTGCTGCGGTGCGGCCGGCTAGCGCAGCTTCGCCGGCAGGGGATGATCATGATGGTGGTCTTAAGCGTCTATCAGGGATACACAACCGTGGGAGTGGACAACGCCGCTCACTTGGCAGGTCTCTGCGGCGGAATTCTGATCGGCGGAATTTATTATTTTGCAAAACAATATAGGAGATGAGCGTATGCAGGACAATTGTATTTTTTGTAAGATCGCAAACGGACAGATTCCGTCTTCCACGATTTTTGAGGATGAAGATTTTCGGGTAATCCTGGATCTGGGGCCGGCAAGCAGAGGACATGCTCTGGTGCTGCCGAAAAAGCATTTTGCGGATCTGTTTGAGATTGATGAAAAAACTGCCGCCGGAGCCATGGTAACGGCAAAAAAGGTGGCGGCCAAAATGAAAAAGGCCCTGAACTGCGATGGGTTTAATGTGCTGCAGAACAACGGGGAAACAGCGGGACAGTCGGTATTTCATTTTCATATGCACCTGATCCCCCGGTACAAAGGCGATCAGGTAGGACTTCCGGCATGGAAGCCTCAGGAAACGACCCCGGAACAGCTGAATGAAGTAGCGGCACAGATCAATACAAAAGAATGTTAACGAAAGAATAGAGAAAGAAATTGATGAAAGACCAGAATAAGTTTGATTTTGATGAATTATACAATGAATATTCCAAACTGGTTTTTCATATCGCGTACCATAAACTGAGAAGCCGTGACCTGGCGGAAGATGTTGTGCAGGATGTGTTTCTGAAGCTGCACAGCAAACTAGATATGATCAGAGGAAAAGAACACGCCAAGGCATGGCTGATCAGAGTAACCAGTACAACAGTTGTGGATTACATCAGAAAATATATGCCGGAAAAGGTGCTGCCGCTGGAAGAAAACGTACTTCCTCCCGGAGATGATGTTACAGAATACAGCATTGAATTTTGGGATTCTCAGAAACGGATCGATGAGATTCTGGAAAAGATGAACAGAAAGAACCACAGATGGTATGAGATTGCCGTAGATTCTTACATTGAAAAGAAAAGCAATGAAGAATTGTCAGAAAAGTATCATATGAGCAAAAACGCCATCAGTTCATTGCAGTACAGAATCAGGAAGTGGCTTGGCAAAGAAATCCTGGATCACAATCAGGATCTGAAAAAGTGGTATGATCGTTTTAAATAAACCACCAGGATTTTTTAAAAAAACTGGAGCAGAATTGCCGCTGCCCAGTCAGGCGTCAGCAATTCCGCATCATTTTTTTTTACCAAAAGGCGTTCTTTTTGGAAACTTGATTTGACATGGTTTCCAAGAAAAACCTTACTGACCGGCTTTTGCCAGCTCCTCCAGCAGACCGGTAATCTTTCCAATGGCGTCGGACAGTTCGCTGGACTGCATGGCCCGGATATAAGCGCTTTGATTTTCATAGGTTTCTTTTACCGCACCAAGGAGGCTTTCAATAGACAGATCCTCTTCAGGAATCACAGTACTGAAACCCTGTTTTTTGAAAGAATCCGCGTTCAGGATCTGATCGCCCCGGCTGGCTTTTGCTGACAGGGGAATGAGGATGTTTGGCTTTTTCAGCGCCAGCAGTTCACAGATCGCGTTGGCGCCGGCACGGGAGATCACGATGCTTGCGGCGGCAAACATGTCAGCCAGCTCCCGCTTGATATATTCGTACTGTACATAACCGGGAGTGTTGTCATAAGCGGGATCTGTCTTGTCCTTTCCGCAGAGATGGATCACCTGGAATTCTTTGGTCAGCTCCGGAAGCGCCAGACGGACTGCGTTGTTCAGTACTACGGAGCCGGTGCTGCCGCCGATCACCAGGATCACCGGCTTGTTGGCGGTAAATCCGCAGAAATCCAATGCGGCAAGGGGGTTTCCGGACAGCAGTTCGCTGCGGATGGGCGAGCCTGTCAGCACGGCTTTTCCCTCAGGAAGCAGCGCCATGGTTTCCGGAAAGTTGCAGCATACCTTGCTTGCGCCGGAAAGACAGATTTTATTGGCGAGGCCCGGCGTCATGTCCGATTCATGGATCATCGCGGGAATCCTGCATTTTTTTGCGGCAAGGACCACGGGAACGGACACGAAGCCTCCCTTGGAAAATACAACGTCAGGAGCCAACTCTTTCATCAGCTTTACTGCCTGGGAATAGCCCTTGATCACCCGGAAAGGATCGGTAAAATTTTTCAGGTCAAAATACCTGCGAAATTTGCCGGAAGCAATGCCATAATAGGGAATGCCAAAATCTTCGATCAGTTTTTTTTCGATCCCGTCGTAAGAGCCGATGTAATGGATGTCATAATCCAGCTCCTTTAACCGTGGAAGCAGCGCGATATTGGGCGTTACATGTCCGGCGGTGCCGCCGCCGGTAAGTACGATTCGTTTCATAAAAAGCTCCTTTGTTATGTTTGAGAAATTCCTGCAAAAACAGCAAAACTGCGTGATTTCATAAGATTATTTTACATGGATTTACTGGAAAGGTCAAGAGAGGAGGGCAGATATGAAAAACTCCGAAAATAAAAAAAAGTTTTCTGATCAGGAAATAGACGATCTGCTCCGCAAGAGCCTGGAGGAGCTTCCCGGGCAGGTGGAAGAACAGGTCAAAGCAGCAGCGGAAAAGGAGGATGGGGTTCAGGAGCTTTTTGACGAGACCCGAAAACAATTATTGAAAGAAAAGCTGGATCTGGAAATTCAGCGGCGCGGCCTGGAAGAAGAAAAGCTTCGCCTGGAAATGGAACAGCTCCGCCTGGAAAAGAATGGCCGGCGGAACCGGCGGCTGAAAACAGCCCTTGCGGCAGCGGCGGTTCTGGTGCTGGTGGTGTTGATCCCGCTTCCTGCCCAGGGCGGAAGAAACCTGGTGGATCTTTTGCGGGAGGGACTGTCGGATAATCCAAATACCCATCTGGACGACCTGAATCAGACGGTTACTGAGGATGATGCAGAGATCATTCGCGACGAGGAAGAAATCTGGAAACAGGTTCAGGAACAGCTTCATGCGTCCAGATTAAGATTTCCTGGGGAAAACACTGCAGAGTGGATGTTTGAAAAAGGAGAAGTTTTGAATAAGAATAATTATGTTCAGATGATTTACAAATTTCGGGGGGAAATGATTAACATTACCATTTGTAAAAATTCTACTGAAGAAAACAAGCCGGGCGTAGCTTCTGAAAGAGCGGAAAAAGAGCTATTTGAATTACAGGACGATCCGCGGACAGAGGCAGTGATTTATGTGGAAAACAAAAATCAGGAACAACCTATCAGTCATGCGGACATTACCTGCGGAACAGTTCTTTATCAAATTGAGTCCGGAATGGATTTTGAAAGTTTTCGGGCGTTTATTAAAGAGCTTCAAATTGAATAAAGTTATAATTTGAAACCTAAAAAATAGATGGGTTCGATAATCAACAAGAAAATTCTAAAAAAGTCGTGATAATTCATAGAAGTTCCCCGTGTTCTTTATATAACAACAAAGGAGGAATTGACTATGAAGACACGAACAAGGTTGGGCTGTAAAAAGCGGATGCTTGCGCTGCTGCTTGCACTGGTAATGGCTTTTTGCAGCCTTATTTCTGCTTCCGCGGAGGAGGAAACGCCTGTGCCGGCTCAGCCGGGAGACAGCAAAGAGGCAACGGTTTATCCAAAGGAGCGCAGCGGTTACTTTACAAAAGGCTTTGCCCAGGTCAATTATGTTGGTGGCAATGTAGTGGGTGCTCTGGCGGAAACGACAGCCACGTCTTTTATTACCCGGGTAACGGCCCTGGCCATTTTGGAAATGTATAACGGCACCGGCTGGGAGATTGTGGATCTGAGGCAGCGTGATGAAAAAAATGCCCAGATCTGTACGGCTGCATTTACAAAAGCGGTAACTCGGGGCCGATATTACCGGTGCCACGGCATCTTCATTACCAATCACAATCATATTCAGACAAGAGACGAGGTGTACACTGATTCCATATGGGTTCCAGAGACGTAAGACCACTGGTCAAATATGAAAATCCTCAGGGACCTCTGATCCGGCAGGGAAAGGTCATGGTCACCAGGCGTCTCAGCAATGTGATCATGGCCCGGGCAGCCGTGTATACTTATGAAAAACAAAAGACCATTGAAGTTTTTCTGATCTGCGAGGTGTTTAACGGAGGCATCTGGCAGCAGGTAAAAAATCACACGGCAGCCGTGGAGGATACGGACAAGCTGGAAACGTATTATGCTTTTCAGTGTGAACCAAACAAATTTCACCGGATTCGAGCGTTTTTCATGGTGAACAACCGGGCCTGCCGGGATACCCATACCCAGCGTCTGCTTGTACAGGCAGTAGGCGTCTGGAATAACTGGGGCCGGGACGATGATCTGGATGAACCCAGGACAACGCCGCTGAATCTGTTTTACGATGATACGCCCCTGCCGCCGGTAGAGGAAAGAGAAACCTTTCCCGACGAAACCAATATCAGAAGGATCCGCATCAGGAAATAAAAAAAACAAAAAGCAGTCAGGTGCAGCAGTTTTTGTGAATATTCTGTGCATTTGACTGCTTTTTTATGGAAGTGGATCAGAATCTGTGGTACAATGGGCGGGTAACGAAGTGCCGGGCGGAAACTGCGGCAATAATAGAACATAACGGAAGTAAAAAAGAAAATGAACACATGGATACGAAAGCAGGCAGTAACAGGAATACTGAAAACCGGTTTTACGGCCTGCGCTTTTTTTCTGAACAGAGAATGCTTAAAAGAAAAGATCACAGATCTGTCCAAGATGAAAGATCTTGCCGGACTGCCGCTTGTGACAGTGGCGCTTGTAGCGGCAGGGCTTTGGATCCTTTATAATTTGGAATGGTTTGCGCCAAAGCTTCGTCAGGCAGAGGAGAAGGTCCGTCTTCGGCCGGGGTACCGGCTGTTGGCGGGATTGTTTGCCTTTTTTATGGTATTTGGGGAAAGCTATATGCGGTGTCATTCCTGGAAACTGGTATTTGGAAACGGACTGCTGCTGGCGATGTCGTTCCTTATGGCGGTTGGATTTTATCTGCTGTTTTGCCGGATCTTTCTGCTGCTGGAGCTTTTCTGGGAAAGAAAACCGGCGGTCCGGAAGGAGGCTCCGGCCCGATCCCTTTATGAAAGGCATCCTTTCTGGTGCAGCATGGGAATGATCCTGTTTTGCTGGGCAGTTTACATCATTGCTTTTTATCCGGCGATCCTGTCTCCGGATCCCTCTTTTCAGATCAAACAGTACTTCAACGAAGATACCAAATACGCGGATTATGTGGTGCTTGTAGATGAAAATGTAAAAATGACCAATCATCATCCCGTTGCCCACAGCGTGCTGCTGGGTCTGAGCATTGAGGCAGGCAGGCTGTTTGGAAACGACAATCTGGGACTGTTTTTCTACAGTCTGATCCAGATCCTTGTTCTTTCGGGGGTGTTGTCCGGTACTCTTTGTTATATGAAAAAGCTTGGGATTTCGCTGAAATTCCGGCTGGCAGTGCTTTGTGTTTATTGTTTTGTGCCAATGTTTCCATTTTATTCCATGTCGGCGGTAAAAGACGTGCTCTTTAGCGCGGGAATGGTTCTTTACGGACTGATGCTTTTTCATCTCATCGACCACCGGCAGGAACCAATGGGTTGGAAACAGATCGGCGGACTGATTTTGCTGTTGTTTTTCCTGGATATTTTCCGAAACAACGGATTTCATGTAATCATATTGTCTCTGCCTTTTTTATTCCCTGTGATGAAAGGAAACCGAAAAAGGCTGCTGATCGTTGCCCTTTGTTTTCTGACGCTTCACTGCGGATATTATAAGCTGCTTCTTCCGGGGCTGCATATTACCAACGGCAGTATCCGGGAAGCGCTGTCGCTGCCTTTTCAGCAGACCGCCAGATATGTGCGGGATCATGAGGAGGATGTGACCAAAGAGGACCGTCAGGCCATTGACAGGGTTCTCGGCTATGACACCCTGGCAAAGCGGTACAAGCCGGAGCTGGCTGATCCGGTGAAAAATGAATACAATAAATATGCGGATTCAAAAGATCTGAAAGCCTATTTTGCAGCATGGTTCAGGGGTCTCTTAAAGCACCCGGATACTTATGTGCAGGCTACCATGAATAATGTGTACGGATTTTTCTATCCCAATCAGACAAGCTGGTACCTTTATTATAAATATGACGATCGGATCACTGAAAACGGACTGGTGGATTATCACTACAACGGACTGGAGGGGCTCCGCAACGGACTGGTGGCGTATGGAAATCTGTTTCCCTACCTGCCGTTTGTGGGTCTGATCTCCAACATCGGTATGAATACATGGGTGCTGCTGTATCTGGCCGTATGGATGTTTGACCGGCGCCGCCGGCGGTATTTTGTGGTGCTGCTGCCGTATCTTGCATCGGTGCTGATCAGCGTGGCGGCACCTGCCAATACTTATTTTCGGTATGCGCTGCCTTATATTTTTGCCATGCCCCTGCTGATGGCTCTGATGAAAGCAATCAGCGGCAGACGCGGCAGCCTGGAAAACGGGCAGAAAGATATAAAATATGAAGGAGAACCATCATGAGTAAACGTGATAAAATCGCGGTATTGATTCCCTGTTATAATGAAAGCAAAACCATTGAAAAGGTGATCCGAGATTATCGGGAAGCCCTGCCGGAGGCGGTGATCTATGTGTATGACAACAATTCCACCGACGGCACCGACGAGATTGCCAGAAAAGCAGGGGCTATCGTCCGGTATGAATACCGTCAGGGAAAAGGAAATGTGATCCGCAGTATGTTTCGGGAGATCCACGCGGACTGTTATCTGATGACAGACGGAGACGATACCTATCCGGCAGAGTCCGCCAGAGAGCTTTGCGACCTGGTTTTGGAGCACAAGGCGGACATGGCCATTGGGGACCGTCTTTCATCCACTTATTTTACAGAGAATAAGCGGCCGTTTCACAATGTGGGAAACCGGCTGGTCCGGTGGCTGATCAATACGCTGTTTGACAATAAGGTGCGGGATATTATGACAGGCTACCGCGCTTTCAGCTATGATTTTGTAAAAACCTTTCCCGTGCTGTCCAGGGGCTTTGAGATTGAAACGGAAATGACCATCCACGCGGTGGATAAAAACTTTCTGCTGCGGGAGGTTCCGGTGGCGTACAAAGACCGGCCGGCGGGAAGCGTTTCCAAGCTGAATACTTACACCGACGGTTTCCGGGTGCTGAAGACCATTGCCACGCTTTTCAAGGAATACCGTCCGGCAGTATTTTTTAATTTCTGCGCGGCGATCAGCCTGCTGGTTTCTTTAATCTTGGGATTTCCCGTGGTTTATCAGTTTTTTAAGATCAGAGAAGTTCCCCGGTTCCCCAGCCTGATCGTGGCAGGCGTATTTCTGACCATTGCCCTGCTTTTGTGGGTGTGCGGACTGATTCTGCAGGTGTTGGTGAGAAAACATAAACAGCTGTTTGAACTGTTCTTGAATCAGATCCATGAGCTGAAGTGAGGAAGAGGAAAGAATTTCAGGAGGTATTCGTGTCACTATCCAAAACCAACGGCATACAGGTGCAAATAATTTTTAAAATAACTTGAAAAACGGTGCAAGTTATATCAGTAAATATCAAGTTAAAGTATCATTTTTCTGTTTTTCTTCAAAAACTGACACGTTAAATGCAAACTTTTTGTACCAAAAGAGTTTGTCCTGAATTCTATATAAAATCCGGGACAATTCACATGCCTCGCCAAAAACAAGGTCTTGTATTTGCAATGAATTATATATGTTTTTCATTGTATTTTACTTTCAGAAGAGGAATTGATATGTGCTGTTGTTTTTTATGCCTTAATCTGCACGATGATCTCCCCAATATCCCCGTCGATCACAATACTTCTGTTCGCAATTTCCTCCGGGCACGTTGCCTCTCCGTAATTTACGCAGGCATATACTGCCCGGGGATTTTCCGCGGTCATCCGCCAGAAAGGAAACTTCACGATGCCGGGGGTGTTGTATCTATTGCGCACCACTCTTGGATGACAATGCACCAGTCATTTCTAAAATTTTTGTCTCTCCCTTGCATAATTCTGAAAAAAAGGATATACGATTAGTAAGAAAGTTGGATTTTCCTATTTTCGTCCTCGAAGCAAAGGAGATGATTATATGTTGACTGAATTACGTCAGAAGTCGCAGATCACCATTCCAAAGGAGATTATTGTCAAACTGGGACTTTCCGAGGGTGACAAGTTGGATATTTTTGAGAAAGATGGAACTATCTGCATGTTGCCGGTTGCCGTTTATCCGAAGAAATATCTTGACGAACTCCGCGGCGAGTTGGAGGAAGTAAAGGAAAAGATTGCATCCGGTGAGCAGCCAGTCTTTGACAGCGTAGACGCTCTGTTTGCAAAATTGGAGGCGGATTGATGGCGTATCAGATTACTTTTACCAAACGCTCCAGGGCACAAAAGACCTGTTTGAATGCAGCGTCAATATGGACATTCGCAATATTTGGTACTATGAGGGTGACAAGTTGAGTATCCTGGTCGATGTGGGCCACCACGATATATTAGACCAATATTGAACATAACGCGGCGCCCGCCGAAAAGCGGGCGCCGTCTTTTGTATACTCAATTCACATACCTCGCCAAAAACAAGGTCATGTGCTTGCAACAATTTTATGTATTTTTCGTTGCATTTTAAGTTCAAAAGAGTGATGCAGAAATGTGCGATTGCTATTTTTATATTTTAGTTACTTGCATACCTTTGATATTATTACTTACATGCCTTCGATATTACAGTTCATCCGAACAGTCTGCTTCATCGAGCAATGCGCTTAAGACCTCTCCGATATCCCCGTCGATCACAATACTTCTGTTCGCAATCTCCTCCGGGCACGTTGCCTCTCCGTAATTTACGCAGGCATATACCGCCTGGGGATTTTCCGCGGTCATCCGCCAGAAAGGAAATTTCACGATCCGGGGGGTTGTATCTATTGCGCACCACTTTTCGATTACAATTTCTTCTATAACTCTGGCGTCCGTTTTTCTCTTGATGACCGCCTGCCACATTTCCACAGCGCCATCGGATGATATTCAATGCGCGAAAGAATATCGGCATTGTCAAACAAAAGCTCCGGCTGGTATTTTCCCATTGCAAAAGCCCGCCAGAAGGACAGTTCTGTATTTTCCGGTTTCAGAATGCCGGCCAAATAATCTTTTACCTGTTTTTGTACAGAATCCAGATCAAAGCGTTCTCCGCGACGCAGAACCGGTGTAAGATCCGCCTTGATTTTCTGTGCGGATATGTTGCCGATATCGTTAAGATCAAAGTGTTCCGGCACGATTTCTGAAGCAATCGCAGCATAAAACATAATACACTTTCTGAAAAGCTGCTCCTGCGTCTCATCAAACAATCCGTATTTTTGCATATTGAAGATATCATAGAGATCCCTTGGAGCTGCCCGGTTTAAGAGAGCAACCGTTTTTGCAGAGAAAATCTCCAGCGGATCAACACTAAGTACTGTAAGTTTCTGACCGTCCCACGGCAGATGAACCACTCTGCGGGAAACAGGCAGCAAATGGCAGCGCAGCATATAATTGATCTCTATTTTTAAGTTGTCTTTCATCCCTCCAGCATTTACATATTCGTATACGAAAGAATCGAGCGCGTGGTATTGCTTTGATTTCAGACTGAACGTATAGCCGGAAGCCGTCATATATTTTTGTATGTGTTCATTGATTTGCTCCCGCTCTTCCAGCATGGACTCTCTTGATACATCCTTTGAGAAATCGAGATCTATATCAACCGAGAGGCGGGGCAGATCAAAAATCGTCAGATTGATCGCTGTGCCGCCCTTTAATGCGAGGCTGTCCGCAAGCAATGGATCGCTTTCCATGAAAGCAAGAATGTCCGCAAGCCGACGGACCTTTTCAAAAGTATCGCGGACGAAGCCGAGTTCCTTGGCCTGCCTGCCAAGCGTAATACGGTCAAATCGCATCATAGTCCGTTACCCCCTTATCCACGATAGCTTTCAAATCTTTTGGAGCAAACAGTTGCCATCTGCTATGAAGGACGAAGTCACCCTGCTTTTCAAAAAGATAGGTTTTACTGGCAGAGGATCGCTTTTCACATTCTGCAAAAAAATATTCCGACAAAGATAATTCATTCTTTAATGTTTCAAGAATATACCCGGCTTTTTGATATAACTGACTCCGACCGTAAAGCTCCAGTGCGTCGAGCAGTTTATTAGGGTCAAGCGAAGGAATCAGGAGAAGGCAGCGCAGCAATTCTTCCAGTCCGCCGATTTTTTCAAAATCCGCTATGCTGTCTATCACGGTTCGCTCCAAAGAAGTCACACGGATATCGGTATCCGTTTCTATAACTCCTGCATTTCCCCGGCAGATCAGCGGGCAGTAATTTACACCATTATAGGAAAACGGACGGACACGCTTCTCGGTAACAAAATATACGTCATAAAAAACCTGATTACTATACCCGTAATACTCAAAGGCGCTATGGTGAGACACGCAAGCGTCGTCTGCTATGTGGGAAGCAATCTGATAGCGATTGGGGATTGCCTGTCCGGTTTCCATGCTGATGACTGCGTACAGGTTGCGGCGCACCCGTTCAATATACCCCTTTTGCAGATAATTCTTTATCTGCCATACCGCCGCACTCTCTGATCCGGTCAGCTGAACCATATCTTTATGTGTAAAACAGCGCAAAGCGGCAAGCTCTCTGTATCGCTCCATTGTATATCCTCCTCTTGATTTTTATTATAACACAAAACAGGAGAAAATACAATGGTTTTGAGCAAATTAAAAAATAAATATTTTTAGAATCGTACGAAACAATAGTTTTTATATTTGTTTTGTGTAAATTTGCAAATCCCACATTCTCTAAATCCAATATCGTTTAACACCATCTTGATAAAAATCATGTCCCGAATTCTATATAAAATTCGGGACAAATGCCATTCCTCGTCAAAAACAAGGTCTTGTGTTTGCAACGGATTATATATGATTTCCGTTGCATTTTGCTTAAAGAAGAAAGATTGATGTGTGCTGTTGCTTTTTTGTATTTTAATTACTTACATGCCTTCGATATTACAGTTCATCCAAACAGTCCGCTTCATCGAGCAATGCGCTTACGACTTCCCCAATATCCCCGTCGATCACAATACTTCTGTTCGCGATCTCTTCCGGGCACGTCGCCTCTCCGTAATTTACGCAGGCATATACTGCCCGGGGATTCGCCGCCGTCATCCGCCAGAAGGAAAATTTAATTATGCCGGGGGTGTTGTAGCCCACGCCCAGCTCCAAAAACAAAATGCGCTCATTTCCCCGTGTCTGCAGAAAGGTTTCATACCGCTTTGCCGCCCGATGCCAGCCCTCGTCCTCCACAAACTTATCGTCGGAGCGAAGATTCATTGTCAGGGGCTTTCCGCAGTGGGGACAGACGGGCAGCAGTTCGGAGGGAATCCGCATATCCTTTTGCTGTTCCATCATCTGCCGGATTGAGTTTTCGTTATCATAGGTTTCCTGACGGCATGGCCCGGAGCATTGAAACAGCCCGTAATCGCCCTGCGTGTAGAACAACCGCTTTTTGTCAAATCCCGCCTTTTGAAAACAGTGATCCACGTTTGTGGTAATCACAAAATAGTCCTTGTCCTGAACCAGCGCCAGCAGATGGTCATAGACCGGCTTTGGCGCGTCCAGATAGCGGTTGATGAAGATATACCGGCTCCAATAAGCCCAAAATTCCTCCGGTGCGGAAAACGGATAAAATCCGCCGGAATACATATCGGAAAAACCGTATTTGTCGGCAAAGTCAGAGAAGTACCGCAAAAATCGTTCCCCGGTATAGATAAACCCTGCCGAAGTGGACAGCCCTGCTCCCGCGCCGATTACAACGGAATCCGTTTTGTCCAGCGCCTCCCGGAGCTGCCTGATATTATCCAAGTAATTCCCGGTAGATTTGGTCATCGACATCCTTGAAAACATTGAAGATCACCTCCGTGTTCCCTTTGTATTGCCGCGCCGTGTCCACGGCTATTTTTGCGGCTTCCTTGTTGGGAAAATGAAATTCTCCTGTGGAGATGCAGCAAAAAGCCACGCTCCCGATTCCGTTCTGCCGCGCCAGATCTAAACAGGAGCGGTAGCAGGAGGCCAGCAGTTCCCGGTCCCGTTGTGTCACATGGCCGTATATGATGGGTCCCACTGTGTGCAGAACATAATCGCATGGCAGATTGTAGGCGGGCGTGAGCTTTGCCTGTCCGGTGGGTTCCTCATGCCCCTGCTTTTCCATGATCCTGGCGCAGGCCAGCCGAAGCTGTACCCCGGCATAAGTGTGGATACAGTTATCAATGCAGCCGTGACAGGGGACGTAGCAGCCGGTCATGCCGGAGTTTGCGGCATTCACAACGGCACCGCATTTCAAGGTGGTGATATCCCCCTGCCACAGATAGATCCCCGGCTCCATGGGTGTCAGGTCAGCCATATCCGTGACGCCTTTCCGGGCGGTTTCCTCCTGCAGATAGGCGTCCTGCGCCGTCAGAAAATCCTCTTCCGCAGGCTGCGGCGGGCGCACGTTCATGAGAGAGCGGAGCAGTTTTTTCTGTCCAACTGTATCAGGGGGAATGGGCAAATTGCGATATTGCGCAGATTCATCCGCCAGCTTTTTTATGAGAAAGATTCGTCGTTCTGTCTGTGTCATCATACCCCTCTTTTCACAACAATCAAATTTTTTAAAAAATCTCCGCACCCCAAAGAGTGCGGAATCGTTATGTCTGATTACGGATAAGGCTCTTTGTTTCAGTAATGAGATCGGCCATCGTAATGCGCCTCATTTCATTTTCCATTGCCTGCTGTACTTTGTCCAGTTTATCATCCAAAACCGTATGAATATTTCGGCCCACGGGGCATTGCCGGTTTGGATTCTCGTGAAAGTGAAACAGTTTTCCGCTTTCTACGCAATCAACCGCATGACAGATGTCCAGCATGGTAATCTCATTGAGGGGCCTTATGATCTTTGCGCCGCCCGTTCCCCTTGCTACGGCTACAATGCCCGCCGCTTTCAGCTGGGAGAGCAGCCGGCGGATCACAACGGGATTTACATTGACGCTTCCCGCCAGAAAGTCGCTGGTAACTTTGTGTTCGTCCTTGAATGTTTCAATACAAGCCAGCATGTGTATTGCAATTGTAAGTCTGCTTGAAATCTGCACAGCCATGTCACCTTACTTTCGCCATTAGTTTAACATGCCGGCGTTGTAATGTCAATGGTTACATCTAAAAGCCGTACCATACTTGTTTCATGCTGCCATAACAAAATGCTTTCGCAGGCACGCTTTCAGATTTTTTGCAGGACAGATTTCTTTTAAGACAGATTTCTTGCAAGACAGATTTCCTGCAGGATCCCTGATAAAAAAATTTTTGTACGGTATAAAACAACTCCCTTTACAGATAATAGTATCAGAACAATGTGAAAAATACGTCAGAGTAAATGGAGGAATTTTCAATATGAGAGCAACCGGAATTGTAAGAAGAATAGATGATCTGGGCCGGGTGGTGGTGCCAAAGGAAATACGCCGCACACTGCGGATCCGGGAAGGGGATCCGCTGGAGATTTTCACGGATCGAGAGGGCGAGATCATTCTGAAAAAGTATTCGCCTATCGGTGAACTGGGAATTTTTGCCAAGCAGTACGCGGACACCCTTGCGCAGACTACCGGATATACCGTATGTATCACGGACAGAGATCAGGTCATTGCGGCTGCGGGAGCGGCCAAAAAGGAGATGGAGGGAAAATCCATCAGCAAAAAGCTGGATGAAGTCATTGAAGGAAGAACGGCTCTGTCGGCGACAAAGGACGAAAAAAAATATGTTTCCCTGACAGAGGAGGAAAGCGAAGAATTTGAAAGCCAGATGATCAGCCCCATTATCTGTGAGGGAGACGCCATCGGATCCGTAGTAATCCTCTGCAAGGATCCCCGATCCAAAATGGGTGAGGTAGAGCAAAAGCTGGTAAGCTCTGCCGCGGGATTTCTTGGAAAACAAATGGAAAGCTGACGCTTATCCAAACAAAGAGGGTGCCGCAGGTTTTGCAGCACCCTCAAAATTATGATTCGGCATCGTATTGATCCAGCAGAGCCTGTTTCATGTCATAGAGCTTCTGGGACAGATCGACATAGACCTTATGGGGGTTGGTAAGACGTTTGCATTCATCCCACAAAGTATCCAGATCCCGGCGGCAGTAATCCCGGATCTCCATAACAGAGGGGGATGTGTATACGCAGTTTCCATTTAAGAAAACAGGCGTCATCAGTTCCTTCATGGTGTAACTGCCTGCCGGAAGTGTGGTCTTTTTCCAGGTTTCCACCGGATCAAACAGTTTCATCTTCTGGGCGGGATCAAAGGTTTCATCTGCCAGCGCGATCAGATCTGCCCTCATTTTGCCGGAATTTTTTTCATAGATCCGGTAAACGGTCTTATTGCCGGGGTTGGTGACCTTTTCAGAGTTTTCCGACAGCTTGATCTTGGGCAGGAATGTGCCGTCTTCCTGCTTGATGGCGGCCAGCTTGTAAACGCCTCCGAAAGCCGGGCAGTCCTTGGAGGTGATCAGGTTGGTGCCTACGCCCCAGGAGGTAATGGCGGCTTTCTGCAGCTTCAGGCTGGAGATCAGATTTTCGTCCAGATCGCTGGAGGCGGAGATCACCGCGTCGGGGAATCCGGCCTCGTCCAGCATGCGTCTTGCCTGCTTGGACAGATAGGCAAGATCGCCGCTGTCCAGACGGATGCCGTAATTGGCAAGCCTGATGCCGGCCTCCCGCATTTCTGTAAAGACCCGGATGGCGTTTAGCACGCCGGATCCCAAAGTGTCATAGGTGTCAACCAGGAGGATACAGGCGTCGGGATACAGATCCGCATAGGTTTTAAACGCGGTATATTCATCTTCAAAGCTCATGATCCAGCTGTGGGCATGGGTGCCCTTTACGGGAACATCAAACAGCTGACCTGCCAGAACGTTGGAGGTGCCGATACAGCCTCCGATCATAGCCGCTCTTGCGCCATAGATACCGGCGTCGGGGCCCTGAGCCCGGCGCAGGCCAAATTCCATAATGCCGTCTCCCTGGGCGGCATGGACAATACGGGCCGTCTTGGTGGCGATCAGGCTCTGATGATTGATAATGGTCAGGATGGCCGTTTCCACAAGCTGCGCTTCCATAATGGGCGCGATCACCTTTACAAGAGGCTCTCTTGGAAAGACCACGGTGCCTTCGGGAATGGCGTAGATATCGCCGGAAAAAGAAAAATGCCGCAGATATTCCAGAAAATCTTCCTCAAAGATTCCCAGGCTTTGCAGGTAAGCAACATCCTGAGGGGAAAAACGCAGATTTTTGATATAGTCGATGACCTGCTCCAGGCCGGCGGTAATGGCGTAGCCGTTATTGCAGGGATTGGCGCGGTAAAAGGCGTCAAAGACTACAGTTTTGTTGTTGTGGCTCTTAAAATAACCCTGCATCATGGTCAATTCGTAAAGATCGGTGAGCAGGGACAGATTCATGGTGCTCATAAATGCCTCCTGTTAAAAATATGGTCAATGAAGCTTCTGAAAGCTAGGGTAGCATTTTTACGGAAAAATAGCAAGAAAAAATGGTAAATTTGAGGAAGTGGCGGTTGACAGTGCCAAAAAATGCAATTATAATAATTTCATTCTTAATTATAGGAAAAGACTATGACGAAGACTGTTCCCGAAACCGAAAGTTTCAGAGAGCCGGCGATGGTGGGAAGCCGGTATGAGTAAGTCCGGGGAGGATCACTTCCGAGTCGCGCTGCCGATATGTAGGCGGCGACGGGGGCTCCGCCGTTAATGGAGACGCATATGATGGTATGTCGATGGGTGGTCAGCGAAGTTACTTCGTCCTTTTCGGGCGGAGTTTTTCTTTTTTGACCCGAAACATCCCCATACTCAGACAGGAGGTACTGGAAAGTATGTATCAAAAAGTTTCGACAAATATGAATTTTGTTGAAAGAGAAAAGAAGATCGAGCAGTTCTGGAAAGACAATGACATCTTTGAAAAGAGCATTGACAGCAGAAAAGAGGGAGAGGTCTATACCTTTTACGACGGACCCCCTACCGCCAACGGCAAGCCCCATATCGGGCATGTGCTTACCCGGGTGATCAAGGATATGATTCCCCGGTACCGCACTATGAAAGGATATCGGGTGCCCAGAAAGGCAGGATGGGACACCCACGGCCTGCCGGTGGAGCTGGAAGTGGAAAAGCTTCTTGGTCTGGACGGCAAAGAACAGATCGAAGAGTACGGCATCGCGCCCTTTATAGATAAATGTAAGGAGAGTGTCTGGAAATACAAGGGCATGTGGGAGGATTTTTCTTCTACCGTTGGTTTCTGGGCGGATATGGACAATCCCTATGTGACCTATCATGACGATTATATTGAGTCCGAATGGTGGGCTCTGAAAAAGATCTGGGAAAAGAAGCTTTTGTACAAGGGCTTTAAGATCGTGCCTTACTGCCCCCGCTGCGGCACGCCCCTTTCCAGCCATGAGGTGGCCCAGGGCTACAAGGACGTAAAAGAGCGTTCCGCCATCGCAAAGTTTAAGGTAAAAGGGGAGGACGCTTATATTCTGGCATGGACCACCACTCCCTGGACGCTGCCTTCCAATGTGGCCCTTTGCGTGAATCCGGAATTTACCTATGTAAAGATCCGTTATACGAACCCGGAAGGCCAGGAGACCGTATACTATCTGGCAGAGGCCCTTGCGGAGTCCGTTCTGGGAGCCAAAGGATCAAAAAAAGAGGTTCTTGCCACATATTTGGGGAAAGAACTGGAAAATATGGAATATGAACCGCTGTTTCCCTTTGCGGATAAGATTATTGAAAAACAAAAGAAAAAAGCGTTTTTCGTTACCTGCGACAGCTATGTTACGCTGACAGACGGTACCGGCGTGGTACACATTGCCCCCGCCTTTGGTGAAGATGACGCCAAAGTGGGACGCAACTATGATCTGCCCTTTGTCCAGCTGGTCAACGGAAAAGGAGAAATGACGGAAGAGACCGACTGGCCCGGCGTATTCTGCAAGACGGCAGATATGAAAGTGCTTCAGGCGCTGGAAGACAAGGGACTTTTGTTCTCCGCCCCCAAGTTTGAACACAGCTATCCTCACTGCTGGCGCTGCGATACGCCTCTGATCTATTACGCCAGAGAATCCTGGTTCATTAAGATGACAGCGGTGAAAGACGAGCTGATTGAAAATAACAATAAGATCAACTGGATTCCGGAGAGCATTGGCAAGGGACGGTTCGGAGACTGGCTGGAAAACGTTCAGGACTGGGGAATCAGCCGAAACCGGTACTGGGGAACTCCCCTGAATATCTGGCAGTGCTCCTGCGGCCACATGCACGCTGTGGGAAGCAAGGAAGAGCTTAAGCAGATGTCGGCCAACTGTCCTGCGGACATTGAGCTGCACCGCCCTTACATTGACGACGTGACCATCACCTGTCCCAAGTGCGGCGGCGAAATGCGCCGGGTGCCGGAAGTGATCGACTGCTGGTTTGATTCCGGCGCCATGCCTTTTGCCCAGCATCATTATCCTTTTGAAAATGAAGAGCTGTTCAGGGAACAGTTCCCCGCGGACTTTATTTCCGAGGCTGTGGATCAGACAAGAGGCTGGTTTTATTCCCTGCTGGCCATTTCCACGCTGATCTTTCACGAGGCGCCTTATAAAAACGTCATTGTGCTGGGACATGTTCAGGACAAGGACGGACAGAAAATGTCCAAATCCAAAGGCAACGCGGTGGATCCCTTTGACGCTCTGGAAAAATTCGGCGCCGACGCCATCCGCTGGTACTTTTATGTGAACAGCGCGCCCTGGCTGCCCAACCGGTTCTATGAAGAGGCAGTGGTGGAAGGACAGCGCAAATTCATGGGCACCCTGTGGAATACTTACGCGTTCTTCGTATTATACGCAAATATTGACAATTTTGACGCAACAGAGTATACCTTAGAATATGACCGTCTGTCTGTGATGGACAAATGGCTGCTCTCCAAGCTGAATACCCTTGTAAAAACGGTAGACAGCAATCTGGAAAATTACCGGATCCCGGAAAGCGCCCGGGCGCTGCAGGATTTTGTGGACGACATGAGCAACTGGTATGTGCGCCGCAGCCGCGAGCGTTTTTGGGCCAAAGGGATGCCGCAGGATAAGATCAACGCCTATATGACCCTGTATACCGCCCTTGTGACGGTAGCCAAAGTGGCCGCGCCCATGATCCCCTTTATGACAGAGGACATCTATCAGAATCTGGTACGGAGCATTGATAAGGAAGCGCCGGAAAGCGTGCATCTCTGCCTGTATCCCCAGGCCAATGAGGCATGGATCGATCCCGAACTGGAAAGAAATATGGATGAGGTATTAAAGGTGGTTGTACTGGGCCGTGCCTGCAGAAATACGGCAAATATCAAAAACCGCCAGCCCATTGGAACCATGTTTGTACAGGCGCCTTTTGCTCTTTCGGAATTTTTTGACGAGATCATCGAGGAAGAGCTGAATGTGAAAGAGGTTTCCTTTACGGAAGACGTGCGGGCCTTTACCTCTTACAGCTTTAAGCCTCAGATGCGCACGGTAGGACCCAAATACGGCAGACTTCTTGGAGGCATCAAGACGGCTCTGGCAGAGCTGGATGGAAATGAAGCCATGGATTCCTTAAATGAAACCGGGCTTCTGAAACTGACAGTAGACGGCCAGGAGGTGGAGCTGTCCAAAGAGGATCTGCTCATTGACACGGCTCAGAAAGAGGGCTATGTGTCAGAGCGCGAGGGAGATATCTGCGTGGTGCTGGATACCAACCTGACGCCGGAGCTTATTGAGGAGGGCTTTGTCAGGGAGATCATCAGCAAGATCCAGACCATGCGGAAAGAAGCGGGCTTTGAAGTGACTGACAAGATCCTGGTGTCCACCTGCGGCAACGACCGTATTGCCGCCTTAATGGAAGCCAACCGGCAGGAGATCCTGGGGGAGGTTATGGCAGAAGACCTGACCGATCTTACAGAGGGTTATTCCAAAGAATGGAATATCAATAAAGAAAAGGTGACCATTACAGTCAAGAAAGCAGTATAAACCTGAAAACGGAGGAAACTATGAACGAAAATTATTTTGAAAAGGAAAAGTTCAAGAAGCAGGTAAAAGAAAATGTGAGAATCCTGTTTCGCAGAAAGGTAACGGAGGCCACAAAGCAGCAGCTGTTTCAGGCCGTGGCCTATGCGGTGAAAGACGTGATCATCGACCAGTGGATGGCCACTCAGAGCGCATTTGAAAAACAGGATCCCAAGATCGTGTATTATCTCTCCATGGAATTTCTCATGGGCCGCGCCCTGGGCAACAACCTGATCAACATGTGCGCCTACAAAGAGGTAAAAGAAGCTTTGGATGAGCTTGGCTTTGACCTGAATGTGATCGAGGATCAGGAGCCGGATCCCGCTTTGGGCAACGGCGGTCTGGGCCGTCTGGCGGCCTGTTTTTTGGATTCTCTTGCCACGCTGGGTTACGCTGCTTACGGCTGCGGCATCCGGTACCGTTATGGAATGTTCAAGCAGGAGATCCGGGACGGTTATCAGGTGGAGGTGCCGGACAACTGGCTGAAGAACGGAAATCCCTTTGAGCTTCGCCGGCCTGAGTATGCCACGGAAGTAAAGTTTGGCGGATATGTAGCGGTGGAGACAGACGAGAAGGGCCGCAATCATTTTGTACAGAAAGATTATCAGTCGGTAATGGCAGTTCCTTACGATCTGCCCATCGTAGGCTATGGCAACAACATGGTAAATACTCTGCGGATCTGGGACGCGGAGGCAGTAAACTGTTTCCAGCTGGATTCCTTTGACAAGGGCGATTATCAGAAAGCGGTGGAGCAGGAAAATCTTGCCCGCAACATTGTGGAAGTGCTTTATCCCAACGACAATCACTACGCAGGCAAGGAGCTGCGGCTGAAACAGCAGTATTTCTTTATCTCCGCAAGCATCCAGACCGCGGTAAAGAAATATAAGGATTCCCACGATGACGTCCGCAAGCTTTATGAAAAGGTGACATTCCAGCTGAACGACACCCATCCTACCGTTACGGTGGCAGAACTGATGCGTATCCTGGTGGATGAGGAGAAGCTGTCCTGGGACGAGGCATGGGAAGTGACAACAAAGACCTGTGCGTATACCAACCACACCATTATGTCAGAAGCTCTGGAAAAATGGCCCATTGAGCTGTTCTCCCGTCTGCTGCCCCGTATTTATCAGATCGTGGAGGAGATCAACCGCCGGTTCCTGCTGGAGGTAGAAAAGAAATATCCCGGCAATCACGACAAGATCCGCAAAATGGCGATCATCTATGACGGCCAGGTAAAAATGGCACATCTGGCTATCGCCGCAAGCTACTCTGTCAACGGCGTGGCCCGGCTCCATACGGAGATCCTGAAGAATCAGGAGCTGAAAGATTTCTATGAGATGATGCCGGAGAAATTCAACAACAAGACAAACGGAATCACACAGAGACGGTTCCTGCTTCATGGCAATCCGCTGCTGGCAGATTGGGTTACAGACCATATTGGTCCCGAATGGATCACGGATCTGCCCCAGATCCACAAGCTGGCCATCTATGCGGATGATGAAAAGGCCCAGCAGGAATTTATGAACATCAAATATCAGAACAAGCTTCGTCTTGCGGCTTACATCAAGGAGCACAACGGGATCGAGGTGGATCCCCGCTCAATCTTTGACGTACAGGTGAAGCGGCTTCACGAATACAAGCGCCAGCTGCTGAACATCCTGCATGTGATGTATCTGTACAATCAGATCAAAGAGCATCCGGAAATGGAGTTCTATCCCAGAACATTCATCTTTGGAGCAAAGGCTGCCGCCGGCTACCGCCGGGCGAAGCTGACCATTAAGCTGATCAACGCCGTTGCCGATGTGGTCAACAACGACAAGTCCATTGACGGCAAGCTGAAAGTGGTGTTTATTGAAAATTACCGCGTATCCAACGCGGAGATCATTTTCGCGGCGGCAGACGTCAGCGAGCAGATCTCCACAGCCAGCAAGGAGGCCTCCGGCACCGGAAATATGAAGTTTATGCTAAACGGCGCCATCACCATCGGCACCATGGACGGCGCCAATGTAGAGATCGTGGAAGAGGTGGGCGACAGCAACGCCTTTATCTTCGGCATGTCCTCCGACGAGGTCATCAATTATGAAAACAACGGCGGCTACAATCCCATGGAGATCTTCAACAATGATCAGGATATCCGTCAGGTGCTGATGCAGCTGATCAACGGCTATTACGCGCCTCAGGATCCGGAGCTGTTCAGGGATCTTTATAACTCACTGCTGAACACAAAGAGCAGCGACCGGGCAGACACCTACTTTATCCTGAAAGATTTCCGCTCTTACGCGGAGGCTCACAAGAAAGTAGAGGAAGCCTACAAGGATCCCGCGGGATGGGCAAAGAGCGCCATTCTGAACGTGGCCTGCTGCGGAAAATTTACTTCCGACAGAACCATTCAGGAGTATGTGGATGAGATCTGGCATCTGGATAAGGTGACAGTGGAAATGAACGAGGAATAAACGGCAAAAAGATTTCTTTCTAAAGAAAGTGCGCGCAAAAACAGGGAAGTTTCTCTGATTTGCACGCACTTTTTTTGTCCGGCCCCTGCCCCCTTTGTGACCAAAAACAGCGGCGGCCGGAAATGGAGTTTATTTTTCCGGGGAAATCCGGATGAGACAAAGAACAAGCAGCAGGATAAGGGGAAAGATTGCGGCTGCCAGCAGGCCCGCTTTCAGCCCCGCTTCCGGAAGCAGACGGGATATGAGACTTACGGTCTGAGGGCCGATCACGCAGCCGAGATCTCCCGCCAGGGCAAGAAAAGCAAAAAGAGCGGTGCCGCCGGAACGGCAGATCTTTGCGGCAATACTGAACGTGCCCGGCCACAAAATGCCTACGGACAGGCCGCAAAGGCCGCAGCCCAGAAGGCCCGGCAGCGGGTGGGGTGAAAACACCGCCAGCAGATAACTTGCAATGCAGAGCAGGCAGCTTCCTTTCATAAAAGAAGTCAGGGGCAAGCCGGTCTGGCTCTTCCCAAAAAACAATCTGGCAGCGCCCATCAGAAAGCAGAACAGACAGGGGCCAAGCAGGTCTCCCACCGCTTTTTCCACCCCAAGGCCCAGCTCCGCAAAGTAGGACGCCCACTGGGACATGGCCATTTCCGACGCGCCTGCGCAGGTCATTAACAGTACCAGGATCCAGAAGCTTTTCATGGAAAACAGGCTCTTTGGGACAATCGACTGTCCTTTCTCCGAAAGCGTCCGGATGGGAACCTTTGCAAACAGAAAACAGTTGAACAGAGGAATGACAGCCCAGAAGACCGGCATGAAAAACCAGTTTCCGGCGCCCAGAAAGTGAAGCAGCAGGGTGGAAAGAAGAATAAATCCAACGCAGCCCCAGCAGTAAAAGGAGTGCAGAAGGCTCATGGCTTTTTCTTTCTCTTTGCCGGGAGCCGCTTCCACAATGGGACTGACCAGCACTTCGATCAGGCCGCCGCCAATGGCGTTGAACAGGGTGGCAAGGAGCAGGCCGGCAAAAGGAACGGGAAACAGCAGGGGAAAAAGCCCGATGCCAAGAAGTCCAAGTACCGACAGCACATGGGCCAGGATCATGGAGAAGCGGTACCCCAGCCGGTCTGCGTAATTTGCCGCCAGCAGATCAATGAGGATCTGCATTCCGAAATTGGCGGCGATCAGAAAGGAAATGTGGCCAAGGGACAGCCCAAGCCGGGTCCGGTAGATCACAAACAGAAGCGGGCTGATATTATTGATGATGCCCTGGACGATATAGGCCAGGTAACAGGCGTAGATGGTGGTCTGATAGGATGTTTTGGTTCTCATGTTTCTTTAAACTCCGCAATGGTTACGCCGGTGTCGCCCTCTCCAAAGGCGCCGAGCCGGAATGATTTCACATATTTCTGTTTCCGCAGATACTGATGAACGGCGTTTTTTAAAATACCGGTGCCCTTGCCGTGCACGATACGGACCTGAGACAGATGGGCCAGGTAAGCGTCGTCCAGATATTTGTCCAGTTTGGGCAAAGCCTCGTCCACCGTATTTCCAATGAGATTGATCTCCGGAGAGACAGTAGCGGATTTGCCGAGATTGTAGGATCCTTTCCTGTTGGGTTCTTCTTTCTGGGGTTTTGCGATAAATTCCAGATCTTTTATATTTACCTGGGAGCGCAGGGCTCCCATCTGTACATAAACCTCATTTCTGGCATTGGGCGGCGTGCTGACCGTGCCGGTCATGCCCAGGGTCAGTACCTTTACCACCGTTCCCACCTGAAAATCCGCAGGGGATTTCTGTTCCTGCTTGGTGTCCTGAGTCTGATAGGTAAGATGGGATTCGATATCCGACAGCTTTTCCCGAAGAGCGGAGCGTTCCCGCTCCATTTTTTTGTGATCTCCGGAAGCGCTGCCGTATTTTTGCAGGTTGCGAATGGCGGTGTCCGCGTAAGCTTTTGCGTCCGCAACGATCCGGCGGGCCTCTTCATTGGCCTGCCGCATAATGGCGTCCCGCTTGCCCGCGATCTTGTCGTGTTTTTCTTCCAGCTTTTCCCGCAGCCGCTGGATCTCTTCCCGGTGTTCCCGAATCTCCAGCTGTTCTTTTTCAATGGTTGCCCGGCTGGTTTCCAGATCCGCGATCAGATCCTCAAAATTTTTCTGCTGGGTGCCAAGGCGGGTTTTGGCGTCGTCGATGATGTAACCGGGCAGCCCAAGCTTGGAGGAAATGGCAAAGGCGTTGCTCTTGCCGGGAATGCCCACCAGAAGCCGGTAGGTGGGGGATAAAGTTTCCACATCAAACTCGCAGCAGGCGTTTTCCACTCCCTGCGTCCCAAGCGCGTAAACCTTCAGCTCGCTGTAGTGGGTGGTCGCCATGGTGCGAACCTTCATATTGTGTAAAAAGGTAAGAATGGAAATGGCCAGAGCCGCGCCCTCCGTAGGGTCAGTGCCGGCGCAAAGCTCGTCAAAGAGCACCAGGGAGCTGCTGTCTGCCTGTTCCAGAATGCGGACGATGTTGGTCATATGAGAAGAAAAGGTGGACAGGCTCTGCTCAATGCTCTGTTCATCGCCGATATCCGCGTAGACCTGGCAAAACACTGCCAGCCTGGAACGGTCCAGGGCAGGAATGTGCAGCCCTGCCTGGCCCATAAGCGTAAACAGTCCCACCGTCTTCAGGGAAACTGTCTTGCCGCCGGTGTTGGGGCCGGTGATGATCAGCTGGTCAAAGGAATCTCCCAGCTGAATATTGATGGGCACCACTTTTTTGGGATCTAAAAGGGGATGGCGGCCCTGACGGATGGAGATCTTTCCCTCCGTATTAAAGACTGGGGCAGTGCCGTTGTAGTCCCGGGCGTAGGACGCCTTGGCAAAAATAAAATCCAGTGTAGTGAGCACGGAAAGATCCTGAGACAAAGCGTCCCTGTAAAGGGCGGCCTGTCCGCTTAAATCCGCCAGGATCTTTTCGAGCTCTTCCTGCTCCTCCAGCTGCAGCTGCCGGATGTCGTTGTTGAGACGGACTACGGACATGGGTTCAATAAACAAAGTAGAACCGCTGCCGGACTGATCGTGGATCATGCCGGGCACAGAGGAGCGGTATTCGGATTTTACCGGCAGACAGTAACGGTCATTGCGGATGGTGATCACCGCATCCTGCAGATAGGTTCGGGTGGCGCTGTTGTTTAACATGGCGGTCAGCTGGCTGTGGATCTTGTCGGCCGCGGATTTCATTTTCCGCCGGATCTGTCTTAAGGCGGGGCTTGCGTCGTCGGCCACCTCTTCTTCGGACACAATACACCGCCGGATCTCCCCGGCAAGGGAGGGCAGAGGATCGATGGCCTCAAACAGGGGAGCCAGGCAGTCCTCCATAGATTCCTCATGGGGGCCTTTTGCATAGGCCCGGATCCGCTTCGCGTTTTCCAGAAGAGAGCAGATATGCAGCAGTTCGCCGGCAGTCAGAGGACTGTTCACCTCCAGCCGCCGGATGGAAGGGCCGATGTCCCAGATGCCGTAAAAGGGAAGATTTCCGTATTTGAACAGCCTGGTCAGCGCCGCGGAGGTTTCCTGCTGAGCCTGATTGATCTTCCGCAGATCGGTCATAGGCTTTAATTTCCTGCAGAGGTCTTTTCCCATGGAGGAAGAGGCGTAGTCTGCCAGCCGGGAAATGATCTTATCATATTCTAAAACGCGCAATGCTCTTTCATTCATAAAGAAAACTCCGTTTCAAATGATCTGCCATCAGTATATACCAGTTTTGCTTTTCCCGCAAGGGCCGGGCAAAGTGGCTGTTGAGTTTCCCCGGGCGATGTGCTATGATGAATGAAACCAAAATCATATTAAAGGAAAGGGAACGGGATGTTTGCGCTTTTGTAAACACCGTACGGGAACGCTATGAAATATATTGCCGTATTAAAAGAAGGAGACCGGGTAGGAGACGTATATCTTTGCAAGACCAGACAGTCGCTGATGACCAAAAACGGGAAGCCTTATGACAGCGTGATCCTTCAGGATAAGACCGGCACGCTAGACGGAAAGATCTGGGAGCCCGGCTCCATGGGGATCGAGGAATTTTCTGAAATGGATTATGTAGAAGTGGTGGGCGACGTGACCAGCTTTCAGGGGCACCTGCAGCTGAACATCCGCCGGGTCCGCAAATGTCATGAGGGAGAATATGATCCAGCCGATTACCTGCCCACCAGCGATAAAGATATCGAAGGTATGTACCTGGATCTGATGACTTTTCTGAACAGCGTGGAAAATCCCTATCTGAAGCAGCTGATCCAGAACTTTTTCGGGGAGGAATCCTTTAAAAAGGATTTTTGCAGCCATTCCGCCGCAAAAAGCGTTCATCACAGCTTTGTGGGCGGACTGCTGGAGCATACTCTTGGAGTGGTGCGGCTGTGCAATTATCTGGCGGCGGCTTATCCGGCGCTGAACCGGGATCTGCTGCTTACGGCGGCGGCATTTCACGATATCGGCAAATTAAAGGAACTTGCGCCTTTTCCGGTAAATGATTATACCGACGACGGACAGCTTTTGGGCCATATTGTCATAGGCGCCCAGTGGATCGGCAGCGGCATTGAAAAGATTCAGGGTTTCCCCAGACGGCTTTCCGCGGAGCTTTTGCACTGTATTCTGTCCCATCACGGAGAACTGGAATACGGTTCGCCGAAAAAACCGGCGCTGATCGAAGCAGTGGCTCTTTCCATGGCAGATAATACCGACGCCAAGCTGGAAACCATGCGGGAAATTTTGGAGGCGCCCGGCGCCGGAGGAGACTGGCTGGGATATAACCGGATGTTTGAATCCAATATCAGGAAGACAGGGGAATAGGAAGAAATGAATAAAAACGAGCAGTGTATCATCAGGATTGAGGATATGAGCTTGAACGGAGAGGGTATAGGCAAATATGAGGGCTATACCCTCTTTGTAAAAGACGCGGTTGTGGGTGATCTGGCAAAGGTTAAGGTGACCCGTCCCAAAAAGAACTACGGCTATGCCCGTCTGGAAGAGATTCTGGAGGCCTCTCCCTGGCGGGTGGAGCCTGTCTGCCCCCATCACCGCCGCTGCGGCGGCTGTCAGCTGCAGGCGATGTCCTATGAAAAGCAGCTGGAATGGAAATGGAAGAAAGTGAAAGATAATCTGGAACGGATCGGCGGGCTGAAAGACGTGCCAATGAAAGAGATCATTGGTATGGAAAAGCCCTTTCGATACCGGAATAAGGCACAGTATCCAATTGGATGGAAAAAGGACGGAAAAGGGCAGGTGGCAGCCGGGTTTTACGCAGGCCGCACCCATGTGATCATTGATTCGGAGGACTGTTTTCTGGGGAAGCCGGTAAACGGACAGATCCTGCAGGCGGTAAAGGCCTACATGGCAAAACAGCGGGTGGAGCCCTATGATGAGGAAACCGGAACAGGCCTGGTGCGTCATGTGCTGATCCGGGAAGGGTTTCACACCGGGGAGATCATGGTCTGTCTGGTCATCAACGGTGTCCGGCTGCCAGGGGAGGACGCACTGGTGGCAGAGCTTCGGAAGATTTCCGGCGTGACCGGCGTAGTGCTGAATGAAAACCGGGAAAGGACCAATGTGATCCTGGGAACGGGGATCCGCGTCCTGTGGGGGAACGGATATATTACCGACCGGATCGGAGATGTGACTTTTTCGATTTCACCGTTGTCTTTTTTCCAGGTGAATCCGGTACAAACAGAAAAGCTGTACGGGAAAGTGCTGGAGTACGCCGTGGGAGAAAGAAACCCGCAGGGGATTTCTGACGGGCAGGAAGAGGCTCTCCCGGTGATCTGGGATCTGTACTGCGGAATCGGAACGATTTCTCTTTTCCTTGCCCGGTACGCAAAGCGGATCTTCGGCGTGGAGATTGTGCCGGAAGCAGTTGCGGACGCCAGGCGAAATGCTGCGGCAAATCATATTGAAAACGTGGAATTTTTTGTGGGGAAAGCAGAAGAGGTGGCGCCTGAGAAATTTGTAAAGGAGGGGATCCGCGCTGATGTGGTAGTGGTAGATCCGCCCAGGAAAGGTTGCGATCCGGCGCTTTTGGATACGATGGTGAAAATGTCGCCGAAACGGATCGTATATGTAAGCTGTGATCCGGCGACGCTGGCCAGAGACGTAAAATTTCTGACAGAAAATGGATACGCGGCGGAGGAAGTGACGCCGGTGGATATGTTTCCGATGACGGTGCATGTGGAGACGGTATGCTTATTGTCCAAACTCAATGTCAAGCAGCATATCGAAGTTGAACTCACCA
>CANQUC010000025.1 GCA_947626945.1 uncultured Lachnospiraceae bacterium | reverse complement strand
TGCGGTGGGCGATGAAGAAATATAAGAAACTTTATCCCGACAAGCCGCTTCCTCACATCACGCCTCATGTATTCCGGCACACGTTTTGTACGAATATGGTGAATGCGGGCATGGATATTAAAACCTTGCAGTATGTTATGGGACATTCCGATGTAGGCGTTACGCTGAATGTTTATACTCATGCGAGTTTTGACAGGGCGGCGGAGCAGATGGCGAAAATCATTGATTTTAAAGATGATGGAGCGCAGAGGAAACAGAGAAAATCAGGTTAAAAATTAAGAAGTTTACTACACCAATTACTACACCATTTGCCCGTAAATTTGCGTAGATTTATGAAGATTTATGCAAAATCAGGGCAAAAACCAAAATCAGAGTAAAACGCCAAATCCCTTGAAAAATCAAGGTTTACAGGCTTATGAAGGGATATAATAACTATGATAAAAATACTTTTCGTCTGCCACGGCAATATCTGCCGCTCTCCCATGGCAGAATTTGTTTTTAAGGATATGGTAAAAAAAGCCGGGCTGGAAAAGCAGTTTATGATCGCCTCCGCCGCCACCAGCATGGAGGAGATCGGAAATCCGGTGCATTACGGCACAAGAAACAAGCTGCGCAAGTACAATATTTCTGTTGCCGGGAAGTATGCCGTTCGAATGGAACGGTCTGACTATGACAAGTATGACTACCTGATCGGCATGGACAGCGCCAATATCCGCAACATGCTTCGTATCACAGGCAGCGATCCAAAGAAAAAGGTCTGCCGTCTTCTGGACTTTACCGCTCATCCAAGAGACATTGCCGATCCGTGGTATACAGGAAACTTTGACCTGACTTACGACGACATCCTGGAGGGCTGCACCGCCCTGCTTTCTTATCTGCAAAAAAATGACCGGCTGTGATCAGGCAAAATGCCTTTTTTCAGCCGGTCTTATATGGGGTTTCTTCCATCTGCTTTGTTTTTGCAAATACCTGCAGGATCTCCAGGGACTTAAATTTTCGGTCTATGTACTTTTCCATATGACCGTCAATGATCCGGGCAATCTCCTCATACACCTGATCGCTGACCTTAAAGGTGTACAGCTTCTGGATAGGGGTCGACACGATAAACCGCAGCGTATACAGCGTATCTCCTTCTGCCCCCAGAGTGTTTACATCAGGAAATTCTCCGTTGATCACCATGGTCCGAAGCTCAAAGATCCGGCGCACCAGGGGAAAGGGAATTGTTTTTTTGACAAGCGCCCGAAAGGACTGATAGGTCAGCGCCAGCATCAACCGCTCGTCTGAATATTCCCTTGCGTAGTAATCCGCAAATTCCATAAAATAAAAGCCATAATAAGCGGCTTCCACATCCTCGGTCAATTCCCGAAAATACTGCTGAATATGCAGCTGGGAAACGGTATAGGAGCTGCGTCCCTCAAACAGCTCAAACTGTCCAAACGCAAAGGGGTTGGTTCCGGCAAGCAAAGGGCTGTTGGGCTTTCTCGCTCCCCTTGCGAACGCGGAAATCTTTCCCAGTTCCTTTGTCAGAATGACAATTCTTCTGTCAAATTCTCCAATAGGCGACGCTGCCATGATCATACCTGTCACCGTCAATTTTCCCATGGTCTGCTTCTCCCCGGTTCCTGCCGCAGCTTTTGACCCTGTCCGATACCTCTGTCCTGCCCGATCTGCCGTAACAGAGCGCTTCTTTTTGGTCAGCGGCTTTGTAGGACAGATATGCCGCCACGGACCCCGTCTCAATAAAGTGTTTCCATTCCTGCGTCATCTGTGCGTCCCCTCTCTTATCTGTTCTGTAAGATATTGTTAGGTTCTGCACTTCTTACCGCATTATTCGTCTTTTTTGCACATGCCAGTAATTCCCGCCTGCTCAGTTTTCCTCCTGACGATAGCCGTAATTTTTCAGCATGTAGTCGCTGTCCCGCCAGTCTTTCTTTACTTTTACCCAAAGCTTCAGATTTACTTTTGCGTCCAGCAGCCGCTGAATCTCATATCTGGCATTGGAACCGATCTTTTTCAACATGCCGCCGCCCTTGCCGATGATGATCCGTTTATGGGATTCCCGTTCACAGATGATGACCGCGTCAATATCATACAGATTCTGTGTTTTGCGAAGCTTCATACTCTCCACCGACACGGCGATCCCATGGGGGATCTCTTCATCCAGGGCATGCAGAGACTTTTCCCGGATCAGCTCCGCCACGATCTGACGCTCCGGCTGGTCTGTCACCGTATCTTCATCATAATACCGGGGGCCTTCAGGCAGATATCTGAAAATCGTATCGATCAGATCCTCCGTATTGTGTCCCCGCAGGGCAGATACCGGCACAATCTCGTCAAAATCCCGCAGACTGCTGTAAGCGGCAATGGAAGCCGCCACTTCTTCAGGTTTTGCCCTGTCTGTCTTATTGATCACCAGAATTACCGGACAGCGGACAGTTTTCAGATCCTCCGCGATCTGACGCTCTCCCGCTCCAATAAAAGTGCCGGTCTCCACCAGCCACAGAATCACGTCCACATCCTGAAGCGTGCTCCTGGCTGTTTTGACCATATATTCTCCAAGCTTGTTTTTTGCCTTGTGAATGCCCGGCGTATCCAGAAATATAATCTGTCCTTTTTCACAGGAATAGACTGTCTGAATACGGTTTCTTGTTGTCTGAGGCTTGTTGGACGTGATCGCGATCTTCTGTCCGATGAGATGATTCATCAGGGTGGATTTCCCTACATTGGGACGTCCGATCAGCGTCACAAACCCGGACCGATAGGTTTCATTCATATGATTTCATCTTTCCGCGATAACAGCTATAATGTTCTGACGCATCCAAATACATCTCTCTGCCGGTCGATCTCTTCCTCGCTGCCAATTACGCAAAGACAGTTTTCCTCCAGAATCGCCCGGATCCACTTTGCCAGATTTCGGATGGTCTCGGGGGAAGCGGTCAGAATTTCATCCCGCTCTTTCTGAAGACTTTCCTCTGTCTGGCCGGACAGATAGCATATCATCCCTCTCCTGCCTTTCAGCGCAGGCGTCAGAGGGGCGTCCAGATCACTTAAAGTTCCAATGATATATTTGGTCATTTCCCGCTCGTCCGCGTCAAACCGCTCCAGATAAGAAACGGCGTCCCCATAGACCTGCAAAGTTCGCTCCAGATTGGGATCCCGATAGGATACCAGATAACTGTCTCCGTTCTTTCCATAATGGTTCATACAGCCGTAGGCGCCGCCTACCACACGGATCTGACCCCAAAGATATTCATAGTTCATCAGTATCCGCAGCACCCGCAGCGCGCCGGTATAAGGCAGGCCTCTTTCCAGGAAATTTCCTGCCACTGCCACATACTGCACTTTGGAGGCGGTCCGGATTCCCTCGTTCTTTCTGTCAGGCACAAAAACAAACGGCTCTGTCTCGGGCATGGGCTCCGCGTACAGGCGTTCTTTCAGCTGTTTGACGCCGGCGCAGAAATCCTGATAGCCCTCCGCCTCGCCTGTATAGTCCACCGTCAGGTTTTCTTTCCGGAAGATCAGCTGCATCAGCGTCCTGAGATTGCTTACCAAAAGCGCTTTCTTTTCTTCAAACTGTCCCTCCAGGTCTTTCAAAAGCTCATAGTAGGACACGCCCGCTGTGGCGTCTGTCACATAAGCCACCGGAGAGAAATAAGAGGACGCTCTTCCAAGGGCCGCTCCATGGCCTGCGCTCTGCAGATACATCTGCATATAGGATTTCTGCTGAGCAATGATTTCATACAGCCGTTTGGTGTCCTCCAGACGGGACGATTTCAAAATCTCTTCCAGCATGTCAAATACAACCTGCTGCTTTTCATAAAGAGCCTTGGCGCTGATATGGAAAAACAGGCGGAAAGGCAGCGGCGCTTTTGTCTCTTTTCCGGAAAGATCTGACACGGGATCTATGGAAGCGGTAATCCCGCCGGTCTGACCGTTGATCTCGTTGGACAGATCCCCATATCCATAATGGGCCGTATCCACATAGCCAAGCACGGATTTTAAGATGGAGGCATAGCCAAGCAGATCTGCCGGCACATTTTTCATATCAAACAAAAACTGGCCGTAGGCAATGCCGTTGGTATACAGTTCGTGGATTATCGCCGCAGTCTCCCCAATCTGTTCTACCCGGTTCTCCAAGGGCAGGATTTCCCTGCGAAGATCTTCTCTTGTCAGCATGGGAATGCTCTCCAGCTCTTCTTTTGTGGAGGGCTCCTGCTGATAAGCTTTCAATGCCCTGGTCTGCCGGATCAGCTCCGCAATCTCCTGTTCATCCAGAGAGGCCTTGTAGGCTGCCAGCTCTTCTTTCAGTTTCTGTTCCATCTGGGCGGTCAGGCCCTGTCTGGGGCAGACTGTCACAACGGATCCATGGGGATTGTCCAGAAGATAAGTCCTGATCAGATTTTCATAATAATCCGTGCCCACCTGCTCCTTTAAAAAGCGATAGACGCTCAGCATCTCAATGGCGTCAAAAGGTCTGGCATCATCATAAAGCCAGGTGTTGTACAGATCCAGCCCATACATCAGTCCCGCGGAATACGTTCCATAATCCGCTTCCCGGAAACGGAACTCATAATAATTGATGGCCGCCTCCAGCGCTTTCTGATCCAGCCCTTTCGCAACAATATCCCCAAGCACCTTTTCAATGGTGTCAATGAACGCCTGCCTTTGATCTTCATTTGCGTTTTTTGCAATGACGGAAAACATGGGCTGCTGGATTCCGTTGTCATAGGATCCCAGAATATCCTTTCCGATCCCGGCGTCCAGAAGCGCTTTTTTCAGAGGCGCTCCCGGCGCGGAAAGCAGCACATACTCTAATACCTGGAAAGCGCCGCTCAGGGTCACATCCCAGGACTGTCCCACCGCCTTATTGTAGGAAAGGTAGGTATTATCCTCCGGAGATTCTTCCCGGGTAATGGAATACGCTCCGGTAACTGTCCGCGTTTGTTCAAAGGGCTTCTGCAGGGCAATCTGCGAGGGAATCTCCATTTTATCATATTTGGAAAGATATTCCTCATCCAGCCAGATCAGCTTTTCCTCCATATCCAGATTGCCGTAAAGATAAATGTAGCTGTTGGAGGGATGATAGTATTTACTGTGGAAACTGAGAAAATCCGAATACTTCAATTCCGGAATGTTTTCCGGATTTCCGCCGGATTCATTGGCATAGGGCGTGTCCGGATACAACGAGCTTAAAATCTCACGCTCCAGTACGTCCTCCGGGGAAGAAAAAGCCCCTTTCATTTCATTGTAGACCACACCGTTGTAAGTGAGCTCGCCGTCCGGGGACTCCAGCTCATAATGCCAGCCCTCCTGGCGGAAGATTTCCTCTTTTTCATAAATGTTGGTATACAGCACCGCGTCCATATATACATGGATCAGATTCTGAAAATCCTGATCGTTACAGCTGGCCACCGGATATACGGTCTTATCCGGATAGGTCATGGCGTTTAGGAATGTGTTCATGGATCCTTTGGCAAGCTCCACAAAAGGATCCTTGGCAGGGAAACGCCTGGAGCCGCACAGCACGGAATGTTCCAGAATATGGGCAACACCGGTGCTGTCTGACGGCGGCGTGCGAAAGCCGATGGCAAACACCTTGTTTTCATCATCATTGGAAAGCAGCGCGATCCGCGCGCCGCTTTTTTTGTGTCTCAGATAATAACCGTCCGCATGTACATCCGAAATCCGCCGTTTTTCCAGCAGCTCATATGCCTGCAATTTTGAAATATCCATAATAATCCCCAAACTCCTTTTTACTTTTTTAAGGCAGATACACTTTCTGCTCAAAGGACGCCTTTACAATTTTTCGCCCTTCTTCCAGAGAAGAAATCGCTCCCAGTGTCTTTAACTGCATCAGTATATTGCCCAGAACAGACCCTTCAATAGGACCGGCAATGACTTTTTTCCCTGTGGCCGTTGCCGTCAGCTGGCACAGCAGCTGATCCTGGATCCCACCGCCTACCATATTGATACAGGGGATCTCCACTCCGGCAATCACTTCCAGATTTTTGACGGTGGTCTGATATTCCCTTGTAAGGCCATTGTAAATGGCCATGGCGATCTCGCCAAGTCCCTTTGGCGTGCCCTGTCCGTGCTCCTCACAATATCCGATCACTTCCTCCATCATATTGTAAGGCGCCGTAAAGCGGGGATCGTTTGGATCAATGACAAAGCTCTTGTTTTTTGCTTCATTGGAGGCCCTGATGATGTCCGGGAAAGAAACCTCCTCCTCAAATTCACACCAGTTTCTGCGCAGGTTCTGCATGATCCAGAGTCCGTTGATGTTTTTCAACAGCCGGATCTTTCCCTCCACGCCGCCTTCGTTTGTGTAATTGTACTCATAGGATTCCTTTGTGATCACCGGTTCATCCATTTCCAGCCCCAGAAGAGACCAGGTACCGCAGCTTAAAAAGGCCGCGTTTTTCTCTTCAAACGGGGTTCCCGCCACGGCGGAAGCTGTGTCATGGCTGCCTACTGCAATAACCTTTACGCCCTTTAAGCCGGTTTCCTTTACCACTTCGTCCAGGAACTCTCCCACAACGGTGCCGGGTTTGATCAGCTGACAGCACAGATCTGTCCGCAGGCCTGCCCGCTCCATCAGTTCTTTGTCCCAGTCACGCTTTTTGGCATCCAGAAGCTGTCCGGTGCTTGCCTCTGTATATTCGTTGTATTTTTTCCCTGTCAGGAAATAATTGAACAGATCCGGCATCAGCAAAAACTTATCTGCCTTTTCGTAAATGTCAGGACGCATTTTCTTGTCGGCATACAGCTGAAAGATTGTGTTGAAATTCATAAACTGAATGCCCGTGGAGCCGTAGATCTCCTGAAGCGGAATGATCCTGTCCATTTCCTCGATGACGCCAACAGTGCGGTCGTCCCGGTAATTGATGGGATTGCCGATGAGGTTTCCGTCCTTGTCAATGAGGCCGTAATCCACGCCCCAGGTATCGATTCCCATACTGGATACAGGAACTTTCCTGGCCGCCGCTTTTTTCAGCCCCGCTTTCAATTCATGGAGAAGCCGGAAAGTGTCCCAATAGTACACGCCGCCTACCCGCACCGGTTCATTTGCGAATCTGTGAAGCTCTTCCAGCCGGATCTTTCCATCCTCAAACCTGCTTAAGATCATTCTCCCGCTTGACGCGCCAAAATCAAATGCCAGGTTGTAAATTGGTTGTTTCATGATCAGTTCCTCCTTCTTATTGTGTTACCGAGATAAACCGTATATTCTTCTTTTCAAAAAAATCCATCCACTTTTCGTCTGCCGGCTTTTCCGACACCACTGTGTCCCCCGGCCGGAAATCAAGAATTTTCACAAAGGAAACCTTGTCAAATTTACTTGCGTCGATTGCCCAGATGATCTCTCTGGCGCAGGCGGCCATGGTGCCTTTTAAGTCCGCCTCAAATTCGTTGGAATCCGAAATTCCCTTATCCATGTGGATTCCCTTGCAGGACATTACCGCTTTATCCACATTGTAGTGCCCCAGCATTTCCTCCGCGGCCTTTCCTCCAAGGGACAGAGCGGAATCCCGCATAACGCCGCCGGTGCAGATCAGATGGATCCCCTTGCAGCCTGACAGCTCCACCATGATCTCAACGGAATTGGTAATGACTGTCAGATTTTTAAAGGACTTTAAGTACTTTGCCACCATAAGGGAAGTGGAGGAGCTGTCCATTACCAGGCTCTCTCCGTCCTGGATCAGTTCCGCCACCAGCTTCGCGATCACCGCTTTCTGGGCCTTGTTGGTCCGTTCCCGGATCTTAAAGGGCAGATCCATGTTGGTATTTTCATTGAGAACCGCGCCGCCGTATGTCTTTTTTACAAATCCTTCTTTTTCCAGCTTGTCCAGATCCCGGCGGATGGTCTCTTCTGTCACATGATATTTCTGACTCAGATCCGCCACCAGAACGCTCTGTTCTTTCTGAAGGATGGATAAGATCTCATTTTTACGCTCAATGGCAAGCAACCTTACTCATCCTCCTCATCTCTGGGCTTCGCCATGTTTTCCTGCACCCGCTTGTAAAATTCCTGAGCGGCATTATAACCCATTTTTTTCTGCCTGTGGTTTACCGCCACGGATTCACAGATAATGGCCAGATTCCGGCCCGGCCGGATGGGCAGGGAATGGCACACCAGTTTATTTCCCAGAAATTCCGTATATTCTTCCTCCAGGCCCAGCCGGTCATACTCCCGGTCCTTACTCCACTCTTCCAGCTTAATCACCAGATCGATGGATTTTGTCTCCGCTACGCTGGCAAAGCCAAACAGCGACTGAATATTGACGATTCCGATTCCCCGCAGTTCAATAAAATGCCGGGTCATATCCGGCGCGGATCCGATCAGCGTCTCATCGCTGACCCTGCGGATCTCCACCACGTCGTCCGTCACAAGGCGATGTCCTCTTTTTACAAGTTCCAGAGCCGTTTCGCTTTTTCCGATACCGCTCTCGCCCATGATCAGAACGCCTTCCCCATATACGTCAATGAGCACTCCATGTATGGAGATCATTGGCGCCAGTTCCACGTTCAGCCAGCGGATCAGCTCCGCCATAAAGGCCGAGGTCGTCTTCCTGGACTGGAAAATGGGAACCTGAGCGCTGATCGCCGCTTCCAGGATCTCGTCATCCGGCTTCAGATCCGAGCAATAGACTACGCAGGGAATGTCATAGGATACCAGCTTTTCATAGACCTCTTTTCTCCGCTCTTTCGGGAGACGCTCCAAATAGGTGGATTCCACATATCCGATCACCTGCACCCGGTCGGCGTCAAAATGCTCAAAATACCCGGTAAGCTGCAGCGCCGGACGGTTCACTTCCGGGCTGGTCACCTTTTTCCCTTTCATATTGACATTTGGCGTCAGATTTTTCAGCGCCATTTTTTCCATGATTTTTTGTAATGAAACACCCTTCACTTACCCTTCTCCTCCAAATTCTGTCATAAGATCAGTTTATCATACCCTGGTATTGTTTTCAACGTTCCTTTATGCCGCCGGGAACGCTTCCGGCTTACAGGCTGTTTTCAAAAATCTCTCTTATCTCCGCCCCGGTAATGGGCACCCGGCAGTTTCTGATGTTTTTGGAACCGGACGCAAGCTTTGTGTATTTTTCCTTTTCCTGTTCTGTCAGACGCTCTTTTTCCCCAAGCAGTCCATCCAGTACTTCTTTCAGCTGGCCAATCTGCGTATATCCCATGGCGGTCAGGATCCTCTTGACGGTCTCTTTGTGAGTCCGCTCCGCCACCTGCAAAAAGGCTGCCAGCAAAAGACCGTTTGCGCGCCCGTGATCTGTTCCGTGAAAATAAGTAAGAGAATATCCCATAGAATGGACAATGGTGGTGCCTGTGGCGGAAATGACCATACCGCCCATGGCAGACGCGCGCAAAAGGCAGCTTTTGTCTTCCTCCGTAAGGGCGTTGTCCAAAAGACGGGAAAAACACCCCGCAATCATGCCAATGGCCGCCAGCGCCAATCCGTCCGTGACCTCACTGGCCCGCACGGAAAACATGCCTTCCACAGAATGGGAAAGCGAGTCTATCACTGTATGCTTCATGCTTTTTTCCGGCAGCTTTTCCAGATAGGAATGATCCAGAAACGCGTATTTCGGAAACAAGGCCGGCCCGGAAATGCTTGTTTTTGTCTCTCTTCCGGGATTGGTGAGGATGGCGTAAGGGGTTACCTCCGAACCGGTGCCCGCCGTTGTTGCCACATGAAGCATCGGCAGGGCTCCAAATTGGGATACCCCGGAAAAGATCTCCTCCTTTGGAATCTCATTCACCGCCAGCAGCGCAATGGCTTTTGCCGCGTCCATGGGGGAACCTCCGCCGATGGCAATGACAAAATCCGCCTGCTCCCGCCGGGCCAGGGCGCCTCCCTCATAGACACACTCCACCGTTGGATTATTCATCACCTGATCATATATCACAAAGCTCTGACCGTTTTCTTCCAGTACGCCGGTCACGTCATCCAGCGCGCCGCAGGCCTTTGCGGAATGCCTTCCGGTCACAATCAGCGCTTTTTTCCCAAACTGCCCGAAATAGTCCTTATGATCCTTTACGCAGCCTGTGCCCATAACCACTTTCACAGGCATAAAATATTCTTTCATCCGCGCTCCCTCTCTTTTTGTTTTTCCGCCCTGATGGCAGCAATCTGATCCAGGATCTTTCCGGCCGCCTCCTCCTTGCTCATCAGCGGCAGCCGGATGCAGTCCTCTCTTGTGATCAGGGTGATCACGTTGGTATCTGTTCCAAAGCCCGCCCCTTCTGTCTTGAGATTGTTGGCGGCGATCAGGTCCAGATGTTTCTTCATCAGTTTTTCCGTTGCGCATGCTTCCAGGTTCTCTGTCTCCATGGCAAACCCGCAAAGCAGCTGTCCCGGCTTTTTATGATCCCCCAAATACTGCAGGGTATCTTCCGTGCGCTCAAGCTCCAGCGACAGATCCGCGTCCCGCTTTTTGATTTTCTCCGGGGAAACAACCGCAGGCCGGTAATCTGCCACCGCGGCTGCCTTGATGATCACGTCCTGATCCGCGCCTGCATTTGTGACTTCCCGAAACAGATCCCTGGCGCTTTCCACAGGTATCACCTGAACAAAGTAAGGCGGCGCTATGGCCGTTGGGCCTGTTACAAGAGTCACACTGGCGCCTCTGAGCATGGCCATCCGGGCAAGGGCATAGCCCATTTTTCCGGAGGAATGGTTGGAAAGATACCGCACCGGATCAATGGCCTCTCTGGTAGGCCCGGCTGTCACAAGCACTTTCAGGCCTTCCAGATCCTTTTCAAAGGCGATTTCCCGCAGGACAGCTTCCAGCAGAAGATCTTCCTTTGGAAGCTTGCCGCTGCCAACATCCCCGCATGCAAGCATTCCGGTCTCCGGAGCCAGGATCTCAAAACCATAGGTCTGCAGTTTTTTGAGATTATCCTGGGTAATGGGATTTTCATACATTCTTGTATTCATGGACGGAGCCAGGATCTTTTTGCAGGTGCAGGCAAGAACGGTTGTGGTCAACATATCATCCGCCAGTCCGTTTGCAAGCTTTGCGACCACATTTGCCGTGGCCGGAGCAATGAGCACCACATCTGCCTGTTTGGCTATGGCCACATGCTCCACCTGAAACTGAAAATTCCGGTCAAAGGTATCCATGAGACAGCGATTTCCCGTCAGCGTCTCAAAGGTAATGGGATTAATAAAATTGGCGGCGTTTTTCGTCATGATCACATGAACGCTGGCGTGAAGCTTACAGAGCATACTGGCAAGATTCGCGATCTTGTACGCCGCGATCCCTCCTGACACGCCAAGCACCACCGTTTTTCCCTTTAACATAAACACACCGCCCCTTATCTGTTCTTTCCCCGGCGTCAGGCGCCCCTTTCTGCCGGAAGCCTGATCCATTGCACTTATTCTATCATAATTTTCCATAGATTGCATTAAAAATCAGAGAAAACATCCGATCTTTTCAGGGCGGTCTTTTTTCTTGAGTTCCCGCGGTTTTCATGCTATAATAAAGCAAATGGAGGGATGACTATGATTTTAACGATTGACATTGGAAATACCAACACTGTAGTGGGATGTTTCCGGAACAACGACCTTTTGTTTGTGGAGCGTCTTTCCACAGATACGTCCAAAACTGTTCTGGAATATGCCATCAGCATCAAAAATGTACTGGAAATGTACCAGATCGATCCGTCACAGATGACCGGCTCCGTAATTTCCTCGGTGGTACCGACTGTTACCGGCATGTTTCGGGAGGCCATTGAAAAGATCACCGGCGCCCGGGTCATGATCGTGGGGCCCGGTGTGAAAACAGGTCTGAACATTCTGATGGACAACCCTGCCCAGGTAGGCAGCGATCTGATTGTCAACGCGGTGGCAGGCATCGCGGAATACTCCCTGCCCCTTGCCATTATAGACATGGGCACCGCCACCACCATTGAGATCATCGATGAAAACAAAAATTTTATCGGCGGCATGATCCTGCCCGGCATAAAAGTGTCTCTGGATTCTCTTACAAGCCGCACATCCCAGCTGCCCAGGATCAGCATGGAAGCGCCCAAACGGGTTATCGGGAAAAACACGGTGGAAAGTATGAAAAGCGGCTTGATCTTTGGAAATGCCTCCTGCCTGGACGGCATGATCGACCGGATCCAACAGGAGCTGGGAAAAGAGATTACCGTAGTGGCCACCGGCGGCCTGGCGGAACGGATCATCCCCCACTGCTTCCACTCTATCATCCTGGACGACGCCCTGCTTTTAAAGGGTCTGATGCTGATTTACCAGAAAAATCAATAAATTTGCTTCACTGTCTTGACAGATACCCCGGCAGGGTATATGATATAAATACCCTGCCGGGGTATTATATTTTGTAACATGCTTATGAATGGAGGACAAAAAATTGGAAACCATACAAACATGCTGTCACAAAACAACAGAACGCACATCCGCGGAAACAAAAAAACTCATCAACCGGCTGAACCGTATGGAGGGCCAGATCCGGGGCATCCGGGGCATGATCGAAAAAAGCGCCTACTGCACGGATATCCTGATTCAGTCCGCCGCCGTCAGCGCCGCTATGAACGCTTTTAACAAAGAACTGCTGGCAAGTCATATTCGCGGCTGTGTGGCAAGAGATCTGCGGGAAGGAAAGGAAGAAGTCATTGACGAGCTTGTTGCCACTTTGCAGAAGCTGATGAAATAAAGACCAAATTTTCAACTGATCATTTCAACTGATCATAAGGAGCGTAAGTCATGGATCAATTTACAGTTACCGGCATGAGCTGCGCCGCGTGCAGCGCAAGGGTGGAAAAGGCCGTATCGGCCGTACCCGGCGTTACTTCCTGCGCGGTCAGCCTGCTTACCAATTCTATGGGCGTTGAGGGAACCGCCGCCGCCCCGGACATTATTGCCGCCGTTGAGGCGGCGGGCTATGGCGCAAGGCTGAAATCCGACGGCGCGAAAAAGAACAGCGGCTCTTTTGACAGCTTTGAAGAAGCTCTTCAGGATCACGAGACCCCCCTTTTGAAAAAGCGTCTTTTTGCCTCTCTGGGCTTTCTTGTGATCCTGATGTACATTTCCATGGGCCATATGATGTGGCACTGGCCCCTGCCCCGGCAGCTTGCCCAGAATCATGTGGCGCTGGGACTGCTGCAGCTATTGCTTACCGCGGTCATCATGGTGATCAATCAAAAATTTTTTATCAGCGGATTCCGGGGACTGCTCCACCGCTCCCCCAATATGGATTCTCTGGTAGCCTTGGGCTCCGGCGCCGCGTTTCTCTACAGCACCTACGCCCTGTTTGCCATGACCGGCGCACAGGAAGCCGGCGACGCCGTTCAGGTCATGTCCTATGCCCATGAATTCTATTTTGAATCCGCCGCCATGATCCTGACCCTGATCACCGTAGGCAAAATGCTTGAGGCGCGGTCCAAGGGAAAGACCACCGACGCCCTGAAAGGGCTGATGAAGCTTGCCCCCAAAACCGCCGTGCTGCTCAAAGACGGCAGGGAAACGGAGGTTCCCGTCGAGCAGGTGCAAAAGGATGATATTTTCGCTGTGCGGCCCGGTGAGAGTATTCCCGTAGACGGTCTGATCCTGGAGGGAAACAGCGCCGTCAACGAATCCGCCCTTACCGGGGAAAGCATTCCGGTAGACAAATCTCCCGGCGACACAGTCTCTGCCGCCACTGTCAATCAGTCCGGCTACCTTCGCTGCCGGGCTGTAAAAGTAGGCGAAGACACCACCCTCTCCCAGATCATCCGCATGGTCAGCGACGCCGCGGCCACAAAGGCGCCTATCGCAAAGGTGGCAGACAGGGTATCCGGCATTTTTGTTCCTCTGGTCATTGCAATTTCCCTGGTAACCGTTTTGGCCTGGCTTCTTGTGGGAGAAAGCTTTGGATTTGCCCTTGCGAGAGGAATCTCTGTTCTCGTAATCAGCTGTCCCTGTGCCCTTGGCCTGGCAACCCCCGTTGCCATTATGGTTGGAAACGGCGTAGGGGCCAAAAAAGGGATTTTGTTCAAGACGGCTGTTTCCCTTGAAGAAGCCGGAAAGATCCGGATCGCCGCGCTGGATAAAACAGGCACCATTACAAAAGGCGAACCGAAAGTGACCGATCTGCTGCCCGGTGAAGGCATAACGGAATCCGCCTTATTACAGGCCGCCTACTCACTGGAATGCAAAAGCGAACATCCCCTTTCCAGAGCCATTGTGGAAAAAGCGGAAGAATGGAAGCTGACGGCTTTTCCCGTCTCTTCCTTTACCGCGCTGCCCGGGAACGGACTGAAAGCCGGTTCCGATCAGGGTCAGCTGACCGGGGGAAGCCTGAAATATATTGAAAGCCAGACAAACCGGCTGCCCAGGGATGTGAAAGCAAGCGCGGATGCCCTGGCCATGGAAGGCAAAACTCCCCTTTTATTTTTGAGGGATGATCAATTTCTTGGGATAATCGCCGTGGCGGACGTGATCAAGGAGGACAGTCTTCCGGCGGTGAAAGCGCTGCAAAATATGGGCATCTATGTGGTGATGCTCACCGGAGACAATCCCCGGACTGCCGCCGCCATCGGAAAACAGGCAGGGGTGGACGAGGTCGTTGCGGGTGTGTTGCCGGACGGCAAAGAAGCCGTGATTCAGGCTTTGCAGACCCATGGGAAAGTGGCGATGGTAGGCGACGGCATCAATGACGCGCCTGCCCTGACCCGGGCAGATCTTGGCATTGCCATTGGCGCAGGTACCGACATTGCCATTGACGCCGCGGATGTGGTGCTGATGAAGAGCAGGCTTTCAGACGTGCCTGCCGCCATCCGTCTGAGCCGGGCTACCCTGCGCAACATCCATGAAAACCTGTTCTGGGCATTCATTTACAATGTGATCGGAATTCCCCTTGCCGCCGGTCTCTGGATCCCGATTTTCCACTGGCAGCTGAATCCCATGTTTGCCGCGGCGGCCATGAGCCTGTCCAGCTTCTGCGTGGTATCCAATGCTCTGCGGCTGAACTTTGTGCAGCTGTACAGAGAAAAGAACCCCAGGAAAAACAGGACTCCCCTAAGGGGTCCGCTCCTGTCCCACATACAGCAAAACCAACCAAACCAGGCAACCCAATTCAATCATAATAACAAGGAGGAAACAACAATGAAAAAAACCATGAAAATCGAGGGCATGATGTGCGGCCACTGCGAGGCCACTGTGAAAAACGCGCTGGAGGCGCTGCCGGAAGTTTCTCAGGCAGTGGTCAGCCACGAATCCGGCACCGCTGAGGTCACTCTTGCAAAGGAGTTGTCCGACGACGTGCTGAAAGAGACTGTAGAAGCCAAAGATTATAAAGTTGTGTCCATCGCATAGGAAGCCGCTGTCTTAGTTCCTGTCTGGCCTTTCTTTGAAAAGTTTCAAAAAAAAGGGTGTCCGATCAGTCAAACCTTTCGGACACCCTCTTTTATTTGTCTGCGCTCTGATCCGGCGCCAATTTTACGCTTTCAGCAGTTTTCTCAGTACTTTGGCATTTCATTATGAAGAATCTTGTGGGTCTTGCCTTTTAAGATGCCGTTATACAGCGTCTGCACAATGGGATTTTCGTTGGGCAGCTTGATCTGCGACATCAGATCGATGGAGTAGATACCGTCCATACGGGCCTTTTTGGTACGGGGCCCCACAGGAAGGGGCTGACCGCCTCCGGCGATACATCCTCTGGGACAGGCCATTACTTCCACAAAATCATAGGAGGCCTCTCCGCTCTCGATCATGTTCATAACGATATCGGCATTTTTCAGCCCGTTGACCACGGCAATCTTCACTTCCCGGTCTCCAATCGTCACACTGGCCTCCTTGATGCCCTCGATTCCTCTCACGCCGGTAAAGCTGATGCGCTCCAGATCCTCCGGCTTGTTGCTGTTGATGATCCGGCGCAGCACCGCTTCCGTGACACCGCCGGTAACGCCGAAAATAGCGCCGGCTCCTGATGAAAGGCCAAAAGGCATATCCAAAGACTCAGACGGCATCTGCGCAAGGTCGATACCTGCCTCCTTGATCATACGGATTACCTCATTGGTGGTCAGTACATAATCCACGTTCTGTACGCCGTCCGTGTAGTGCTCGGGGCGCAGAATCTCGCCCTTCTTGGCGGTACAGGGCATAATGGAAACTACCACAAGTTCTCTTGTGTCCTCCTTGTTCTGCCTTGCCTCTTCTTTCAGAACGGCGCCAAACATCTCCTGAGGAGACCGGCAGGTGGAAATATGCCCAAACAGCTTGGGATGCCTGTTCTCACAGAATTTTACCCAGCCCGGACAGCAGGAGGTAAACAAGGGCAGGCCCTCTCCGCTCTCCAGCTTCTCCAGAAACTCCTGGGATTCTTCCATTACGGTCAGATCCGCGCCAAAGTTGGTATCGTAGATCTCGGAAAATCCCATCCGGCGCAGAGACGCCACCAGACGGCCAAGACAGTTCTTTCCTTTGGGCACACCGAATTTTTCTCCTACCGCCACGCGGACAGCCGGCGCGATCTGCACCACTACGCGCTTACTGGGATCAGACAAAGCGGCCCACACCTCGTGGACGCTTGTGCGGATGGTGATGGCGCCGGTGGGACATACCACCCGGCACTGGCCGCAGCCTACACAGTCCGTCTCCGCTATATCTTTATTGAACGCGGGCATTACCTGCATTTTAGAACCACGGAACGCGAAGTCAAGCACTCCGATGCCCTGGATCTCGTCGCAGGTACGGACACAGTCGCCGCAGAGAATACATTTGTTGGGATCCCGCACAATACAGTCTGAGCTGAAATCCATGGGAAGAGTGGGCTTGTTGTTTTCAAAGCGCACATGATTCACGCCAAGCTGGTTTGCCAGCCCCTGCAAAGTACAGACGCCGTTTTTCCGGCAGGTAGTACAGTCCCTGTTATGGGAAGCCAGAAGCAGCTCCAGGATCATCTGTCTGTGATGCTGCAGCCTGGGCGTATTGGTATAAATCACCATGCCGTCTCTGGGCACCTCGGAACAGGAGGCAAAAACCCTGCCTCTGTCGTCCTCTACCACACACATACGGCAGGCGCCATATGTGGACAGTTCTGAATGATAACAAAATGTGGGAAGATTGATGCCCGACTTCCGAATGACAGATAAAACATTTCGCTCATCGTCAAATTCTACTCTCCGGTTATTGATTGTCATGTATTTCATTCTTCAACCCTCCTACGCTTCAATGTATACCGCACCAAAGGCGCAGGCGCTCTGGCAGGCGCCGCACTTGATACATTTTTCTGTGTCGATCACAAACGGTTCCTTGATCTTTCCGCTGATGGCTTCTGCCGGGCAGTTTCTCGCGCACTTGGAGCAGCCCCTGCAGATCTCGGGATTGATCGCGTATCTTCGCAGAGCCGTACAGTTTCCGGAAGCACATTTCTTATCCACAACATGCTGAACATACTCCTCCCGGAACAGCTTCAGCGTGCTCATAACCGGCAGGGCAGCGCTCTTTCCCAGTCCGCAGAGCGCCGTTTCCGTAATGGTGGTGGCCAGATCCTCTAATAGATCCAGGTCCTCCAGCGTGCCGTTTCCTGCCACGATCCGCTCCAGGATCTCCAGCATTCTCTTGGTTCCCTCACGGCAGGGCACGCATTTTCCGCAGCTTTCGTTTTGGGTAAAATTCATGAAAAATCTTGCCACTTCTACCATGCAGGTCTTGTCATCCATGACCACCAGTCCGCCGGAACCGATCATGGCGCCCATTTTTTTCAGGGAGTCAAAATCCAAGCTGATATCCAGGTGAGGCGTCATCAGACATCCGCCGGAAGGTCCGCCGATCTGTACCGCCTTAAACTGGCCGTCATTTTTGATGCCGCCGCCAATATCAAAGATCACTTCCCGAAGCGTGGTTCCCATAGGAACCTCAATGAGGCCTGTGTTCTTCACGCTTCCGGTAAGCGCAAACGCCTTTGTACCCGGGCTGTTCTCCGGCCCGATGGTCTTATACCATTCGGCGCCCCGGTTAATGATCATGGGCACGTTGGCAAAGGTCTCCACGTTGTTCAGGACAGTGGGCTTTCCAAACAGCCCCTGTTCCACTGTTCGGGGCGGCTTTACACGGGGCATGCCTCTGCTGCCCTCAATGGAGGCGGTCAGCGCGCTGCCTTCTCCGCAAACAAATGCGCCGGCGCCCCGGTTGATATGTAACCGGAAAGAAAAATCCGTTCCCAGAATATGCTCTCCCAACAGGCCCCGCTCTTCCGCCTGCGCAATGGCGGTTTTCAGACGGCTGATGGCAAGGGGATACTCAGCGCGGACATAAATGTACCCCTCCTGGGCGCCAACGGCATAAGCCGCGATCATCATGCCCTCGATCATCTTATGCGGATCGCCTTCCATGATGCTTCGATCCATAAACGCTCCGGGATCACCCTCGTCGCCGTTGCATACCACATAGCGGGTCTTTTCCTCCTGGCGGGCCACCTGGCTCCATTTGTAGCCGGTCTGGAATCCGCCGCCGCCCCGGCCACGAAGATTGGATTCCATCACCTGGTTCACTACCTCCTGGGGCGTCATTTCAAACAGCGCCTTTACAAGAGCCTGATAACCACCGTGAGCTACCGATTCCTCGATCTCTTCCGCGCCGATATGACCGCAGTTTTCCAGTACAAGACGGGTCTGCTTTTTGTAGAAGGGGATCTCCTCCTGCTTTTCATAATCCACGCCGTTCTGATGATACAAAAGCCTTTTGATCACTTCTCCATTTTTGATGGTACGCTCAAAAATTTCCTCGCAGTCATCGGGAGAAACTTTTGTGTATAAGGTTCCCATAGGCTCGATCCGCATCAGAGGGCCCATTTCGCAAAAGCCATGACAGCCGCTTTTCTTAACGTCAACAGGGCCGTCTCCGTGGGCGATCTCCGCCCCAAATTTCACTTCCACATTGGGATTGTCTTTTACAAGACGGCACATTTTTTCGTAGATGACCTGAGATCCGCCTGCCAGACAGCCTGTTCCGGCACAGATCAGGATCCGGCATCTGCTGTTGTCTACAGCCTCTTTGGCGCTTTTGCGAAGTTCATCCAGCATCTGCCTGTTTTCAATCTTCTGCATCTCTTACGCTCCTCTCAATTCCTGAAGTAATGCGGTAGCCGCATCGGGGGTCATGGAAGGATATACCTTGTCATTTACAGTCAGCACCGGCGCAAGACCGCAGGCGCCAAGACAGGATACCGTTTCCACCGTAAACAGCATATCATCTGTAGTAGCCTTTTCTTTTGACAGACCAAGCTCACTGTAGATCCGCTCCAGAATGGGAATGGATTTGCGCACATGACAGGCAGTCCCGTCGCACACCTTGATCACATATTTTCCCTTGGGCTCAAATGAAAAGTTTTCATAGAAAGTCGCAACGCTGTACGCCTTTGCTTCCGTGATGCCAATCTTTTTTGCCACATAAGACAACAGCTCCGGCGGAAGATAGCGGTACTCGCTCTGGATATCCTGGATGATCGGGATCAATGCCGCGTCTCTGGCGCCATGGATCTGAATAATCTCATCCGCTTTCTCATAATAACTTTGATCTAACATGATGTCCTCCTTTATTTTTTTGCAGATCACGCTGCTTCTTACTGAATTGATGTATTCATTATAAGGGAATGGGGGAGGTTTTTTCAACATATAAATGATAAATCTGTAAAAAAACGTCAAAAAAGAAAGGCTGTCCAAAGACAGCCTGTGTTGGATGGAGCATACGGGACTTGAACCCGTGACCTCCACACTGCCAGTGTGGCGCGCTCCCAACTGCGCTAATGCCCCGTAGTTGTAGTATAGCATCTCGCGCGGGAAAAAACAATTCTTTTTTTTAAAAATTTGTCCCGGTCAGATATGAGGAAGCAGGATCGCCTGTCCCGACTCCTGATCCGGTTTCCTCTTTACCGTTGGATACATCTCATTGATCTTCCGGTAGCAGGGACAATCCTCCGCATGGTCATTGATTATGCCGCAGGCCTGTAAGTGTGAATAGATGGTAATCGGTCCGATAAATTTGAAACCCCGTTTTTTCAGATCCTGGCTGATCCGATGGGAAAGCCCGTTGCTGACCGGTATCGCGCCTTTTGCGTGACCGTCGTACAGAACCGTCTTTCCGTCGGTATACGCCCAAAGGTAATCACAAAAGCTGCCAAATTCCTCCCGGACCTTCCGGTAACACCGGGCATTAGTGATGACTGCCCGGATCTTGCGCTCCGATTTCAGCATTCCATCCGTGCTCATGATCCGCCGCACATCAGCCTCGCCATATTCCGCGATCCTGTCATACTCGAAGTTCTCAAAACAGTTTCGGAAAATCTCCCGCTTCTTCAGCATCAGCCCCCAGTTCAGGCCGCACTGCAGGCATTCCAGCGTGAGATGCTCAAACATCTGCCGATCATCGTTATGTACCGGTACACCCCATTCATGATCGTGATAAAACCGGTCGCTTTCCTTTGCAAATACCCATGTACAATGTCCCATTCCAATCTCCACTCCAGAATCTTGAATTTTTTTCAGACTGTGCCGTTTCCCGTTTTCAGCAATTCCATGACAGCCTCATAATTCTCCGGCTTATGAGGAAACGTACACCCTGCGCACACCTTGATCCTTTTGCCCGCTTTCTCTGTATACTGAGGATTTCCCGGACAATTCTCCCGGTTGTACAGCGGGCAGTAACAAAACAGACAGTTCAGCTCCTTTAGATCCTCATGACATGGATAATATCTGCATTCCCGGTTTTCAAAAAAACGATACGAATTTACCATACAGATCTCCTTTTTATGGGATTCCAAAAACCCAATGACTTTCCTTTTTTTATATTATAGCACAGAAAGACGGTATATGAAAATATAAGATTCACATACCGTCCGCATACAGCACTGACTGAGGCTCCATCTGTTTCTATTACATTATATTACAATATTGACGATCAGCCCCGTTGCCAAAGAAAATACCATCACAAACGCGAGATACAGTAAAAACCTTTTCATCCCCAACACAATTTTCAGCGCGCCAAAGCCCTCAAAATTTCCAGATCAGCGCCAGACGGCCGGATGGAAAAATGTACTGCACCGGAAAAACCGGCACAGGCACTTCAGATTGTTTTTGCTTAATTGATTCCAAGTCCGTTTGCCCACTCCATGACATCCTCCGCGGAAGCTCCGGCGGAAAAGCGTTGTCCGTCAAGCCAGGTGGCCCCGCTGGCGGCAGATCGCAGCGCAGAATCGCTGTTTCCGAATCCGCTGCTGGCGGAGGTACAAAACGCTGCCAAGGTCTTGCCGGAGAAATCATAGCTCTCGATAAACGTGCTCATGATCCGCGGCGCTTCGCCCCACCAGATAGGGTAACCAATCAGTACCACATCGTACCGCTCCATATTTTCCACAGAACCGGAAATGGCGGGACGGGCGTCGGGGTCGTCCATTTCCACAGAGGAACGGCTGTCCGAATTGCCATAGTCCAGATCCTCATCCGTATAGGGCTGCTCCGGCGTGATCTCGTAGAGGTCAGCGCCAAGACCATCCGCCAGCTTCTGCGCCACGCCCTCGGTGTTGTTGGTAGCAGAGAAATAGGCCACAAGAATTTTGCTGGCGTCCTCCTGCAAACGCTTTGAGGTTTCACCGAGACGCTTGGAGAGCCGCCCGCCGGCCAGGGCGCTGTAGGGCGTCATGGCGATGTTCTGATCTTTGCAGAAAGGCGCCATCTCCCGTTCTTCCTCCCGGGCAATCAGATTGTAATGTCCCTGAATGGACACAAACTCTGTTAAGCCGTGTTCACGGGCGTAAAAATTGGCTTTGGCAAGCTGCCAGGCAAAGCAGTTGGAAATGCCGATGTACCGGGCCTTGCCGGACCTCACGGCGTTATGCAGCCCCTCCATGATTTCCTCCATGGGCGTATGATAGTCCCACATGTGATAGATGTAAAGATCCACATAGTCCATGCCGAGATTTTTCAGGCTCTGATTCAGATAATTTTCGATGTGCTTCTGTCCGCTGACGCCTGCGTCGATCTCATCCTGAGTCCTGGGCGTGAATTTGGTAGCGATCACAAAATCGTCCCGCTTTGCGAAATCCCGCAGCGCCTTGCCCACATACTGCTCGCTGGTGCCGTTTTGATAGACAATAGCGGTATCATAAAAGTTGATACCAAGATCAAGGCCGCGCTTGATGATCTCGCGGGTCTGCGCCTCGTCCACTGTCCAGCTGTGCTGTCCTGTTGCGGCGTTTCCAAAGCCCATACAGCCCATGCAGATACGGGAAACGTTCAGATCGGATTTGCCTAATTTCGCGTACTTCATTCTTCCCGCCCCCTTAAAGAACTGTCTCGGCCCATGCTTTCAGACTGGCCGCTGTCTGCCGTCCGTTGAGCAGCTTTCCCTCCACAATCACAGTGTCCGCCGCCACGGAGTGCTTCAGTCCGGTTGCGGTCTTTCCGAACCCGCTGCCGCCTGATGTGGCAAACAGCACAATTCTTTTGCCGGAAAAATCATAACTTTCCAAAAAACTGTTGATGATGGTAGGTGCCACATACCACCAGATGGGAAATCCCAGCAGGACGGTATCATAGGCCGCTATGTCGGCGTTTCGGTCCGCCAGCGCTGGGCGGCTGGATTTGTCGTTCATTTCCACGGAGCTGCGGGATTTCTTATCCATCCAGTTGAGGTCTGCTTTCGTGTAGGGTACTGCGGGCTTGATTTCATAAATGTCCGCTTCCACAGCCTGCGCCAGTTCCTTTGCAACACGCGCCGTTGTCCCACTGGCGCTGAAATAGGCTACTAATGTTTTGCTCATGTTTTTTCACTCCTTATAAAGATTTTCCAAGCTGATAGGCTTCTTTCATGTGAGGGCTGCTTTTTGTCATAGACGGGGTTCCGCAGCCGGTTCCTAAAATCTGTCCGCAGTCGGTAAAGTTCATGTACCGGCACAGCTTCTTGTAATGCTCCACAAGATAGGGCATAACATCTGCATTTGAATCCCACGCGGCGGCAATCAGCGCCGTTTTTATGTGCTTGCCGGAGAGCTTCATAGTGTAGCTGTAAAAACGGTCGATCACCATTTTAAGCTGCGCTGACATCCCGAAGTAATAGACCGGTGTGACGAAAACCGCCATATCCGCAGAGAGCAGGGCGTCCCTGATCTCACCCATATCGTCTTCCCACGCGCACGGCCCATTCATGCCGCAACGCTCACAGCCAAGACAGGGATGGATGTTCATGTGTGCCGCGTCCATCTCTATGACGGTATGCCCGGCCTCCCGTGCGCCTTTTGCAAATTGTTCCGCCAGCATATTCGAGGAACCCTTTTTGTGTGGGCTGCCCTTGATGATTACAATTTTCATTTGCCGCGCCCCTTTCTGATAGTGATTTCTTTGAAACTTATTTCCTGACAGAGTTTTTCGCAGACGCCCGCGATTTCCACTCTGCGGGCCTCTGTCAACTCCGGTGATCCTTTTGGCATCTTGCGTCCTCCTTATTTTTCCGGGGTCTTTTTAAAAGACAGGCATTTTCCGATCACTTCGCCGGTTTTCAGATATTGATAGGTGGGGAACTCAAAAAGTACCGGTTTCAAAGTCTCATAATCCACCTTGCCTTTTTCATTCAAGTGTTCCTCGGCCACATAGGTGTTGTCGATGGTGCAGATGAAGCTCTCAAAGCCAGGGGTGTTGTAGACATCTGCAACACTGCATTCTATTGTCAATGGAGACCTACGAATGACCGGCGCTCCCGCGTCCCCAAGGTCATATTCAAACACAGCGGACTTATCTGCTTTTGCCCCGCTGACCGATCCCACATAGTCCGCCTCCGGCAGCATAGCCTCGTTCACAAGATTGACCGAGAGCTTTCCCGTCTCCTTAATGCACCCGTTGATAAAGTGCGGCGCGGCAAGACTCACCAATACCCGGTCATGGCCGATGATCCCGACATGCGCCACCAACGTCCATGTGGGCATATCTTTGTTCATAGCGCCGATGACCGTCACCGGCGTGGGATAAAGCGCAAGCAAAGATCCAACATTTTTCTTCATGATTCAGAAACCTCCTGTCTTGCAAATATATTCTGACACTGTGTCAGTACAGTTACTATAGCATTATTCTGACACTGTGTCAATACTATTTCAAAAAAAAATCACAAACGCCGTTACCCAGTTTGCCAGGCAACGGCGTTTTATGTTTTAACGCAAAAAGTTTTTACAAAACCATGTAGACAGGCATCGGAAAATTGTCCTTTGTAAAGGGAACGAAAAAGCATACTCCGGTTTCAAATCCAACAGCCGATCGTTGAAATCAGAAAGCATTGTTTTCCCTGTCAGATCAGATAAATGATTACCGCCACTACAGTGGATGTAAGGCCAATGCAGGCCTCGTAGGGAATCAGCCTCATACGGTCCTTGATGGTCATATTCACCGCGCCGCCTGTGGCGTGGAAGAAAGATCCATGAGGCAGGGAATCGATCACCGTAGATCCGGCATGGATCATAGCCGCGGCGGAAAGAGCCGGCACGCCTGTCTCTATCAGCGTAGGCGCAAAGGTCTGGGCCGCGATGGTAGCGCCTGCCGTGGTGGAAGCAGTAGCCCCGGCCATAAGGATACCGGCAAGCGGCGCCAATACAAAGGCGGGCATGTTCATAGCCTGCAGCAGATTGATCACGTCATACTGGAGCGCGGAAGCCTTGATAATGCCGGCAATGGTACCCGTTCCAATAAGCAGTACAGATACGCCAATGACCTTACTGAGGCCAAATTCCATGGTAGAGATGGTATTTCTCCAGTTCTTCGTAGCCAGGATACTCACCATGCCGCCTACGGGCAGGGCAATCAGAGGATCAATGCTAATGCCGGCAATGGGCCGCAGGGCCAGCAGGACGATCACCACAACAGGGCCCGCTATTGCGGCAAGAAAACCGGGCAGTGACTTGTCCCCGGCAGTCTCCAGATCGGACTCTGAAATACCCCCTGTATTCTTCTTTGCCAGAATCGTGGCCAGAATAACCGTCACCACAAGGGCAAAGATGGCGGGAATGACATTCTTCAGCATCAGGGACGTGAGATCCACTTTAAATGCCTCCGAAGCCGCTATGGTGTTGGGATTGGGAGAAATGATGTTTCCCGCCTTTCCGCCGCCGATCATGGCAAGGAGCGCGCCACTCTTGGATATGCCCGCTTTCCTGGCAATGGCCATGGCGATGGGCGCCACGGTGATCACGGAAATATCCACAAAAACGCCTACGGCGCAGATGATCATAGTGGCAATGGTAATGGCGGCAATGGCCCGCTTCTCTCCCAGCTTTTCAACAATCGTTTCCGCTATCTTCTCCGCCGACCCGGTCTTGATCAGCGCCCCGGCAAGGATACCGGAGGTCATAATGCGCAGAACAGACGACATCATACCGGCGGCTCCGGAAACCATGGTGTCAACAGTGGCGGTAAGACCGCCTCCTCCGATAAGACCGCCCACAAGGGCGCCCAGAATCAGACTGTACGCCGGCTGCACTTTCCGAATGATCAGCACGATGGCAACAGCCAGTCCCAGAAGTGCGCCGATGGTTGTAAAACTATATTCCATTTACGCTCCCTCCTTTCAGCTGTTGTCCCGAAGGATCTTCACCAGACGGAAGACCTGTTCGGCAGTATCCACCATGTTTTTCTCCGCATTTTCATGGGCCATGGCTTCCTCCAGGGTGACGACTTCCCTCAGGATGGGAAAATACGCGTCAATGCCGCCTGCATTGCAGGTACGGGCTTCCTCGGTGACACACCCGGAAAAAGCGATCACCGGTTTGCCATACTTCTTTGCCACATCAGCCACGCCGCTGGGCGCTTTGCCCATGACAGTCTGACTGTCCAGCCGGCCCTCTCCCGTGACCACTATATCCGCATCTTTCACATACTCCTCCAGACGGGTCTCGTCCAGCACGATCTGTATGCCGGACTCCAGCACAGCGTTTGTAAAGGTCAGAAAGGCAAAGCCCAATCCTCCCGCCGCTCCTGTACCGGGATGTTGTTTATCGGCTTTCGGGAAACTCCTTGCCGCAAGATCGGCATAGTCGGAAAGCCACCCATCCATTTCCTGCACCATATCCCCGTCGGCGCCCTTTTGAGGTCCGTACACGGCGCTGGCTCCCAGAGGGCCGCACAGGGGATTGGTCACGTCGCAGGCCACCCGAAAAGTACATTCTTTCAGGGCAGGGATTACATCTGTATCGGTAATCTGTTCCAGATCTTTCAGCCCTTTTGCCCCTAACGCTACCTGACGGCCCGCGCCATCCAGCATTCCGAAGCCCAGAGCCTGGAGCATACCCACGCCGCCGTCATTGGTTGCGCTGCCGCCAATACCCACGATAAACCGCCGGCACCCTTTGGCTATGGCGTCCTTGATCACCTGGCCCACACCGTAGGTGGTAGTGTGCATGGGATTGCGCTGTTCATCCGGCACAAGTGTGATTCCGGCGGCGCCGGACATTTCCACAATGGCAGTCCCCGTACTGTCAACAATACCGTAAACGCACTCCACCGGCTTTCCAAGAGGCCCGGTCACCGTAATCTTTTCCGTTCTTCCTCCCATACCAAGCGCAAGCGCTTCCACGGTGCCTTCTCCCCCGTCTGCCAGCGGCCTTACCGCGACTTCTGCGTCAGGATATGCCCGCAGTACGCCTTTGCGTATGGCTTCACCTGCCTCAAGGGACGTAAGGCTGCCCTTTAAGGAATCAATCGCTACTGCTACTTTCATAACTCCCCATCCTTTCTACTACAGTGTATTTATGGTTAATACCCCTTACGCCAGTAAGGAATTATCCATCCCGCTGCTGAATGAACCTTGCAGACTTTTTTACAGACGAACGGAAACGCCCCGTTTTCTAATATTGTAATTATTTTATCAAATAAATCTCGTTGTTTCAATCAGCGCTTGTTTGATGCTGAAAATCCGTCTGTCCCGATTCCGTTACGCAGTCTTAATCAAAAACTGCTTGCACTCCACTTCCCGATATGCTATATTATAAACGCAAAAGGAAGCAACTGCCCACAAAGTGGTTAACCCCGTTGGTAAACTATAAGCCTACCTGCACGGCCAAATACAAGGTAGGCTTATTTATTTTCGCCTGTTGTTCCTATCGATGTAGGCAAGCAGCGCAACCAGAAACGTGCCGAAAAGAATGAACAGCGTTAATATTTCGTATGTATCCATTTGCACCACCTCCCATCTCTTTCAAGTTTAGGAGGCTACCACCTTGTAACACGACTACTTCCTGTGACAGGGTTATAGCATATCCGGCATATTCGGACAACTGTGAACGAACATGGCTTAATTAACGCCGATGTTTTCTGTTATATATTGTTTTAAGAGAATAGGCGTCGGATTTCTCCGGCGCCTATTTACTTATTAAACTTGATTAAGAAGATAACGCAACTCCCCTTAAGTCAATTTGGGGCAGTACGGCTATGCGATTCTTCTAATTTCACCCTCTATTGATCCGGCATCTATAAGTCCTTTTATATACCCATCATTTTGCATCAATACTAAAATCTTCTCAAATTCGAGAATTGATAAATTAAACATTTCAGGCTTTAATGCAGAATATTCTTTTTCCTTATTTTCGTATATTTTTAATAAAATTAAGGTTTTTGCAGAATAATTCATGGTCATCCTCCAATCAGATCTGTTGACCATTCTTGCATGTAATCTTCTAACGGTCTTATTTTCAAACTAAATTCGATTTTTTCGATTTTGCTTAATCCGTTTGTGCTCATAAACTCATTACTTGGCTTTATTTTAAAAACAGACTGGCAACCATTTAATGTTATAACATTCATTAAATCAAAGTCAATGTCAGAAGATGTAAAGTCGTTTACTGTTATATTTTCAACATCAAAATCAAAATAGTTTCCTGTGTTGTTTAAGATTGCATAAGTCATTGAACCGTCTTCGCTTGCAATCCTGTCTATTTTAATTCCATTTTGATCATATATTGTATCTCCTGTAATATAATGCGCCTGTGTGTTTGAATAGTTACTAGTTTGTATTTGAACTTGGCCGGTATCAAAAGATTTAAAAACTTGGTCATTATCATATGCCCAAAACAAAACATCTATATACCCTATTGTATCAATTTTATTATCTTCCAAGAACGATTTATCTATGCTTATAGTTGCATTCGTCTTTTTCCCTGCGGCAATGTCGCAATCCATATCATATATATTATTTCCCGTCATAATGCCGTTTACGCCATATGCTCTTGCATTAAATCCAAGATTTAAAGCTGAATTATTTTCAATGTAAATTCCTATATCGTATCCAATCCAGCTTTCTTCTATTCCTGTAGCATATATAGAAACATTATTTGCACTATAAATACATACATTTTCTATTGATACTTCCTCTTTGCTTTCTGAAGAATCTTCCTGCTGCGGCGTTTGATTGCTTACTTCTGGTTCATTATTTTGTTCTGTCTCTGTTACACCAACTTGTTCTGTTTCTTTTGCAGCACCGCTATCATTTTCTTTCGACTTTTTTGAGTTTTCAGATCCAATGCCTATTAACGCAACAATAATTACCGCAACGATAATTATTGGCAAAATCTTCTTGTTTTTTTCGTTTGTTTCATTCATAATTTTTTCCTCCTTAAGTAATTTTAAAATTCGTTTGTAAAATTTATTTTAAGGTAACTTCAAAATTCAATTCCTGCTTATTTCCATATTTTTTCTCATATTCTTCTTGCGTAATATCTCCTGTCAATATTTTTCCAAAGTCATCCCAGTATTCTTGGTCGTAATCCATAAAATCGTATGAGACATTTATTTTTTCTAAGTCGACAGTATCATCGGCCAAAAGATACATCTGCACTTCTTTGCTGCTATGTGACGGAATCTGATTTAGGCTCATACTAGAAATATCTGACCATCCTTTAAGTTCGTATCCGTCCGAAAGACGTCCATCACAAGAACTGATATATCCAAACGCCTTGTCTGTATTGTTTTCAAAATTAAATGTGACGCATATTCTTTTTGTATAGCCTTCTGCGTTTTCAAAAGGTTCCACAGAAAACGTATCGGAAGAAACAGTAATTCCGTCGATTGTATATGAATTTTTTTCTTCATAAGCAGCATTTTGATCTTCGGCCTCAGTAATTTGATCTTTCTCGTTCTTTACTTCATCTGTTTCAATAACATTTCCATCTTCACTTTCAATAGTTTCTTGCGGCAATGAAGTTTCCTTTTTTGATTGAACATCTGATTTTTCGTCATTTCCGCACGCAAATAAAGTAATTAAAGAAAGTGTTGCCAAAAACAAAATCGAAATTTTTTTCATAATTTTTTCCTCCTTAAGTAATTTGGTAGTGTCAAAAACTACCTGTTTTTTATTGTTAAATCTTAATAAAAACCTTGATCTTAAGGGAAATCTCAAATAA
>CANQUC010000024.1 GCA_947626945.1 uncultured Lachnospiraceae bacterium | reverse complement strand
ACGAAATGCTAAGCCATAGGTTTTGACCCATGGCTTAGCACTATTTTTTTGTTTCAACTCCAAAAGACAGGTATTATACACCGCTCCTTTGGAAAATACAACCTGTTTTCAAAGAGTTGGCCGGCGGCAGCAGCTTCTGTTCCGCATGGGCGCGGAGACTGTCAGCCTTTCCTCCTTTTTGTTTTGCAGGTATGTCCGCTGCCTTTTGCAGAACAATCCTGCTGCCTGCGACTAATTTTCCTTTGCCGTCCAGCATGAGGAACCTGGCAAACCTTCTCCTATGTAGCCTCTGACGAACCCTCCTTGTCTTCATTTCGTCCTGATATGTATTATATACAATTTGTTAATTATTTGCAATGTATTTTTCACTTTTTGTTTGTGAACAAAGTTTGTCCAAAAAGTGAATTTTTGACAATACATGTATTTTCCAGTTGTATTTACTTTACAACTCAAATAAATTTGATATAATATAACGTAGTGATTGATTTGACTTTTCATCCGCGGCAGCGTATGTTGAATATAAGAGGTGAGAACACTGAAAATAGAAATGATCAATGAAAATCAGATCCGCTGTACTCTGACAAAAGAGGATCTGATCAGCCGTCATCTGAAAATCAGCGAGCTGGCTTACGGTTCCGATAAGGCAAAGCTTCTGTTCCGTGAAATGATGCAGACAGCCGCCAGAGATTACGGCTTTGTGGCAGAAGATATCCCGTTGATGATCGAAGCGATTCCCATGTCTTCCGAATGTATCGTCCTGGTAATCACCAAGGTGACAGATCCGGAAGAGCTGGACACCCGCTTTTCCAAATTTACGCCCTATGAAAATGAAGAGGAGATGGATGATTCTCTCATGTCCAACATGGAGCACATCCGGATGCCGGAGACGCCCGAAGACGTGGTGGACTTTTTCAAGCGCCTTTACGAACGGGTAGACAAACAGCGCCGGAAGGTATCCGCCAAAGAGCTGTTCAGCCAGCCCAACGACAATGCCATTGCCACTTTCCCGGATCTGGAAAGCCTTACCAAAATGGCAAAGGATTTAAACGGCCGCTACCATGGCAGCAATTCTCTGTTCCGGGCGCCGGGCAGCAGCGAATATACCCTTGTAATGGAGAGCAGTCCCCATTCCAGGGAAGAGTTCAACCGGTTCTGCTTTATGATCCCCGAATACGGCACCGCCCAGGTGAGCATCAACGGAAGCGACGCCCATATTCTGGAGCATTACCAGCCCATTATTAAAAACGATGCGCTGCAGGTACTGGCAAATCTCTGACCTGCATGTGCTTGTTATACTGACAAAGGAGGGAACATCCATGGCAAAAACAGTCAGCAAGGACATGATCATTGCCGAGATCCTTTCGCTGGATCCCGCAATGGCTGACATTTTGATGGCAGCCGGCATGCACTGCGTTTTCTGTCCTTCCCAGAGCGGGGAAAGCCTTGCGGAAGCCGCAATGGTACACGGAATGGACGCGGATCAGCTGGTTGAAAAACTGAATGAATATTTAGCCACAAAAGAATCATAAGCTTAGAAAGCTTAAAAGAGGCCGCTTTTAAACGGCCTCTTTTCTTTTTGGATCATTCCGCTTCAAAGTCCTTTTCCCGCAGGATCAGATTTCCATCCTTATCTACGTTTTTCATGACCAGATTGCTAAAAAGCTTTTTGATCCCTTTTTTCTTTTCGCTTGCTTCTATGGCGTGGTTTACGATCTCTTTCACGTCTCCCAGCATCACAGCCTGTTTTTTCGTCTTCGCGTCTGCCAGCCGGGTGTACAGTGCCAGCACCGCCACCTCATCCATAGTGTATCCCTGCGTATAAGCGTAGGCTTTTGCAAACTCCACCAGTTCGTTGTTGTTATACTCGTGGAGATGGAAACAGTAGGCAAAATAGGAGGACAGATCGTCATGGCCGGAAAGCAGCTTTTGCACAGGCTGTTCTTCCCCGATCAGGATCACCCGGATCTTTTTTGCATAGGCTTCCATCATATCCGCAAGCTCCGAGCAGGCGTTTTCCTGAAGCTCCTCCGCGTGCTCAATGATCAGCGTCCCCTCTTCTACCTTTGCGAAAATGGCCTTAACAGGCTTTTGGTTCAGGGTTCCCGCCGGAAGCTTTGCCACTTTCCTGGACTGACCCTCTTTCATTCTGGCAATCGCTTTTAAAAGCCGCAGGGCCAGGGAGGTTCTTCCGGTTCCCTCCGTTCCGGTGATCACAAAGTTTTCTCCATCGTCATCCTGCCGGTTCAAAAACGCGGAAATCTCTTCCTCCACACCGCTGAACTTCATGAAATAGGAAAGGATCTGCTTCTGATCATTCTGGATCTTTTCAGGGGAATCTTCCTCCGGCTGGGCTTCTTCCGCAGTCTCTTCCGCCACTTCTTCCGCAGTCTCTTCCGCCACTTCCTCCGCAGCTTCTTCAGGCTGCTCTTCTTCTACGACAACTTCCTCTTCCGCCTCTGCGGCGGGTTCTTCCGGAATTTCTTCCTCTGCAGGAGCTTCCTCCAGAACCGCTTCTTCCATGGGCTCCGCCGGGATTTCCTCTTCTGCCGGGATTTCTGCCTCTTCTTCTGCAGGTTCTTCCACAGCTTCCACAGGCTGCTCTTCTTCTACGACAACTTCCTCTTCCACCTCTGCGGCGGGTTCTTCCGGAATTTTTTCCTCTGCCGGGGCTTCCTCAGCAGAAACCGTCTCTACCATGGGCTCCACAGGGATTTCCTCTTCTGCTGGTTCTTCCTCAGCCGAAGCCGTCTCTACCATGGTTTCTACAGGAATTTCTGCCACTTCCTCCACAGCTTCCGCAGGCTGTTCTTCCGCCTCTGCGGCGGGTTCTTCCGGGATTTCTTCCTCTGCCGGTGCTTCCTCATCAGAAACCGTCTCTACCATGGGCTCCGCAGGGATTTCTGTTTCTTCTTCTGTCAGAACTGCCTCTGAAACCGTCTCTTCCACAGCTTCCGCAGGCTGCTCTTCTTCTACGACAACTTCCTCTTCCGCGACCGCTTTCTCTTCCGCAGCTTCTTCAGGCTGCTCTTCCGTCTCTGTGACGATCTCCTCCGGAATTTCTTCTACCGCCGGATTTTCCTCTGCCGGGATCTTTTCCGCGGCGGTTTCTTCCGGCTGTGCTTCCTGTCCCAGAAGTCTGGTCAGCTGAAGCACCACATTTTGAAGATCCTCTTTGGATTCCAGCCTGGTGTCCATCAGCTTCCGTGCCTGATCCAGCACGTCCTGCCCGGATCCGCCCTCCGGCCGGTCTTCCACAGTCACTTCTTCCATTTCATCAATGTAGGGAACCGCCACGCAAAGCTGGTCAATATATTCCTCTGTCTGCTCCAGAGCTTTCTTTTTCATTTCTTCCAGCTGCTTCTGATGCTCTTCCTGGAACAGATCGTTCAGGTGCATCTGACCGGTGATCTGCTTTTCGGTCTGGCCTGCCTCTTCAACCAGCATTCGCATCTGGCCGTCATAATCTTCTCCAAGGAGCCGCTGCATCCTGCTTTCCAGCTGTTTTGCCTCATCTGCCAGAGAACCGGGGATCTCTCCGGTCTCGATCCTCTCCATGGCCTGCTGCACTTCCTGAATGTTGAGACGCTTTGTCTGGATCAGCTTGGGGATGTTGCTTTCCTCCATGCTGCGGTTCATGTCCTCCATGGTCTTCTCAACTTCTTCTTTTTCCGTGGCGTTCATTATAGCCCGGATGCTTCTTGCCAGTTCTTTCTGCAGATTGATGGTATCATAACGGCTGACCACCACCGGCTTGATCTGAATGTCATAATCCTGCTCCCTGGCAATCACCGTTGCTTTTTTCTGTTTTCTGGATACCACATTGGATGTCTTCCGCCACATCCGTCGAAAAGCGCTTTCCCTTTTGGCAAAGGACGCTTCATCCTCCGGCGTGGTATCGTCCTCCGGCGGATTATCCCGCTCGTAGTCGTCCTCAAAATCGTCTTCCGGCGTCTGATCTTCCTCCTGAGAATCCTGATCCTCCTCGTCCTCCAAAAAGTCTTCCCCGGAAGCCGCTTTTGCAGAATCTGTTTCCGCAAGGTCCTTTTCCGGAAAATCCTCTTCTGAAAGATTCCCGTCATCCTGATCCGATTCCTGAAGACTGTCCAGATCGCCTACAAATGTTTCATCCTCATCCAGGCCGCCGTTGATGTAATCGTCGGCGAAAGAATCCCGGATGAACTCGTCCTCATAATGTTGTTCCCTGCGGGGTCTGGGCAGCTTTCCGCCCAGGGCAAGGGCAATATTTTCCGCCAGAATATCCGACTCTGTAGGCCCTGAGCTTTTTTCGGAAGTCTGATCCTCCTTGGGCCTTGTCAGAGTGGGGAACAGCTCCGACTTGAAAGCGGGCTGGGGTTCCTGTTCCGTCTCCGGCTGGATTTCCTGTTCCGTCTTCAGTTCGGTTTCCTGCTCCGTTTCCGGCTCAATCTCCGCCGTGGCTTCTTCTTCCTCCACAGACGCCTTGCTTTCTTCTTTCATGGCAAACGGAGCCGGCTGCTCCATCACCGGAGGCTTTAACTCATTGGGGATCCGGACGTTAAACTCCGGCATAAGACCCTGGCCAATAAACTCTCTGTCATCCTTTGCGTCCTGAGTGGCCTCTTCCTCTTTTGCCTCCTCCTGGGCTTCCTGGAGAAGACTGGCCGCCCGGGCTTCTCTCGCGGCGTCCAGCGCGTCCTTTCTGGCCTTTTCACGATCCTCTCTCTGCCCGTTCTGAAGAGCCTCAAACTGCTGCTGCGCCTGCCTTTGCTTTTCCTCGGCGGCTTCTTTCCCGTTGATGGTTTCCTCCGCGTGATGGGGCTTTGGCTGCGCTTCGTCCAGCTTTTGCTGCTGTTCCTTTGTCAATGGCTGGAACCGCTTTTTCAGCTGAAGGGCTTTCCGCACATACCGGCCGTTTCCAAACCACAGGTTGATCTCGTTGCATTCCTCCACGCACTTGTCCACCATACCCATTTCCGCATACAGCTTGGCCAGCTCATAGGCCCAGCGCTCATGATAATCCGTTTCTTTCAGTTCCTCCAGAATGGAGATCAGCGTTTCGGTAGCGGCTCCTCTGGCCTGGTAGATCTTATACCGGAGCACATACAGGTTTACATCGTAGGGCGCAACGTCTTCATATTCTTTATAAAAATGGATGCTGTCCTCATAATCTCTCAGCTTGATGGAAAGCTCCGCCAGCCGGTAAATCACAATGCGGCTCTGGGGCTGCAGCTGATGGGCGCGCAGATAAATGGCCTTGCTGTCCTCAAAGTAGCCGCACCGTTCGTAAATCTCCCCGGCCACGCAAAGCATATTGATGTTTTTTGACCTGTCCCAGTCAATGGTATTGGCGATCTCCATCGCCTCCGAATACCGTTCAAAATTCATCAGTCTTTTGATCTGATCGTATTTTACTTTTACCTCGTACCGTTCCAAATATCCCATCTCCATCCGTATGTGCAGACCCTGCTTTTCCAGTTTTATCTTATCATACCCCTGTACCCTTGTCAAAGCAAAGGTCAGTTTTTTGTCGTTTATTGCGGATCCGAAGCTCCGCGAAAAATTTCTTCAGGATCGCCGAACATTCTTCCCGCAGAATCCCCTCTGTAAACTGAACCTGATGATTGAAACCCGGCTCCTGCAAAATGTTCAGCACCGATCCGGCGCAGCCTGCCTTGGGGTTCATGGCGCCCGCCACCACCCGCCGGATCCGCGCCTGTACCATGGCTCCCGCACACATGGGACAGGGCTCCAGGGTAATGTACGCGGTACAGTCTTCCAGTCTCCAGTCTCCCATCACTTTGCTTGCCTTTTTGATGGCGGTGATCTCCGCATGGGACAGGGTGCTTTTGTCGGTATTTCTCCGGTTATAGCCTCTGCCGATCACTTTTCCCTCATAGACGATCACGCATCCGATGGGCACCTCTCCCAGAGCCAGAGCCTTTTTTGCCTGATTGTAAGCCTGTCTCATAAATTTTTCATCTGTGGTCAAAATTCTTGCGCCCCTTTCATTTATTGGGTATACTTAGTGTAACACAATTTCCGGGAAAATAAAACAGAAACGGAAAGCAGAAAGGACGGTTCTTTCCTATGATCGAAATCCATGGTCTCAACAAAACTACGTTGCTGGACTTTCCGGGGCACATTGCCGCCACAGTGTTTTTGGGACGCTGTAATTTCCGCTGTCCTTTCTGTCAGAACGGCAGTCTTGTCACAAGGCCCGATTCTCAGCCTGTCATCCCTGAAGAGGAAGTGCTGTCCTTTTTCAGAAAACGGCGGGGGATCCTGGAGGGAGTCTGCGTTACCGGCGGCGAACCTACCCTTTCTAAGGATCTGCCGCAGTTTTTAAACGCCATAAAAGAAATGGGATATCTGGTGAAGCTGGACACCAACGGCTACCGGCCTGAAACGCTTGCCGGACTCTGCAGGGAGGGCCTTGTTGACATGGTGGCAATGGACATCAAGTCCTCCAGAGAACACTACGAAAAAGCATGCGGCCTGCCGGGCATGGATCTTTCCGCCATTGAGGCCTCCGCGCAATTTCTCATGAACGGAAAAATTCCGTATGAATTCCGCACTACCGTAGTGCGGGAATTACATACGGAACAGGATTTTATTTCTATCGGGAAATGGCTGGCCGGATGCCGGGCTTACTTTCTGCAGTCATACCGGGATTCCGAAGACGTGCTGGTGCCGGGGTTTTCTTCTTACCCTCCGGAAACGCTTGTCTCTTTTCAGAAGCTGCTGCAAAAAACCATTCCCCATGTGGGCATCCGCGGCGTAGACGTGCCGGACTGATCAAAGGCCTCCGGCTTCACTTTCTGTAAGCTTTTCCTTCACCGCGTCCGCAAGAGCTCCAAACTGAGCCAGCGACAGCGCTTCTCCCCTGACGGATGCGCCATGTCCCAGACCTGTGATCAGATCTGTCAGTTCTTCTTTGGAGAAAGGAAGTCCGGCTCCGTTTGCCAGACTGTTCACAAGAGTTTTCCGCCGCTGATTAAAGGCCGCGCGGATCAGGCCAAACAAAAGCGCCTCATCCGCCACCTGCACCGGCGGCTTTTCATGTTTTTTAAGACGGATCACCGCCGACCCTACTCCCGGCCGGGGCAGAAAACAGTTGGGCGGCACATTGGCGGCAATATACGCCTCTGCGTAATACTGCACCGCCAGGGACAGGGCTCCGTATTCTTTGGAACCGGGTCCCGCCTGCATTCTCCTGGCCACCTCGTTCTGCACCATCACCGTCATGCTTTCCACAGGCGCATGGCTTTCAAACAGCCCCATCACAATGGGCGTGGTAATATAATAGGGGAGGTTTGCCACCACCTTAATGGGCCTGCCCTCATTATAGCGGTCCGCAAGGGCGGCAAGATCCGTTTTTAAAATATCCTGGCAGATCACCGTCACATTGTTGTACTCTTTCAGAGTCTCCTGCAAAATGGGCAGCAGGGCCTGATCGATCTCCACGGCCGCCACATGGCCCCCGTGGTATGCCAGATACTGGGTCAGGGTGCCGATGCCCGGCCCGATCTCCAGCACAAAATCATCCTCTGTGATCTCTGCCGCGCGGATGATCTTTTCCAGCACATGGCGGTCAATCAGAAAATTCTGTCCCAGCTTCTTCTGAAACCGGAAGCCGTAGCGCTGAATGACCTGTATGGTTTCTTTTGGATCCGCCAGATAAGGTTCTCTCATCATATCAGCAGATTTCCGCGCCGGCGGGCATGTCTTTCTCCGGTGCCACAAGGGCCAGATTTCCTGACGCGTCCTCCGCGCAGAGCAGCATTCCCTCCGACAGCACACCGGCAAGCTTCGCGGGCTTCAAATTCACCAGAACCATCACCTTTTTGCCCACCATTTCCTCCGGCTTATAAAAAGCTTTGATACCGGAAACGATCTGCTTCACCTGGCTGCCGATCCTGACCTGGGAGCACAAAAGTTTTCTGGAATTTTTGACTTCCTCACAGGCAATGATCTCTCCTACCTGGAACTGCATTTTCATGAAATCCTCGTAGGTGATCTCCTCTTTCGGCTCCATATCCATCACCGTTTCCTCCACGTCAGGGGCTTCGGCCCCGCCGTCCGCGGACTGTCCCGTAAGCTTCTGCTCCGCCTCGTACTCCGCGATCTGGGCAAGACGGATCTTTTCCACCTTTTCCATTACTTCTTTTCCATCCAGACGGGCAAAAAGAATCTCCGGTTTTTCCGTTACCTTTGTGCCGCTTTCATAAAGGCCGAACTGATCCAGCGTCTCATAAGGGCGCAGAGAGGTGTTTAACTGTTTTACGATCTTTTCCGCGGTTTCCGGCAAGAAGCTTGTGAGAAGGCTGGCGCCCACCACAATGGATTCGGTGAGATTGTACAGCACCTCTGCCAGACGGTCTTTCTGGGCCTCGTCCTTGGCCAGTACCCAGGGACAGGTCTCGTCAATATATTTGTTGCAGCGGCGGAACAGGTCAAACACCAGGGTGATGGCGTCCGCCACACGCAGATCTTCCATTTTTTCCGCCACCTTTGCCCGGGTGCCGGTGACAACCCCTTTCAGATCCTCGTCCACCGGTTCTGATACGCCGGTTTTTGTAACCGTGCCGTCAAAATATTTATTGCTCATGGAAATGGTGCGGTTCACCAGATTGCCCAGGATATTGGCCAGATCCGAATTGAACCGCTCGATGACCAGCTCCCAGGTAATAATGCCATCGTTTTCATAAGGCATTTCATGAAGCACAAAATACCTGGTGGCGTCCACGCCAAACAGACTCACCATATCGTCGGCGTAGATTACGTTGCCTTTGGACTTGCTCATTTTGTCTCCGCCCTGAAGCATCCAGGGATGTCCAAACACCTGCTTTGGCAGGGGCACGTCCAGCGCCATCAGAAAGATGGGCCAGTAAATGGTATGGAACCGCACGATATCCTTGCCGATCAGATGCAGATCCGCCGGCCAGTATTTTTCAAACAGTTCCGAGGATCCGTCGGGATCGTAGCCGATCTTGGTAATGTAGTTGGTCAGCGCGTCCAGCCATACATACACCACATGTTTGGGATCAAAGTTTACGGGGATGCCCCAGCTGAAAGAGGTTCTGGATACACACAGATCCTGAAGCCCCGGCAGCAGGAAGTTGTTCATCATCTCATTTTTCCGGGAAACCGGCTGAATGAAACCGGGATGGCTGTTGATATGTTCAATGAGCCGGTCCGCATATTTGCTCATTCTGAAAAAGTAAGCTTCCTCTTTCGCGGGCTTTACTTCTCTTCCGCAGTCGGGACATTTTCCGTCCACCAGCTGGGATTCTGTCCAGAAAGACTCACAGGGAGTACAGTAAAGGCCTTCATAAGCGCCCTTATAGATGTCGCCTTTTTCATAAAGCTTTTGGAAGATCTTCTGCACGCAGGCCTCATGATCCTTGTCCGTTGTCCGCACAAAGTTGTCGTAGGTGGTGTTCATCAGATCCCAGATGCGTTTTACTTCCCCGGAGATCCTGTCCACATATTCCTTGGGCGTCACGCCAAACTGCTCCGCCTTTTCCTGGATCTTCTGTCCGTGCTCGTCGGTTCCGGTCTGAAAATAAACGTCATAGCCCTCTTCCCGCTTAAACCTGGCGATGGCGTCCGCCAGCACGATCTCATAGGTATTGCCGATATGCGGCTTGCCGGAAGTATAGGCGATGGCCGTGGTCAGATAATAGTTCTTTTTTTCCATATCAATCACTCCCATACGATTTTCTCTTTCATGGTTTCCCCGATATATGGAAGTAGTTTAGCACAAACCCCCGGAAGTTGCAAGGACAGGTTTTTTCCGGCCCGCCGGGGCCTGCCATGTCGAACCTTGCGATATTCTTTTCTTGTGGGGGTGTTCTCATTTGTTATATAATGATTCTTAACAGCGGACAGGGTTGCACCGGCCCGCCTGGTCTTATCATCATTGCGGAGGTTGGTCTATGAAAGAAGTTCACTACATGATTTCTGACGCTGCGAAAAAAGTAGATGTAGAATCACATGTACTGAGATACTGGGAGGAAGAACTGAAGCTGCCCATTCAGCGAAATGAGATGGGGCACCGTTACTATACTGAAGAGAACATTCAGCTGTTTCAGAACATCAAAAGCCTGAAAGATCAGGGCTTTCAGCTGAAAGCCATCAAGCTGCTGCTTCCGGAGCTGGGCAAAAAGGATCCGGAGGCGTTGTCCAGCCTGCTGCTTCTGCGGGAGGAGCTGAATGTACGGGCGGAGGAAATGGACGCCGCCCAGACCGCCATCAGCCTTCCCGATCAGGGAACGCTGTCAGAGGCGGAACAAAAGCTTCTGCAGTTTCAGCAGATCGTGGGACAGGCTGTGCGGCAGATTATGGAAGAAAACAACCGACAGCTGATCATGGAAATGAGCCGTCAGGTCAGCAAAGACATCGCGGAAGATCTGGACGGGCTTCTCCATCAGCGGGAGCAGCGGGACGAAGAGCGGTTCCGCATGCTGGACGCCGCCATCCGGGAAAAACAAAAGGGCGTCCGGGAAGCGGCTGTGACCAATCTGGAGCAGCTGCGGAGCAAAAAAGAGAAACGGCGTTTTTTCCGAAAAAAATAACAAACGGTCTGCATAAGAAAAAGGCTGCCTCAAAACATTGTTTGAGACAGCCTCTTCAGTTTTTATTGCCTTGTGTTACGCGGGATTGATCGCCTCGGTAGGGCATGCTGCCGCGCAGGCGCCGCAGTCGATGCACTCGTCCGGATTGATCTGGTACTGTGTTTCACCCTGGCTGATTGCGCCCACAGGACATTCACCTTCACAAGTTCCACAAGAAACGCAGGCGTCACTGATTACATGTGCCATAATACTTTCCTCCTTCAATAAAATGAACAGTCTTACGACCTGTATTCATTCTAATACTTCCCCAATAAATATGCAAGAAAAATTTATCTCCGGCATAACATCCCTGTATAAGCAGTTTTTTCCGGCTGCCCGGCGGTTTTCTATCCTTCCGCCCGTTTTCTGCGGATGCCTTTCAGGATCTGTTCCTTGGCGCGGACAGCCCGCTCCTTTGGCAGATCCGGCAGATCCTTTAAGGGATATGCCATGCCCAGGCTTTCGTATTTGCTCTTTCCCATTGAGTGATAAGGCAGCACATCCAGAGCTTTCACCATTTTCAGGCCGCCGATAAAATACCCCAGCGCCTCCAGAGACTCCGCGTCCGTGGTATAGCCCTCCGCCACCACATGGCGGATCCACATTCTGACGCCCCGCCGGTCCAGATAGCGGGCAAAAGCAAGCACCGGGCTGTTGGAATGTCCTGTAAGCCTGCGGTGGGCGCCGTCCTCAATATGCTTGATGTCCAGCATGACCAGATCCGTAGCCTTTGCCAGACGGTCCATCTGCTCCATAAAGAGCGGATCTTCTTCCCGAAAGCAAATGCCGGAAGTATCCAGGCAGGTATGAATGCCTCTTTTCCCGGCTTCCTCAAAGAGAGCCGTCAGAAATTCCAGCTGCATCATGGGCTCCCCGCCGGTAACCGTCAGTCCGCCGTTCCGGTAATATTCCCGACTCTTCTCATACTGGGCCAGCAGCTCCTCCACATCAGCCTGTCTGCCCCCTTTTGGATCCCAGGTATCCGGGTTGTGGCAGTAAAGGCAGCGCATGGGGCAGCCCTGGAAAAACACCACGAAGCGCACGCCGGGGCCGTCCACCGTACCGTATGTCTCAATGGAATGGATCCGTCCCACAGGGGAACCCTTTTCCTCCGTCATGCCCTGTCGTCTCCTTACATGGACTGGTGGAATGTCCTGGAAATCACGTCATCCTGCTGCTCTTTGGTCAGCTTGTTGAAATTCACCGCGTAACCGGAAACCCGCACCGTAAGCTGGGGATATTTTTCCGGATGCTTCTGCGCGTCCAGAAGCGTCTCCCGGGTAAACACATTTACATTCAGGTGATGTCCTCCCTGTTCTACATATCCGTCCAGCATATTCACCAGATTGTCGATCTGTGTCTGATTTACACTCATGCTTTTCACTCCTTTCCCTGAGCCTGTCCTGTGGTTTACTCCCGATCCAGCCCTTCCTCCAGATTGGGGATGGCGCAGGAGCCTGCTTCACAGCCGCTTCCCTCTGTAAGCACCGCTTCCATTCCGTCGGAAAGCTCCACTTCCAGATCTCCCACAAAGATCTGATCGTCCTTTCCAAGGGCGCTGGGAACAATGGAAAACGTATTGGAAATTCCGTCCTGAGCGTCCTTGAAAGAAATCTTCGCCACCGAGGACAAAGACGCCACCGCGCCGTTTTTGTCACGGCCGTGCATGGGATTTGCCCCCGGCGCCAGCGGCTGTCCCTGACGGCGTCCGTCAGGGGTATTGCCGGTATGTTTTCCATATACCACGTTGGAAGTAATGGTCAGGATGGACATGGTGGGCACGCCGCCCCGATAAGTATGATTGCCCCGGATCATCTGCATGAAATCATGAACCAGATCCCTGGCGATGTCGTCCACCCGATCGTCGTTGTTGCCATATTTGGGGAAATCTCCCTCCACCTGATAATCCACTACGATCCCGTCCTCGTCACGGATGGCTTTAACTTTGGCGTACTTGATCGCGCTCAGGGAATCGGCCACCACCGACAGGCCGGCAATGCCTGTGGCAAAATACCGTTTTACGTCTTTGTCGTGAAGAGCCATCTGAAGACGCTCATAACAGTACTTGTCGTGCATATAGTGGATAATGTTCAGGGTATTTACATACAGCCGGGCAAGCCAGCGCATCATATCATGATATTTTTCCATTACCTCGTCATAATCCAGATACTCGGAAGTAATGGGACGGTACTTGGGGCCCACCTGCTTTTTGGTGATCTCATCCACGCCGCCGTTGATGGCGTAAAGGAGGCATTTTGCCAGATTTGCCCTTGCCCCGAAGAACTGCATCTCCTTGCCGATCCGCATGGAGGACACGCAGCAGGCAATGGCGTAATCGTCCCCATGGGTCACCCGCATCAGATCGTCGTTTTCATACTGAATGGAAGAGGTCTTGATGGACATCTCCGCGCAGAACCGCTTGAAGTTCAGGGGCAGCCTGGTGGACCAGAGCACGGTCATATTGGGCTCCGGCGCCGGGCCCAGGTTTTCCAGGGTATGAAGATAACGGAAAGACATCTTGGTAACAAGAGGCCGTCCGTCAATGCCTACGCCGCCGATGGATTCCGTCACCCAGGTGGGATCGCCGGAAAACAGGCTGTTGTACTCCGGCGTGCGGGCAAATTTCACCAGCCGCAGCTTCATGATAAAATGATCCACAAATTCCTGGATCTGTTCCTCGGTAAAGACGCCGTTCTTCAGATCTCTGGCCGCGTAAATATCCAGAAACGTAGAGGTGCGCCCAAGGGACATGGCCGCGCCGTTCTGCTCCTTTACCGCTGCCAGATAGCCAAAGTAAACTGCCTGAATGGCCTCCTGTACATTGGAGGCAGGCTGTGAGATATCCAGTTCGTAGATTTCCGCCAGGGCCTTTAATTCATGCAGCGCCCGGATCTGCTCGGAAAGCTCCTCCCGGTTTCGGATTACATCCGAATACATGATGGTACGGGTGCTTGCTTTCTGGGCTTCCTTTTCCTGGATCAGATAATCCACTCCGTATAAGGCTACCCGGCGGTAGTCTCCAATGATCCGGCCTCTGCCGTAAGCGTCCGGCAGGCCGGTGATGATATGGCTGCTTCTGGCAGCCCGCATTTCAGGTGTGTAGGCATCAAATACACCTGCGTTGTGGGTCTTTCTGTGGGTGGTAAAAAATTCCACGATCTCCGGATCCACTTCATATCCGTTTTCCTTGCAGGCCTTTACCGCCATGCGGATGCCTCCGTAAGGCTGCAGTGCCCGCTTAAAGGGCTTGTCCGTCTGAAACCCCACAATGGTTTCCTTTTCCTTATCCAGATAAGCGGCTTTGTGAGAAGTGATGGTGGAGATCACCCGGGTGTCCATATCCAACACGCCCCCGGCCTCCCGCTCTTTTTCGTTCAGCTCCGTTACCTGAGCCCACAGATCTGTGGTATTTTTCGTAGGGCCCGCCAGAAAGGAGCCGTCTCCCTCATAGGGTTCATAATTTTTCAGAATGAATTCTCTGACGTCAATCTCACGTTCCCATTTGCCGCCGACAAAGCCTTGCCATTCCTGTCTCATAGAATCCTCCTGTTGTATATTAAATAATCGCTTTCTTTCGTCTTACGCCGGGCCCGCGTCCATGGGACGCCCCTTTTGCAGATCCACAAACTTGGTATACTGAGGCAGCCACACAAGCTCCACTGTTCCTGTGGGGCCGTTTCGCTGCTTTGCCACTATGATCTCCGCCAGACCCCGTTTTTCAGAGTCCTCATTGTAATATTCGTCGCGGTAGATGAACATGACCACATCCGCGTCCTGCTCAATGGCGCCGGACTCCCGCAGGTCGGAAAGCATAGGCCGCTTGTCGTCCCGTTTTTCCACCGCGCGGCTCAGCTGGGACAATGCCACCACAGGCACTTCCAGCTCCCTTGCCAGCGCTTTCAGGGAACGGGAGATCTCAGAGATCTCCTGCTGCCGGGAATCCGAATGACGGGAAGCGCTCATCAGCTGCAGATAATCCACAATGACCATGGCCAGGTCCGGATGCTCCAGCTTATACTTCCGGCATTTGGCCCGCATCTGGCCAATGCTGATGCCCGGCGTGTCGTCAATGATCAGGCCGGAATCCGCGATGGTCTTTGCGCCGTAGGTCAGCTCCATCCACTGATTGCCTGTAAGATCCCCGATCCGCAGCTTCTGGGAATCTACCCGGGACTCCATTGCCACCAGACGGTTGGCAAGCTGTTCCGCCGACATCTCCAGGCTGAACATCACCACCGGCTTTTTCTTTTTCACCGCCACATACTGGGCAATATTCAGCACCAGAGCCGTCTTTCCCATGGAGGGACGGGCGGCGATAAGGATCAGGTCGGAGGGCTGAAACCCGGAAGTCTTGTAATCCAGATCCGCGAAGCCCGTGGCAACGCCGGTAACGCCGCCTCTGTTTTTGGAGGCCGCGCTGATCCGCTTCAGCACGTTCAGCATGATATCCTCAATGGGTACCGTTTCCACCGTTCTGCCGTTCTGGGCAAGCTCAAACACAAGCTTTTCCGCCTGCTCCAGAATCTCTTCCACCGGCTCCTGCCCAAGATAACAGGCGTTCATGATCTGCTCGTTGGCCTTGATGAGCCGGCGGGACAAAGCCCGGTCCGCAACGATCTGGGCATAATATTTTACATTTGCGCTGGTGGGGACGGCGCTGATCAGGTCGGCGATGTATTCCAGGCTGCTGACTTCCCGGGGAACCCCTTTTTCGATCAGCACCGCCTGGAGCGTCACCGGATCTACCGGCTTCCCGGCGCCAAAAAGCTCCGTCATGGCGTCAAACAGCACGCCGTACTGCTGATTGTAAAAATCCTCCCCGGTAATGATCTCCGAAGCTGTCAGAATGGCGTCCCTGTCCATGAGCATGGCGCCGATCACCGACTGCTCCGCTTCCACACTGTGGGGCAATACTTTTTTGATGAGAGCTTCTTCCATGGGAATCCATCCTCCCTTTATCCTCAGGAAACCAGGTCAGGCCTCCACTACTTTCACTTTCAGCTCCGCCGTCACCTGAGGGTGCAGCTTCACCTTTACGGGAAAGACGCCAAGACTTTTGATGGGCTCTGCCAGCTGGATCTTTTTCTTGTCCAGCTCCAGCCCGCACTGAGCCTTTGCCTCCGCGGCGATCTCCTTTGTGGAAACAGAGCCGAAGATTTTGCCGCCCTCGCCGGTCCTAAGCTTTACCAGAATCTCTTTTTCAGCCATCTGCCTGCCATATGCCACAGCGGCTTCATATTTTTCCTTTGCGGCTTTTTCCTCGCTGCGCTTTTTCATCTTCAGGTCATTCAGGTTTTTGCTGTTTGCCTCCAGCCCAAGCTTTTTGGGCAGGATATAATTGCGGGCGTATCCCTCGTTTACCGTCACAATGTCCCCCTGTTTCCCAAGGGATTTTACGTCTTCCAATAAAATTACTTTCATTACAGGTCTCCTTCTTCTATCATCTGATCCAATGTCTGCCGTATCTTCTCCTTTGCCTCCTCAAGACCGCACTGCAGCTGGGCCCCCGCAATGTTCAGGTGTCCGCCGCCTCCCAGCCGCTCCATGATCAGCTGGACGTTCAGCTCGTCAACGGATCTGGCGCTCACATAGATCTGAGATTTATAAGGGGTCAGCACAAAGGAAGCCTTGATGCCGATTACGTTCAGCAGCTCGTTGGCCGCCTGAGCGCCTACAACCGTAGGACTTTTTAAACTCTCGCCGGGACATACGGTAATGGCGAACCGGTCCCGGTACACCTCCGCGTTCTGGATCATGGCGGCCCGGGTCTTGTAAGTGTCCATATCCTCTCTGAATACCTTACGCACACGGGAGACATCCGCTCCGCACCGCCGCAGGAAAGCCGCCGCCTCAAAGGTGCGCACGCCGGTCTTGCTCATAAAGTTGTTGGTATCGATCATGATCCCCGCGTAGATACAGTCTGCCTCCATATTTTTGATCTTGATGTTCTCGTCAAAATACTGAAGCATCTCCGCCACCATCTCGCAGGTGGAGGAAGCATAGGGCTCAATATAGTTCAGCACCACGTTTTTGATCACGTCGTTGCTTTGCCTGTGATGGTCAAACACCACCAGATTATTGGTACGGGTCAGCAGCTGCGGACATTCGCATCTGCCGGGATTGTTCACATCCACCACCACTACCACGCTCTGGTCATCCACCAGCTCCAGCGCGCGGCTGCTGCCAATGAACATATCCTCCTCATACTCGCTGTTATTCATAAACCGGTCCACCAGCGGCTTGATGGAAACAGGCACCTCATTGAGGACAATATATCCCCGCCGGCTGACGGTTCTGGCCGCCCGGTAAAAACCGATGGCCGCCCCAAAGGAGTCCGCGTCCCCCAGGCTGTGCCCCATGATAAAGACTTTTTCGTTGGCCTCTATGATCTCCCGCAGAGCCTGTGCCTTGACACGGGCTTTTACACGGGTATTCCGGTCTACCTGCTTGGTCTTTCCCCCAAAATACCGGTTGTCCTCGGAGGACTTGACCACCGCCTGGTCGCCGCCCCGGCCAAGAGCCAGGTCAATGGCCGCCCGGGCAAATTCATAATTCTGGATCAGAGAATTTCCGTCCACGCCAAAGCCCATGCTCAGGGTCATTGCCATCTCGTTGCCGATGTTGACGCTTTTAATAGACTCCAGCAGACTGATCTTTTCTCTGCACATCTGCTGAAATTCCCTGTTTTTCATTACCACAAAATACTTATCGGCCTCGATCTTCCGGACAATGCCGTCGTAGGCGGAGAAATATTTGTTGATCCGCCGGTCCAGAAGCGCAAGGAGCAGGGAGCGGCGCACCTCCTCGATGGATTCCATGGCTTCATCGTAGTTGTCCAGATAGATCACGCCGGCGATCATTTTCTGGTCGTCCACTTCTTTTTTGTACTGTTCCAGCTCTGTCTGATCATATAAGATCAGGCTGATCACGTCGCCCTGAAACTCTGAAAGCTCCTCCAGATCCCCGGCCCCGTGTTCATAGGCCACACTGACCCTGCAAAGCTCGCCCCGGTAAATGCGTCCGTCATAGGAAAAGCTCACCGCTTTTTGCTGCGCGTCTTTTTTGGGAAACATTTTCGGATCCAGCTCCGGGATTACTGATGCCAGAGATTTATGATAATTTTTTTCTTTCTGGATCAGGTTCTGAAAGACCTCATTCATCCAGATCAGATCCCCGGACATATCCAGCAGGGCATAAGGGATCTGCAGCTCTTTCAACAGCTTTTGGGGAATGTAGCCGGTGTCTGCCACAAAGTTTGACAGGCGCCCCGGCGTCTGCAGGTGAGCCCGCCGCAGAAAATACACAAGAAATACGCAGTAGATCACCAGGCAGCAGGTCAGAAACAGTCCCGCGTACAAATGAAAAGCATAGACGCCCCCATTGATCAGGAAGAGCACCACCACCAGTACGATGGAAACAATATAAAGATCCTTTTGCTGTTCATTGCCATTGTTTTTCTTACCCATTGTCTTCCTTTCTGCGAATCCGCTGCAACCATTTTCTTCCCGGCGGCGCATACTGACTTATTTTGTACATTATAGCACTCTTTTTTCATTTAGGGAAGTTTTTTCTTCCGACAGCGGCGCCTCCGTCAGACCCTTTTGTCCGGGGGCTTTTAAAGCAAAGAAGAACTGCGCGGCCGCAGTTCTTCCCACCGGAAAAATTCCGTCATTATTCTACTGTGTAGGGCATCAGCGCAATGTGACGCGCTCTCTTGATGGCCACGGTCAGCGCTCTCTGATGCTTTGCGCAGTTGCCTGTGATCCTTCTGGGAAGGATTTTTCCTCGCTCAGATACATATCTCTTCAGCTTGTTTACGTCCTTGTAATCGATCACATTATCTTTTCCGCAGAACACACATACTTTTTTTCTTCTGCGGCCGCCTCTTCTCTTCATGGGAGAATCCGGTCTTTCTGTCTTATTGAATGCCATTGTCAGCTGCCTCCTTTGATCACTTAGTTAAACGGTAACTCTTCGTCAATACCGTCGGGGATGTTCATAAATCCGTCTCCTGCTTCCTGAGCGGGCGCGGGTCTGGATTCTGTCTGACGGGCGTAGGAATCAGCCGGGCGATCGCCTGCGGCGTTTTTGCTCTCCGCGAATTCCTGTTCTTCCACAACCACGTCCATGGTGTAAACTTTCTGACCGTCTCTGTTTGTGTAGCTTCCGGTCTGGATGCGGCCGGTGATGGCGATCTTGGTGCCCTGACGCAGATATTTTTCCGCGAATTCCGCGCCTCTTCCAAACACAACACAGGAAATAAAATCAGCGGTCTGGCCGTCGCTCTCGCGGCGGAAACGGCGATCTACCGCCAGCGTATATCTGGCTATGGCCGTTGCGTTTTCCCCCTGAGAATAACGGACGTCGGGATCTCTTGTAAGTCTGCCCATCAAAATTACTTTGTTCATAATTACTCCTTTTCCGATCTTATGCCTCTTTCTTTACGCATAAGTATCTAATGACATGATCCATAATGGAAACTCTCTTTTCAAGTTCGCCAGGACATGTGCTATCAGATTCAAATTGAACAAAGTAATAGTACGCTTCTCTCATTTTCTGAATTTCGTAAGCAAGTCTTCTCTTACCCCATTCATCAACGCCTGTAACGGTACCGCCGAAACGCTCAACGTAAGCTTTCACTTTGTCGATGGTCGCGGCTCTTACTTCATCTTCAACTTTCGCACTGACAACAACTGTTAATTCATACTTGTTCATGCTACTCGTACCTCCTTTTGGACTCTGGCCCTTTCTCTGGGAAAGAGCAAGGAAAATTAGTTCGCGAGTGCTTATTATACCGTAGAGGCAGGGAAATTTCAAGCTTTTTTTACAATTTCCCTGGTATTTTTTTCTACGGCAGGGCGGGACATCATCATCTGCCGCCCGCACCCGGCGCATTCCATACGGAAATCCGCTCCTGTTCGAAGCACTTTCCAGCAGTCGCTGCCGCAGGGATGCTTTTTTTTCATGCGGACCAGGTCTCCGACCCCATACTCCCTTTTTTCCACTGCATTTCCTCCAACCGGCCAACGGGCACGGCGCCCGCGGCCTTTTTACTGATTTACGGTACTGTACACCAGCTTGGCGTGCACCACAAAACGGTAATCGCTCCCCCGGCTGGTGCAGGTGGACAGGGTGACGATCCTGTCGGTAGGCTTCACGGTGACTCCCGTGCTGTATTTGGAATAGGAGATCACCTTTTGCAGGTACTGAGTATATTCGTCACAGGGAGCCGACCACCAGGTATAGGTCTCCGACTCCGCCCTGGGCTCATAACAGGAAAAAATCTTGTACCGGTAATTTCCCTGGGGCGTATAGATCCAGAAATACTCATTGCCTTTGTAATAGGATTCTTCCTTGTAGTAGCGAAGCAGCCCGAACATGGAGCCGTTCTTCATGTTGTGGCCGTAAATGAATGTATTCATGTCGGAAAAATCCGTCCGGTTATTGGCCTCGATAAAGATGCTGCCCGCGCTGTTTTCCGTGTGGTAAATGGTGTGATGGAGATAGTAGTCGTTGTCACCGCTGTGGACAATGGGATAATTGATCTGCTCCAGCGTCTCAAACTGGATCCAGCCGTAAATATCCGCGTTTTGCTGCATCAGCTTGTCCCAGTCGATGGAAGCAGGCTGAAAATTGGGATTTAAAGGCTCCTGCTGGTCTGCATACTCCACCTCTCCGGAGGGCTGGTTTTCATCGGAAGAATGGACATACTGCTGCGCTTTTTTATACTCTTCTTCCCCCGCCTTGTATTCCATAAAAATGGAAACCAGGGAAAAGATCGAATAGACAAACACGCACAGGGCCACAAACATCACGCTGTATCGGAGGATGTCTCCTTTCGTTCGTTTTGGCCGGTACTTTTCAGAAAGACTGTCTTCATCCTCGTCCTCATCATCCTCTTCACCAATTGTACGCAGATTGCGGACATAACTGCGATCAGAGAGATCAGAAACTTCATGATCCGTATCTGTTTCAGTCTCATGGACAGCTGCTTCCGGTTCTTCTTCAGGCTCCCGGCCAGTTTCTTCCGGTTTTTCTTCAGACTTGCGGACAGCTGCTTCCGGTTCTTCTTCAGATTGTCTGTCAGCTGCTTCCGGTTCTTTCTCAGATCCCCTGAAAGCTGCTTCTGGTTTTTCTTCAGGCTTGCGGACACCTTCCGAACGTACTGCCGCAGATTCTTTTGCAGCAGCGGCATGCTCTGCCTCCGTTTTCGGATCCGCTGTTTCTGTTTGCTGTTCCTGCCCGGCAACTTCCTCATCCTCTCTGAAAAGCATCTGGTTTCTGTCTTCAATATCTTTTATATCAACATCTTCAATGACAATGCTGTCAACGTCAAAATCCTCTTCCCAATCTTTGGACATTTGCTTCCTCCTTTCGGAACCACCATGACCTCCGCAACTGATTTTATTTTATCAAAAAACAAGGTGCCGCGCAAGTATGGACACAAAAAACACACGTTTCTCAAAAGGGCGCCCTACATTTTCAAAATGGAGGACAGCTTCCGTCGATTGGCCAGGATTCCGTCGTCGGGATCCAGAACAGGGGCTTCGCCTGCAAGGGCGTCAAGAACCGGCAAAAACCGCGACAGCTCCTCAAGCCCTTTTTTCTCACCCCGCTCTTTCTTTTTCCGGGCCGCCGCCGCTGCCTGCTCTGACAGCAGCTTCAGATCCTCCGGCCGGTACCGGTGGGCGTAGAGAAGCGCGCAAAACCCTTTCTGCCTGCCGCTTTCCACCAGCCAGTAGACGGGGCGCTTCTGATAAGTCCGCGAATGCTCTTCAAAAAAATCTTTCCGGATATAGTCCATCAGCCGTTTTCTGGCCTCCCTCACCTTTTCCTCCGGGATAACTTCCTTTCCAGGATCCGTGACGGGCTTTTCTCCCTCCAGGCCGCCGGCCAGAATCAGCAGATTTTCTTCCAGGGTTTCCGGGCCGAACCAGTCTGTCAGGCACTGCTCCAGCCCCGGCAGAACCTGATCTTCTTCCAGCACCAGAAATCCCTGCGGGGTTTTTCGGCAGCCGTCCTCAAACCGGCCCAGCATACAGCCCACACAATAGGAAAACAATTCCCGCATCTGGCCTGAAAAGGTAATCTTTCGCAGATAGGAAGCCTGGTCCCGTCCGGAGGGATCCTCCCATGGAAGTCCGTAAAGCTTTCCCACGATCCGGTTGATCTCATTTTCATTTTCCACAAGCCGCTTTTTTTGAGTTTCCTCCCAAAGCTCCAGCGCGGCATAACAGTCTGCCAAGGACACTGATAAACCGGCGTCCTGCTGCCGCCGCATCTCCGCTGCCTGTACCACAAGCGGATGCCGTTCAAAATCCCAGCTGGTCTCCCGGCTGTTCCAGTCTTTTGCTGCAATGCGGATATTATCCCGCACAAGCCTTTCCAGTGTTTCTGCCGTTTCCCCGGAGAGACACTCCTCCAGCATCGGAATGCTCCGCACATCCCCCGCCTGATAATTCACAGTGGGATTGAGCGCCTGCAGAAGCCGGTATACGGGGCTGCTTGCCAGCACGCCCAGCATGGGATACAAATGCTCCTGCCGGATGGGAAACAGAGAGGAGCCGGCAATATCGAAGACAAAACCCGGCGGATAATAGCGGATGCCGAACCTGCCGGGGCTGACCAGAGACCAGGACAGGCTTTCCTGAAAATAGTAGTCCTGCCCGGGGAACACCGCCGACTGTCCCGACGAAATCCGATACCGGCGGATCTCCTCCCCAAACCTTTCAAAATCAATCACATATTCCTGATTGCCGTACCACCTGCGGAAATTTCCGCCTTTATTATAGGGGAACCATTTTTTCCCGGTTTTTTCGCAGTCATACCGGGAAGTACAGCCAAAGGCAATGCGGTCTTTGGGAAGCTCATACCACAGCCGCAAAAACCGTCTGTTGTCACAGGTAAACATCCCGTTTTTCACTACGGCAAAGTCTGAGGTTCTTGTCCGTTCAAAAAGCCCGCAGGCCTCTCCCGGAAGCCAGTAGGCCGCGGGCCCGCCGGGAATCCGGAAAAAACCGCTGCTGTCGGCCCGGTAGGTAACGCCGTGAAGCCCCTGTTCTTTTTCTTCCAGAAACGCCTGTTCCTTTCCGCTGCCAAATTCCGTAAGGCGCATATATACGCCCTGCCCTTTCCGCAGTTCCGTTTTCTTCATAATCCAGGCCACCGTCTGCACCACTTCTCCGGAAATTTCCTCAAAGGCCCTGGTTCCAAGATGGATCATATGCACCACGGTGCGGGCCTGAAAGATCCGGCGGCGCAGCTGTTCATAGCTTCGCAGAAACATCCAGGACTGCTGGGTGATCATGGCCTGATAGCCTTCCTCTTTTGTCATCTGATCACATTTTTCAATAAATACCGCGTACAGATCATAATTGCTGAGGGGGAACTTCTTTCTGACATAATCCCGCAGTTTTTGATCCATGGCGCTTTTCCCCATATAGGGAGGGTTGGTCACCACCACGTCATAGGTACGGGTCATGACTTCCGCCTGGGCAAGCAGGGGCAGCAGCTTTTCCCGGACCTGCTGGGCGTAAAGAGCGCTGACTACTTCTTTGTAAAAGGTACCGCAGATCTCCAGGGCACGGGCCGTCAGCCTTTCCAGATCCACAGGCCGCGCCTGTACCAGACTGCCGTATTCCTCCGCATCGTAAAAATCCTCCGCCAGAGTCATCAGATCGCATTTCATTTCCAGGTCTGTCCCCGCGATAAATTCTATCAGCGGAGCCGTCAGAAAACGGCTGTCCTCCACCACATACACCTGGGGCTTTCTCTGCTCTTCCAGAATATGGGGATCATACTGCCTGGCTTTCATCATAATGGTAAAGCAGGCAAGCTGGCAGGCCCTCGGATCGATATCCAGGCCAAACAGATTGTGCTGCAGGATCAGCCTTGCGGCTTCGGCCCGGTCATAACCCTCCGCCTGATACATCTGCATGAACAGTTCAAAGGCATACAGCAAAATGTGTCCGCTGCCCATGCAGGGATCCATCAGCTTGATCTTACGGGGATCCCAGCGCTCCGGGAAAGGTTCTTTCTGTTCCTCTGCCTCGCAGTAATACCGCCATGTTTTTTTCAATTCTTCCGCCTGGGGGCATCTGGAACGCCACAGTCTTCCCAGGGAATTTTCCACCAGATACCGCACGATCCAGTCCGGCGTAAACAACTGGGTTACTGCCGGGATCCGTTCCTTGGATATTTTTACGTTTTGCTTCTGAAAATCTCCGGACACGGTTTTTTTCTGTTCCGCATGATAATACTGATGAAGCCAGCCCACGATCTCCACGCCGCCCCGCCATTCTTCGGGGGATATTTCTTCAAGAAGCCTTGGCACCGCGCTTTCCCGGCTGAAGATCTCCTTTGGCAGGAGCATTTCCATCTTTTCATTGATCAGGGGAAATAACTGGGGGAGCGCGCTGCCAAGCCTGTTGCAGAGCAGCAGAAGCTGATCTCTGGCTCTGTCCGGGTCTTCCATTTCGCAGAGCGTTTCCAGAACGCCGGCTTCTTCCCCGGGCAGATATCCGTTGGCCTCCATGTACCGAATGGCGATCAGCCTGTGAAACCACAGGTAGGCCGCCTGTTCAATGTCAGACTCCCCGGGCTGTCCTTTTTTCCCGTCCCCGGAAAGCTCCGCGATCCGGCTCTTTTGCTTTTCATATCGGACGCTTACCCGAAACGTCAGCTCTTCTCTTGCCCACAGGGCGAAATTTTTCAATTTGTTCTTGTTCATCTGTTTCTCTCCCGGCTGCTTTTGCCCGTTTTCTTCTCCTGTCATCTTACCGAAAAAAAACCGTTTCCGCAAGCCCTCCCGGCTTTTTACGAATCCGCGGCGCTGTATGACAACGCTGTATGACAAAAATATCCTGTGGCTTACAAAGCGAAAGCCGCAGGATATTTTTCTGTACATGCTGTTTGAACCAACCGGCAGATTTGCCGCATGTCTTACTCGGAAAGGTCAGATGTACAATGAGGACATTTTGTAGCCGCAATGTCGATCTCGCTCTGGCAGTAGGGACATTTCTTGGTAGTAGGCGCCGCAGGTTCTTCTTTGCCCTTGCCCAGCCTGGTCAGGGAATTCATGACTTTCACCAGCGCAAACAGGACAACCGCCATGATCAGGAAATGAATCACCGCCGAAATAAAGGCGCCAAAGTCCAGCACGGATCCGTTGGCAAACGTGATGGCAAGTCCTTTTACCTCGCCGCCGCCGATCAGGCTCAGCAAAGGCGCAATCAGATTATCGGTGAGCGCGGTAACAATTGACTGAAACGCGCCGCCGATGATAACGCCAACTGCCAGATCCATTACATTGCCGCGCAATGCAAATTCCTTGAACTCCGCAATGATTTTCTTCATGTTTCTTCTTCCTTTCTCTTTTGATAAGATGATTTTACCATATCATGCCTGATATGACAAGAATCCACAGGTTCCGCCGCCAGATCTTTCCCGGCGGCCCGCCGCAGTCCCGGTATCCGCCCCTTAGCCTCATTTGCTGCCGGGTTTATTTGCCGGAGAAATTTACTTTACAGTTTGTACTTTTTCAGCTGCTGTTCTAAAAAATCCGGATCCTCCTGCAGCCGAAAGATCAGCTTTCCCTCACCGGAGCTGTTCATTTTCGTAATCAGCCGCAGGATCCGCATCTGACCTTCTCTCAGGCCCTCTTTGCGGCCTTGTTTCTTGCCTTGTTTCTGGCCTTCTCTCAGGCCCTGTCTTCTCCCTTTTCGGATCCCGTCTCTCTCAATTGCTTCTGATAAATTACACATCTCTTTCATTTCCTCCTTCATCTCATCGTCCGGCTGCAGGCCAAACCGATCCCGCAAAATATTCAGGCGTTCCTGCCAGGGCATCTCCTTTGCCAGCAGCGTGCTTAAAAAATCGGTCAGAGGATCTTTATGCTTTTCCTTTTGGTTCAGATAGATGAAAATGATCTCCAGCCTGTCATAATACCGCGTTTTGTCAGGCGCTCTTCCCGGCTTTGTTTCATAATCCTCATCCCGGTGAAGCGCGATATGAAAGATCCGGTTTCCCAAACGCCTCGGACTGTCTGTGCAGATCCAGATAGAATATACTTTCCGGCCTTTCTCATACTGAGGGCTTTTGTACAGCCTGCCCAGCTGGCTGCAGATCATTTTGCTTCCGTAAAGAACCGCCCGGGGCTCCAGCCGCCTCTGCCAGAATTTTGTCTGCGCTTCAATATCCACCATGATCTGCCGCCAGTGCGTCGTCTCTTTTCCCTGTGAACCGCCGGGCTGCCGGGCCATGAACCGGATATCGTACAAAACGCTTCCCTCGCCCGGCATAGAATCCTCTGTGTTTACACCCAGAATGTACTCGGGCCGTTTCTGATTCTGTTTCCGGCCGCGCATGTCTTTCCCGGTTTTGGATGGGCCGCCCAATGTGCAGGAAAGATCCTCAATGCACGCCCGTATGTCCTCCGGAGACATCTTTCGGTATTCTTTCATGGTATGCCGCAGAATACGCGCCAGCACGTCTTTGTTGGACAGTACCCGCTTGCAGTAATGATCGTACTTTTCTTTACAGGAAAGGCGATCCGCGCCCTGAGTGTCTCCTGCCAAACCCAACGTCATCCTCCCGCTATTTTACAAACTCAAATAAACCCTGCGGCTCTTTTTGCATGGTTTTGTCTTTTTTTCTCTTGTGCCTTTCCGGCAATTTTCTCTGGAGTAACGGGAGAATCCCCTGACGCAGATACGCGTTTAAAATGTTACATTTAGTATATGTAAATCATATCACAACTGCTGAAAAAAAGCAAGAAAAAAGTGGAAATACCGAAAATCTGTCTGCGTTTTGCGCAAAAAAAGAAAACGCTGTCGGTTCAGCGTTTTCTTTTTTGGAAAAAGCCTTTGCATTTTCAAGAGGCGCAGACCGGATTTGAACCGGTGAATCAGGGTGTTGCAGACCCACGCCTTACCACTTGGCTACTGCGCCGCATTTGCCTTTTCATTATAATGAAGAAATCGTTCTCTGTCAACTGGCTGAAAGGATTTCTCCAAAATGACTCCAAGGGGATTTGAACCCCTGTTACCGCCGTGAAAGGGCGGTGTCTTAACCGCTTGACCATGGAGCCGCATTGCGCCGCTTTCTTAGCGACGCAAACAATCATAACATAGATTCAGGGGTTTTGCAAGCATTTTTTGCTGCGGTTTCCAGCACGATGTTTTCATTCTTCCGCCGCGGAAATTTCAGGCAAAACAGAATCCAAATCCGGCCCCAAAGCCCCTTTGTTCACGGGGCTTTTCTGACCGTAACGGCGTCTTTTTGTTTACGGAAGCAGGCTCGGATCATTCAGGCGTTTTCCTTCCAGATAAGTTCCCTCCGGATAATAGAATTTTTCATCGGCGGTTTTGACCTTACTGTAGGTGCATTCTGTCTCCAGCTTTCCGCCTGTCAGCCTCACCTCATAGATCTTTTCTTCCTGGCCATGGCAGTTTACCCCGTAAAAGGTTCCATCCGACGTGACACAAAGGGATGAATAGGCCCCCGGGAAATCTCCCAGCCTTTTTACGCCCTCCTCTGTCAGGGTATATACGGCCCACCGGCACTCCGCGTCAGTGGTCCCCTCTGAAATGATCACTTCTTTTGTGCCGTCCTGATCCAGATCGTACACCGTATAAAGGAGATTGTCTCCGTTTGTGCTCTCATATTTTTTCAGAACACCGGCAAGAAGCGATTCATAATCCTCATAAATGGCCTGACCGCTCTGATCGGTTTCCGGTTTCCGACTTGCTTCCGGCCCGGCAGGATTTTCGGAGCTTTCTGTGGCGGCAGGCTTTTCGGTCTTCTCATCCGCCGGCTTTCCAGTGTTTTTTGGCGTGGCCGCAGGCTCTTCGGTCTTTCCGTCCGCCGGCTTTTCTGACGTTTTCGGCCCGGGACTGCCGGAAAGAGTTTCCTCTGTATAGTCTGTGAAACGGAATGTATAGTTCAGCTTCATTTCCGCCCCTTCGCCTTCTGTCTGATAGGTCATTTCCAGGGACAGATTCTTTCGGTTTTCCGCGGTTTCCTCCAGCAAAGTCTCCTGATCATAAAAGGTGGCGTTTTTTCCGGTCTTTACCTCTTTCAGTCCGAAAAACCACTGAATCGCCTCCTGATCTGACTGAAATTTTCCCATATCTTCGGCTCCGCTGTCATACAGGCACACGTCCTCTTTCAGCGTTCCGTCGTCGTTGTACACCATTCCATGGTAACTGACGGCAGAACCGTCGGCACTGTCATTGACCTGTCTCAAATCCAGCGCCAGCTGCAGCGCGTCGCCTGTATACTGATACAGAGAGGCGCCCACGGTGCGGGTTTCCTGTCCGGATTCCAGATTGGCGGAAACATCTTTTGTTTCCACAAATACATATTGTTCTTCTTTATGGGCTATGGTTGAAATGTGAATGTTGTACATTCTGCGGTCAAGAGTTTCCGTCAGAGGCTCCTCCGCTTTCACAACCAGTTCTCCATCATGATATTCATAAACGGCAGCATAAATTTTCTGCCCGTCTCCCCGGATCACAAACAGTTCATCCTGATCGTCCTGATCCAGATCGGTTTTTTCCATGGTAAACAAACCGTCTTTTTTTGCCCACCGGTCATAATTCTGCGTGGAATCCCGGCCGGAATCAAACTGCTCTTTTGTCATGGAAACTGTCTGAGGAGACTCTACTTTGCCATATTGTTCCGGCAGCTCCTGCTCCATGCTGCTCATGAAGGTTACCTCTTCCAGCTTCTCCCGGATCTGATCTCCGTCTGTGACGGCGTCTTCGCCCTGTTTCAGAATCTTTTTCGCTTCCTTATAATTTTTCTGCTCTATGTAGAGATCTGCCAGCTTCAGGTAAGATTCTTCCTCCTTCGGCTCCACGGAAATAGCCGTCAGGCAGTTTTTCTCCGCGTCTTCATAGTCCAGCTCTTCCAGATGCTTATCCGCCTGGGCCAGATAGGATTTATAATCCCGTTTCCGGGATTCTCCCAGGTTGTCTTTCAGGATGAAAAAGGCAGCTGCCGCCACCGCTCCCAGCAGCACCACTACCAGGGGGATAATCCACAGCTTTGTTTTCTTTTTTCGTTTCGGCTCTTTTATGTTTCTCTGCACAGGCGGCGCCATTCTCTGGCTGTCAGCAGCCTCAGTCCGGGTATTTTGGGTATGCTCCAGCGGTTTCCCGCAATTACCGCAAAATGCCGCGTCGTCATCGTTTTTTTCTCCACAGTATATACAGTACATGTTTTCTTCGTTCCTCCCGGGTCTGTTTTTATCTTACGGGGTGTCCGCAATTCCAGCAAAAAGCCGCGTTTTCTGACAGCTGAGAGCCGCACTGGGTACACCATTTTTTTGCCGCCGGTTTCTGAGGAGGGGTCTCCTCTTCCGGATCCGCCATGATCGTCGCGTCTTCATCCCCGGTTGCGGCAGCCTCCTCCGCTGCCCTGGCGGCAGCTGCCTGGGCCTCTGCCGCTTTTCTGGCCTCCTCCGCCGCTTTGGCCTCTGCCGCTTTTCTGGCCTCCTCCGCCGCTTTGGCTTCTGCCGCTTTTCTGGCCTCCTCGGCTGCTTTGGCTTCTGCCTCCGCCTGCGCTTTCAAACCTGTGATCCGGTCAAACAGCGGCAGCAGCTCCGGGAGGGGATCCTCGAAACCGCCCTCATAATATGCTTTTCCCAGTTTTGTATACAGTTCCTGAAGTTCTTTTTCTCTGTCAGGTGTATATGCCGTTTCGCTCATATCCAGTCTCCTTTCTGCTTATGCCAGCGTAAACCGATTTTCTGTATCGCCTATATAAATTTCCGTGCCCCTGGGCAGATAATATTTGCGCCCCTGCCCCAAAGGCTGCCCGCTCTTCAGGAAGAACATTCGCTTCTCCGCCGCTTCCACACAATACTCCTGGTATTCTCCGATATAATAAACAGAGGCAACGGTTCCGTCGGCGGGCTTTCTGGAAAGCTCTGTTCCGCCCTGTTCACGGACAAAAAATACCTGCTGCTTTTCTTCCAGCGGAAAGGCCATGGAAGCGTATTTTCCCGAAAGGCCAAGTATGGCGCCGGAAAACATGCCGTCAGCCGGTGTGGCGGACTGCCGGGGAGCTGCCGGTGTGACTGACTGTGGCGGGGCTGCCGGTGTGGCGGGCTGCTGCGAGGACGCCGGTGTGACGGGCCGCTGCGGGGCCGCCGGTGTCACGGGCCGCTGCGGGGCCGCCGGTGTGGCGGGCTGTTGCGGGGCCGCCGGTGTCACGGATTGCTGCGAGGCCGTTGGTGTGGCGGGCTGCCGGGGAGCTGCCGATGTGACGGGCTGCTGCGGCTGCTGTCTTTGTCTTTCCTGCCGCCGCAGGTCTCTCTCCTGCTCCAGCCTTCGGATATCATTCAGAAACGCCTGATCGTTTCGCGGCTCTCTGCTTCCTTTTTTCAGGGGGTTTTTGTCGGCGTAGAACTGCTCCGTCATGATCCGGCGATCCTCGGCCTCTTTCTTTTTGTCTTTCATGGCAAGCCCGATCACGGAAAGCACCAGGATCAGCCCATAGATGGCAAACCACAGTATAAATGGCAGTTCTTCCAGCCGGATGATCCTATCCAGGCCAAACAGGGACAGTCCGCCTATGGCCTGATCTATGTAAGATTGTCCGCCGAAATAAAACACCGCGGCCATGGACGCCTGCACAAGAGCCAGTATAATCCCGCAGACATAGGCCGCTGTGGCCGGCAGGATCAGGGAAAAGATCACGCCCAGCGCCATCAGGACCACAAACGCAAGGATCGCCATCACCAGGATGTTCATTTTATCCTGCAGTCCGTACAAAAGCTCCTTTACGGTTTCGGCTTCGGATGAGCTGTCAAAGACAAACCTGAGCACATCCATCAGACTTACATGCAGGATGACCTCCATAAAACTGACTCCCACAGCCCCGCAAAACAACAGGGCGTTCAGGAATTTAAACACTTTTTTCATGACGTCTTCCTCTTTTCTCATTCAGATTCGACAAATACTAATCAATTTTGTTTAAAGATTATTATCTGTCATATTCTCAGGACTTTTTATTATTTGACGTATCCATATTATCCTGTCTATATGGGGTAATGTTATCATTTTGTTATCGATGATGATAACACCAATTCTGTCCCTATAAATAAAAACAATGTCTTTTCCATATTGGCATCTTGTTCATCATCTTGTTCACTTTGAACAGGACAATGAACAAGATATTTTTTCAAGAAAAGTACTTTTGGTTCTTGCTTGAAGGCTTATCCGGCAATGTCATTTTCAGCATTTTTCTTTTTAACATTTCATCGAGAAAATGTCTTTTAAGATATAACCTGTTCGAAAAACCAAACTTTTCCACAATCTCTTTCGCAGATTTTGGTTCTAAACAAAATTCAATAATAGCTTTAACTACATCTTGTTCATTATCTTGTTCATTTTGAACAGAATGCGGTTCATCATTCAATAACTCCAAATACTTATCGCATGCTCTGCACAGCACCATAATTCCCGATTCATTGATATTATATTCTGGCAGACGACCATCATCTTTTGCACATGCTTCCCTAATTTTATCAAATCCTCTGCCCCAAGCCTCTATCATACCGCTTTTAAAGAAAACATTAGCCAGTTTCGGATTATACGGCTTGGAAGAATGCTTTTCAAACAATTTCTCCGTTGAATTGAGGTCAGGCGGCATCTCCCCGTCATTCCAGATATATATTTTATCCTCATATACACTGATTTGAATCGGATTGCAGGCACTATAATCCTTGTGAACTACCGCATTCAGCAATATCTCACGGAACGCCTCCTGCGGAAACATAAACTGTTCGATTCTCTGAATCCCATTATAATAAATCAAAGCTTTTAAGTACTTCGAAAAGACCAAATCCACCGTCTTATCAATTTGTTCAATCAGAGAACCATGCACCTCGTCCTGATACTTCAAATCGGCATCCGATTTTCCAAAATAACCAATCTTAATATACGAACCCGTAACCCATTTCTCAGGGTCTTTATAAAATGCCAG
>CANQUC010000023.1 GCA_947626945.1 uncultured Lachnospiraceae bacterium | reverse complement strand
ACATCATACAGGATATGGGGAGGGGAGTGTAAGACTAAATTCAGCATGAATGTGGAATTTAGAATTTCATTCAAAGCTCCTGTAACCGGATTTTGAAAAAACATTGCAAATATGTATAAATTTGGTATAATGGGTTTAAAGTAATTGTGATTACAGGAGGGATTTTCATGTCAAAGGAAACGGAAAGAAGTACCCATAAAATTGATTCCAATACCAATCTGGGAGAAGTACAGATCGCTGACGAGGTTGTGGCTATCATTGCCGGACTTGCGGCTACCGAAGTGGAAGGCGTCGCTTCCATGGCGGGAAACATTACCAATGAAGTGGTCAGCAAGCTCGGAATGAGAAATCTTTCCAAGGGCGTGAAGATCGAGGTAGGCGATACGGTGCGGGTAGCCCTCTCTCTGAATCTGGAATATGGCTACAATATCCCGGACACTTCCGAAAAAGTACAGAATAAGGTAAAGCATGCCATCGAAAGTATGACAGGGCTTCCGGTGTCTGATGTGAACGTGCGCATTGCCAGCGTGGATATGAAGACAGAAGAATAGATTGCAGAGGATAAGGGGATTCTATGACAATGACGCGCAGCAAACTACGGGAGCATATTTTCAAAGCGCTGTTCCGGGCGGAATTTCATGATCAGGAAGAGATGCCCGGGCAGATCGCCCTGTACCTGGAAAGCCTTTCTCCGCTGTCAGAGGAAGACGGAGACTATATTTCCGGGAAAACCGCCGGGATCCTTTCCAGAAAAGACCAGATTGACCAGGCCATCAATGAGAGATCTTTCAGCTGGAAGACCGGGCGCATGGGAAAGGCGGAGCTTACCATTCTGCGGCTGGCGGTCTACGAGATCCTTTACGATGAGGAGATCCCCGCGGGAGTGGCCATCGACCAGGCCGTGGAGCTTGCCAAGGTATTTGGCGGCGATCAGGCGCCGGCTTTTGTAAACGGCGTACTGGCCAGATTTGTGTAATGTCCCCCAGGCGCATCAAAAAACAATTATAAACAGAGGCTGCTGCAAAATTGAAATCTCAGCTGTTTTCAAATGAGAGATTTTTATGATTTTGCGGCAGCCTCTTCTTGCCAGTAGAGAAGATTTAGTATAAAATATGGATAACAATACAGGATTCAGGTTGTCAGACGAGGTTTTTTGCTTTGGCTCAGAATATTTATTCCGTAGAACAGATCAACAAATATATTGCCAATATGTTCCGGCAGGACTATTTTCTGAACCGGGTGGCGGTAAAGGGCGAGGTGTCCAACTGCAAATATCATCCCTCCGGCCATATTTATTTTACCTTGAAGGACAGCTCCGGCACCCTTTCCTGCGTAATGTTCGCAGGCAGCAGAGGCGGGCTGGCCTTTCCCATGAAGAACGGGGATCATGTGGTGGTAAACGGAAGCGTTGACATTTATGTCCGGGACGGCCGTTATCAGCTGTATGCCAGACAGATCACCCTTCAGGGACAGGGAGATCTGTACCAGGAATACCTCCGTCTGAAAGAAGAGCTGGAGGAGATGGGAATGTTTGCCCAGGAATACAAACAGCCCATTCCAAAATACATTTCCAGGCTTGGCATCGTGACCGCCGCTACCGGCGCCGCGGTGCGGGACATTATGAATATTACCAGACGCCGGAACCCTTATGTGCAGATGGTGCTGTATCCAGCCCTTGTTCAGGGCGAGGGCGCCGCGGCAAGCATTGCGGAGGGAATTGGCGCGCTGGACGCCTACGGCGTGGATACGATCATCGTGGGCAGAGGAGGCGGATCCATTGAGGATCTGTGGGCGTTTAACGAGGAAACAGTGGCAAGGGCCATTTTCCGGTGCAGTACGCCGGTGATCTCCGCGGTGGGACATGAAACGGACAATACCATTGCGGACTTTGTGGCGGATTTGCGGGCGCCTACACCCAGCGCGGCGGCAGAACTGGCTGTATACGATTACAGTCTTCTGGAGGAACAGATCCTCCTTTATCGAAACCGTCTGGAGCGGCATATGGGAGAGCAGACCGAGAAGTACCGCCGGAAGATGGAAAATACCGCCCTGCGCCTTGAACGGGTCAGTCCTCATTTTCAGATACGGGAAAAAAGGCAGCGGCTGGCGGACGGGGAAACCCGTCTGGCTCAGGCAGTTAGATTGGTTCTGGAAAGATACCGGAACAAAACGGCCATGCTTGCGGGAACTCTTCACGGACTTTCTCCTGCGGCAAAGCTTGGGGGCGGATACGGATATATTACGGATCTTTCCAATACAGGCGTCCGGTCGGTGGAGGCCCTGAGGAAAGGGGATCAGATCCGGGTGCATTTGCAGGACGGACAGCTGCGGGCCCAGGTAACGGAGATCACAAAGAGCGGGAGGAAATCTGATGAGTGAGAATGCGGAGAAAGAATATGAAGATCTGACTTTGGAGGAAGTGCTTGCAAAGCTGGAGAACGTTGTGGAGACTCTCGGAGAGGGGACCTGTACCCTGGAACAGTCTTTTTCCCTGTACAAGGAGGGCATGAGCCTTTTACAGGAAGGAAACGCAAGGATCGACCGGGTAGAAAAGCAGATGCTGGAGATCGGAAAAGAGGGGGAAGTCCATGAATTTTCAGGAGGAATGTAACCGGAGGACGGAGCGGATCAACAGTCTTTTGGCGGAGTATCTTCCTAAGGAGAAAAGTGGGGAAAGCGGGCCGTCCACTGTGATACAGGCTATGAATTACAGCGTTCTTGCAGGAGGCAAGCGGCTGCGTCCCATACTCATGGAGGAGACCTTTCGGTTGTTTGAAGGCGCCGGAGATGTGATCCGTCCTTTTATGGCGGCCATTGAGATGATCCATACCTATTCTCTTGTCCACGACGACCTGCCTGCCATGGACAACGACGAATACCGGAGAGGGAAAAAAACCACTCACGCGGTGTACGGCGAAGCTATGGGCATTCTGGCCGGGGACGGGCTTCTGAATTACGCTTTTGAGACAGCATGCGGCGCGTTTTCCATGGCGGCGGACGAAAAGACTTATAAACGGATAGCCGAGGCACTGCGGATCCTTGGCAGAAAAGCGGGCGTTTACGGAATGGTCGGAGGACAGGCGGCGGATCTTGAAGCGGTGGATCGTCAGATCAGCCGGGAACAGCTGGAATTCATCTTTGACCGGAAGACCGGCGCGCTGATAGAGGGCTCCATGATGATTGGCGCCGTACTGGCAGGAGCCTCTGTTCAGGAGACAGAGACCATCGAAAAGATCGCGGCCCGGGTAGGACGGGCATTTCAGATCCAGGACGATATCCTGGACGAGACAGGTACCACCCAGGAGCTTGGAAAGCCGGCCCACAGCGATCAAAGGAACCACAAGCCCACTTATGTGACCGTGAACGGAATGAAAAAGGCAAAAGAAGATGTGGAGGAACTGTCCCGCCAGGCAATCAGTCTTCTTGACGGCCTGGAGCACAGCAATCCTTTCCTGGAAGAATTGCTTCGGGCTTTGATCTACAGAAAAAAATAACTCAGGTGAAATTATGCTATTAGACCAGATTGAGAAAGAAAATGACATTAAAAAGATCCCAAAGGAACAGCTGCCCCAGCTGGCAGAGGAGATCCGGCAGTTTCTGATCGAGAGCATCAGCCGGACAGGGGGACATCTTGCCTCCAATCTGGGGGTGGTGGAGCTGACCATTGCCCTTCATTATGTGTATGATCTGCCAAAGGACAAGCTGATCTGGGATGTGGGCCATCAGTCCTACACCCATAAGATCCTTACCGGCAGAAAAAATCAGTTTGACACGCTCCGTCAGGCCGGCGGCTTAAGCGGTTTCCCGAAACGGAACGAAAGTCCCTGCGACAGCTTTAACACAGGTCACAGTTCCACCTCTCTGTCTGCGGGAGTGGGCTTTGTAAAAGCCAGGGAGATCCTGAAAGAGAACTATCAGGTTGCCGCTGTGATCGGAGACGGGTCGCTGACAGGCGGAATGGCTTATGAGGCCATGAACAATGCCTCTTCCCTGAAGTCCAATTTTACCATGATCCTGAATGACAATAAAATGTCAATTGCGGAAAATATCGGAGGGATCTCCACTTTGCTGAACAATGTGCGGACGGCGGATCCCTATATCAATCTGAAGACGGGAATCGAGCACCAACTGAACAAAAGCTCCTTTGGCGAGAAGATTGCCAATCACCTGCGGAATACCAAAAATTCCATCAGGCAGATGCTGGTGTCCGGAAAGCTTTTTGAAAATATGGGGATCACATACATTGGGCCCATCGACGGCCATAATATTGATCAGCTGATCCGGGTGCTGGAACAGACCCGCAAGGTGGATCACAGTGTGATCGTCCATGTGCTGACAGAAAAAGGCAGGGGCTATCTGCCCGCGGAGCGGTATCCCAGAAGATTCCATGGTACGGCTCCCTTTGACGTGGACAGCGGAGAACCAAAGGTCAGAAAGGAAAAGCCTACCTATACGGATGTGTTCAGCGTGTCCATGAAAAGGCTGGGGGCAAAATATCCCCGCCTGACGGCAGTGACCGCAGCCATGCCTGACGGCACAGGGTTGTGCCGGTTCGCGGCGGAGTATCCGGAGCGGTTTTGCGATGTGGGGATTGCGGAGGAGCACGCGGTGACTTCCGCCGCAGCCATGGCCGCGGCAGGGCTGAAGCCGGTGGTGGCTATTTATTCTTCTTTTCTGCAGCGGGCATACGATCAGATCGTTCATGATGTGTGCATGCAGAAACTGCCGGTGGTGTTTGCCATTGACCGGGCGGGCATTGTGGGACAGGACGGTGAGACCCATCAGGGCGTTTTTGATCTTTCCTATCTGTCGGCCATCCCGGAAATGACTGTAATGGCGCCAAAGAACAAGCGGGAGTTTCATCAGATGCTGCGGTTTGCCGTTGAATTTCCCGGGCCCATTGCCATGCGCTATCCAAGAGGCACCGCCTATGACGGTCTGGAGGATCGTCAGGCGCCTGTTGAAAAGGGAAAGAGCGAAGTGCTGTTTGAGGGAAAGGACATTGCCATTCTGGCGGTAGGCAGCATGATTCCGGCGGCGGTACAGGCCCGGGAACAGCTGGAAAGCCAGGGCGTCTCCTGTACTCTTGTCAACGTGCGGTTTGTAAAGCCCATGGATGAAAAGCTGTTTCTGGATCTGGCAAAGAGCCATCAGTTGCTTGTGACCATGGAGGATAATGTGATCACCGGAGGCTTTGGCCAGCGCTTTTGCGACCTGCTCCGGGAAAATCAGGTGTCCGTGCCGGTGGAGGTAGTGGCCATTCCCGATCAGTTTGTGGAGCACGGAGATCCGGAAACCGTAAAGAGAAGCCTGGGAATGGACGCTCAGACAGTGGCAATGCGGGTCATGCTTGCGTTTCGGGCCCTGCGCTAGCAAAAAGCAAAGGAATGAAAAAACGATGAAGGAACGGTTGGATGTGCTGCTGGTAAAAAATGGGCTTGCCCTTTCCAGAGAAAAGGCAAAGGCCGTCATCATGTCCGGAAATGTGTTTGTAAATGGACAGCGGGAGGATAAGGCAGGCACCGCGATAGATGAAAAAGCTGTGATCGAGCTGCGGGGAAAGACGCTGCCCTATGTGAGCAGAGGAGGTTTGAAGCTGGAGAAAGCCTTCAGGGAATTTGGACTTTCTCTGACAGAAACGATCTGTATGGATGTAGGCGCCTCCACCGGGGGATTTACCGACTGTATGCTGCAAAACGGCGCGAAAAAGGTTTACGCCGTGGATGTGGGACATGGACAGCTGGCCTGGAAGCTGCGGGAGGATCAGCGGGTGGTCTGTATGGAAAAGACTAATATCCGTTATGTGACGGCGGAGCAGATAAAAGAGCCGGTGGATTTTGTGTCCGTTGACGTTTCTTTCATTTCCCTGACACTGGTGCTTCCGCCGGTAAAAGCGCTTCTCAGAGCCGAAGGACAGGTTGTGTGCCTGATCAAGCCGCAGTTTGAGGCGGGCAGGGAGAAAGTAGGAAAAAAAGGAGTAGTGCGGGATCCGAAGGTCCATGAGGAAGTGATCGAAAAGGTGATCGCTTATGGGCTTTCTCTTGGGTTTTCCGTGCTGCATCTGACCTTTTCGCCCATTAAGGGGCCGGAGGGAAATATAGAATATCTGCTGCATTTGAAAAAAACATCCCCGGAGGCAGCAGCGGATCAGAGTAAAGAGACGGCAAAAGCAGTTGTGGAGCGGGCTCACGCCTGCCTGGACGCGCCCAGGGCCGGGGAAAGCTGACGGGAATCCGGGTTTTGGCGGAAAAGAGGTACTATGAAGAATTTCTTTATTGTGACCAACAATGAAAAGGATCGGGATCTGGAGATCACGCTGGCAGCCCAGCGGTATCTGGAGGAAAGAGGCAGAAGCTGCACGGTGCAGAGCAAGGAACAGCTGAAAAAACAGTGCACCGACATCCGCCAGATTCCCGACAACGTGGAATGCGTGATTGTGCTTGGCGGGGACGGAACCCTGATCCAGGCCGCCCGGGACGTGGTGGCCAGGGAGATTCCCCTGATCGGCGTGAACCTTGGGACAATGGGCTACCTGGCGGAGGTGGAAGTCCGGGATCTGTTTCCGGCTCTGGACGCCCTGATGGAGGATCGTTACGCCATAGAAGAACGGATGATGCTGACAGGCAGGCTGGAAAAGGGATCGGAGCGCCACAGGGAGAAAAGCTGTGAGGACGCCCTTCAGCAGGATCTTGCCTTAAATGATATCGTCATCAGCCGCAGGGGATCGCTGCGGATTGTGGAATACCGGATCTTTGTAAACGGAGAGCATCTGTATACATACGGCGCGGACGGAATGATCATTGCCACGCCTACCGGTTCCACCGGATACAGTCTGTCCGCGGGAGGACCGATCATTTCTCCAAAGGCGACCATGACCCTGATCACGCCCATCTGTCCCCATACGTTAAATACAAGGAGCATCATTGTTCCGCCGGAGGATGAGATCACGGTGGAGATCGGGCCCGGCAGAAAGCTTCAGTCGGAGTACAGCGAAGTGTCTTTTGACGGGACGGTGTCTTATCCCGCGTCCAGCGGAGACCGGATCGTGATCCGCTGCGCCAGAAAAAAGACAAAATTTGTCAGGATCAATAAAGACAGTTTTCTGGAAAATCTCAGGAAAAAGTTCAGTGATAACCAGAGCGTGGAGGATTAAATGAAAAACGAGCGTCATAAGAAGATCTTACAAATGATCGGAGAATCTCACATAGAGACTCAGGAGGAGCTGGCAGGAAAGCTGCGGGAAGCCGGGTATGACGTAACTCAGGCAACGGTGTCCAGAGATATCCGCCAGCTGCGTCTGACCAAGCTTACTGATCTGTACGGAAGACAGTATTACGGCGTGGGACAGACAGCGGAGGGACAGTACAACAGCAAATATATCCGGGTGCTGAAAGACGGCTATCTGAGCGCCCGGGCCGCCGGGAACCTGCTGGTGATCAAAACGGTGGCGGGAATGGCCATGGCAGTGGCGGCGGCTATAGACGCGCTGGATCTGGAGCATGTGCTTGGCTGTATCGCCGGGGACGACACGATCTTCTGCGCAGTGGAAGACGCCCAGGCGTCGGAAAAGGTGCTTGGGATCCTGCGTGCTTTTGTGTCCTGACAGGAAACAGAGCCGTCAAAAAACAGAAACGACAGGAACAGGTGAAAGGATGCTGTTAAATCTACATGTAAAAAATCTGGCGCTGATCCAGGAGGCGGACGTATATTTTGGGGAAGGACTGAACATCCTTACCGGTGAGACCGGCGCCGGCAAATCCATCATCATCGGCTCTATGAATCTGGCCCTTGGAGAAAAAATCCCAAAAGACCTGATCCGGCAGGACGGTCAGGATGCCTTTGTGGAACTGGTATTTGCCATTGACAGCCAGGCGCAGAAGGAACATCTGGAAGCGCTTGGCATTGACACGGCGGAAGAGCAGACGGTGCTTACCCGGCGGATTATGGGCGGCAGAAGCATTTCCCGGATCAACGGGCAGACCGCAAGCGCCGGTCTGTTAAAAGAAACGGCGGCAGTCCTTTTGGATATGCACGGCCAGCATGAGCACCAGTCTTTATTATACAAAAAAAAGCATCTGGAAATACTGGATGTTTATGGACGGCAGATCATCGGGCCGGAAAAGGAAAAAACCGCGCTGGCATACCGCCGTCTGAAAGACGCCCGGGAACAGCTGGATCATTTTTCCATGGATAAAGAGCAGCGGGAACGGGAAATTTCCTTTTTAGAATATGAAATTCATGAAATTGAAAATGCGGGGCTTACCGAAGGAGAGGATCAGGAGCTGGAGGAGCTGTACCGGAAGCTTTCCAACGCGAAAAAAATCACGGAAGCGGTTCAGAACGCCCATATGCTTACCGGCTATGAAGGCGACGGGGCGGGAGAGTTGTTGGGAAGAGCCTGTCGTCTGCTCTCTTCGGTGCAGGAATATGACAAAGAGCTTGTAAGCCTCTGCGCTCAGGCGGAGGAACTGGACGGCCTGCTAAACGACCTGAACCGGACGCTGTCCTCCTACCGGGAGAGCATGGAGTTTGGGGAAGAAACCTTTTACAATACGGAAAAACGGCTGGATGAGCTGAATCGCCTGAAAACAAAATACGGCGGCACCATCTCCCAGGTTCTTGACAGTCTGGAACAGAAGAAAAAACGCCTTTTGGACTTAATGGATTATGAGGAAAAACGCCGGGCGCTGGAATCGGAGCTGGATCAGGCAAAGACCGCGTATCTGAAAGCGGCAGCAGTTCTCACAGAAAAAAGAAAGGAAACCGCTCAGCGGTTTACCGGGGCAGTTCGTGAGGAGCTTGCGGACCTGAATTTTCTGCATGTGGTGTTTGAAATGCGGTTTGGCGTATTGGAGCATGGATCCGCCAACGGCATGGACGACGGGGAGTTTCTCATCAGCACCAATCCGGGAGAGGCGGTAAGGCCTCTGGCTTCGGTGGCATCCGGCGGAGAACTGTCCCGCATCATGCTTGCCATCAAGACGGTGCTGGCGGAAAAGGACGCCACGGGCACCCTTGTTTTTGACGAGATCGATGTGGGCATCAGCGGGCGTACCGCCCAGATGGTCTCCGAAAAAATGGCAAAGATCGCGGAAAACCATCAGGTGATCTGCATTACCCATCTGCCTCAGATCGCCGCTATGGCGGATACACATTTTGTCATTGAAAAATCTGTAAAAGACGGCGGAACGGTTACCGGAATCCGGCAGCTTTCCCGGGAGGAGATCATCAGCGAACTGTCCCGTATGCTGGGCGGCGCGCAGATCACCGACGCGGTGCGGAACAATGCGCTGGAAATGAAACGGCAGGCCGGCGCCATAAAGGATAAAATTAGCAGAAACGACAAATTTATTGCAGACTGAAAAGACGGAAATACTCCCATACTAATTGTAAAAGAGGATGTGAAAACACATCCTTTTTTCTTTGCGGTTTTTATCAGCGAATTGTGAAAAAATCTGCAAAAAACGGACAGAAAAATGCAGAAAGGAGACAAGATGACAATGGATATACGAAAGAGATACCGGCGAGGGCTTGCGGTGCTGCTTGCGTTCTGCCTGGTCATTTTCTGCGGAATGACATATATGAAATACCAGGACCAGGCGGTGCCTGACCAGATCACAGTGTTTGCGGGAGATCCCCTGACGGCGCCTCTGGAAAAGGCGGACGTGGACACCAGTCAGGTGGGCAGCTATCAGGTGGATTACAAGCTTTTTGGCCTGCTGCCTTTTAAGACAGTCAGCGTGGATGTTATGGCAAACAGTCTGGTGGTGCCCTGCGGCATGCCCGCGGGCATTTATGTGGAAACAGACGGCGTGCTTGTGGTGGACTGCGCGGAAGTTACATCCCTTTCCGGCGTGGCTGCCTGTCCGGCAAAATCTATTTTAAAGGCCGGAGATTATATTACATCCGCGGATCAGACGCCTGTTTCCAGAAAATCCCAGCTGGTGGAAGCAGTATCCGAAAGCCAGGGAAAGGAAATGACATTGGGAGTCCGCAGAAACGGCGAGGAATTTCAGGTCCGGATTACGCCCGCCCAGGTGGCGCCGGGGGAATACAAGCTTGGCGTGTGGGTCCGGGACAATACCCAGGGCATCGGCATGGTCACCTATGTAACCGGAGACGGCCGCTTTGGGGCATTGGGACATGGAATCAGCGACAGTGACACCGGGCAGCTGATGGAGACGTCCCGGGGGCTTTTGTATGATACGGACATCCTCTCTGTGATCAGAGGCAGGGAGGGAACGCCGGGAGAACTGGTGGGCTATATCGATTATCACGCAAGATATGTAAAGGGACGCATAGACGGCAATACGCCGGAGGGAATTTTTGGTCAGGCAAATGAACAGCTTTTAAGTGAGGCCGTGGCGAAGCCGGTGCAGATCTGTCTGAAACAGGACGTGAAAACAGGGCCCGCCACAATTCTCACAAGCGTGGATGGAGAAGTAAAGGAATATGACGTGGAGATCGAGGAGGTAAACCTGCGGGGCGAGGAAGAAAATAAGGGAATGGTTATCCGGGTCACCGACGGCAGGCTGCTGTCCCAGACCGGCGGGATTGTGCAGGGCATGAGCGGAAGCCCGATTCTTCAGAACGGAAAGCTGGCAGGCGCGGTTACCCATGTGTTTGTCAAGGATCCCACAAAGGGATACGGAGTGTTTATAGAAAATATGCTGCAGGAGACAGAAAAGTAAAGAGAGTTGGAAAATCGGAGAGGGGTATTCCAAAAGTCATAAAAGGACCAGAGGGATGCCCTTTTTCTTGTGCAGAAAAAAATATAAGAGAAAAATATCATGATAAAAATTATTGATAAATGAAAAAATTTATGATATAGTATGAATAAGTAATATAATGCGAAGAGGCTATAAATGCTTTCAAACAATCATAGATTTCTTAAAAAGTTGTTCTTTGGCTGTTTAAAATCGTAAATTTATATAAAGATTTTATTTGATCGAAGTGTAATAAATGTGTTGTAATGATACAAAACTTTTTCAGAAAAAGTTTATAAAATATTGCACAAAATGTTTCGAAATGATATAATCTTCTCATGACAGTAATGATTTGCATCATTGGGATTTTAAAAGAAACATTGAAAGTGAGGAGATCAAATGAAATCAATTATCAAAAGAATTACAGTTGCAGTCATGATTGCCTCTGTAATCAGCAACACAATGTTTTTGTCAGTGGCGTCAGCTTCTGAGCATACTTGTAATGACACATTTCTATGGGATGACTGGGAAACCATCAGACAACATATGAATGAAGCACCTGCCGCTGCTCCCGAATCAATTCCGTCGAAAGTAGATTTGACGTATCAGTTTCCGAAGCCTGGTAATCAGATTGGAGGCAGCTGTACAGCGTGGGCAGTATGTTACGCATATAAATCCAGCCAGGAATATAATAAACGAGGATGGACAAAAGACGATCAAAGACATATATTTAGTCCCTCTTTTGTTTTTAACAAATTAAGTGACGGGTCGCACGGGATTCACGTATCGGATGCTATGAATATTATAAAAAATACAGGTGTCTGTTCTTCTGTGTACTTCCCGGAAGAAAAAATACTAACTTCAGAAATTCCCACTTCAAGAGAAGATGGCGCGGCAGCCCTGTATAAGTCTGTTTATTGGACTACTATAACTGGAATCACCACAATCAAAAATCACATTGCATCAGGAGATGGCGTGATTGTTGCAATCAGCGTATATCCGGATTTTGAAATCAGCAGTGAAAATGAAGTGTATGATGATGCGAGCGGAGAATCGTCAGGGGGTCATGCAATCTGTCTTATAGGATATGATGATAGCAAACGTGCATTTAAATTTATCAATTCATGGGGATCTGATTGGGGATTGAATGGATATGGCTGGATTTCTTATGATTTGATAAATGATAAAAGAGTCAACTATTATGGCACGGCAGTAGGTTATGTTATGTATCCTGCAACAGATAATTATACTGTCGGTGATGTCAATGAGGATGGAACCATCAGTGTAGACGATTCTCAGATGATTCTAAAATATGGCACAAAACTATTAACACTTACACCAAGAGAGTTTGCGCTTGCAGATGTAGATGGAAATGGTGAAGTCAATACAAGTGATAGCAACTATATCCTAAAATATTTGGTAAAATTAATATCAAAGTTTCCGTTGTATGAATAACTGTGATAGAACAAGAATATTTTATATATTATAACAAAAAAGTTGCATTTTATGGAAAACTTTTCTATAATATAAAATGATATTATGAAGGAGGAATCTGTATGAAGAAGTGGTTTTCCGTGATTATGGCGGCAGCTCTCGCGTTCAGTTTATCAGCACCGGCCGCTGTCTTTGGAGCGGCGGAGGGATCTCAGCAGCCGGAACAGGACGAGGCGGCTTACGAAAGACAGGACGGCGAGGTCATTGTGTGGACAGACGATGAGAGCCTGACAGATGAAGAGATCAGTCTTAAGACGGAGATGATTTCAGAAGGAGAGTATCTGGACAAGGCTGCGGAAGGTCTGGACGAATTGGCGGCAATCTGTCATTTTTCATATGAAAAAGACGGCCAGACTGTGAATACCAACGGCAGTTACTACCGCATTCAGGTATCCGGCTACTGGAATGTCAAAAAGGTAATGTGGGCGCACTTTTATCAGATCAAAGAGGACGGCAGCATAGTCCCTTTGGAGGCTGAGGTCGTGCACACTGCTCCCGGAACCTTTTACCAAAACTACGCTGTCACTGTGGACGCGCCCTGCGATATTCTGATGACGGGAAAATACAGACCGGGCGACATGAACGGAGACGGCGAGCTGGATATCAGCGACGCGATTGCGATCATGAAGACGGCCATCAAACTTGACGCACCGAATGTTTCCGGGGCGTCAAACGGCGACATAAACAGAGACGGAACTGTTGATGTGAATGATGCCATCCGGGTTCTGAAAAACGTTGTCGGTCTGAAAAAGGACTGGAGTTACGGAGTGTATGTTTAAAAATACCGCAGGAGACAAACCTGACGGGGATTCCATAGAAAAAGCAAATAAAAAATGAATGAAATGACCGGGCGCGGCCGGAGAAGAAAGCTCTGCCGCGTCCGGTCATTTTTATAAAACCGGTTGCTCTTCTGTTTGTTTCTACATTTTTTTGCCCTTTTTCGTGCTTTTTTGCAGTCGATTTGTGCAGAAAAAACGCAAAAAAAGAAAAAATTTAATTATTTCAAACAATTTTTTAAAAACTGTAACCTTGATAGTAAGCCTTTCCAATTTGATAATACAATTAGTTTTCCAAAACTGACAGGAAAAGATAGAAGTTTTGAAAAATGTTTGAAAAAACATAGATATCAACAGGAGGGGACTATGGATAAGTTAAATGTTGCGATCGCTGACGACAATGAAGATACACTGAAGCTGCTGAGTGAATTGTTGTCAAAGGAAGAAGATCTGCAGGTTGTGGGTTCCGCCAACAACGGGGAAGACGCCTACCGCCTGATCAAGCAGAAAAAACCGGATGTGGTGCTGCTGGATCTGGTCATGCCAAAGATGGACGCCATCAGCGTCATGGAAAGAGTACAGGAGGATAAAGACATTCAGACGCCGCCGGATTTTATTGTACTGTCCGCCATCGGTCAGGAATCGGTGACAGAGATCGCAATGAATTTCGGAGCAAAATTTTATATGATGAAGCCCTTTGACAACAAAACGGTGGTAAACCGCATCCGGAATATCAAAAGGCCTCAGTCCATTTTGAAAACCGCCGTTCGCAGAAACGGCGTATATGAAAAGGAGCAGCCGGAAGAAAAAAACCTGGAGGCGGAGGTCACCGACATCATCCATGAGATCGGCGTGCCCGCCCATATCAAAGGCTATCAGTATCTGCGGGACGCCATCATCATGTCGGTCAACGACATTGAGATGCTGGGTTCTATTACCAAGATCCTGTACCCCACCATCGCGAAAATGCACCAGACCACCCCCAGCCGCGTGGAGAGAGCAATCCGCCATGCCATAGAAGTGGCCTGGAGCAGAGGAAAAATGGATACCATAGACGCGCTGTTCGGCTACACCATCAACAACGGAAAAGGCAAACCAACCAATTCAGAGTTTGTGGCTCTGATCGCCGACAAAATCAGGCTGGAGCATAAAAACCGCAAGTAAGACAAAAGTCGGGCAGGGCCCGGAAAAATCAGGCAAAATTGCAGAAAATGCTTTTATTCGGTGGAAAAATGATGTATAATACCTCCAAAGGAAATCAGCAGGCAGCGACTGTAAAAGGAGGTCTCCATGAAAAAAGTATTGTTTGCAGCTTCGGAATCCGTGCCTTTCATCAAGACAGGCGGGTTGGCAGACGTAGTGGGTTCTCTGCCGAAATGCTTTGACAAAGATCAATATGACGTGCGGGTCATTCTTCCAAAATACCAGTGTATGAGCGAAGAATGGAAAAGCAGGATGAAATATAAAACGCATTTTTATATGAGCCTTGCGTGGCGGACGCAGTATGTGGGTATCCTGGAACTGGAATACGAAGGAATACAGTTTTATTTTGTTGACAACGAATACTATTTCTCGGGCATGCAGCCATACGGCAGGATCCATGAGGACGTGGAAAAATTCGCGTTTTTCTCAAAGGCGGTTCTTTCCGCTCTGCCCACATTGGATTTCAAGCCGGATATCATCCACTGTCATGACTGGCAGACAGGGCTGATTCCTGTGTTTTTAAAGGATCGCTTCCGGGAAAACGATTTTTACTGGAACATCAAATCCATTATGACCATTCATAACCTGAAATTTCAGGGTATCTGGGACATAAAGACCATTCGGGACATTACCGGGCTTCCTGAATATTATTTTACCCCGGACAAGCTGGAATTCAAAAAAGACGCAAATTACTTAAAGGGCGGTATCGTCTACGCGGACGCGGTGACCACTGTCAGCCGCAGCTACGCGGAGGAAATCAAGGATCCTTTCTACGGAGAGGGCCTGGACGGTCTGATGCGGGCCCGCTCCAACTGCCTTACCGGTATTGTGAACGGCATCGATTATGAGGAATACGATCCCGCCACAGACAAGTTTATCGCGAAAAATTACAGCGTGGAAAACTTCCGGAAAGAAAAGATCAAAAACAAAAGAGCGCTGCAAAAAGAGCTTGGGCTGCCCCAGGACGACAAGAAATTCATGATCGGCATTGTCTCCCGGCTGACAGATCAAAAGGGCTTCGATCTGATTGCCTATATTATGGATGAGCTCTGTCAGGAGGACATTCAGCTGATTGCGCTGGGAACAGGAGAAGAACGGTACGAAAACATGTTCCGTCATTTTGACTGGAAGTACCATGATAAGGTACGGGCAAACATCTACTATTCAGAGGCCATGTCCCATAAGGTGTACGCTTCCTGCGACGCGTTTCTGATGCCTTCTCTGTTTGAGCCCTGCGGCTTAAGCCAGCTGATGAGCCTGCGTTACGGCACCGTGCCCATTGTTCGGGAGACCGGCGGCCTGCGCGATACGGTGGAGCCCTACAACGAATACGAAAATACCGGTACCGGTTTTGGTTTCTGTAATTACAACGCCCATGAAATGCTGGGGATCATCCGGTACGCCAAGAAGATCTATGAGACAAGGAAACGGGACTGGAACAAAATTGTGGAGCGGGGCATGAAAGCAGATTTTTCCTGGCATTCCTCCGCCAAGCAGTACGAGATCATATATCAGAATTTATAAGAACATAGACCGGCAAAAGAAGCATTTGAAAAAGCGTTTCAAAACAAGAGGATTCTCTAAAAACAGAATTGTTGTTTTGAGGCGCTTTTTCAGGTGAAGATTACAGCATCCCGGAGTATGCAAATGAAAAAAACAGACATGACAACAATCAGGATCTCTGTCCGCAGGCTGGTGGAATTTATCCTGCGGCAGGGAGACATAGAGGGTCCCTCAGGCGGCTTTAAGGACAAAGAAGCCATGCAGGCAGGCGGCCGGATTCACAGAAAGCTGCAGGGCAGAATGGGGGCCGGATACCGGGCGGAATATGCCCTGAAAGAAGAATTTCCCTGCGGGGAATTTGTGATCCTGCTGGAGGGCCGTGCCGACGGAATCTGGATCCGTGACGGTCAGGTGACGGTAGACGAGATCAAGGGAACCTACCGGGATCTTGCCCGCCTGCAGCGGCCGGAGCCGCTCCATCTGGCGCAGGCAAAGGTATACGCTTTTTTGTATGGGAGCCAGCACGAAGAAAAAGAAATTTCCGTCAGAATGACTTATGTAAACCTGGACACGGAAGAGATCAAATATTTTTATGAGGATTATCAGCTGCCGGAGCTTGCGGAATGGTTTGCCCCGGTCATGGGGGAATATGAAAAATGGGCCCGGTTCCGGTTTCAGTGGCGGCAGAAGCGCCGGGACTCCATCCATGAGACGGAATTTCCCTTTCCGTACCGGGAGGGCCAGAAAGAACTGGCGGCGGCGGTATACCGCACCATTTACCATGGAAAGCAGCTGTTCATCCAGGCCCCTACCGGCGTAGGAAAGACGCTGTCCACCGTGTTTCCCGCCGTAAAGGCAATTGGGGAGGATCTGGCAGACCGGCTTTTTTATCTGACTGCCAAGACCGTTGCCAGAAAAGTGGCGGAGGAGGCGTTTCTTCAGCTGGAACAGGCCGGCCTCTCCTTTAAATTCATTACCCTGACCGCAAAGGAAAAAATCTGTATCTGCGGGGAGCCGCAGTGCGATCCCCTCCATTGCCCCAGGGCAAAAGGACATTATGACCGGATCAATGAGGGGCTGTATGCCCTTGTGACAGAACACGATCACCTGACCAGAGAGATCCTGGAGGAATACGCGGCGCGCTATCAGGTATGTCCCTTTGAGCTTGCGCTGGACGCTTCGCTGTGGTGCGACGGAGTGATCTGCGACTACAATTATGCTTTTGATCCCAGGGTGCGTCTGAAACGCTTTTTCGGGGAGGGAAGCCAGGGAGACTATCTGTTTCTCATTGACGAGGCGCACAATCTGGTGGAGCGCGGCCGCGGCATGTTCAGCGCCACTCTCTGTAAGGAAGAATTTCTGGAGATCAAACGGGCGGTGAGCCCGTACAGACCCAAGCTTGCACGGACTCTGGAACGGGGCAACCGGCTGCTTCTGGCCAGAAAGCGGGAATGTGAGGATTACCAGGTGCAAAGGGGGATTGACGATCTTGTGCCGGCTCTGATGAATACGGCGGCGGAAACGGAAAAATATCTGGAAGAGCTGGAAGCGGGAGAGCTTAGAGACCGGCTGCTGCAGTTTTATTTTGATCTGCGGATGTTCCTTAATATCTATGACCGGCTGGATGAAAATTATCTGATCTACACAGAATTGCCAAAAGAGGACGGCAGGTTCTATCTTCATCTGTTTTGCGTAAACCCGGCGAAAAATCTGGGAGAAGTGCTGGACGGATGCGTCAGCAGCGTCTTTTTTTCCGCCACGCTGCTGCCTGTTTCCTACTACCGGAAGCTGCTGAGCGCCCGGGAGGACGATTACGGGATTTACGCTCCGTCGCCGTTCCCTCTGGAAAACCGAAACATTCTTGTGGCCGAAGACGTCAGCAGCAAATACACCAGACGGGGACCGAGAGAATATGAAAATATCGCCGGATACATCTCAAAGGCCTGCGGCTGCAAAAAAGGAAATTATCTGGTGTTTTTCCCGTCTTATCAGTTTTTGGAGGAAGTGCTTGCCTTTCTGGAGCCAAAGGAAGACGTCCGGATCCTGGTACAGGATCAGAAGATGGATGAAAGACAGCGGGAAGCCTTTCTGGAAGCCTTTCAGGAGGGAAGCAAAAAGACGCTGATCGGCCTGTGCGTGATGGGCGGTATTTTTGGAGAGGGCATTGATCTGAAAGGAGAAAGACTGATCGGCGTGGTGGTGGTAGGCACGGGACTGGCTCAGACGGACTGCCGGGGCCAGCTTCTGAGAGAATACTACAACAGCCGGGGAGAAGACGGCTTTGCCTATGCGTACCGGTATCCGGGCATGAACAAGGTGCTTCAGGCGGCGGGGCGCGTGATCCGGACCGCCGAAGACCGGGGATGGATCCTGCTGCTGGACAGCCGTTTCCTGCAGCAGGAATACACCGTGCTCTTTCCCAGGGAGTGGGCCGGTTACCAACGGTGCCGTCTGAATACGGTGGAAGAAAAGCTCCGGAAGTTCTGGGAAGAGGGCAAATAACCCGGCATGTTAAACACAAGTGCTTTTTCGGTTTTTTGTAAAAAAATTACAATTTATTTGCAAAAAGACAAGACATTCTTGTAAATATATTATATAATGTTTTATAAATATGGGCAGAATGCCCAGGCAAAGAGAGGAGCGTGCACAAAAATGCCCACAGACCCTGTGATATTGCTGAGCTTTGTCAATATGAAGTTGCGGGATCAGTACGGTTCCCTGGAGGATCTCTGCCGGGATTACGGCGCGGATCAGCCGGAGCTGACCCGGAAGCTCTGGGAGGCAGGTTATGTTTATCATCAGGAACACAGGCAGTTTGTGCCAAGGAAAGGAGAGTCCACATGAACAGCATTGAGAGATTTATGAATACCATTGAGAGAAAACCCGTTGACCGGCCGGCCTGCTGGCTTGGAATGCCCGATATCCATTCCCAGCCGGCGCTGATGAAAGAATTCGGCGTGGATAATATGCACGATCTGAAGCTGTCCATCGGCGACGACGTATACACCCTGGAGGTTCCCTATCAGTCGGAGACGGCCTCCGCTATCTACGCGGCTTTTGACTGGTATCAGGACGGCAATGTGGACGCTGAGGAGCGTACCCTGACCGCTCCGGGCTTTTTCATTGACGCGGAGGATCCGGAGGAAGTGGATACCTTTGACTGGCCGGATCCCGCCAAATATATAGATGTGGACAAATGCAAGGAGATCGCGGCAAAGGCTCCCAAAGACAAGCTGATCCTTGGGATGATGTGGTCCGCCCATTTTCAGGACGCCTGCGCGGCTTTCGGCATGGAGACGGCGCTGATGAATATGATCGCCAATCCGGAAATGTACGAAGCGGTGGACAAAAAGATCATGGAATTTTACCTGAAGGCAAATGAGATCTTTTATGAGGCCACCCGGGGTACGCTTCACGCGGTGCTGATTGGCAATGACTTCGGCAGCCAGAGAGGCCTGATGCTCTCTCCGGATATGATCCGCCGGTTTGTAATCCCCGGAGCCAAGCAGCTGGTAGATCAGGCCCACAGTTATGGCCTGAAAGTCATCTATCACTCCTGCGGCTCCATTGTGGACGCCATTCCCGATCTGATCCAGGCAGGTGTGGACGCCATTCATCCCATTCAGGCCCTGGCGGCAGGAATGGATCCCGGCAATCTGAAAGCGAAATTTGGCGGTCAGGTCAGCTTCTGCGGCGGCGTGGATACCCAGGATCTTCTTGTAAACGGATCTCCCGAGGACGTGAAAAAGAAAGTCAGAGAGCTGCGGGAATTATTCCCCACGGGGCTGATCATTTCTCCCAGCCATGAAGCCATTATGCCGGATGTCCCGCCAAAAAATATCCGGGCGTTATTTGATGCCGCAACAGAAGTGCGGTAAGCAAAGTGCCGGGTCCGGCACCGCTTGTGCGGGAAAGAACGGCACGGCGTCAGGGGCCGCCGGACAGCCGTCTCAAAAGCGGAATGTCTCAAAGAAGCCGCCACTGCGAAATCGTTTGTTCCCGCGGTTTTTGCACAGTAAAAAAGCGCTGACCCGTTTTGGATCAGCGCTCTTTTATTGATGATGATAAGGTCATATCAGACAGGAATTATCTCTGCACGCGTCCGGAACCGTCTCCCTGAGCAAGCTTCAGTACCTCATCCATGGATACCATGTTGAAGTCTCCCTCAATGGAGTGCTTCAGACAGCTTGCCGCCACGGCAAATTCAATGACTGCCTGAGGATCATAGCCGTTTAAGGAAGCGCAGATCAGGCCGCCGCCAAAGCTGTCGCCGCCGCCGACACGGTCTACGATGTGCATGGAGTATTTCTTGCTGAAATAGCTTTCTCCGTTTACATAGAGCATTGCGGACCAGAGGTTGTCATTGGCGGAAATCGATTCCCGCAGAGTGATGGCGACCTCTTTGAAGCCAAACCGGTCTGTCAGCTGTTTGGCCACGTCCTTGTAGCCCTCATGATTCAGCTTTCCGGTTGTAACGTCGGTGCCGGAGGATTTGATGCCAAACACATCAGAAGCATCCTCCTCATTTGCGATACATACGTCTACATACTGGCACAGCTGGCCCATGACCTGTCCGGCCTTTTCCTTGGACCAGAGCTTGTTGCGGTAGTTTAAGTCGCAGCTGATGGTGACGCCTTTTGCCTTGGCTGCCTTGCAGGCATCCAGACAGATGGCGGCCACGTCGTCGTTGAGGGCCGGTGTGATTCCGGTAAAGTGGAACCACTCCGCACCGTCAAAGATCTCGTCCCAGTTGAAGTCCTCTCTGGAAGCGGTGGCAATGGAAGAGCCCGCCCGGTCGTAAATAACCTTGGAAGGTCTCTGGCTTGCGCCTTTTTCCAGATAGTAAATGCCTACACGGTCGCCGCCCCGGGCGATGTAGGAGGTGTCCACACCGTATTTCCGCAGGGAATTGACGGCGCACTGTCCGATCTCATGGGTGGGAAGCTTTGTGACAAACTTCGCGTCAAAACCGTAGTTGGCAAGGGAGACAGCCACATTGGCCTCTCCGCCGCCGTAGGTTGCTTCCAGCTGATCTGCCTGCACAAAACGGTAGTAGCCGTTGGGAGCGAGCCTCAGCATGATCTCTCCAAATGTAATTACTTTTTTTGCCATAATCCTATTACCTCTTTCTATCCATACGGATGTATTTTATTTTTTCTTCTGCAGAAGATGAATGGCAAAGCCGCCGATCTCGTCCTGAAGATATACGGCAGTCATATTGCCCTTTGCGTCGTACTTGGCGGAATCCATATTGATGGCGACCCCAATGGATTCCAGATAGTGGATGGCCCTGTCAATATAATTGGTGCCGATGGCAACATGTCCTTTTTCCCCAAAGTAGGGAACTTTCATACATTCAAAGAATGTGCCGGCAAATATGGAGGAATTGCCCACTTTCTTTGAAAATCCAAATATGTCTTCAAAGGAGCCTGCCACAGCGGAAGCTTCTTCTTCGTCCTTGCAGTTGATGCCCATGTGCATCAGCTCAAAGCCCAGCATCTGATTTACGGCTTCCCGGGTCAGATCGCGGATCTTGTCAAATTCGCCCGCTGCCACAAGCGCGCCTGATACCATCCAGCTGCCGCCGCAGGCAATGATCTTGGGGAAGTCCAGATAGGAGCAGAGATTGCCGGCATTGATGCCGCCGGTAGGCATAAATTTCATTTTGGTGTAGGGTGCGGACATGGCCTTGATCATGGGAAGACCGCCTGCGGCTTCCGCAGGGAAGAACTTCACCACTTCCAGGCCAAGCTCCAGCGCCTGCTCAATGTCGCTGGGATTGGAAGTGCCGGGTGTGATGGGAATGTTTTTGTCAACACAGTATTTCACGACCTTGGGATTCAGCCCGGGGCTTACGATAAACTTAGCGCCGGCGGCAACAGCTCTGTCTACCTGCTCGGTAGTCAGCACAGTGCCTGCGCCTACAAGCATTTCCGGAAACTGTTCTGTCATAATCCTGATGGATTCCTCGGCGGCGTCAGTCCGAAATGTGACCTCCGCACAGGGCAGTCCGCCTTCACAAAGGGCTTTTGCAAGGGGCGCCGCGTCCTTGGCGTCGTTGAGAACCACCACAGGAACGATACCGATTTTCTGGATTTTCTGCAGTACCTCGTTCATAAAAGAAACCTCCTATCAATAGAATTGTAAAATCCGGTTAAAGTAATCATACCACAAACCATTGGAAAAACAATGGTTTTTTTCAATATTTTGGCATTGTTTCCGGAAATACCGGTATGGTATAATAAGGATCAGAAACAATTAAGAGTCCTGTCCGGACAGAAAGGAACCTGATCATGCACCTGTCAGAAAAAACACTAAAGATAGAAGAAATTTATAACGGAAAAATCCTGCGGCTCACAAAGGAGACCGCATTGTTGGAGGACGGCAGGACTGCCCTGCGGGAAGTGGTTCATCATTCCGGCGGCGTCTGCATTCTTCCCCTGACGGAGGACGGGCAGGTGCTGTTTGTAAAACAGTTTCGCTATCCGTTTCAGGAAATCCTGCTGGAAATCCCCGCGGGAAAGCGGGAAAAAGGAGAAGACCCCAAAGCGTGCGGCATCCGGGAGCTGAAAGAGGAAGCGGGCGCCACGGCAAGGGAAGTGATCTCCCTGGGCTGCATTTATCCTACGGTGGCCTATGATACAGAGGTCATTCATCTGTATCTGGCCAGGGGACTGGAATTTGGCAGCCAGGATCTGGATGAGGGCGAATTTCTGGACGTGGTCAGGATCCCTCTGGAGGAGGCCTATCAAATGGTTCTGGAGGGAAAGCTGCCGGACGCCAAAACCCAGGTGGCGGTGCTGAAAACCTATTTACTGGTGAAAGAGGAAAAAGAGGCCTGAATTTTGCAGAAAGGAACAACCGGATCTGACCATGTTTGATATTGAAGAGGAACTGAAAAAACTGCCCCCAAAGCCCGGCGTTTATCTGATGCACGACGAAAAGGACGCCATTATCTATGTGGGAAAGGCCATCCGGCTGAAAAACCGGGTCCGCCAGTATTTTCAGTCCGGCAGGAACAAGGGCGCCAAGATCGAGCAGATGGTGACTCATATCCGCCGGTTTGAATACATCGTGACGGATTCCGAACTGGAAGCGCTGATCCTGGAATGCAATCTGATCAAGGAGCACCGGCCGAAATACAACACCATGCTCATGGACGACAAGACCTACCCTTATATTAAGGTAACGGTAGAGGAGGCCTATCCCAGACTGTTGTTCTCACGTCAGAAAAAGAAGGACAAGGCCAGGTATTTCGGCCCTTATACAAGCGCGGGCGCGGTGAAAGAGATCATTGAGCTTCTGCGGAAAGTTTACCAGGTGCGAAGCTGCAACAGGATCCTGCCCAGGGATACAGGCAAGGAACGGCCCTGCCTGAATTACCACATCCACCGGTGCAAGGCTCCCTGTCAGGGCGCGGTGTCCCAGGAAGAATACAGGGAGAATATCCGGCATGTGATCGAGTTTTTAAGCGGCAATGTAACAGAGATCTCCGGACAGCTGCGCCGGAAAATGGAACAGGCGTCAGAAAATCTGGAGTTTGAGAAAGCGGCGGAGTACAGGGAACTGCTGAAAGAAGTGCAGGCCATTGCTCAGAAACAGAAGATGAGCCAGAGCCATGAGGAGGACCGGGACGTGATCGGTCTGGCCCGGGAAAAGGACGACGCCGTGGTTCAGGTGTTTTTTGTCCGGGACGGCAGGCTCATTGGAAGAGAACATTTTTATATGAAGGCGGCTTCGGGGGATACGCAGGCGCAGATTTTGCGAAACTTTCTGACCCAGTTTTATTCAGGAACGCCTTACCTGCCAAGGGAACTGGTGCTGCCCTGTGAGATTGAGGACAGGGAGCTGATCGAGCAGTGGCTTACCGGACGGCGGGGGCAGAAAGTCATCCTGCGGGTGCCAAAGATCGGCGCAAAGGAAAAGCTGGTGGAACTGGCGGCGCAGAACGCCCAGCTGGTTCTGCGTCAGGATATGGAGCGGATTAAGAGAGAGGAAGCCCGCACGGCAGGGGCTGTGCGCCAGTTGGAGGAGATCCTTGGGCTAAAGGGTCTTTGGCGGCTGGAGGCTTACGATATTTCCAATATCAGCGGCTTTGCGGGGGTAGGATCCATGGTGGTGTACGAGCAGGGCCGGCCCAAGCGAAGCGATTACAGAAAATTCCGTCTGAAGACGGTAGAGGGGCCAAACGATTATGCTTCCATGGAGGAAGTGCTTACCCGGCGCTTTGTTCACGGCATGGAGGAAAACAGGCTGCTTGAGGAAAAACAGGTATCCCCGGAATACGGAAGCTTTACCAGATATCCGGATCTGATCCTGATGGATGGAGGAAAAGGGCAGGTGCACATTGCCCAGCAGGTTCTGGCGGGACTGGGGCTTGCCATACCTGTGTGCGGCATGGTAAAGGACGACCGTCACCGGACCCGCGGTCTCTATTTTCAGGACCGGGAATATGCCATTGACAGAACAAGCGAGTGTTTTCACCTGCTGACCAGGATCCAGGACGAAGCCCACCGGTTTGCCATAGAGTATCACCGGTCTCTGCGAAGCAAGGGACAGGTTCATTCCATTTTAGATGAGATTCCCAACATAGGGCCTGCCAGGCGAAAAGCGCTGATGCGCGCCTATCCCTCTCTGGAGGAGCTGAAAAAAGCTTCCCTGGAAGAACTGGCGTCTCTGCCGGGCATGAACCGGAAAGCGGCGGAGAGCGTGTCCGGCTTTTTTGCCTCCCACACCGGCGTTTCATCTTTACAGAATGAAAAAAATATGAGATAATTTGATGGTATTTTAAGCGGGAAACAGAATCGCTTTGTTAAAATACGACAAAAATTGAATTTGCTCTTGCATTTTTACGGGAAATCGCTTATAGTTATTTTAACAGAATACAGGTTGAATTGAACAAAGGCGTTCCCATAGGTGGAGTGCCTTTTTTTTAAGCCTGTATTTCAAAAACATACAAACAATCAAAGAAGGGATGTATTACCATGAGTGAGATGATCAATGTAGCAGAAATCTTCGGTGAAAATGTGTTCAGCGATGCAGTCATGGAACAGCGCCTGCCAAAGAAAGTTTACAAAGAGCTGAAAAAGACCATCGAAGACGGCAAAGAGCTGGATCCGATGATCGCAGAAGTGGTCGCCAACGCCATGAAAGACTGGGCGATCGAAAAAGGCGCTACCCACTATACCCATTGGTTCCAGCCGCTGACCGGCGTAACGGCGGAAAAACATGATTCCTTTATTTCCGCGCCCAAGACAGACGGCACCACGATTATGGAGTTTTCCGGCAAAGAGCTGATCAAGGGCGAGCCGGACGCGTCTTCTTTCCCGTCAGGGGGTCTGCGGGCCACATTTGAGGCAAGAGGATACACCGCATGGGATTGTACATCTCCCGCTTTTGTCCGTCAGGACGATACAGGCGCCATCCTTTGCATCCCCACCGCTTTCTGCTCCTACACCGGGGAGGCGCTGGACAAAAAGACGCCGCTGCTTCGTTCCATGGAGGCGGTGAACACCCAGACGCTCCGTCTGATCCGTCTGTTTGGCAATACCACCTCCAAAAAGGTGCTGCCTTCCGTAGGACCGGAGCAGGAGTATTTTCTTGTTGACCGGGAAAAGTATTTAAAGAGAAAAGATCTGATCTTTACCGGCCGGACCCTTTTCGGCGCTATGCCGCCCAAAGGCCAGGAGCTGGACGATCATTATTTCGGAACCATCCGTCCCAGAATCGGCGCGTTTATGAAAGATCTGAACGTAGAGCTGTGGAAGCTGGGCGTTCCCGCCAAGACCCAGCACAATGAAGTGGCTCCCGCTCAGCACGAGGTTGCGCCCATTTACGCACAGTGCAATGTGGCTGTAGATCACAACCAGATCGTGATGGAGACTTTGAAGCGCGTGGCATCCAAGCACGGAATGGCCTGTCTGCTCCATGAGAAGCCTTTTAAGGGCGTCAACGGTTCCGGCAAGCATAACAACTGGTCCATCACCACAGACGATGGCATCAACCTGCTGGATCCCGGCAAGACCCCTCATGAGAACATCCAGTTTTTGCTGATCCTGACCTGTATTATGAAGGCTGTGGACACCCATGCGGATCTGCTTCGGGAATCCGCGGCGGATGTGGGCAACGATCACCGTCTTGGGGCAAACGAGGCTCCTCCCGCCATCATCTCCATGTTCCTTGGAGAGCAGCTGGAGGATGTGATCGATCAGCTGGTAAGCACCGGCGCCGCAACCAGCAGCTTAAAGGGCGAGGTGTTGAAGACCGGCGTCAGCACGCTGCCTGATTTTGTAAAAGACGCCACCGACAGAAACCGTACTTCACCCTTTGCCTTTACAGGAAACAAGTTTGAGTTCCGTATGGTGGGTTCCTCCGACAGCATCGCAGGGCCGAATATTATTTTGAATACCATCGTTGCGGAAGCTTTTGCCGAGGCATGCGACGTGCTGGAAAAGGCCGAAGATTTTGATGTGGCCGTTCATGATCTGATCAAGGAATACGCCACCAAATACCGCCGGATCATTTTCAACGGAAACGGTTATTCCGAGGAATGGGTACAGGAGGCTGAAAGAAGAGGACTGCCCAACATCCGGTCCATGGTAGAAGCCATTCCCTCCATCACCTCCGAGAAAGCCGTGAAGATGTTTGAAAAATTTGGCGTGTACACAAAGGCAGAGCTGGAATCCAGAGCGGAAGTAATGTATGAGGCTTACGCCAAGGCAATCAACATTGAGGCCAAGGCCATGGTGGATATCGCGGGCAAGCAGATCATCCCCGCGGTGGTGAAATATACCACGGCCCTTGCAAGCTCTGTAAAAACAGTGAAAGAGGCCTGCAAAGACGCGGATGTAAGCACCCAGCAGGAGCTTTTGCTTGAGTCAAGCGATCTGCTGACAGAGACGAAGACCGCTCTTGCGGCGCTGCAGGACTGCGTTGAAAAGGCTGCCGCCGTGGAAGAAGGAAAGAAGCAGGCCCACTATTATCTGGAACAGGTGAAACCTGCCATGGACGCGCTGCGTACTCCTGTTGACAAACTGGAGATGATCGTGGACAAGGATATGTGGCCTATGCCTTCCTACGGCGATCTGATCTTTGAGGTATAAATAAATATCATTTACATAAAACAGGCTTCCGATCCAACGGGAAGCCTGTTTTGATTTTGGCCCTTTTGAAAACACATATGGAAAGAACAATCTGCCGGGATCTCTGGGTCTCAATGAAAAAATAGCCGGATAATTTGGAAAAATTCGGAATTCACCTTGACTAAAAATGGAAGTATGTTACAATGTTTCCGTATCATAAATCATTGTGGAAAACAAAAGTAAAATCATAACAGGAGGGAACATGGACATGGCAAAATGGGTTTATTTGTTCGCAGAAGGCAACGCAAATATGCGTGAGCTTCTGGGCGGCAAAGGCGCCAACCTTGCAGAGATGACCAACCTTGGATTGCCGGTGCCTCAGGGCTTCACCATTACCACAGAGGCCTGTACACAGTATTACGAGGACGGCAGACAGATCAACGACGAGATCCAGGGACAGATCAATGAGTACATTACAAAGATGGAGGAGATCACCGGAAAGAAATTCGGCGATAAGGAAAATCCTCTGCTTGTTTCCGTTCGTTCCGGCGCAAGAGCATCTATGCCCGGTATGATGGACACCATTCTGAATCTTGGCCTGAATGAAGAAGTGGTAGAAGTAGTGGCAAAGAAAACAGGCAATGAAAGATGGGCCCGCGACTGCTACAGAAGATTCATTCAGATGTATTCCGACGTAGTAATGGAAGTGGGCAAGAAATATTTCGAGGAACTGATCGATAAGATGAAAGCGGACAGAGGCGTGACACAGGATGTTGACCTGACCGCAGAGGATCTGAAAGAGCTGGCAAACCAGTTTAAGGCTGAGTACAAGGCAAAACTGGGTCAGGATTTCCCTGACGATCCCAAGGAGCAGCTGATGGGCGCTATCAAGGCCGTGTTCCGTTCCTGGGACAACCCCCGTGCCAACGTGTACCGTCGTGACAACGACATTCCCTATTCCTGGGGTACCGCTGTAAACGTACAGGAAATGGCATTTGGCAACTGGTCTGATGAGTCCGGTACCGGCGTGGCGTTTACCCGTGATCCCGCTACAGGCGAGAAGAAGCTGATGGGCGAGTTTCTGATGAATGCCCAGGGCGAGGACGTGGTTGCAGGCGTTCGGACACCTCAGCCGATTTCCGCCCTTGCCGAGGTTATGCCTGAGGTATTTGAACAGTTCAAGAAAGTATGCGCAACCCTGGAATCTCACTACAGAGATATGCAGGATATGGAGTTTACCATTCAGGACAGAAAGCTGTTCATGCTTCAGACCCGTAACGGAAAGAGAACCGCGCAGGCGGCCTTAAAGATCGCATGTGATCTGGTGGACGAAGGTATGAGAACCGAGGAAGAGGCTGTTGCCATGATCGATCCCCGTAACCTGGACACCCTGCTGCATCCTCAGTTTGACGCCGCCGCTCTGAAAGCCGCCGTGCCCATGGCAAAGGCGCTTGGCGCGTCACCGGGAGCTGCCTGCGGTAAGATCGTATTTACTGCGGACGATGCAAAAGAGTGGGCCGCCAGAGGGGAAAAGGTAGTCCTGGTTCGTCTGGAAACCTCCCCGGAGGATATTGAGGGTATGAAGAGCGCTCAGGGTATTCTTACCGTTCGCGGCGGCATGACCTCCCACGCGGCAGTGGTTGCCCGCGGTATGGGTACCTGCTGTGTATCCGGCTGCGGCGATATTGCCATGGATGAGGAAAACAAGAAATTCACCCTTGCCGGCAAGGAATATCATGAGGGAGACGCCATCTCCATTGACGGTACTACCGGAAATATTTATGACGGCATCATTCCCACTGTTGACGCTACCATCGCAGGCGAGTTTGGCCGCATCATGGCATGGGCTGACAAATACAGAAGAATGAAAGTGCGTACCAACGCGGATACCCCTGCGGACGCAAAGAAAGCCCGCGAGCTTGGCGCTGAGGGAATCGGTCTGTGCCGTACAGAGCACATGTTCTTTGAGGAGGACAAGATCGCCGCGTTCCGCGAGATGATCTGTGCTGATACCGTGGAAGAGAGAGAAGCGGCTCTGGAGAAGATCCTTCCTCTGCAGCAGAACGACTTTGAGGCGCTGTACGAGGCTCTGGAAGGAAATCCTGTGACCATCCGTTTCCTGGATCCGCCTCTTCATGAGTTTGTTCCCACCGAGGAAGCAGATATTCAGAAGCTGGCAGAAGCCCAGGGTAAGAGCGTTGAGCAGATCAAGACGATCATTGCCGGCCTTCATGAGTTTAACCCCATGATGGGACACAGGGGCTGCCGTCTGGCTGTGACCTATCCTGAGATCGCACGGATGCAGACCAAGGCTGTGATCCGCGCGGCGATCAACGTACAGAAAGCGCATGCCGACTGGAACGTATGCCCTGAGATCATGATCCCTCTTGTGGGAGACATCAAGGAATTGAAATTTGTAAAGAAAGTGGTTGTAGAGACAGCGGACGCTGAGATCAAAGCAGCAGGCTCCAATCTGAAATACGAAGTGGGTACTATGATTGAGATCCCCAGAGCCGCCCTGACCGCGGATGAGATCGCCAAAGAGGCTGACTTCTTCTGCTTCGGCACCAACGACCTGACTCAGATGACTTACGGATTCTCCCGTGACGACGCCGGCAAGTTCCTGGACGCTTATTATGACGCCAAGATCTTTGAGAACGATCCTTTTGCAAAGCTGGATCAGACCGGCGTAGGCAAGCTGATGGAAATGGCCATCAAGCTTGGCAAACCTGTGAATCCCAGCCTCCATGTAGGCATCTGCGGCGAGCACGGCGGAGATCCCGCTTCCGTTGAGTTCTGCCACAAGATCGGTCTGGACTATGTGTCCTGTTCACCTTTCCGTGTGCCGATCGCAAGACTGGCTGCGGCACAGGCTGCTATTGCTGAAAAGTGATACATCGCAGTATCGTAGCTCTAGTATATTAAATTCATTGAAGAACCCTTCATCATAGTATGGAGGGTTCTTTTAATATTAAAAGCATAGAATCAGAATTGTATTTTAAAAATGTCTGTTGTATAATAATTTTATAGTATGTATAAGAAATAAGTTATGAAATGGAGGGTTTTCCGATGCCGGATGAAGCAGTGCTCAGTAATGATAAAAAATTTACGTCATTCTCCTATGATCATTATGTCATCCGTTTTACATCATCTCCTAAGTTGGAAAAATATACACGGATTGTAAAATGGGATCATGGATATATAGTGGTTACAGCGGTTTATGAAGGAATTGGAGAGGTGGAAGAATATATTGATCTTGTTCCGATACTTGAAAATTTGTATATGAATCCGGATACTTTTTTAGATCCGATTCGGAAAGTGAGGATAGCATATGATTGATGTAGCAAAGGTAGCAGATGAGGCTGATGTCATTGTAAATGGATATGCATTTACAAAATGTGAGCAGAATATTCGCGTATTAAATTTAAAAAATCCAAACAGAGCTTCGGTGATCAATGAAAAATCAGGAGTAATAGAGACCAGTATGGATGATATTGAGATTGCGATTATAATGGATTATTACAACCGCAATAAGAAGTTTATGGAGGTATAGGGTATGCCAAAATACTATGATTTTAAGGTATGTGGATATTACCTGTATTATACTTCTCATTGTATTATCGAGGCAATGCATGTACATGCCAGTGATAAAAGGATGACAGAAGCGGGGTCTGCAAAATTTTTTGTCCTGGAAAATGGGGATACAGTAGTAGAAAAGCAGGGACGATTGACAGACAGAGAAATAAAATTGGTCAGAGAATTCATTAAAGACAATTATAAAGATATGTATTTGAAGTGGAGAGAACTCAGCGATACTGGTTTTTACGGTGAATAAAGGATTAAATTAATCATTAAGCAAAGGAGTCCAATAATGAACCTTCAACGAGGACGCTGTAAAGAATAAAGAATCCCAGTCAAAGCAGGTGTCAGGGTATCGCCATAGTTACGGACTGCACAGGCCGCTATCGCGGATAAATAATCTGCCTGGAACGGTTTTAGGAAAACAGATAGAGTAAGGCATAATAAAAAATAAAAAGCTCCCCTCTGCATTACGGATATGATGCGGAGGGGAGTTTTTAAGTGCCGGCGATCTGACCGTTCAATTGTCGTAAAAGGGTTTCCCTGCGGCGTGAACAGTTCTTGCGCTGATTGTCGTTCTTCTGTAAAATAAAATTTGAAAAGATATATTTTACAATCATATCAGAACAGGAGGAAAAACAATGAGTACAGGTGAAAAAATTTATATGGTCATCAGCATAATCGCGGCCGCCGGGGTATTCGGCATTTGTTCTGTTATTTCTAATAATCAGGCGCTTCCCTTATGGCTGAGGATTACCGTGGAGGTGCTGTCTGTTTTAAATCTGATTTGCGTTTATCATTATCTTCAGAATACGCGCAAGAGTGAAAAAGACAAATAATAATCAGAATGGACATGTTTTTTGTATTATAATGGCTGTTTTTATCCTTCAAAAAGCTCCCCTCTGCATGGTGATAGATGCGGAGGGGAGCTTTTTTTAAAAAATTTTGCCAGGCAGCGGCCAGGTCTTTTTCAGTTGCTTATATTAAAAACCGGTCAAAAAAAGTTGCTGTTGATAGTATGAAGTCTTCAGTCGGAAAATGTTTTAAATTTCCTGTCACAAGATACGCATTGCAGAATTTAGCAACTTCATAAAACTTTTTGTCATTTTTAACGATGAAAGAAATGTCTGGAAGCGAGGTGGGAATGACGGAAAGGCCGCCTTTGATCAGGGGATCAAGGAGTGAGTTGATCTCAAACTCCGTAAATCCAAATTTGGGTCTGCTCAGCACGGCTGTATATTCTTCAAGAATGCGGTAATCATAGCAGAGGGTGAAGTGTCCTGTAATAGCGGCGTTTACAACAGCGCCGGGTTTATTGTCAGGAGACCAGAGCGCAGAGACTAAAACATTGGTATCCAGTACAACATTCAAAAAATCAGCCTCCGTTTCTTGCAGCCTGAATCTCAGCTTCTATTTCTTCATCCGTCATAAAGCCAGCTGCGGCAGCTTTTTTGCGCATGTTGTTCAATGCAATCATCGCCTTTGCCTGGCGGACGGCCTGCACCACATCATCAAAACTTCCCTCCGGAATGTCAATCATCAACGCGGAAGGTTTTCCGTTGTTTGTAATCACAATTTCATTACCTGACGCCAGACTTTTCCAAATGGTTTTAGATTCTGTGCGCAAATCTCTGATTGAGTAGAAATTCATAAAATCGCCTCCTTGTGATTCACTAATATTGTGCACAATTTGGTCCGTATTGTCAACGAATTGTGAACCAATAGTTGAATCAGTTATGCCCTATGGCGGCGGCAGTGAACAGACTGTAGACACTGGAAGTTATACACTGGCCAAAGGAAAGATAAATTTTTCTGAAGAATTTACAATTGATGGAACTCATGAATTTCAGATAAAGGGAAATAAAATGACGATTCAAGCTGATGGATGGGAAGATTTTACTTCCATAAAACTGAAAAAAGCGGATTAAGGGAAACAAATCAAATAGGTTATAATGAGAGAACCTCCCCTCTGCATGGTGATAGGATGCGGAGGGGAGGTTTTTATTTCTTTATAGGAAATTCCGAGTTTAGAGAGAACACAAAAATCAGGTGTTCATCGAGCAAAGGTCAGATAAA
>CANQUC010000022.1 GCA_947626945.1 uncultured Lachnospiraceae bacterium | reverse complement strand
GAATGCCCCTGCACACTTCCTCAGCCTGCTGGCTGGTAGCCGTCTTTCCGGTGCCGATGGCCCAGATCGGCTCATAGGCGATCACAGCTGTCTTTGCCTGATCCGCCGTCACGTTCTGGAAACCAATCTTTACCTGCTGGCGGATCCAGTCCATGGTGATCCCCTGCTCTCTCTGCTCCAGAGATTCGCCGCAGCACATAATGGGTGTCAGACCATGTTCAAAAGCCTTCAGCACCTTTTTGTTGATGTCCGCATCCGTCTCCCCAAAGTATTCTCTTCTCTCGGAATGTCCCAGAATCACATACTTGACTCCGGCATCCACAAGCATAGCCGGCGCAATCTCTCCCGTATAAGCGCCGCTTTCCTCATAATACATATTTTCCGCCGCAACCGCAATGTTGGTTCCCTTGCAGGCCTCCACAACGGGAACGATGTCAATGGCCGGCACGCCAAAGACCACGTCAGCCTCGTCGGTAACTACCAGAGGCTTTAACTCATTTACAAGCGCCACTGCCTCACTGGGCGTCTTGTTCATTTTCCAGTTGCCGGCAATAATCTTTCTTCTGGCCATAATCACTTATCCTTTCTGTTTCTGAATTTGCAATATCCGCAGGCTGCTTTTCCAGCCGTAAGTCTGCCGTGACAGAATTATTTCTCATCCGCCGCTACCACGCCGGGAAGCTCCTTGCCCTCCAGGAATTCAAGGGAAGCGCCGCCGCCTGTGGAAATATGGGTCATCTTATCGCCAAATCCAAGCTGATTTACAGCAGCCGCGCTGTCGCCGCCGCCGATAATGGTAGTTGCGTCTGTCTCTGCCAGCGCCTTGGCAACGGCAATGGTGCCTTTCGCAAGAATGGGATTTTCAAACACGCCCATGGGTCCGTTCCAGACAACTGTCTTGGCGGTCTTTGCCGCATCCGCAAACAGCTTTGCGGTCTTGGGGCCAATGTCCAGACCCATTTTGTCTGCCGGGATCTCATTGGAGGGTACATAGGAAATTTCCACCTTTGCGTCAATGGGATCGGGGAAATCCTTTGTAATGGCAGTATCGACCGGAAGCAGCAGTTTCTTTCCAAGTGTTTCCGCCTTTTTGATCATCTCGCTGCAGTAATCGATCTTTTCATCATCCACAAGAGACGTTCCCACTTCATAACCCTTTGCTTTCAGGAAAGTATAGGCCATGCCGCCGCCAATGATCAGCGTGTCGCATTTTTCAAGCAGGTTGGAGATCACGTTCAGCTTGTCGGCTACTTTCGCGCCGCCTAAAATGGCGACAAAAGGTCTTACGGGATTGTTTACCGCATTGCCAAGGAAATTGATCTCTTTCTGCATCAGATATCCTACAACCGCCGTGTCAACCAGCTGGGCAACTCCTACGTTGGAGCAGTGAGCCCGATGCGCGGTACCGAAAGCGTCGTTTACAAACACATCCGCGATGGAAGCCAGATCTTTGCTGAAAGCTTCTCCGTTCTTGGTCTCTTCTTTGCGGAATCTGGTATTTTCCAGAAGAATCACGTCGCCGTCCTTCATTGCCTCAACAGCCGCTTTTGCATTGGGGCCTACCACTTCCGGATCAGCCGCGAATTTTACTTCCTGTCCAAGAAGCTCTGACAGACGGGCCGCCACGGGAGCCAGAGACAGGGAGGGAACCACTTCACCCTTGGGCTTTCCAAGATGGGAGCAGAGAATCACCTTTCCTCCGTCGGCAATAAGCTTTTTGATGGTGGGAAGCGCCGCTACCAGACGGTTCTCGTCTGTGATCACACCGTCCTTCAAAGGCACGTTGAAGTCACATCTGCACAGCACTCTCTTACCTTTTACCTGAATATCGTCTACTGACTTTTTATTTAACATGATATTGTTCCTCCTTGCTTATGATAATGAAAAGAGGGCGTCCCAAATCCACAACATCAAATTGTTTTGGGACACCCTCTCATGAACATCCGTCAGGATCTGATGGCTGGATTATGCCAGTTCAGAGAAGTACTTGATCGTACGAACCATCTGAGATGTGTAGCTGTTCTCATTGTCATACCATGAAACAACCTCTACCTGGCTCTTTCCGCCGGGAAGCTTGGAAACCATGGTCTGTGTGGCGTCAAACAGAGAGCCGTATGTCATACCTACGATATCGGAAGATACGATCTGATCTTCGTTGTAGCCGTAGGACTCGTTGGCCGCCGCTTTCATTGCCGCGTTGATCTCCTCAACGGTAACTTCCTTATCCACAACCGCAAACAGAAGTGTAGTGGAGCCTGTAGGAGTGGGAACACGCTGTGCCGCTCCGATCAGCTTGCCGTTCAGCTCAGGGATTACAAGACCAATGGCCTTTGCTGCGCCGGTGCTGTTGGGAACGATGTTTACAGCGCCTGCACGGGATCTTCTCAGATCGCCTTTTCTCTGAGGTCCGTCAAGGATCATCTGATCGCCTGTGTAAGCATGGATCGTGCACATGATCCCGGACTCAATGGGAGCCAGGTCGTTCAGGGCCTTTGCCATGGGAGCAAGGCAGTTTGTCGTGCAGGAAGCCGCGGAAATGATCGTGTCTTCCGGTTTCAGTGATTTGTGGTTTACATTGTAAACGATTGTAGGCAGATCGTTTCCTGCAGGCGCGGAGATTACAACCTTGCGGGCGCCAGCATTGATATGAGCCTGTGCTTTCTCCTTGGAAGTATAGAAACCGGAGCACTCCAGAACAACGTCAACGCCAAGCTGTCCCCAGGGACAGTTGTTTGCGTCCGGCTCTTTGTAAATCTTGATGGTCTTGCCCTTTACCGTAATGGTGCCGGCCTCGTCATCAGCCGTTACGGAACCTTCCTCGCCAACCTTTACATATCTGCCCTGTGAAGAGTCGTACTTCAGCAGGTGCGCAAGCATCTTGGGGCTTGTCAGGTCGTTGATGGCAACGATCTCGTACTCGGGATCTTCAAACATCTGACGAAAAGCAAGACGTCCGATACGTCCAAAACCATTGATTGCTACTTTTACTGCCATTTTCAATTCCTCCTAAATTTGTAAGATATTGATTGTATATTTTTACCAATCAACCTAGTTAATAGTTTAACCAACTTTCTGTGAAAGTTCAAGTGATTTTTTACAAAATTATTGAGAAAAGTACGCATTTTTCCCGGACCGATTTCACAAAATAATGTTGCATTGTGATTTCAACTCCTCTATTATAGATTCTGAGAACGGGCCAGGCCGCAGACTCAGCGGCGTCCGGCAGGATCGGAGGATGAGCATGTATACGGAATGGATGAAAAAAGTATATGAAACAGCGCTGACAAGAAAAGACAGCGTTTCCTGCCATAACTGGATGTATGAGGACGGGGTGCTGCTGACCGCCCTGGACTATGCGGCGCAGCTTCTGGAGGATGACCGGGCCCTTCCTTTTCTGGAAAACTACGGATCCTGCTTTGTCACTGAGGATGGCCGGATCCCGGCCGTGGAGAAACGTCCTCCCAGCGTAGACTGCCTGAACAACGGAAAGGTACTGTTTTGCCTTTACCATCATACTCACAGCGAAAAATATCGGAAAGCGCTTCTCTACCTGCGGGAATGTATCGGGCGCCATCCCAGGCTGACCAACAGCAGGGCCTTTGCCCACAAACAGATTTATGAAAACCAGATGTGGCTGGACGGCCTTTATATGCTTCAGCCCTTATACGGACAATTTACAAAGGAGTGGGGCCCCGCCTCCTGTTTTGATGACATTGCCGCCCAGTTTGAGCTGATCACCCGTTTTGCCTATGACGAAGAAAAAGGGCTGTACTATCACGCCTACGACCACAGCCGCTCCATGTTCTGGGCGGATCCCTCCACAGGACGCTCGCCCCACTTCTGGGGACGGGCCATGGGCTGGCTTGCCATGGCCGCCGTGGATACCCTGGACTTTTTCCCGGCAGATCATCCCGGCAGGGAACCCATTCTGGATGTGATCCAAAAGGTTGCGGACGGCATTCTCCGCTATCAGTCCCCGGAAGGGCTCTGGTATCAGATCCTGGATCTGCCTCATCGGGAAGGCAACTACAAGGAGTCCAGCTGTTCCTGCATGTTTGCCTATTTTCTGAAAAAGGCAGTACAGATGGGCTATCTGGATCCGGACTATCTTCCCCGGGCAAAAAAGGCCATGGACGGGATTCTGTCTGAGTTTGTCACAGAAGAAGAAGGACTGGTAAGCATCCATCAGGTCTGTCTTGTGGCAGGTCTCGGCCCTAAAAAAAAGCCGGAGCGGGACGGGTCCTTTTCCTACTACGTCAGCGAACCTGTGGTAAGCAACGACAACAAGGCTTTTGGTCCGCTTTTGTGGGCGCTGGCCAGGTTTTCCCTGGATGAAAGGAGCAAGTAATGGAACGGCGATCTGACAGAAACGCCTTTTTCAAAAAAAACCGCAGACAGCTTGTAACCGTCGCGGCCATTATCGCATGTATCGTATGGGGAACGCCCTTTCAGCTTCTGCGGATCTTTTACAAAGAGCTGCAGATTACCACGGAGCGGTTTGCAGACACCTACAACGGGCAGATGCTTGTGGCTGTCAGCATCCGTTTCTTTCTGGCGGGGATCCTGACGCTGTTATTTGCGAAATGTACCGGCAACTCTCTTTTCCGCCTGAAAAAGAAACAGTGGGGACAGGTTCTGTTTATGGGCCTGCTGTCCACCACGGTCTCCTACTATTTTTTCAACATCGGAAATGTGAACATCGCGTCCAGTATCAGCGCCAGCATCATTGGGCAGTCCGGTATTTTCTTCGGCGTAATCCTGGCCCACTTTTTTTACAGGGACGACCGGCTTAACTGGCAAAAATGCGGCGCGCTGATTCTTGGATTTGCCGGACTGATCCTGTCTCAGAGAAAACCCGGAACGTCTCTTTCTCAATTGTTTTCGGGATTTCACCTGACCGGCGAGGGCTTCATGCTTATCCACGGCCTGATCTTTGCCATTGCCACCATGGCCGGAAAACGCATTTCCTCCGACCTGAATTCCTTTGTAATGACAGGCTGGAATCTGGTTTTTGGTTCCGCCGCTTTGTTTCTTACCGGTATGATAATGGGCGGCAGACCCGGGGCCTTTGTCTGGAGCTGGAAAGCCTTTGGCATTTTATGGATACTGGCCCTTGCGTCCGCCGTTCCCTTTGGGATCTGGTACTGGTGCGCTCAGTATCTTCCCGTTGGAAAACTGTCCATGTATAAATTTCTGATTCCTGTTTCCGGCAGCGTCATCGGTCTTTTTTGCGGAGAACCCTTCACCCTTACCCTGGGAATCGGCCTGACGCTTGTCTGCGCATCCATTATCTGGATTTCCATGGGCAGTCCGTCCGGCAAAACACAGACAGAAACTGCAAAAGATTCATCTGGAGGTTCACATGATCGCACTGCAAATTGAAGACACAAAAGATTTTACCGTAAAACTGCTGGCATCAAAGGCGTTTGACCCTTTTCTCCTTTCCAGGGGAACCATCGTTACCGGCACCACCGTTACCATGGACGGCAGACTGAACCAGGACTTCTTTGATCCGGACCAGCTTACCGATCCCCAGGGAAATCCCCGCCGTTACGCCAACTGGTCGGAGTTTCGGGAGCTGGCGTTTCAGCGTATCAAGGGAAAACGGCTTCCCCTGTCCTTTCAGTTCATTCTGATGGCCGACAGCGCCTGCGCCGGCCGCATCGCAAAGCTTGCGTCTGCCTCTGCCGGCAGCGGCGTCGCGCCGGATCAGATCGCCGGACTGTTTTTAAACATCCAGTACGCCAACGGACGGATTCTGTGCACCACCGGCGTTTCCCTACATATTTTTTCTCTGGACAAACTGCTGGAACAGACCTGGGATCAGTATGTGCGCCAGCTCTTTCGGGACCTGCAGATTGCCGTTACCCTGCCGTCGGAGTAGTCCAAAAGCGGACTTTTAACGGCTGACAGATCCGGATTTCTCACAAAAAACAAACCGCCGGATTTCTTACATACAGTAAAAAATCCGGCGGTCACAGCAGGGCCAGAAGGACTCGAACCCTCGACATTTGGTTTTGGAGACCAACGTTCTACCAACTGAACTATAGCCCTTCAGACAGATTTCGCGGTCTGCGCCGGCAAACCGGCAGACATCCCGAAAACCCACCTGTTATTTATATCACATTGCTCTTTCTTTGTCAACAAAAATCCCCGTGAAATTCATAACCGGTCACAACATTTCCGCAAACTGCGCCATAACCTCTGAGATTTTAATCTGCTGAGGACAGACAGCCTCACAGCTTCTGCAGCCCAGGCAGGCCTCCGGGCGTTTGCTGCGGTCCAGCGCCTGCAGCGCCATAGGCGCGATAAAGCCGCCTCCGGTATACCTGTGCTCATTGTACAGCTTCAAAAGCTCCGGTATGTCCAGTTCTCTGGGACAATGGGGCATACAGTACCGGCATTCCGTACAGGGCAGACTGTTCTCTTTCCGGATCCGGTCGCCCACCGCAAGCAGCGCCTTCTTCTCCCGGTCATTTAAAGGCGCGTTATTGGAAAACATCCGCACATTGTCCTTCAGCTGTGAAAGATCTGACATGCCCGACAAAATCACGGTCACGCCGGGCACTGTCTGCAGGAAACGGAACGCCCACTCTGCCGGAGATCTGTCCGGATCCAGCGCCTGCAGCGCCTCCAGATTTTCCCCGGAAAGTCTGGCAAGCCTGCCGCCCCGCAAAGGCTCCATCACCCACACCGGGATGCCCTTTTTGTTCAGGAGATCTACCTTTGCCGCCGCGTCCTGGAAGGTCCAGTCCAGATAGTTCAGCTGAATCTGGCAAAACTCCATCTGATGGCCGTAGGCCTCCAGAAAACGCCGGATCACCTGACAGCTGCCATGGGTGGAAAATCCCAGATGGCGGATACGGCCATTTTCTTTCTGCTTCATCAGATACGCAAAGATTCCATAGGCCGGATCCAGATAAGCGTCCAGGTTCATCTCACAGACGTTGTGAAACAGATAGAAATCAAAATGATCTGTCTGACACCGTACCAGCTGCTCTTCAAAGATTTCTTCCACTTTATCCATATTGGACAGCGCATATCCCGGAAATTTTGTGGCAAGATAATAGCTGTCCCTGGGATATTTTTTCAGACATTGCCCAAGAATTTTCTCTGAGTTGCCTCCGTGGTAACCCCAGGCAGTATCAAAATAATTGACGCCCTGTTCCATGGCATAGCCGATCATTTCTTCCACCGCCGCCTGATCCACGTCGTCTCCCTTCCGGCCGTTCACCGGCAGACGCATGCAGCCCATTCCAAGAGCGGACAGCTTCAGGTCCTGAAACCCTTTATAAATCATGGATGATCCTCCCTTTTTCAGATACACCTGCCCGGCGCGAAAACCCCGCCGGGTTGTTTTCTTCCTATCTTACCACAAGCCCTGCCCGGAGACAACAGATTTTTACCTGCCCTCCGGCTGTTCACGCAGAATCCTCCGGTAAAAGAAAACCGCGATGATAAGAGAGACCGCGTCCACAATGGGCTGCACCATCATACATCCATACAGAGGAATGAGACGGTCCATCACCCACAAAAGAGGGATATCCAACACGCCTTTTCGCAAAATCGAGCAGACCACAGACTCTTTGACTCTGCCCATTGCCTGAAACTGAATGATCATGGGATAACACACCGACATCAGAGGCATGGCGGTAACCATGATCCGAAGAAATCTCCCCGCGTACATCTTTGTCTGCAGGTCGTCAATAAAAAGTCCTGCCAGCCAGGGGGCAAACGCCTCGTAGCAGACCAGACAGAAAAGGGAAAAACCAAGCGATATCCCGCATCCGAACCGGAAAGCCTGCCGCTGCCGTCCTGGATTATTTGCCCCATGATTGTAGGACAGCAAGGGCAGCAAACCGTTAGACACCCCAATGGAAAAATACAAGGGCAGCTGATCCAGCTTTTTCACGATCCCCAGACCGGCTACCGCTTCCGTATCATATCCGGATACAAACTTGGACAAAGCCCCCACAGCCACCACTGTCAGAGCGTACTGTAAGGCAGAAGGGATCCCAACAGTCAGGATCCCTTTCAAGTGATGAAACGCAGACGGCAGATGGCGCAAAGAAATGCTCACTGCCGACGTCTGTCTTTTGAAGATCAGATATCCGATAAAATAAACGGCAGCCGCCAGGTTGGATAGCGCCGTTGCCATCCCCGCTCCCTGGGCGCCGTATCCCAGAAATTCCGGAAGCACAAAAAGAGGATCCAGAAAGAGATTGATCACGCCTCCCATGGAAACTCCAAAGGAAGCGATCCCGGCCTTTCCCTCAGCCCGGACCAGATTGGCGCAAAGGGTATTGAGCACCGCGGCCGGGCCTCCCAGGACGATCGCCCATTTGGCGTAGGCAAAAGCATATCCGCCGGTGGATCCGGTAGCGCCGCACAGGCGCAGAATGGGCCGGGCCCAGAGAAAGAACAGCATGGAAAACAGAACCGACAGCAGCAGTCCTCCATAAAAAGATACGGCTGTGATCTGCTTTGCCCTGTCCTTTTCCTTTTGTCCGAGAGACCTGGCCGCCATGCTGGCGCCTCCTACGCCAAACAGATTGGAAATGGCTGTCAGCATTAAAAAGGCGGGCATAGCCACCGTTACCGCCGCGGTCTGATCCGGATCGTTCAACATTCCCACAAAATAAGTGTCCGCCAGATTGTAGACCAGCGTAACCATCTGACTGGCCACTGCCGGGATGATCTGGGTCAGTACCGCCCGCCTTACGGGAACCTTTTCAAAAATCTCCGCCTGTTTTTCAGAATGAATTGCCATAGCTGACAGCGCTCCCTGATTTTTAATATGCAATGGAATCTGTACGGTAAATAAATTTCACCTGACTGTCCATTTCCTCACTTGCCCCCGCAAAAGTCCGGTAGCCTTCAGCCACCTTCTTTGTTGCGCGGATTCTCTCCGCCAGTCCCTTCAGATCGCCGTTTACGGCGTCCGTCAGCTTTTGGATTCCCTGATCGTTCAGCTTCGTCAGGCCGCCGTCAAGCTGCCCGGATCCGCCCTGCAGCTGTGACACGCCATCCACAAGAGCCGGGATCTTGGCCTTTAACTGACCGATTCCGTCATAGAGCTTAGCGGATCCTGCGCTCAGCTGATCCGCTCCGCTTTTCAATTCTTCCGTTCCCGCTTTCAGTTCTCCCGCGCCGGATGCCGCCTGAGTGACGCCGGCAGTATAGGACCGGAGGCCGTCATAAAAAGTCTGATAGCTGTCCAGGGAGGTTTTCAGGGTGATCACAGCCTTTGCGCCTTCTGACGCCTGTGCCAGCTGCGCCTGTACTTCCTCAGACGCCATATTGTCCGCAATGGCCTTTTTGATCTGCATTTCCGTGTTGGAGGCAACGGTTTCTTTTATGGAATCGCTTTTCATCTGTTCTTCCGTATTTGCCGCGATAGCAGACAATGCGGTTTCCGCGGCCATCGCCTCTTCTGTTTTTGCCTGTATGGTGTCCGTCACCTGTTTGCTTTCCAGCTGCCCGCTGACTGCCTCCTGAATGGCCGCCTGAGTCTTCTCATCGATCATGCCGGCCTTTACTGCCGCCTCATAGCTTTCCCGGTTCATCTGCAGCGCCCCGTAAATAACCTGTTCTTCCACAGACGCCGAAACAGCCTGCGTCACCTGAGCGGTCACCTGCTCTCTTACCGCTTCCGTTACCTGTTCCTCTACTTCTTTTCGCACCGCGTCCGTTACCTGGCTCTGAATGAACTCTCTCTTTGCCTCTACGGCTTCCGTTACAGTTTTGAGCGCTTTTTCATATACCGCGTTTTCATCCAGAGACGAGATCACTCCCGTCAGAACCTCCTCATAATTGGCAATGGTCAGCGCGGGCACATTAAGCCCCGCGGCTTTCAGCTGACCGTCCGCTGTGGCAAGCAGCGTCTGAAAGATCTGCTCTGCCCCGCCGTTTAACGCGTCGTTGTTGGCTGTAAGGGTATTCAGGCCTTCCGACAGCTTATCTGCCCCGGACTGCAGTTTGGCGACCCCATCGTCCAGATCTCCGGTGCCGTTTTTCAGCGTTTCGGCCCCCGCAGACAGCTGATCAACGCCGTCTGTCAGTTCGCCGGACTTTGTCAGAAGCTCAGAAATTCCCTCGTAAAGCTTTGAGGAGCCGCTCATCAGCTGATTCATAGCGCCCTGCAAAGTTTCCGCGGAGGCTTTCAGATCGTCCACGGAATCCAGATCTTTGGTATCCACATCGCGAAATATCTGGTTTGTGGCAAGTGTCACCGTCATGTCCAGGGCAAATTTCTTTGCGTCCGCGCTGATCTCTACATAGTCGGGGATCCTGATCTGATCCTCTGACAGAGCAAGATTTTCCTGCATTCCCGGGAATGCCACCCCCACCACGGCGGTACGGCTTCCGTCGTTCAGCAGCTTTCCGTTGGTCACTTCCACGTTGGTAAATATCTGATCATCCAGCAGCAGCCCGGTAACCATGGCAAAGGGCACATAGATCTTTTCTTTCTTTCCGTTCAGATCCACTTCCTCATACTGGCGGTTGGTATAGTCAAAGCGGATCGTCACCTTTCCGCTTTTTCCCGCCAGTTCTTTTGCGGAGATGGGCGTCCCGTCCAGCGTGTATGTGACTTTCATATCCACCGGCAGTTCTTTGTTGATATTTCCCTGATAATAAATGTCATTTCCCTGAGCGTCCCAGATACAGCTGCTGTCGCTTCCGGTTTGGAAGCTTTCCTCGCCTTTCACCGTTTCTATATTCTTCAGCTGCGTTTTGTCGCTGATCACCTTGCTTCCCAGAGCGTTTTTGATCCAGTCACTGACGATGATCTTTTCCACAGAGCCGTCGGCGGCCGTAAGAACATAAACGGTTTCATCCTTTTCCTCTGACTCCTCTCTGCCGGATTCTTCCGTGGGTTTTGCCTCCGCCGTTTTCACCGTCTTCTGTTCCTCTTTGTTCAGTCCATATACGGTACAGGCAATACTGCCCGTAGCTACCGCGACGCCCATGCACAGCGCCGCGATTTTCATGATCGATCTTTTCATTTCAAGCATCCTCCTGTTTTTGGTTTGTCAGATTCTTTTTTCTCATTCCAATGGTTGTGGCACAGATCAGCGGATCTGCCAGAATCAGCAGAGCCGGCAGAATCAGGATCACCGCAAGCATACTGATAATAGCGCCTCTTGCCATCAGCATACACATGGACCCGATCATATCGATGTCAGAATATACCGCTACACCAAAGGTAGCCGCGAACAATCCCATTCCGGAAACGATAATGGACGGAATTGAAGTGAAAAGCGCGATCCGGACAGCTTCTTTCTTTTCTTTTCCCCCAATCCGCTCCGATTTATACCTGGTAGTCATTAAAATCGCGTAATCCACCGTGGCGCCAAGCTGAATGGTGCTGATGCAGATGGGCGCGATAAATGGCAGACTCTGTCCCAGATAGTGAGGCAGTCCCAGGTTGATAAAAATTGCGGTTTCAATTACGGCGATCAGAATAAACGGCAGGGAAACGCTTTTTTCCACCAGCGCAATGATCAGGAAAATGGCAATGATGGAGATCATATTTACCACCTGGAAATCATGGGAGGTGGTTTCGATCATATCTTTCATACAGGGCCCCTCGCCGATGAGCATTCCGCTTTTATCATATTTTTTCAAAATGCTGTTCAGTTCATTGATCTGATCATTGACCTGATCACTTGCCACCGGATATTCCGAGTTGATCAGCATCAGTTTCCACTGACCGCTTTTCAGCATGCCGGTAAGTGATTCCGGCAGCACTTCCTCCGGAACACGGGAACCGACTATGGATTCCAGCCCAAGCACATATTTGATCCCGTCTACCTGCTCCATCTCTTCTGACATTTCCCGGACAGATTTTGCCGGCAGATCTCCATCTACCAGCAGCATATGAGTGGAGGCCACATGAAATTCTTCCGACAGCTTACGGTTTGCGATGGCATAATCCATATCATCCGGAAGACATTTGCTCAGGTCATAGTAGACCTCATCCTGGGTTTTGCTGTATCCATAATACGCCGGAGGGACAATCAGGACAAACAGCAGAAGAAATACCGGAAAAATCCGGACCACACCTTTTGCCAGGCCGTTCATATCCGGCAAAAGCGACCGGTGTTTTGTCTTCTGAAGAGGTTTGTCAAATATCAGGATCAGAGACGGAAGCACCGTCACGCAGCCAAGCACCCCCAGCAAAACGCCCTTTGCCATAACGATTCCCAGATCCCGTCCCATGGTAAAGGACATAAAGCAAAGGGCAATGAATCCGGCCACCGTGGTGATCGAGCTTCCTACGATGGAAACCAGCGTTTCCCGGATCGCGGAAGCCATGGCGCTTTCCTTGTCCCCGGACCTTTGGCGCCATTCATTATAGCTGTGCCAGAGAAAGATTGAGTAATCCATTGTCACCGCAAGCTGAAGCACGGCTGAAAGGGCTTTCGTAATATATGATATTTCTCCCATAAAATAATTGGTGCCCAGGTTGATCAGGATCATCATCCCAATACTGGCCAGAAACACAAAGGGGATCAGCCAGCTGTCCAGCAAAAGCAGCATGGCGGCGCTGGCAAGCAGCACCGCGATCCCTACATAAACGGGTTCCTCCTTTTCGCACAGATCCTTCAGATCCGTTACCAGGGCGGACATTCCCGAAACAAAACACTGCTTTCCGGTAATCTGACGGATCTGCCGGATGGCGTCCATGGTAATGTCGGAGGAGGTGGATGTATCAAAAAACACCGCCATCATCGTGGCGTTGTCCGTATTGAACTGCCGGTAGAGCTTCTCAGGCAGCAGTTCCATGGGAACAGACAGATCCGCAATGGAATCATACCAGAGAACGGTATCCACATGGTCTGTCTTTTCAATCTTTTCTTTCAGCGCCGCCACGTCTTTTGCGGGCATATCTTCCACGATCACAAAGGAAAACGCGCCCTTTCCAAAATCCTTTAACAGCGCGTCCTGCCCTTTTACCGTTTCCATATCCTCCGGAAGATAGTCCAGCATATCGTAATTGATTCTCGTACTGATCATTCCGATCACCGACGGCACCAGAAGGATCAGCGTAATGATCAGTATGGGGACCGGGCGTCTGACAACCGCTTTTGCAAATTTCACAATCCGTCACCTTTCCCTTCCATCGATGTGGTCAAATTCCACGTCTATCACATCCGGCTTCTGGTGCTTGATGATCAGTACGGTACAGACTACCGTGTACAGGTTCAGGATGCCCTCAGCCAAAAGAGAGATCCCAAGAAGCACCGTCAGGAGCCCGGCGCCCTTTCCGGCGTCAAAGACCAGTACGCCTCCCGCAATTCCCGTGATGATGGCCATGGCCAGAATCAGGGGCCAGCTTTTGATGCCAAACTCTCTGGAATCCATCGCGATGCGGATCTTAAACAGTCCGTCCAGTAAGACCGCCATGCCCAGGGAAATGCAGAGAAACGTCATCAGATTTTTGGGGTTCAGCAGGATGATCGCGCCCAGTACAAGCAGCAGGATTCCAAACTCCAGATCATACTGAAACGCCAGCCGGTACAGATCTTTGGAAAAATAGCCCACCAGCTTCACTGCCCCAAACAGCAGCATCACCACGCCCACAAATATGCCGATCATTTTCATGGACAGATCCGGTTTCGCGATCAGGAATATGCCTGCGGCACAAAACAACAACGACAGGAAAATGTAGCCGATCTTGGCCACCCGCATAGGAGCGGCAGAACGCATCTTCATAAAACAAAACCTCCTTAAAAACAGATTTTCTTTTTGGTATCATTATAGTCACGGAGGCTTTCCCGGGATACAGACAATCAAAAACCCCGTGCCTGAAAATCAGGCACGGGGCGTCAAATGTCTGAATTTCCCGCGGCTGTCTGTAAAACGGGCGCCGCGCGGCATCCTGTTCTTTACCGGCTTTCCTCACAGCGGGAAATCATCTCTTCCATCATTCCTTTTTTGATCTCGCAGATACGGGAAACGATCCCGTGAATGTCTCCTGTCATGCCGGTGGCAACCCAACCGGAGACAACGCCAAATCCCACGCAGGTTAAATATTTCCGGATGGCCTCAAAATCGCTTTGACAGATTTTCCGTCCTTTCAGGGCGGCATTCAGAAAAGAGCTGATCACATGGCCGCAGACTCTCCAGAGATACTGTTCGTAAAGCTCCCGGTTGGCAGAATTGTAAATATGTAATATGGCCCGTTTTTTTGCCAGGGCAAATTCGATAAATCCGTCCAGACAGTCTTCGATCCTTTCCACGGCGGGATATGCCTGAATGATGGCCTCCGCGTCTTCTGTGAAAATGGTTTCAATCAGTTTGGGGATATCATCAAAATAATAATAAAATGTATTCCGGTTTACCCCGCAGTCCGCCACAACATCTTTCACTGTGATCTGAGAAAGTGGCCGTTCCATCAACAGCCTGAGAAAAGATTCCTGAATTGCCTTCTTTGTAAAATTTGCCATTCCGCTCTCCGTTCCGGACATGGATACTATGCCCGCGCTTTCTGATAATTCTGTCCGGATGTCCGGACTAGTTTCCATTTTATCCCACAAATCCGCCTGTGTCAATTTTTCCTGCTCCGATCCGTTTTTCCAAGATCCTCTGTCCCTGATTTCCTTTCGGGCTTATTATTGACAGTTTTTTTGTTTGGAGCTATAATTTGCCATGGACGCGCTGGGAATCCGGCGGCGCCTGCTTTTCGAAAAAGCCGCTGATTCCAATCTGACAGCAAAGGAACAACCTGCAATGAAAAAGGACCTGTTGAAGCTGATTGACAAACTGGAGCAGACCCACAGCCTTACCCTGGAGGAATATGAGTCCCTGATCGACGGTTACACGCCTCAGGCCGCAAGATGCCTGGCTCAAAAGGCATCCGCCCTGCGCCAATCCATTTACGGCAACACCGTATACATCCGGGGACTGATCGAGATCAGCAATATCTGCAAAAATGACTGCTACTACTGCGGAATCCGAAAAAGCAATTCTTCCTGCCGGCGTTACCGGCTGACTTTGGAGGATATACTGGACTGCTGCGGACAGGGCTATGCCCTTGGATTTCGCACCTTTGTGCTGCAGGGCGGCGAAGACGGATTTTTTACCGACGAGATTCTGGAAAGGCTTCTGTCTGCTATTAAAAATAAGTTTCCGGACTGTGCCGTAACCCTTTCTCTCGGCGAACGGACCAGAGAAAGCTATCAGCGTCTGTTTGACGCCGGCGCGGACCGCTATCTGCTGCGGCATGAAACCGCGGATCCGATCCATTACGGCTCCCTGCATCCAAGGGAATTGTCCTATGAAAACCGGATTGCCTGCCTGAAACAGCTTAAAGAAATCGGATACCAGACCGGCTGCGGTTTTATGGTGGGTTCCCCCGGGCAGACGGCCAGACATCTGGCAGAGGATTTGAAGCTGATTGAAACGTTCCGGCCTCACATGTGCGGGATCGGGCCTTTTATCCCCCATCAGGCTACCGTCTATGGGGATCATCCCCCGGGGACGGCAGAGCTGACCTGTTATCTGCTGTCCGTCATCCGGCTGATCCTGCCGTCTGTACTGCTTCCCGCCACAACCGCCCTTGGCACCATTGATCCCAGGGGCAGGGAAAAGGGGATCTTATCCGGAGCAAACGTGGTAATGCCCAATCTGTCTCCCATTTCCGTGCGGAAAAAGTATGAGCTTTATGACAACAAGATCTGCACCGGAGACGAAGCCGCCGAATGCCTCCAATGCCTGAAGAAGAGAATGGCATCCATCGGCTATCAGATCGTGATTGACAGAGGCGATTATGCGTCCCTCTGATACATAAAAGAAAGGAAAAAAATACCATGGCAATTTATGATCCAAAATCACTTCACGCGGAAGAATTCATCAACAACCAGGAAATTCTGGACACTCTTGCCTATGCGGAGGAAAACAAATACAACCGGGAACTGGTACAAGACATTCTGGACAAGGCACGTCCCCGGAAAACTGCCTCCGGGACAGTCTGCCGGGGGCTGACCCACAGAGAGGCCGCGGTGCTGCTGCTTTGCGGCCTGCCTGAAATGACAGAAAAAATCTACCGTCTCGCGGAGGAAATCAAACTGGCTTATTACGGAAACCGCATCGTCATGTTTGCGCCCCTTTATCTTTCCAATTACTGCGTCAACGGCTGCCTTTACTGCCCCTATCACATGAAAAACAAACACATCACGCGAAAGAAACTGACCCAGGAGGAAATCCGCCGAGAAGTCATTGCCCTGCAGGATATGGGCCATAAGCGTCTTGCCATTGAAGCCGGGGAAGATCCGGTAAACAACCCCATTGAATACATTCTGGATTCTATTCATACCATCTACGGCATTCAGCACAAAAACGGCGCCATCCGGCGGGTAAACGTAAACATCGCCGCCACCACCGTGGAAAATTACCGGAAATTAAAAGACGCGGGGATCGGCACCTACATTCTGTTTCAGGAAACCTATCACAAAGAAAGCTATCTGAAACTCCATCCCACAGGACCCAAGCATGACTACGATTATCATACGGAAGCCATGGACCGGGCCATGGAGGGCGGCATCGACGACGTGGGTCTCGGGGTTTTATTTGGCCTGGAGCTGTACAAATATGAGTTTGTGGGACTGCTGATGCACGCGGAACATCTGGAGGCTGTACATGGGGTAGGCCCCCATACCATCAGCGTTCCCCGGGTAAAACACGCGGATGATATCGACCCTGACGTTTTTGACAACGGGATCTCCGACCAGCTGTTTGAAAGGCTTATTGCCTGCATCCGCATTGCGGTTCCCTATACCGGCATGATCATCTCCACAAGAGAATCCCAGCAGGTCAGGGAACAGGCGTTGAAGCTGGGCATTTCCCAGATCAGCGGCGCCTCCAGAACCTCTGTGGGAGGCTATACCGAGGAGGAACGGCCCCATGATTCCGAGCAGTTTGACGTATCCGATCAGCGGACCCTGGACCAGGTGGTAAACTGGCTTATGCGCCTGGGATACATCCCCTCTTTCTGTACCGCCTGTTACCGGGAGGGCCGTACAGGTGACCGGTTCATGAGCCTGTGCAAATCGGGACAGATCCAGAACTGCTGTCATCCAAACGCGCTGATGACTCTGACGGAATATCTGGTGGATTACGCTTCTGAGGACACAAAAGAGATCGGTTATAAGCTGATTGAACAGGAACTGAAGAAGATTCCAAAAGAAAAAGTACGGCAGATCGCCGCGCAGAATATTACAGATATCAAAAACTCCAACCGCCGGGATTTCCGGTTCTGATAAAGGAGGATTTTTATGAGTTTAAACGACACCGCATCTTCCCAGCGCCTGCACATTGGCTTTTTCGGCCTCCGCAACTGCGGGAAGTCCAGTCTTGTCAACGCGGTCACCGGACAGAACCTTTCTCTGGTCTCGGACGTCAAGGGCACCACTACCGACCCGGTGCGCAAAACAATGGAGCTGCTCCCTCTGGGCCCCGTGGTGATCATTGACACACCCGGCATAGACGATACCGGCGTTCTGGGCGCCCTGCGGGTTCAAAAAACAATGGAAGTGCTGCGGATCATTGATATTGCCGTTCTGGTAGCGGACGCCACAAAAGGGCTTCAAAAGGCAGACCGGGATCTGATTGGCATGTTTCAGGAACGGGACATTAACTATCTCATTGCGTATAATAAGGCGGACCTGCAAAAAGAAGCGCCTGGGGACACAGACACGGACAGCAATCAGCCCGCCATCTATGTCAGCGCTCTTTTGGGAACCAATATCCGGGAACTGAAAGAACGGATCGGCAGTCTGGCAAAAGATTCCCATCCGGCTGAAAAACCCATCGTTTCGGATCTTTTGTCTCCAAATGACCTGGCGGTACTTGTGGTTCCCATTGATTCCGCCGCCCCAAAAGGACGGCTGATTCTTCCACAGCAGCAGACCATCCGGGACATTCTGGAAGCGGGCGCCATCAGCATCGTCACAAAGGAAACGAGCCTGAAAGAGACGCTGGCCTCTCTTGAAAAAAAGCCCAGGATCGTTATCACCGATTCCCAGGCTTTTGGAAAAGTTGCAAAAGACACTCCGGAAGATATCCCGCTGACCTCTTTTTCCATTCTGTTCGCGCGATATAAAGGAAATCTGTCCGATTCCGTCCGAGGGGCGGCACAGCTGAGCCGGCTAAAGGACGGGGATACGGTACTGATCAGCGAGGGGTGTACCCACCATCGCCAGTGTGACGACATCGGCACGGTAAAGCTTCCTGCCTGGATCAGGGAATATGCCAAAAAAGACATCCGCTTTTCCTTTACCTCCGGCAGGGAATTTCCCGACGACCTGTCTTCCTACGCCCTTGTGATCCACTGCGGCGGCTGTATGCTCAATGAGCGGGAAATGCGGTATCGGGCCGGTCACGCGAAAGCCCAAAAGGTGCCTATGACCAATTACGGCGTTGCCATCGCGCAGATGCACGGAATCCTCAAAAGGAGCCTTGGCCCCTTTCCCGGACTTGCGGATTTGCTGCCGTGATCTTTATGTCCGCTCCGCAATCACACCGGTTCTGTAAGCGCCCAGCAGCTGCTCCAGCTCAAAGATCCGCATCTGCATTTCCTTGCCGTCGTCCGTATCCGCCACCAGCTCTCTTCGCTCCACAGACTCCAGAATCACCGAATCCGAATGGATATCCGTTTCGTTGATAATGGCTTTTTCCGTTGACTCAAAGGGCTTATGGGACACAAGGCGCAGTCCGTGGCTGTTGTATACAAGGGTGTAGCCGGCGATGCCGGTCTGACTTTGATAGGCCTTGGAAAAGCCTCCGTCTATGATCAGCACCTTTCCGTTGCAGCGCACCGGCGTCTCCCCTTTCTTTAACTGAACCGGCATATGCCCGTTGATGATATGGGCATGGTCGGGATCCAGTCCGAATTCTTTCAAAATCTTATTTACAACGTCTTCTCTGTTGATCAGCCGGTAATAATGATTTTTCTCCTCTGCCTTTATGTCGTGATCTGTCAGGAAATAACGCTCAAAGGTGGCCATTTTGGCTTTGCCGTACACCGGGGAATTTTCGTTTGACCAGATAAACCAGAGAATATCCTGGCCTTTCTGCTGTTCTTCCGGGTTATGTACATTGTAATATCCTTTCCGGGCATATACCTCCAGAATATCATAAAGGCTTTTTCCGCTGTATTCCTTGTCAAAGACCTGCACCTTCCGAAAACTGCCATCGGCGTTCAGGGGAATGCAGCCGTGAAAGAGCAGATTGCCGTTGTATACCTTATAAAGACTTCCCTTGGAAAACAGAAAGCGCACATGCTTCTGCAGCTTGTCAGAGCGCAAAAAGGCCGCCTGAAGCCGCTTGATCACTTCCGTTTCCTCTTCGGTAAGACGGTAGGGGTCCTTTGGATCCAACGTAGGGAAGTTCTTTTCGATCAACGGATATTCTTTTCCCTCTACCAGCACAGTTCCCTTTTCCTGATCGATCTTATCCAGCAGCAGCCGCTTTTCCATTTTGAAAGAGGGGTTGCGCATAATGACCTGCCCCTCCAGCTTAAACTGGATAATGGTAATGGCCTTGTGCATTTTCCGGTCCAGCTCCAGATCGTTGACATTATATTCCTTTTCATTGTAGCTGATGTCAAAGCATTCGCAGGGATCGTCCCCATAGGTTTCCAGAGCAAAGGTGGCAAGGGGGATCAGGTTGATTCCGTAGCCCTCCTCCAGCGTATCCAGATTGCCGTATTTGGCAGACAACCGGATCACGTTGGCAATACAGGCCAGATGGCCGGAAGCCGCGCCCATCCATACCACGTCATGATTGCCCCACTGCACGTCCACAGAGTGATAACGCATCAGCGTGTCCATAATGATATGAGGGCCCGGGCCCCTGTCAAAAATATCTCCCACAATATGTAAATGATCCACAACAAGACGCTGGATCAGCTGGCTTAAGGCCACGATAAACTCCTCCGCCCGCTTGATCCGCACAATGGTATAGATGATCTCGTTATAATAGGCCTCCTTGTCATTGACCTCGCTTTTCTCCGTGATCAGTTCCTCAATCACATAAGCAAAATCCTTTGGCAGAGCCTTCCGCACCTTGGATCTGGTATACTTGGAAGCAGCCCGGCGGGCCATCTGGATCAGCCGGTAAAGGGTGATCTTGTACCAGTCCTCCAGATTGTCTTCTTCTTTTCGGATCAGATCCATTTTTTCTCTGGGATAATAGATCAGCGTTGCCAGCGCCTTCTTATCTCTTTCTGAAAGGGAATTTCCAAACTCTTCATCAATCTTGCGGCGCACGGAACCGGAACCGTTTTTCAGCACATGGAGAAAAGATTCATATTCTCCGTGGATATCCGTCAGAAAATGCTCCGTTCCCTTAGGCAGGTTCAGGATTGACTGCAGGTTGATGATCTCTGTGGACGCTTTGGCAATGGTGGGATACAGATCCGCCATACTTTGCAGGTAACGTCCTTCCAGAATATCATAGCTCATAATGAAAACCCCCTTTTTCACATCAAACAATCTTCATAGCAGGCCGGACTGCCACAGCAGGAATCTGGTATTCCTCCCGGGCAGTCCGTCTTATTTTTATTCGTCCACGCTGTAGTTCGGCGCTTCTTTTGTAATATGAATATCGTGAGGATGACTTTCTTTCAGAGACGCGGCGGAAATCTTAATGAACCGTCCCTTTGCTTTCAGATCCTCAATGGTTGGCGTACCGCAGTAACCCATTCCGGAGCGCAGCCCGCCCATCAGCTGGAATACCGTATCCTCCACAGTGCCTTTGTATGCCACGCGGCCTTCCACGCCTTCCGGCACAAGCTTCTTCGCGTCTGCCTGGAAATAGCGGTCTTTGCTTCCGTTTTCCATGGCCGCGATGGAACCCATACCGCGATATACTTTGTATTTTCTTCCCTGATACAGTTCAAAATCTCCGGGACTTTCGTCACAGCCTGCAAAGATGCTGCCCATCATACACACATTGGCGCCGGCCGCAATGGCTTTTGTCATATCGCCGGAGTATTTGATGCCGCCGTCGGCAATAATGGGGATCCCATATTCCTTTGCGACCTGATAGCAGTCCATCACCGCCGTGATCTGGGGAACGCCGATACCGGCCACAACCCGGGTGGTGCAGATGGAACCCGGACCGATTCCCACCTTTACCGCGTCGACGCCGGCCTCAATAAGCGCTTTTGTTGCTTCTCCCGTGGCCACATTGCCGGCGATCACCTGCAGGCTTGGATATTTCTCCTTGACCATATGCACGGTGCGCAGAACATTGGCGCTGTGCCCATGGGCCGAATCCATGACTACCACGTCCACCTTGGCGTCCACAAGAGCGTCCACCCGATCCAGCACATTGGCTGTAATCCCTACGGCGGCGCCGCAGAGCAGTCTTCCCTGATCATCCTTTGCGGAAAGAGGATATTTGATCTGCTTTTCAATATCTTTGATGGTGATGAGACCTTTCAGATGAAAATTGTCGTCCACAATGGGAAGCTTTTCTTTTCTTGCCCTGGCCAGAATGCGCTTCGCTTCCTCCAGGGTAATGCCCTCCTTTGCGGTGATCAGTCCCTCTGACGTCATGGATTCCCTGATCTTTTTGGAAAAGTCTGTTTCAAACATCAGATCCCGGTTGGTCAGAATGCCCACCAGCTTTTTCCCCTCTGTAATGGGCACGCCGGAGATCCGGTATTTTGCCATGAGCTCATTGGCGTCCTCCAGAGTGTTGTCCGGAGACAGGAAGAAAGGATCTGTGATCACGCCGTTTTCAGATCTTTTTACCTTGTCTACCTCATCCGCCTGTTCCTCAATAGACATGTTTTTATGAATCACGCCGATGCCGCCCTGCCTTGCCATGGCAATGGCCATCCGGTGCTCCGTCACCGTATCCATGCCGGCGCTCATCATGGGAATATTCAGCCGGATCGTCTTGGTCAGATCGGTTGTCAGATCCACCTGATTGGGTATGACCTCAGAATAGCCAGGTACAAGAAGCACATCATCAAACGTAATTCCTTCGCCAATTATTTTGCTCATACTCATATCCTCTTTTCTTTAGAAGTAAATAATGTTGAGATTGTAACAAAACCGCCTGTCAATGTCAAGCCAAAATCACTTTTCTGGGGCTGATCTGCCGGATGGCATTCACGATCTCCTCATTTGGTTCAAAAAAGATCTGATAAAGTTCTGTTTCCGTATGGATATACATCTCGTAAACCGTGCTTTCTTCCGTGCCGGAGCTGAAATCATAGGTTTTATATTGCATGGTCCGCAGGGAATCCAGATGATGGGAGCCTTTTTCCGCCATCATCTCCAGATGTGCCATGGTCACCGTAAGGATCCGTTTTCTTCTGGATTTCGCGTAGATCTTGTCAAAATCAAGCTCACCGTTCACATACAGATACTCAAACTCAATATCAAACAGCTGCATCAGATAATACACGGCCACTCCCATACCAAACGCAACCAACAGGAAGATCCGGTAAAAGAAAAAGCCCATCAGGACGAACGCTGCCACAAGAAAGACCAGCAGACCTTTATAAAAAGCATTTTTGTAATCTGACTTTCGCTTTACAAGCTGTTCTACATAAATATCATTCATAGACTTCCTCCTTTATCCGCAGCACATCCTGTATTCATTATAACGTCGTTCACACAAATTTCAAACCCCTATTTTGATCTTTTTATGACTTTTTTTACAGATTGTGTTATACTGAATTGAAAAGCAGAATGTTTTGGGAGTGATACCATGAGACTGACTCTGGAACCGGAGATCAAGGACGACGAATTGAAAAATGTGATCCAGAAAGAAAAGGTCACTTTCCGGGATCTTTCCGGCAAAAAAAAGCTGGAATACATCTGGGATTATTATAAATGGAAGATCATCGGCCTGATCGCCGTCATTGTAGTGGTCGCCACAGTTGTTCCCACGATCATTGAGAACAACAAGGAAGTGGCGCTGTACGCCGCCTTTGTCAACACCCAGCTGTCGGATCAGGACGAACCGGAGCTGATGGACGAGTTTATAAAGGCCAAGCAGATCGACATCAAAAACAAACGCACGGTGATGGATTGCTCCATGATGATCAATTATTCCACACCCGATCAGATGAGCATGATGTCCAGCCAGAAGCTCCTTGCCATGTTTGGCGCCAAGCGGCTGGACGTGGTGCTGCAGGATACCAAAACCTACACCCAGTACGCGGCCATGGACGCCTATGGGGATCTGGAACAGATTCTGGATGAAGCCCATCTGGAAAAATACCGGGATCTCCTTGTGTACACCGACGGGAAAGGCGACGCGGGCCGCCACGCCTACGGCATCGACGTGTCAGAAAGTCCTGTGCTGGTCAGGGAAAAGGCCTATATCGTCCCGGCAGTGTTCAGTATCTGTGTCAGCACCCAGCAGACCGACAACGCCATCCGGTTTCTGGAATATCTGATGGGAGACTGATCCTTGCAAAAATCGGACTACTAAATTTACAGCACAGAAAAAAGAGGGCATTCATCCGGTCATTTCAAATGACCTTTTGAATACCCTCTTTGCTTTTGATTTACTTGCCTTCCGCGGCGCGAATCAGATCCAGATTGTCCTTTTCGATCTGATTCAGCAGATTTTCATTGAAATTGTCCGGTTCGATCACACCCACATACCAGGATTTGCTGTCAAAGTATGCCTGAAGCCCGGCATCCTGAAATTTTCTTCCGTGCCTTGCGTAGATCTCATTTCTTGCGTAGCGCAGCTGCTCCTTGGTCAATCCTGCCAGATCCGCGGCCGTAAGCCTTCTGGAGCTGCTGTCCGGGATCACATATTCCCCTGAAGTTGCCGTTTGGGGAGACGGCGTCACGGCAGGCGTCGGCGCAGGACTTGAAGCAGGCTCCTGAGTAGGTTTTGGAGTAGGCTTTTGGGTTGGCTTTGGGGTAGGTTTGGAAGTAGGCTTTGCCGTTTTCTTTGGTTCCGAATCCGTCTCTTTACTGCCTTTGGATCCTTCTTCAGAGGCTTCTTTTACTTCCTTTATTTTCTCCCGGATCTCTTCGGTGCGGTCAACGCTGACTTTTCCATCCTCCAGGATTTCCTCAGCCCGGTCATATTTTTCCTGCTCCAGGTACAGATCCGCCAGTTCCAGATAGGCCTCCTGTTCCCCGGGCATCAGATCCACGGCCTCCAGGTAAAATTCCTCGGCCTTGTCATAGTTCTTCTCATCCAGATATTCCTCTGCCCGGTCCAGATTTTCCTCATATTCTTTCCGGCTCTTTTTTTCGGAAAGAAACCGGAAAGCGAAAAACCCGCCTACGGCAACCGCGGCCAATACCACGATCAGCACCGGGATCAGCCAGAACATTGGCTTTTTTTTCCTGCGCTTCTCCTTTGCCATGATGGACTCCATCTCTGAAACCGTGTAGTTTCGGTAGCCGTCCCGGCCGTCCATAGCTCTGGTCTTCTCCTCGGACAAATCGCTTTCGGCACTCTTTCTCTCCAGCGGCTGTCCGCAGCTCCCGCAAAAAACAGCATTGTCCTCATTTTTTGCGCCGCAATTTGTGCAATACATTTTGACTCCTCCCTGTTTTCATTCTGTCAAAACAAACACGGGAAACTTTCCGGATCCTGTCAGAAAAAGCTGATCTCAGAAATCACAGTATCCTCATACTTGCTTCCCTCATATACCGATCCGATCCGGATCTGCAAGGAATCTGTCTCCTTTGGCTGGCTCAGCGTAAGATTCTGAACGCCTGTCACGTCGGCAACAGCCAGCGTTTCAGTGGTACCGTCAGAATAAGTCAGGATCAGAGAGGCAACCCTTGCGTTTTTATCGTACAACTCGCCGGATTTTTGATAGCCGTTTGCGATCCGGATCCCGGCAAGACGCATTGTTTGGGAAAATGTAATATTCAGGCCCTCTCCCACGCCGTTTCCGGGAGCGCCCTCAGACCATCCGGTCTGCAGATTGCCGTCAACGGCCAGATCCGATCCGTGAGGGTATCCGTCTCCTGTCAGGCTGGATGTGGCAGAAATGGCGCTGATCTGATCCACGGAAGCCTGCGGAATCTGCTGCGTTATTTGTGGGCTTTGGGTTGGAGCCTGACTGGCCGCCGGTTTTTGAGTCCCTTCAGGCGCGGCCGTTTTCTCCGGCTTGCTTTCCCGGTCTTTCTCCGTCGCATCCTCCTGTTCTTCCAGACAGATCACGCCCCATTTTCCATGCTGTTTTACCCAGCACTTTCCCTCATAAACAGGACGGATGGCTTCAAACTCGTTTTCCGGTATCACTTCCCTGCCCCTTGTATCCGCCAGGGAATACCGGCCGTCTCTGCACAGTACCACATAGCCGCCGGAAGCTCCATAGGCAAAGTCGATCTGGCGAAATTCGATGTTCTGATATTCTGAATCCTCCCGATTCAGCACTGCCGTCTGATAAAATTGCTTCCAGGAGGCATCATAAGAAAATGGTATCACCTCTTTACCGTCCTTGTCAAGATAACCCCATTTTCCGTTTTTCTTCACAGCGATCAGGCCATCCTGAAAAGCGCCGCACTCTTCATAAATAAAGTCGGTTATCAGACGGCCATCCTTTGCGATGGCGTATTTTCCCGTGCCAAACACGTCGTCTCCCTGTACCTGCAGCACACCCATCGGCGTATTTAAGGCCCCGGCAGGCCCGTCCTGCCCATACCTTCTTTCAATCAGCATCCCGTCCTTGTACAGCACAACGCCGTCAAATTGGCCGTGGCTTTTATCACCCGCGTCACCAAAGACCAGCCCCAAATTTACCTGACCATTTTCATAGAAAAAATCTGTCCAGTCGGTAAACTCTCCCTGATCCATTGGTTCCACGAGACTGCCGCAGTAGGCGTCAAACCAGTATTTCAGAAAACTGCATGCCTTTGTTTTCAGCTGGCCCTCATAAGAGATCAGATACAGACCAGATCCATCTTTCATTACGCAGAGGGGATCCGACACCTGCTTTCCCATCTCGTTCAAAAGCATCCCGGTGCCTCCGGTATAGTTCAGACAATTGATGTCCTCCGCTTCCACGGAAGGCTCCAGATACCAGGTATACTTCTGCTGTTGTTTTTCCGGGCCTTCTGTTTTCTTTTCCTTTTCGGTATCGGAATCCATTTCCGTTTTTTTATCCTGATTCATTTTTGAGACAGCCCTTTGTGCCAGAATAAAAGCCGCTGCCACCGCGGCAATCACAAGGATCAGCACCGGGATCAGCCACAGCATGGTATTTTTCTTCTTTTTCGCATTCCACTCCATTTTGTTTCCGCTGTCCGAACCGCCGTCCATCGGTTTTCCGCAGCTGCAGCAAAACAGCGCGTTGTCTGCATTTTTCGCTCCGCAGTTTTTACAATACATTTTTTTCCTCCTGCAACAGTAAAACAGAGAACGATCAGCATTTCCGGATCGTTCTCTGTCCAAAACCTATTTTGGGTATGCCAAATACATTTGCCGCCCGGGCGGCACACTGCATCCGCTGTTACATCATACCGCCGCCCATGCCTGCGCCTGCGGGCATTGCGGGAGTTTCTTCCTTAATATTCGCCACAACGGACTCCGTTGTCAGCAATGTAGCCGCCACGCTGACCGCGTTCTGCAGCGCGCTTCTGGTTACCTTCGCGGGATCCAGAATACCGGCTTCCACCATATCCACATACTCGCCTTTCAGCGCGTCATAGCCGATTCCGGTCTTGGATTCCTTGATCTTGTTGATGATTACGGAGCCTTCCAGTCCGGCGTTGGCCGCAATGAAATACAGAGGAGATTCCAGAGCTTTCAGCACCACATTGGCGCCGGTTTTCTCGTCTCCCTCCAGTGTAGCGGCAAACTCTGCCACTTTCTTGGCCGCATGGATATAGGCAGATCCGCCTCCGGCAATGATGCCTTCCTCAACAGCGGCTCTTGTAGCAGCCAAAGCGTCTTCCATCCGCAGCTTGCTTTCTTTCATTTCGGTCTCTGTGGCGGCGCCCACACGGATTACGGCCACACCGCCTGCCAGCTTGGCAAGGCGCTCCTGCAGCTTTTCTCTGTCAAAATCAGAGGTGGTTTCTGTGATCTGCTGCTTAATCTGGCTGATTCTTCCGTTGATGGCATCCTTGTCTCCCTCGCCGTCAACGATCACAGTATTTTCCTTTTGTACCTTAACGGATTTCGCACGGCCAAGACTGTCCAAAGTAGCCTCTTTCAGATCCAGACCCAGTTCGTCGGAAATCACCTGTCCGCCTGTGAGAATGGCGATGTCTTCCAGCATGGCTTTTCTTCTGTCGCCATAGCCGGGCGCTTTCACGGCAACAACTGAAAATGTGCCACGCAGCTTGTTGACAATCAGGGTGGTCAGCGCTTCGCCTTCCACGTCCTCAGCGATGATCAGAAGCTTTGCGCCTGCCTGCATAACCTGCTCCAGAATGGGCAGAAGCTCCTGAATATTGCTGATCTTTTTATCTGTAATCAAAATGTAGGGGTTGTCCAGAACCGCTTCCATTTTGTCCATGTCCGTTGCCATATACGCGGAAATGTAACCGCGGTCAAACTGCATGCCTTCTACCAGGTCAAGCTCTGTAAGCATGGTTTTGGATTCCTCAATGGTGATCACGCCGTCATTGCTGACCTTTTCCATAGCGTCCGCAACCATGTTGCCCACTTCCATGTCTCCGGCGGAAATGGCAGCAACCTTTGCGATATGATCCTTGCCGTTTACCTTGCTGCTCATCTCGCCGATGGCTTTCACGGCAACATCCGTCGCTTTCTTCATTCCCTTGCGGAGAATGATGGGATTGGCTCCGGCGGCCAGGTTCTTCATTCCCTCGTTGATCATAGCCTGAGCGAGAACTGTGGCGGTGGTGGTTCCGTCGCCTGCCACGTCATTTGTCTTTGTGGCCACTTCCTTTACCAGCTGGGCGCCCATATTCTCAAAAGCGTCTTCCAGCTCGATCTCTTTCGCGATGGTCACGCCGTCGTTTGTGATCAGCGGAGCTCCAAAGGATTTATCCAGAACCACATTTCTGCCTTTCGGTCCCAGAGTAACCCTTACTGTATTGGCAAGCTGATTTACGCCTGCCTCCAAAGCGGCGCGTGCTTCCGCGCCATATTTGATTTCCTTTGCCATTTCGATTCCCTCCTAAACTTCCTTACTTACTGCACAATGGCCAAGATGTCGCTTTGCTTTACGATCATGTACTCTTCCTCATCCATCTTGACTTCCGTTCCGGCATATTTGGAAAAGATCACCTGATCTCCCACTTTCACTTCCATGGGAATCAGTTTTCCGTCCTCCTTCACGCCGGGGCCTACCGCAAGCACCTCTGCCTGCTGAGGTTTTTCTTTTGCCTGTCCGGCCAGGATAATTCCGGACTTTGTAGTTTCTTCTGCAACCATCTGTTTTAATACTACGCGGTCGCCTAAAGGTTTCAGTCTCATCTTATTTCCTCCTTTTTTGTTCAGACGATTAAAGTATATAGTATACCTCCGTTTTTAGATTGTCAACGGTTAAAAATTGAAAAAATTGTTAAATCTGCCGGCACTTATTTCAGGCCGCCGGGAACTTTTCGATGAGACGCACCAGATATTTCAGAATCAAAATGGCGTCCTCCACGCTTATGCCGTCAGCGCCGTTTACATCCGCCAGCCGGACCTGGGCGTCGTCAAGGGTTTCCAGGCTGACAATGCTTTTCAGAACCAAAATGGCGTCCTCCGCTCCTACGCTTCCGTTTCTGTCCACATCACCCAGCTGAGGATTTTCCACAGGCACCGACGGTTTGATCTGAGGGAAAAACTTCAGTGAACCGTCCGGCTGACAGGCGCCGGCAGGCATGTTTTCGTAAATGGGGATCCGAAATACAAAGGCGCTTTCCAGAATACCGCAGTTCTGATAGGAATTGCGCACGCGGCGTCCTTCGCTGTAGGGCGCCCGCACATTCTGCATGTACTGATGATAGCCTACCGCGCCGTTTGCCACATCAAATTTCTGAAAATACATGGTAGTCTGATTCCGGTCATTGTAACGGGTAAGGATCTTTTCCGCGCCGCCTCTGAGCGCTTTGTATCTTGTATTCCAGCCCGCGTTCTTTGCTTCATTGAGGCCATTGGCATATATTTCCGCGCTTGTCTGGCCTGTGGCTCCGATATTGAAATAATTGTAATACCCGGAATATCCCGGATAAGTTCCCGAGATCAGCGGAGACGTTCCATACACCCCCTGCTCCTGCACAACACGGGTGGCAAGCAGAAAAGGACTGATGCCAAGCTCTTTTCCGATATTGTAAAAGGCCTGGGCATAAGTCATGGAGGGGTTGTCCTCCAGCCTGGCGTTGTACATCCAGGAGCCCTTCAGCACCGCGTTGACTGTATCCGGCGTGTGATACCCCGCATTGAAGATCATATGCTTGAACATAAACACATCCGTATCATTCAGAAAATTGCGGGGATCCAGATAGTAGGCGATCACTTCATCTGTGGGCTGCACCCAGTTGGGGGAGCTAAATATGTAGTATTTTTTTGTCTGATAATCATACAGATTGATCAGTCCGCCGCGAAAGGTTACGTTCTGTTTTTTGGAAAGCCAGGAATCCGGAACGGTAGCGTCCTGCTCGATCAGATTCACATTCACTTCCGTTTCGTAGGCCATGGCGTCGGACCATTTGATTCCTGTGTAAAATGGCTCAAAGCTCCAGTTTGGATGGGCATTCATCATCTGCTGAAGGGAATACCTGTAGCTGTCCGGGAAACTGGAAAGATCGGTGGCCGCCCAGCTCTGCAGGGGCGCAGCCAGGAAAAAAAACGCCGCCAGCATACCGGCGCAGAGTTTTTTACATTTGTTTCTCATCAGTCTGCTCATTCCTTTACTTATTTTTTTACCGTCAGAAGAGGCAGGCTAAAACGCCCGCCTCATACTTGCAGAAAGATTATACCATACCTCCTGCCGCTTTGCAATTTCATTTACATAAAATCCTGATATTTTCCAGAGAGCCGCCTCTGTGGAGCGCTGTTACAGGTTGGTAAAGCCCATCAGGTCATAATCCACTGCCTTTGCCACTTCCCTGCCCTCGCAGATAGCCCAGACCACAAGGGACTGGCCTCTGTGCATATCGCCTGCGGCAAATACTCTGTCAACTGACGTCTTGTACCGGCCCGGCTCTGTTTTTACGTTGGTGCGCTCATTTACCTCCACGCCGAAAGCCCCGGTCACATATTCCTGACTGCCCAGGAAACCGGCGGCGATCAGCACCAGATCCGCCGGGATGGTCTTCTCGCTGCCTTCCACCTCCGTCATGATCATACGGCCGGTTTTTTCATCTTTTTTGCTTTCCAGACTTACAATGACCAGTTTACATAAGTTTCCTTTTTTATCCTTGACAAACTCCTTGACCGTAGTCTGATAGATCCGGGGATCCCCACCAAACAGCGCGATGGCCTCCTCCTGACCGTAATCGGTCTTGCAGACTCTCGGCCACTCCGGCCAGGGATTGTTTTCCGCCCGTTTGTCCGGAAGCTTCGGCATCATCTCCAGCTGGGTCACAGACCTGGCTCCATGGCGGATGGCGGTACCCACACAGTCGTTTCCGGTGTCGCCGCCGCCAATGATCACAACATGCTTATCCTTTGCGGAAATATAAGTGCCCTCTTTCAACCCGCTGTCCAGAAGACTTTTGGTTGTGGATTTCAGAAAATCCACCGCAAAGTAAATGCCATCGGCGTCTCTTCCGGGAGCTTTGATGTCTCTGGGATTGGACGCCCCGCAGGCAAGAATCACCCGGTCATATTTTTCCAGCAGTTCTTTTGCCGTGATATCTTTCCCTACATTGACGTTTGTTACAAACTGAACGCCTTCCTCTTCCATGATCCTGATTTTCCGTTCAACGATCTGCTTCTCCAGCTTCATATTCGGAATTCCGTACATCAACAGGCCGCCAAGCCGGTCAGAGCGTTCATATACGGTTACCGAGTGGCCCCGCTTGTTCAGCTGATCCGCCGCGGCCAGTCCCGATGGGCCGGAGCCTACCACCGCCACAGTCTTGCCGGTGCGGACGCCGGGCTTCTTTGGAGCCGCGTAGCCTCTTTCATAGGCAGTCTCAATAATACTGCGCTCATTTTCCTTTGTGCTCACCGGATCCGTGTTCAAATTGCAAGTACAGGCCGCCTCGCAGAGAGCCGGACAGACTCTGGAAGTAAACTCCGGAAAATTGTTGGTCTTCATCAGCCGCTTATAGGCCGCCTCCCAGTTGCCCTGATAAACCAGATCATTCCATTCCGGCACCAGGTTGTGCAGCGGGCATCCGGAAGTCATGCCGGCAATGGTCGCTCCCGACTGACAGAAAGGAACGCCGCACGCCATACACCTGGCTCCCTGCAGCTGCTGGCTTTCCCTGGAAAGAGGCTCATGAAACTCATGAAAATGTTTGATCCGCTCCTTGGGTCTGGCCGCCTTGCCGGTCACTCTCTCATATTCCATAAATCCTGTTGGTTTTCCCATGATTTTCTCCTATCCATCCTTTGAATTTTCTTTCTGATCTGAAAGATCCGATTACGCTTCTTCCTTTATGGCCTCATAAAAGGCTTCAATGGAAGCCTGCTCACCGCTCAGGCCCTTTTCCTCCAGCTTCAGGATATTTTTCTGCATCCGCGCGTAATCATGAGGAATGATCTTCTTGAATTTTGGAAGATACTGATTGAAGTTATCCAGAATCTTCTTGCCTTTCTTGGAGTTGGTATAGGCCACATGAGCCATGATCATATCCTTGATCTCGATGATATCGTATTTGTCGGTCACATCCTCCAAAGACACCATATCCTTATTCAGATTGATATACAGAGAACTGTCCTCATCCAGCACATAGGCAATGCCGCCGCTCATGCCAGCCGCGAAATTCTTGCCGGTGCTTCCCAGGATCACTACCCGGCCGCCGGTCATATATTCACAGCCATGATCTCCCACGCCTTCCACTACGGCAACCGCGCCGGAATTGCGGACACAGAACCGCTCGCCGGCCACGCCGTTGATGTAGGCCTCGCCGCTTGTAGCTCCGTACAGGGCCACGTTTCCGATGATGATATTTTCATCTTCCTGATACTGAATGCCCTTTGGCGGATACACAACCAGCTTGCCGCCGGAAAGTCCCTTTCCAAAATAGTCGTTGCTTTCCCCGGTAAGCTCCAGCGTCAGTCCCTTTGGAATAAACGCGCCAAAGCTCTGTCCTCCCGCGCCGTGGCACTTTATGGTAAAGGTGTCGGGCTCCAGGCTGTCGCCGTAACGCTTTGTGATCTCCGAGCCAAAAATGGTGCCAAAGGCCCGGTCTGTATTGGACACATCGATGTCGATGCTCTTTTTCTGCTTCTTGTCCAGCGCCGTAGAGAGCTTCTTTAACAGCACCTTTTCATCCAGGGTTTTTTCCAGCGCAAAGTCATAAACCTGACCGGGATCAAAGATCACTTTCTGTCCGCTTTCTCTCTGCCCGATGGCATACGGATTGTCAAGAATTCTGGAAAGATCCACTTTTTTTGCTTTTGTGGTTTTTAAATCCTCCCGCTTGCAGAGCAGATCCGTCCGGCCCACCATCTCGTCCAAAGTGCGCATTCCAAGCTTCGCCATGTATTCCCGCAGCTCCTGGGCAACAAACCGCATGAAATTGATCACATATTCCGGTTTTCCCGTAAAACGCTTGCGAAGCTCCGGGTTCTGGGTAGCCACTCCCACAGGGCAGGTATCCAGGTTGCAGACCCGCATCATCACACATCCAAGCGTCACCAGAGGCGCTGTGGCAAACCCAAACTCTTCCGCGCCCAGAAGCGCGGCCACTGCCACGTCCCGGCCGGTCATCAGCTTGCCGTCTGTCTCGATCATCACCTTGCTTCGAAGGCCGTTCATCAAAAGAGTCTGATGGGTCTCCGCAAGACCCAGCTCCCATGGAAGTCCCGCGTTGTGAATGGAGCTTCTGGGTGCGGCGCCGGTTCCTCCGTCGTAGCCGGAGATCAGCACTACCTGCGCTCCCGCCTTGGCAACGCCGGCGGCAATGGTTCCCACACCCGCTTCCGAAACAAGCTTTACGGATATCCTGGCGTTTTTGTTAGCGTTTTTCAGGTCATAGATCAGCTGCGCCAGATCCTCAATGGAATAAATATCGTGATGGGGAGGCGGTGAGATCAGGCCCACGCCCGGGGTGGAATGTCTGGTCTTGGCGATCCAGGGATATACCTTTTTTCCCGGAAGATGTCCGCCCTCGCCAGGCTTTGCGCCCTGGGCCATCTTGATCTGAATCTCCACCGCGCTGTTCAGGTACCGGCTTGTAACGCCAAACCGGCCGCTGGCCACCTGCTTAATGGCAGAGCAGCGGTTCACAGCTTTTCCGGCGCTTTCCAGACGCTCCAGGCTCTCGCCGCCCTCTCCGCTGTTGGATTTGCCGTGAATGGTATTCATGGCAATGGCAAGAGCCTCATGGGCTTCTTTGGAGATGGAACCATAGCTCATGGCGCCGGTCTTAAATCTTTTGACAATGGAATCCACATCCTCCACTTCTTCAATGGGAATGCCTTTTTCCGGATATTTGAAATCCATCAGCCCCCGAAGATTTCCCACATGGGTTTCCTCATGGATGGCTGCGGAATACTGCTTGAACAGCCCATAATCTCCCTTTCGGGTGGCCTGCTGCAGCAGATGAATGGTGACGGGATTATACAGATGCTCTTCTCCGCCGCTTCGCATCTTGTGCCGGCCAATGCTGTCCAGCGTCAGATCATTGTCCAGGCCAAGAGGATCAAAGGCTTTGGAGTGAAGTTCATCTACGTCTCTCGCGATATCCTCCAGGTCGATCCCGCCGATCCTGCACACTGTATCCGTAAAATATTTATCGATCACATCCTTGCTGATGCCGATGGCCTCAAAAATCTGAGCGCCCTGATAGGACTGGATGGTGGAAATTCCCATCTTGGAAGCAATTTTTACAATGCCGTGAAGAACCGCGTTTGTATAGTCCTCCACCGCCGCATAGTAATCTTTGTCAAGCATGTTGGTGTCGATCAGCTCTTTGATGGTATCCAGAGCCAGATAGGGGTTGATGGCGCAGGCGCCGTAACCAAGCAGCGTGGCAAAGTGATGAACCTCTCTG
>CANQUC010000021.1 GCA_947626945.1 uncultured Lachnospiraceae bacterium | reverse complement strand
GCTATGTGCTTCCTCGTTGCCTAGGCGCATTCGGGACTTTCACCCGTTAGAGCCCGCCCATGGCGGGCAAACCAAAAAGAGGGCGCCGCCAAAAGGATTTCTTTTTGGGGCGCCCTCTTCTTGTTCAAAGCAGGGAATCAGTTCTCTTGCATCTCTCTCTCGTAAGCCTCTAAAATAGTTGTCTGGATGATATTCCTGGTTTCAGAATTGATGGGATGAGCAATGTCTCTGTATTCACCGTCCGGAGTCTGTCTGCTGGGCATTGCTACAAACATACCGTTGTCGCTTTCAATAACCTTGATGTCATGTACCACAAATTCGTTATCCAACGTAATGGAAACAACCGCTTTCATCCTGCCTTCTTTCTCGATCTTTCTGATCCGAATATCTGTTATCTTCATGAGTTTTCTCCTCTTTCGATGATTAGTAAAAACTCTTCTTCACCCGGACATCTTTTTTTTCGACATCTCCTTTTATAACAGGTATCTAGAGTTTTGTTCAACAACTACCTTCACTCCGTTATCACCACAGTGATAGGAGTTTGCTCGTATTGTATCCCGGCTCTCCACGATGCAGTTTTCAATTACGCAATTATCGCCTAAATACACATCATTTAAAATGATAGAATTACGAACTACACAGTTATTTCCAACGAACACCTTCTTAAATAAGATGGAGTTCTCTACGGTTCCGTTGATGATAGAACCGCTGGAAATCAAACTATTTTTTACCTTTGATCCCACATTGTACTTTGCAGGCGGAAGATCGTCCACCTTAGAGTAAATGTCAGGATACTGGTTGAAAAAGTAATCTCTCACCTCCGGTTTTAAAAAGTCCATATTGGTCCGATAGTAAGATTCCATAGTGGACACGTTGCTCCAATAATCCGTCATTTTGTATCCGTAAATACGCTTCAGTCCCCGATACCGGACAAGAATGTCATTTACGAAATCATATCGCCCTTCTTGTGCACACCGCTCAATGAGTTCGATCAGGGGTCTTCTTCTGATGATATAAATACCTGTGGAAACGGTATTTGCCGTAGCGATCACCGGTTTTTCCTCAAACTCAACGATACGGGAATCTTCATCCATTTTGATGATACCAAAGCGGGTAGGATCCTCTCCCGCGGGGAGCTGGGTGCACACCACCGTGATGTCCGCCTTCTTTTCAATATGATACTCCAGCACCTTATTGAAATCCAGCTTGTACACACCGTCTCCGGCTGCAATGACCACATAAGGCTCGTGGCTGCTCTTCAGAAAATCCAGATTCTGATAAATGGAATCCGCGGTACCCATGTACCAGTTGCTGTTTTCCGCTGTAATGGTAGGGGTGAACACATACAGTCCGCCCTGTTTTCTTCCGAAATCCCACCATTTGGAGGAGCTCAAATGCTCGTTCAGGGATTTGGTATTGTACTGTGTAAATACGGCAACCCTTTGAATATGGGAGTTTGACATGCTGCTGAGCGCAAAGTCAATACTCCGGTAGCTGCCTGCGATAGGCATAGCCGCAATGGCGCGTTTCTTTGACAGCTCACCCATTCTCTTGTTGTTGCCGCCTGCCAGAATAATCCCTACTGCTTTCATACGCGGTCACCGTCCTTTACAATAGCGCCTCCGCTTTCAAGGATGCCGTCGGGATAATCCTCCAAAACGGTCTCTCCGGAGATCGCCGTATTTTTTCCGATCTGAACATGATCCGGAACCACTGATTTTTCTCCGATGGTAACCAGATCAAAGGCATATACCCGGGGATCCAGTGTACTTTCCTTGTATTGACCCACGCCGATCTTCACGTCTTTTCCAATGACGGACTCCTCGGCAATGATGGCTTTTTCAATATGACAGCCCTCGCCGATGACCACTCCGTCCATCAGGATGGATTCTTTCACCACCGCGCCTTTTCCAATGGACACATTGGAACCGATAACGGAATTGCGGATCTCTCCCTCGATGTTGGTGCCCTCTCCCACAATGCTCTTTTCCACGAAAGAAGTGTCCGCCACATACTGAGGCGTAATGGTATCGGACTTTGTATAGATCTTCCAGTATTCTTCATACAGGTTGAATTCCGGGATGATGTCCACAAGCTCCATATTGGCTTCCCAGTAAGAGCCAAGGGTTCCCACGTCTTTCCAGTAGCCGTTGTACTCATACGCGAACAGGCGCATTCCCTTTTCATGACAATAGGGAATGATATGCTTGCCAAAATCACAGTTGCTCTGGTCGGACATGGTCACCAGCGCTTCTTTCAGCACTTTCCAGGAGAAAATGTAAATGCCCATGGAAGCCAGGTTGCTGCTGGGCTTCTCCGGCTTCTCCTCAAATTCCTTGATGGCGCCGTTTTCATCTGTTACGACGATTCCAAACCGGCTTGCCTCCTCAAGGGGAACCGGCATACAGGCAATGGTAATGTCCGCGTTGTTGGCCTTGTGGAAATTGAGCATCACTTCATAATCCATCTTATAGATATGATCGCCTGATAAGATCAGCACATAATCCGGATTGTACATTTCCATGTAGTTCAGATTCTGAAAAATGGCGTTTGCGGTACCGGTATACCATTCGCTGTTGCTGCTCTGTTCGTAAGGGGGAAGCACTGTCACGCCTCCGATATTTCTGTCCAGATCCCAGGGAATACCGATGCCGATATGTGAATTTAGCCGCAAAGGCTGATATTGCGTCAGCACGCCTACCGTATCCACCCCTGAATTGATGCAGTTGCTCAGCGGGAAATCGATAATGCGATATTTACCTCCAAAGGCTACTGCCGGTTTTGCCACTTTTGCCGTCAGAACCCCCAGTCTGCTGCCCTGTCCGCCTGCAAGAAGCATGGCTATCATCTCTTTTTTGATCACAGGATCACCTCGTTCTTTTGGGTATTTGCTAAGATTATATCACAACTTCAGGAATTAGTGAACATTTTTTACAAAAAATGTTCTATTTTTTTCCGCATTTTATGACAATGCACCAACACTTTTTTGGTCTTTACCCGGACTTACCCGCAACTCTGCACAAAATGCAGGGTTTTTACTTGTGCACCTGTATTTTTCTATTTGATTTTTTCCCCGCAGCGAGTATAATATCTTTAGTAATCAGGAAACAAAGGAGATGACCCCATGTATCAGGTCGATTTTCAGAAACCGATCCACATCCATTTTATGGGCATTGGCGGTATCAGCATGAGCGGACTCGCGGAGATCCTTTTGAAAAGAGGCTTTTCCGTCACCGGCTCTGACAGCAACCGGTCTCCGCTGACAGAAAAACTGGAAGATATGGGCGCGCGGGTTCAATACGGCCAGAGGGCATCCAATATCACCCCGGATATCGATCTTATAGTCTATACCGCCGCGATCCATCCGGACAATCCGGAATTTGCGGAGGCGGTACGGCTTCAGATTCCCATGCTTACCCGGGCGGATCTGCTGGGACAGATCATGAAAAACTACAAAACGCCCGTTGCCATTTCCGGCACCCACGGAAAGACCACTACCACCTCCATGATCTCTCAGATCCTCCTGGAAGCAAAGGCGGATCCTACCATTTCCGTGGGAGGGATTTTAAAATCCATCGGCGGCAATATCCGGGTAGGCAAATCGGAGATCTTCGTAACGGAGGCCTGTGAATATACCAACAGCTTTTTAAGCTTCTTTCCTCAGATCAGCGTGATCCTCAACATCGAGGAAGACCATATGGACTTCTTTAAGGATCTGGCGGACATCCGCCATTCTTTCCGGCTTTTCGCGGAAAAGCTGCCTCCCCTGGGCCTGCTGATCATAAACGGAGAGATCGAAAATTACCGGGATCTGACAAAGGACCTCCCGTGCCGGGTGATTACATACGGACTGAAAGGTGATTTTGACTACACCGCCCGCCACATTGTCTTTGACGACCTTGGAAACGCCAGTTATGATCTGATAAAAGACGGCGCCATTCTCGGCAAAATCACCCTGCGGGTGCCCGGCGCCCACAATGTCTCCAATTCCCTGGCCACCATTGCCGTTGCGCTGGAGCTTGGGATTCCGCTGGAAACCATTGAAAAGGGACTGCTTTCCTTTGCCGGCACGGACCGCCGTTTTGAGGAAAAAGGCACGGTGCACGGCATTCACATCATTGACGACTATGCCCACCACCCTACGGAGATCAAAGCCACCTTAAAGGCGGCCCGCAATTATCCCCACCAAACCTGCTGGGTGGTGTTTCAGCCCCATACCTACACCCGAACCAAGGCTTTTCTCACAGATTTCGCAGAGGCGCTTTCTCTGGCGGACCGGGTCGTTTTGGCGGACATTTTTGCCGCCCGCGAAAAAAATACCATCGGCATCAGTTCCCTGGATCTGCAGAGAGAACTGGAAAAGCTGGGAACAAAGACCTGGTATTTTCCCTCTTTCGACGAGATTGAAAACTTCCTGCTGGAACAGTGTCAGCCAAAAGACCTGCTGATCACCATGGGAGCCGGAGATATTTTTTTGGTAGGGGAACATCTTTTAGGAAAATAATTATCCACAATATCCACATGTTTATCAACAGCAGATTTTGCTGAAACATGTGGATTTTTGTTTGATGGGCATCCTTTTCCCAAAATCCGTCAAACCCCGTCTCTGACCGACATTTTTATCCGACAGGATTCTACAGGAAAAAAAGGGCCGGAATGTTATCCACATTTTGCACAGAGCTGTTGAAAAACCAATGTGGAAACATTGGACAAAACCCCCGCTGTTATCCACATGAAAACCCCATAAAATGGGCGTTTTCAGCAGATTTTAAAGAAAAAAAACTCTTCTCAATCCCGTGAAAACATGCTATACTGTTTTCGCAAAGGCCGGGCAGACTGCCGGGCCCTGAACAAGAAAGGAAGCGTACCAGCATGGGGGATCTGACAATCGGCATGAACAGCCAGATGAACACCACCGTTGTGTCCAACCAGTTCATTGACCAATATATGCCGGCAGCCAACGGCGAATATGTAAAAATCTATCTGTACATACTGCGGAGCGTAAATCACCAGGCGTCTACCTTTTCCATCGAGGCCATGGCCCGACAGTTTGACCATACTCTTTCCTATGTGATGAACGCTTTGGAATACTGGGCTTCTCAGGGTTTGCTGGAGCTGAAATATGACGAGACCCATACCCTGAAGCATATCAACTTTCTGGATCTTGGAGAAGAAAAAAAAGAGCCGGTTTCCTCTCCGGCAGAACCCCGGGACCGTGAAACGGATCCCTATGTCCGCCGTCCCTACACCCTGGACGAAAAGCGGCAGTTTGGGGAGGACGAAAACTTTAAGGCCGCCAGATTTATTACCCAGACTTATTTTGGCAAGCCCCTTGGCCCCAGCCAGCTGGAAAACCTGATGTTCATCTATGACGGCCTTGGCTTTGACAATGACCTGATCGATTTTCTTGTGGAATATTGCGTCAGCAGAGGCAAACGCAGCATGCGTTATGTGGAGGCAACCGCCATCGCCTGGGCCAAGCAGGGCATCCGCACTGTGGAACAGGCCAAAGAGCGGGTCACGGTGTTCAGCCAGCTTACCCTTGGGGTCATGCAGGAATTTGGCATCAGCACCCGGTCTCTGGTAGCGGAGGAGCGGGCCTTTCTGGACAAATGGGTAAATGAGTACGGTATGCCGGAGGCGCTGATTCTGGAAGCCTGCCGCCGGACGATCCGGGCAACCAAAAAAGGAAGCTTTGACTATGCGGATTCTATTCTGGCCAACTGGAAAAAGGCCGGAATCACCACCATAGAAGAAGTCAGCCAGGCGGATCAGGAGCATCAGAAAAAAACCGCGGCCCTCAGATCCGCGGAACACCGGCGCGGTTCCAAAACGCCGCCTTTCCCTCAGCGGGAATACGATATGGATTCTCTGGAGCGTCAGCTTCTTCAGGTAAAATAATGGGCGGCCGCCTGCTGCCCATGGAACGGAGATTTTATGGCTCTGAAAAATTATCAGTTTGATGAGATCATGCGGAATTATGAGCGCACACAAATGCGGCACAAGCACATTCTGGATCAGCACACCCGGACCGCTTATGAAAAGCTGCCTGCCCTAAAGGAGCTGGACGCCCTGGCGGCCGACGCTTCCGTGTCCTGTATGGAACAGCTGCTGGCCGGCCGGGACGACGCGGGACAGGCTTTGGAACAAAAGCTTTCGGACATTTCTGAGCAGAGGAAACAGCTGCTGGAAAAAGGCGGCTTTCCTCCGGATTACCTGTCCATGACCTACAGCTGTCCCATCTGCAAAGACACCGGCTTTGACCCCGATGGCAACAAATGCGTCTGTTTCCGCAAAGCCGCCATCGACCTTTTGTATCGGGAATCCGATCACAGGGAACAATATGAAAAAGAAAACTTTTCTACCTTTTCCCTGAAATTTTACGATCCGGACGCCATCGATCCCAATACCGGCGAGAGCGCCTATGTTCAGGCAAAAAAAGCGCTGCTGGCCGCCCATGAATATGTAGACCGCTTTTGCGAGACTCCGGGCAGCCTGGTGATCTATGGACCTACCGGCGTGGGAAAAACGTTTCTTTCCAACTGCATTGCGAAAGAACTGATTGAAAGCATTCATTCCGTTGTTCATCTGGGAGCCATTGACTTTTTTGAACAGCTTGCCTCCCATCAGTTTCGTCAGGAAGAGGAGGAAGAACCCCAGTACGATTCCATTTTTCAATGCGATCTTCTGATCATTGACGATCTGGGAACGGAAATTGCCAACAGCTTTGTGATCAACCGCTTCTGCCACTGCATTGACCACAGGCTGAAAAACCGCCGGGGCACCATCATCACTACCAATCTGGAGCTTGCGGACTTAAAGGCCCAGTATCTGGACCGGGCATTTTCAAGACTGATTTCCGGTTATACCTTTCTTCGTATGACCGGCAGTGATATACGCTATCAACAAAAACAGCACACCCAAGCAAAATAAAAGAAAAGAGGGAATTATGGAGACAACTGAAAACAACGTAAACCTTGGAGAAACCAAAATACTGGAAACCATTCCGGTAGGTCCCCTTGGGCTCATCAGTTTGAAGAGCAGTGAGGCGCTGGGACAGAAAGTGGATGCCTATCTTGTCAAGTGGAGAGAAAAACGGGCTCATGAGCACAAATCCAATCTGGCCCTGACAGGCTACCAGCGGGAAACCTTTCTGCTGGACTGCTGCAATCCCCGGTTCGGCTCCGGCGAGGGCAAGGGTCTGATCAAGTCCTCCGTTCGGGGAGACGACATCTACATTCTTCTGGATGTTTTGAACCACAGCATTACCTACTCCCTCCGGGGACAGATCAATCACATGTCCCCAGACGATCATTTTCAGGACCTGAAGCGCGTGATCGGCGCTGTAGGCGGCAAAGCCCGCAGGATCACGGTCATCATGCCTTTTCTCTATGAAAGCCGCCAGCACAAGAGAACCGGCAGGGAATCCCTGGACTGCGCCATGGCTCTCCATGAGCTGATCAATATGGGCGTGGAAAACATCCTGACCTTTGACGCTCATGATCCCCGGGTGCAAAATGCCATTCCCTACAAAGGCTTTGAAAATATCCCCACCACTTATCAGTTTGTGAAAAATATTCTCCGCAGGGTATCGGATCTGCAGATCGACAGCCAGCATATGATGATCTTAAGCCCTGACGAGGGCGGTACTCAGCGGGCGGTATACATGGCCAACGTGCTGGGACTGGATATGGGTATTTTCTACAAACGCCGGGATTATTCCCAGATCGTAAACGGACGGAATCCCATTGTGGCTCACGAATACCTGGGGCCTTCCGTGGAGGGAAAAGACATCATCATCCTGGACGACATGATCTCCTCCGGAGACAGCATGATCGATGTGGCCACGGAGCTGAAAAAACGCAACGCCAACCGGGTATTTGTGACTGCTTCCTTTGGCCTGTTTACTGACGGGCTGAAAAAATTTGACGAGGCTTACGAAAAAGGGCTCTTTGATTATGTGGTCATTACCAATCTGGTGTATCTGCCGCCGGAGCTTCTGGACCGTCCCTACTTCATCATGTGCGATATGAGCAAATACATTGCCCTGCTCATCGACACGCTGAACCATGACGAATCCATCAGCCATCTTCTGAATCCCATTAAGCGGATCCACAAGATCGTAAGGCGCTATTATGAAAACGGACGCCGCGCGCTGGACACCATAGCGTGACAAATAAAAGAGGGTATCCCCAATTCGGGACACCCTCTTTTATTTTTCGTTTTATTCTTCTCTCAGGGCAACAACCGGATCTTTCTTTGCCGCGCTTCTGGAGGGGATGATCCCGGCAAAGAGCGTCAGCCCTACGCTGATCAGCACCAGAACCACTCCTGCCCCAAACGGCAGATACGCGTTTACATTGTTTATGCCCGTCAGCTTATGAATGACAGCGTTGATGGGCAGGCACAGCAGACAGGTCACCAGCACCCCCAGAAGCCCCGCGCTGAATCCGATGATCATGGTCTCCGCGTTGAACATACTGGACACGTCTGCCTTGGACGCGCCGATGGCGCGGAGGATTCCGATCTCCTTTGTCCTCTCCTGCACGGAGATCAGCGTAATGACGCCGATCATAATGGAGGACACGATCAGCGAAATGGACACAAAGGCAATGAGTACATAAGTGATGGTATTGATGATGGTGGTCATGGAAGACATCATCAGTCCCAGGTAATCCGTATATTCGATCTTAGACTCCTCTTTGACGGAATCATTATAGTTTTGGATCTCATCGGCGATCACATCCTTATCTTCAAAGGTTGCCGCGTACAGGTTTACCACCGCGGGATCCTCCAGATCCACATAGCCCAGTTCCTTCAGGTTTTCTTCGTAGGAGGAATCGGAGAACCGGTTGATCAGGATCTCATCAAAGTACAGCACGCACTGCTCCTGTGTAAATCCGGGAGCCGCCGCGTCCAGCGCCGCGGCAAGGGACTGAGGCGTCTGCCCTGCCAGCCTGGAAACTGCTTCCTGAGCCATCTGCATTTTCGTCTGCTCTTCCAGAATGGCGGTAAGGGTTTTTGTCCTTTCCTCCGGTTCCATGGAAGATACATATTCCGCCACTTCCTCCTGATTCATGCCCATCTGGCTGGTAAGCGCCTGTACAATAGCCGCTTCCTGAGCCTCATCCGACATGCCTGACATGGCCTGGGCCGCCGCGGCATCCAGCTGCTCCTGGTCGGGCGTGCTCATAACCTGCACATAAAACGCGGCCTTTCCTGCCTCGTCCAGCCCGGCAATGTACTCCCGCACATCCGCTTCTTTTTCTTCATCAGACTGGCCTCCTGCATTTTCCTGAAACAGCAGCCCGCTGAAGATATCCGTCTCCGGGTGATCCAGCTGAGCCTTCACCGCCTGGGAATCCTTTTGCCTGTCGATCACATATTCTGTCAGAGCGCTGGTATACCCGATGGAACCGGTGAGCATAGTCGTCTGGGCGTCCTTATTGGGCCGGATGATCCCGGACACATGCAGATCCAGTCCATTGCTGTACAGATACTGCAGCCCCGCGTCTGTCTCCCGCAGATCCGTATACAGGCCGGTTTTTTCATCGTACCGGTAGCAGTCGGAATTGAGGACGGTACGGAACTCTCTGTCGCAGATCTCCTGATAGGACCAGCTGGATTCCTTCTTTTCCAGATCCGCCTCGTTCATTGCCGCGTTCATGATCTGATCGATCTCTTCCTTTGGCTCCAGTCCAAGGGCGTATAGAGACATGTCGTCCAGTTCGTTGTTCTCATCCAGCACCAGCACGATCTCGTCGTAGCTTTGGGGCCACGAACCATACACAAGATCATACTGTTTTTTCAGCAGGTCGTTGATCAGCTCTCCATTTCTGCCCGGCAGCATTTCCTGCCACAGACGGGTGCCTTCGGATCCCATCATGGCCATGGGGGAATACTTCATGATCCCCGACTGGGCAGAATCCATCATGGCCTCCATATCCAGATTCATATATTCCATCGCCAGCTCCTGCAAAAGCTCTGTGGCGTCGGAGTGGACGATCTGACCGTCCACGTTTTTCGTGTAGACCAGCAGATCCAGGTCATAGGCGTACTGCACGCCGTTGACAGCGTTGTGAAGAGGACTGTTGTCCTTTTCCATCTGCCTGTCAATGTATTTTTTAAAAGACTTCAGATCATTTTCCGTTGTCTCCAGATGGTTCATGGTATCAATGATATCATATATGGCCGATTTTACATAAACCCTGTCGTCACTGTGCCGGCTGTCTTCGTTGGTCGCCCCCATGAATGTCTGCATCAGTCCGGACAGATCCGTCACCGAAGACTCAATGGCCAGGGGATAAGAAGACAGCATCTCCTCCTGGACATGATCGATATAAGCCGTAAGGCCCTGAGAAATGGAAAGGATCAGAGCGATGCCGATGATGCCGATACTTCCCGCAAAGGATGTGAGAATGGTCCGTCCTTTTTTGGTGATCAGGTTTTTCAGGGACAGGGAAAACGCCGTAAAAAAGGACATGGAGGGCTTTGGCTGACTTTCCTCCGCCAGACGCCGCTCCTCCTGGGCAGCCTGTTCCTGTTTTCGCTCTTCCGAAGACAAAGGCCCGGAATCATCTGTAATCTCCCCATCCAGCATCCGGATGATCCGGGTGGAATATTTCTCCGCCAGATCCGGATTGTGGGTGACCATGATGATCAGACGGTCTTTGGCGATCTCCTTTAAGATCTCCATAACCTGAACGCTGGTCTCTGTGTCCAGGGCGCCCGTGGGCTCATCTGCCAGAATAATGTCCGGATTGTTCACAAGGGCTCTCGCGATGGCAACCCGCTGCATCTGCCCGCCGGACATCTCGCTGGGCTTTTTGTTGATCTGAGACGAAAGCCCCACGTCCTCCAGCGCTTTTCTGGCGCGAATTCTCCGTTCGGCTTTGGACACGCCGGAAAGGGTCAGCGCAAGCTCCACGTTCTGCAGCACAGACTGATGGGGAATCAGATTATAGCTTTGGAACACAAATCCAATGGAATGATTGCGGTATGTGTCCCAGTCTCTGTCCTTAAAGTCTTTGGTGGACTTTCCGTTGATCGTCAGATCTCCGCTTGTGTACTGATCCAGGCCGCCAATGATGTTCAGCATGGTGGTCTTTCCGCAGCCGGACGGGCCAAGAATGGCCACAAATTCATTTTTACGGAATTCCAGATTAATCCCCTTCAGGGCGTGAACCAGTCCGTCTCCCGCGGGGTAATCTTTCCGAATGTCTTTGAGTTCCAGCATGTTATCGCCTTTCTATATCAAGTTGAGCTTAAAGCTGATCCCAGTCCATATTTTCATCGTCCTGGGGATCTTCTGAATACTCCTCCACGGGAGGCTGCTCCGTGATCTCCTGTTCCGGCGTAGGCTCCGGCGTAGGTTCCGGCGCGGGCTCCGGTGTGGGCTCCGGCGTAGGCTCCGGTGTGGGCTCCGGCGTAGGTTCCTCCGTAGGCTCCGGCGTGGCGCTTTCCGTAGGTTCCGGCGTGGCGCTTTCCGTAGGCTCCGGTGTGGGTTCCTCCGTCAGGTCGATCTCCTCCGCGTCGGACTCATCCTCCGGCGCTTCATATTCTTCAAACTCTTTGTAGGGCAGTCCCTGATTGATCTGCTCCATAAACTGCTTCCAGATCTGTCCGGGGAAAGAAGCCCCCTGAAGCTCCGACATTTCCCTGGGCATGTCGTATCCCACCCAGACGGCAGTTGTGTAATAAGGCGTGAAACCGCAGAACCAACCGTCCTTACTGTCATTTGTGGTTCCGGTCTTTCCGGCGCAGGGCATGGTCTCCAGCTTCAGCTTTTTGCCGGTGCCGTCTGTCATAACCGTCTCCATCATGCTGGTCATCATCAGCGTGGCGTTGGAATCATAGATCCGTTTTGCCTTTCTCTTTGGAGTGACCTCCGTCTCTCCATTGGCATTGAGGATTTTTACGATACAGGTAGGGTTGCGGAATTCTCCCTCATTGGCAAGGGTGGCAAAGCCGGACGCCATTTCCACCGTATTCACTCCGTTGGTCAGACCGCCCAGCGCGCTTGGCAGGCCTCTGTCTTTTTTATCCAGCTTGGAGAAATTCATATTTTCCAGATATTCCAGCCCCACTTCCGGAGTAAGCTCCCGGAACAGCTTCCAGGCTACCGTGTTTTTGGACTGGGCCACCGCCCAGCGCAGGGAAATAACCCCGTCGTAGGAACCGTCGGAGTTGGACGGCCCGTTTTCTTCTTTCTCATCGTTTACTTTGCTGTTTGGAGAATAGCCGGTCTCCAGTATGGGCGTATAAACCAGCAGCGGCTTAATGGAACTGCCCGGCTGCCGGAAGCTCTGATAAGCCCTGTTCAGGGACCTTCCGGACAGGTTCTGATCTCTGCCACCCACAATGGCGACCACATACCCGGTCTCGTTGTCAATACAGGTCGCGGCGCCCTGGAAAGCATAGATGCCCTCTTCATTTTTTTCTTCATAGGAAGCCAGATTTTCGTCTACCGCCTGCTGCAGCAGCGCCTGTTTCTCCATGTCTATGGAGGTGTAGATCCGGTAACCGTTGGAATACAGCGATTTCTGACAGGAAACATACATCTCCTGATACTCATTGTCATAGGCCTCTCTGTCATTGTCGTTGCGGAAAGAGTAGCGGAACTGAAAGCCTGCTTTTTCCATCAGCGCTCTTGTGGCGCAGTAGAACACATAGGTCTCCACGGAGTTGTCGCTTTTCTGCTCGGAATGCTTTAAGGTAATGATCTCATTTTTGGCGGCTTTGCACTGTTCCGCCGTAATGCTGCCCGCCTCTTCCATAGCGTCCAGCATACGGTCCCGGCGTTTAACGGTGTTTTCCGGATTGTCCTCCGGATCGTACAGAGTCGGATTGTTTGGTATCGCGCACAAAAATACAAGCTGAGACAGGCTCAGATCGGAAGCGCTGCTGTCAAAATAGCCTCTGGCAGCCGCCTCAATGCCGTAATACCCGTTGGCAAAATAAATATTGTTGATGTAAAACTCCAGAATGTCGTCTTTGCTGTATTTCTTTTCCAGCTTTACGGCAATAAAGATCTCTTCCACCTTTCTCTGCCAGGAAGTCTCATGGGTCAGGAAGATATTTCTGCTGAGCTGCTGGGTAATGGTACTTCCGCCCTGGGTAACGGACCGGTTTTTCACAATGGACTGCATGGCGCGCAGGATGCCTTTCATATCAAAGCCCTTATGGCTGTAAAAACGCTTATCTTCCACGTCCACAAAGGCATCCTTCACTTCCTTGGGAATCTGGTCAAATTCCAGATAATGCACATCCTTTTCCCCGGAAGCGCTCATGATCTGATTTCCGTTCACATCGTAGATGAGACTGGTCTGATTGGCCCGGAACGTATCCCTTGTGGAAGCTTTCACAAGTTTATCCGCGTCCTTGTAAAGACTGATCACCTGTCCGCCTACGCCGCTGGCGAAGAAGACAATGACCGACAGTACAAAAAGCCCAAGAACGATAAACAGCACCGTCAAAAGTATTTTCATACGGCGGCGTTTTTTCCTCATCTTTTCCCTTTGCTTTGCTCTTTCCTGTCTGATAGTTTCATCCATAATCCAAATCCTCTGTAAAGAACTCCTTGTTTATTTGTTCATAAACAAATGTCTGGGAATACCGTCAACCTGCACGGGAATCAGCTCTGCCTGGATCAGCGGCTCCACATAGGAAATAAATTTCTCCGTCACATAGGTGCCGTCTTTTGAGATCCAGTCTCTGGGAACCAGCTTCTCCACATTGGAGATTTTGTGCACATCGCAGATATCCGTGGTACACTGATAGGGGTCGTCGGAAACTCTTTTCAGCACGATCATCTTGCCGGTGTCACCCTCTACCGCCGCTTTGACGGCGGCGCCGCCTACCTGGAACGCCTCGTTTACGTCAATTCGGGAGGCCAGGTGTGCCGCGCTTCTCTGCAGTGTGGAAAACTCTACGGAACGGGTCTTGCAGCCGATCTCCGCCGCGATCAGATTGGCAAGGAACGCGGCGGTGCCTGCCAGCTGCTTATGACCAAACGCGTCCACATAATCGGATGCGTTTCCATATTCACATACATATTTGCCGTCCTTTGTCTTAATTCCTTCGGAGACAGCCACCACGACAGATCGTTTCTTTTTCAGAAGCCCCTTGACCCGGCTTACAAAATTGTCAATGTCAAACGGAATCTCCGGCAGATAAATCAGATCGGGGCCGGAACAGTCCTCCCCCTTGGAAAGAGCGGTTGCCCCTGTAAGCCATCCCGCGTTTCTGCCCATCACCTCAATGATGGTCACAATATCCGTGTTATACACAAGTCCCATGGCGTCCCGGATCACTTCCTTGGTAGCCGTGCCAATGTATTTCGCGGCGCTGCCAAAGCCCGGAGTATGGTCTGTCAGGGCCAGGTCGTTGTCAATGGTCTTGGGCACGCCGATAAATTTTTCTTTCTTGCCGGTGACAATGGCATAGTCAGACAGCTTTTTGATGGTATCCATGGAATCGTTGCCGCCAATGTAGATAAAGCATTCGATCTCCAGCTTTTCCATAATGGAAAAAATCTTTTCATATACCGCCCGGTCTTCATGAATCTCCGGCAGCTTATAACGGCAGGAACCCAGAAACGCGCTGGGCGTGCGCTTCAACAGCTCCACATCCAGATCGCTCTTGATATAGTCGGACAGATCTACATACTGCTCGTCCAGAAAGCCCTGGATGCCGTGAAGCATCCCATACACCTTTTTGGCGCCTCTGTCTCTGGCAGTACGGTAAACTCCCGCAAGACTGGAATTGATGACGGCGGTAGGCCCGCCGGACTGTCCTACGATTACATTTCCTTTCATGTTCTTAAAACCTCCGATTTTCGTATTCTTCATTTGTGAACATCTGCCGTCCACAATGCTATCCTGGATATTATAGCATGATTCCCAACTCCAAACAAGTCTTTATCCGTGAGGATTCTATGTCCTGTTTCTTACGATATTCTACGTTTTTTTCATTTTTTTGCTGAAATCCTGAAGGATTGACAATTTACAAGTTTTTTCTTGACTTTTTCCACATAGTTCCTTACAATAGCTATGTGCCCGCGCGTGTAACTTATGTAAACCGCGGACATGAAGAGGGAGAGTGTGTGTGAAAAACCACACTGATGTGCTGATTTTTCACACGGCTGTTTGTGCCGGGGCGTCACAAATAGCTCTGATGGCAGACGCAAACTGGAGGTTCGCGTTGCCACGCCGCGTAAACGCTCCGGAATGGGGATTACTATGAAAATTGCGATTCGCTATTATTCCAAAACAGGAAACACTCAGAAGCTGGCCGTTGCCATTCAGGACGTGCTGGGCGTTGAAGCCAGGAGAACCGTGGTTCCCCTGACAGAGGACGTGGACATCCTTTTTCTTGGAAGCTCGGTTTATGCCGGCAAAGTGGATCATGATGTCAAAACCTTTTTTGAGAAAAACACCGCGCATATCGGAACCATTGTCAGCTTCAGCACGGCAGCGCTGATGACCTCAACCTACAAGCAGATAAAAAAGCTTGCCGAGGATCACAAAATTCATCTCTGTTCCAGAGAATTTCACTGCAAAGGCTCTCTGGGGCCTATTCACAGCGGCAGACCCAGCGAGATCGATCTGAAAGAGGTGGCTGCTTTCGCGCTGGATACCGTCAATTTCATTCAGGATCGTTCCGCCGCTACTTCTGCTCAATAATCATATCTACAGTACGCTTTTCTTTTTTCACCGCATACTGCTTCCAGATATTTTAATCTTATTTTCTCCTGCTAATCGTGTTGATTTTTGCAATTTTTTGTTGTAAAATAAAATTAAAGAAACATTTTTGGAGGTACTTTGACATAATATGAAAAAAATCTCATGGCGCCATATAGTTATTTTAGCTGTTCTTCTGTTTTTATTAGTTGCAATTTGTGCATTGTTTTTCATTAACAAAGCTTCTAACGTCAGAGACGCACTCACAAGTCCACCTATCCTTGGCAATGTCTATTATATTACGCAAATCGCCACAAGTATTGTCCTTATACTAGGCGGTTTTATTGGAATATGGCAATACACACTCACTGCGAAAGCTGAGCGGATAAAAATAAATGTGGATCGCATTCAACGAGCAATCGATCTTGCAGAATACTACAAAAATAAAATTTTAAAAAAATATGCTGTTATTAAGTTTGTTTTTGAAAAATCCGGCCTGATGCAGATCATCGACAAAATTGATCCCGAACAAATTCACGCTTTTGATGATATTGAATTAAATAGGCTGCTAACAGAAAATGATAAAAATCAAATTGAAACCATTCGAAATTCAAAGAAATTTATCCAGACAGTGATTGAAGCCGATAAAATTTATAACCTTGACTTAAATATAGATAAAATTTCCAAAGTCAGTATTAACAATGAAAAAAAAGTAGTTGAAATCGAATTTGACGGCAATGCTGTTATGAAAAAATTTATGGGCAATATTGTCACAGAAACCTTAAATAATCTGGAGTTCTTCTCCATGCACTTTTCCCATAAAACAGCTGATGAATCTGTTGTTTATCAATCTCTGCATCAAACTTATTTATCAATTGTCCATGCACTGTATTACAATATTGCAATTCTCAATAACATGAAATCATCCAAGTATTACACTAATGTGATCGAGTTGTACAAAGTGTGGTATAACCGGGATAAAATTGAAAGAAATAATAAAATCAATGCAACCAACACCTTTGTAACAAAAGGAACTGTCGCAGATGAAATTCACGGTTGACGGGCCGACAAATAACATATATAATAACAATACAAACAGCGAAGGGGGATTATCATGAGCACGGGAGACATTACGATTTTTGGATAACTTTTTACCTTATATCAATAAAAAAGGGTGCCCCAGGTCTGGAATCAAACATTCCTGATCCTAAGGCACCCTTTTTTCTTCTGTTTCAACCGTTACAAAATCCCATGTATCGCCCCTGCATTTCTCACAACGCCAAACACGCACAGCGCCACCGCGTAAAGATCCACAAAACAACGATTCCAACGGGGCAGGCTTTTTTCTCTTGCCCGAAGGACTGTATAGTAGATCAGCTCCGCCAAAAGAAGCGGCGCCGTAACAAACAAGAACGGATTGGCCGAAAAGGCGCCGGCAAAATCCAGTCTTGCCGTCCGCATGATCATTGTGGTAATTCCGCAGCCGGGGCAGCGAAAGCCCGTTATCTTTCGGAACAGACATGGAATGGGGATATGGGTGATCTTCAGCCAGAGGAAATAACACAGTCCCGCTCCCGCAACGATCAATATCCCCTTTTTTACGTTATTCATACTGCTTTTAATTTGTTACCGCTTTATTTATCGTATCCTGAATGAGACACAGCGGAACGATGCTGAAGCCGATCAGAGACAGAATCAGGTACAGAATGGAAGAACTGCCGGTGACGCCTTTGAGCTTGTCGGTTCGTTCACCCATCTTATACATCCAGTAGAGCTCATAAATTCCACAGGTAATAATGGAAAATAAGATTACCATCCCGCCGGTAGTGGCATTTTTCTCTTCTGTCAGCGCATTGACCTGATCATTCACCGACGCGATCCAGTATAACCCGTATATACCGCAGGTAATAATCGACAGGATAATACACACTGCGATATTCCTGGGCAGAATCCCTACGGCCGGCTTGCCGTTCACATTTACGTTGATGTTATTGACAGTTTGGTTTCCCACATTGCCGCCGTCCAGGGGCGCTCCGCAGGAAGGACAAAACTTCTGTTCATCCTCGCACTGTGTTCCACATTTGCTGCAATATTTCATACTGCTTCCTCCTCTTTTTCTGTTTCGTGTACAGGCAGGGAAAGGGAAGATCCGAAACCCCTCCCTTTTACCATCGCTTTATTGTATCACATACAACTTGAAAAAAAAAGTTGTTTTTACATTTTTTCTTTTACATCCGGAACCGATCACCGGCATACGATGCTTGCTTTTACCACTGCGCTATGCTATGCTTGCCTTTGCCGATCCTACGGGTTTCCCAGGTTTCCGGCAGATATCACGGTGAGTTCGAGACCTTCCTCACCTAAAACAAAACTAAAGGAGAACTGCATATGAAAAGCAAAAACGTCTTATTTCTCACTCAGGCGGCTATGATTGCCGCTCTCTATGTGGTGCTGACCATGGTTGCGAACGCCCTGGGGCTTGCAAACCAAGCCATCCAGATCCGCTTTTCCGAAGCCCTTACCATTTTACCCTATTTTACGTTTGCCGCTGTCCCCGGCCTGTTTGTGGGCTGCGTCATCAGCAATCTTCTGGCAGGCGGCGTGATCCTTGACGTGATCTTTGGCAGTATCGCTACGCTGCTTGGGGCTCTTGGCACTTACTTTCTGCGCGGATTCGTTCAGTCCGCGGTCTCCGGCAAAGCAAAAAAAGGATCTTTTGGTCAGACGAACTTCAGTCCCCGCAAAATGCTTCTGGCCTTTCCGCCTATCGCGGCCAACACCGTCATTGTGCCCTTTGTGCTGCAGTACGGTTATGGAAGTCCGGCATCTGCCTTTTTCTTCAACGCCGCCACCGTATGCCTTGGGGAAGTGCTCTCCTGCGGCGTTCTGGGGATGCTGCTTTTGTGCCTGCTTGAAAAATACCGGCGGCAGATTTTCGGTCAGACCTTTTAACCTTCTGAAATATAAAAGAGGCCATCTCAAAACCAGTGTTTTCCACGGTTTTTGAGACAGCCTCTTTTTTTCAGGTCATGATCTTTCCGGGGCGTTTTTTTGTCAGTTCGCCTACTTCAGATTTTCCGGGTTGAGACAGGCAAGCTCCGGCACTACAAACAACCCGTCCTTTCTGATGAGCACATCGTCAAAATAGATCTCCCCGCCGCCGTATTCCGGCCGCTGGATCAGCACCAGATCCCAGTGAATGGCGCTTCTGTTGCCGTTGAAAGCATCGTCATAGCAGTTGCCCGGAGTAAAATGGATGCTTCCGGCAATCTTCTCATCAAACAGAATGTCTTTCATGGGATGAAGCACATAGGGGTTCACGCCAATGGCAAACTCTCCCACATATCTGGCGCCCTCATCGGTGTCAAACACCTGATTGATCCGTTCCGTGTGGTTTGCCTTTGCCCTGACGATCCTGCCGTTTTCAAATTCCAGGCGCACATTTTCATAAAGGACCCCATCATTGAGAGAGGGCGTATTGTAAGTAATTACGCCGTTTACGGACTCCCGCACAGGAGCCGTGTACACTTCTCCGTCCGGAATGTTCATATGGCCCGCGCAGGGCACTGCCGGAATGTCTTTGATGGAAAAGGTCAGATCCGTGCCCGGCCCGGTGATCCGGACCTTGTCCGTGCGGTTCATGTATGCTTCCAGCGCCTCCATGGCTTTTGCCATTTTGGAGTAATCCAGATTGCATACGTCAAAGTAAAACTTCTGAAAAGCCTCCAGGCTGGTGTTGGCCAGCTGCGCCATGGCCGCGTTTGGATACCGCAGCACCACCCATCTGGTCTTTGGCACACGGATCTCATGGTGTACTGGCGTGGCATACAGCTGGTTATAAAGCTTCATATTTTCCGCGGGCACGTCAGAAAGCTCCGCCGCGTTATCCGCGCCCCGCACGCCGATATAGCAGTCCATCTGCTCCATTTCGCCACCGTCTGTTTCCGCCATCAGCTTCAGCTGCTCCTCACTGCAGTGGAGAAGCGTCTCCCGAAGCACCCGGTTGCTTGTAAAATGCGCAAAGGGAATGCCTTTTGCCCTGTAAACCTCCCGGATCAGCGCTCTGGCAAGATCTTCCGTGTCCTCCCCAATATAATGAATATATACCTTTTCATTTTCCTGTACTCGGCAGGAATAGCTGACCAGATTGTGCGCCAGCTTTTCAATTCTCGGATCCATAGAATTCTCCTTTCTTTTATCATATGATCATTGACTGAAAATACACAGCCTGCCCATCTGCTGATAAAGATTCTCCGCCTGGTCTTTTGCCAGAGGGACGGTCTGCCCGTTTACCGGATTGCGCAGCAGGATGTTTTCCTCGTCATATCCCACGATCAGCCCGTATTCCGCGGTTCCTGTCCGGATCAGCACCTGACAGCCTCTTCCGGCAAGGCCCCAGGCAAGCTCCAGCGGAATTCCGGTGGCGTCTGCCACCTGGCTGTCCGCGGATTTGCTCCGCCATGCGCTTAAAATGCCTTCTCCTCCCTCTGCAAGTCCTTCCTGCAAAATGGCCGGGTCAAAGGAAAGGGAATCTTCCGCCTGAAAACTTTCATCAGCCGCAAAGGGATGGTACAGCGTGTTCATGGCAGGATCCTTCACTGTTCCTCCATGTTCCCAGGCATACACAAAGGCGTCCATGGATTTCCGGAAGCGGCCGGTCATCCTGCCTTTTTCATATACAACATAATCCTGCCGGGATTCACTGCTCTTTTTGGGCTCTTCCACCTTATAATATCCCTTTTCCTCGGCAGTATACCGGCGCACGGAGCCTGTTCCATAGCTTTTTTCCGACTGCAGCAGCATTTCTGTCTGCTTTTTATCACTTTGCCTGGTCTCTGTTTTGACAGAACCCGCTACCTTTTCCTGGCTGCTGACGATCTGATGAGACTGGGCGGCTGCATAACCGGCGCCGCCTGCCACAGGCACGGCCCGCTGCAGCGTGATCATTTCCTCCGTGGTCTCGCCGCTCATCACCACCAGATTTTCGTCTGTGTAGTCCTTGATCACCGTTCCCTCCCGGTCGCAGATCACAACAGAATACATGGGAAAATACAGCTGGCCGGAGGGAGAGGCCGTCACAGACGCTTTTTTTGCCTTTCCATAGGCAAAATCCGTCTGCACATAGCCAATGGGGCGAATGTACTCCTCTTTCTCCCCGGAAATTTCTTTTTTCTCTTCTGATGGAAGCTCCATCCGGTAAATCACTTCCGAGCCGTCCGGATCCTCCACCCAGGCAAAGCTGCTTCCGTCTGCCGCCGCCACAAAGCCGTCGGTCTTTAATCCTTCCACAACGGTTCTTACCGATCCGTCAGTCAGATCCGCCTGCTTTACGGCGCCCTGATGATAAAACCAGAAACGGTTGCCGGACAGATACAAAAGCTGCTCTGTTTCCTGCCTGAAAAGATCTTCTCCTTTCACGTCCTCCAGCATATACCGAACTTCATAGCTGTTGGACTGCTGGGCGTAATGGCAAAGCTCCAGGCCCACGCTTCCCTCGTACGGGCCTCTGTTAAAATATCCGCAGACCGCGAAATCCACATTGCCCTTTTCATCCATATTGAGGATGTGGATATCATAATCCTGCATATAAGCCCGCTTGTCCTCATGATCCACATCCTGCAGGCTGAAGATCTTGTACAGCCTGCTGCCGTCCGCATGATACTGCCACAGCTCGCCGGCCTGCTCCCAGCATAGGATCTCTCCGTCTTTTGCGTATACATATTCCGGCTCCGACCCCAGAATGCCAAGCACCACCGACTGGCCTTCAAATCCATGACGGGTGCCTGTAAAGGTCTGGGTCATCTCCCGGTCAAACTCCAGAAGATGCAGCCGAAACGACGATCTTCTCACCCGGTAATATTCATGCACAAGATAATAGGAATGAGTCTCCTCATCCTCCCTTACAGCCACCTGATAATCCAGAGTCAGAATTGCCTCCGTGGGATCCAGCTCCAGAATATCTGCCACCGGCTCCCCGCACAGCTCCGGCTTTAAGCTGCCCCATGTGATCTGCTCATAGCTGGAGTGAATATTCACATGCTGCAGGGTGGTATTGTCGCCGGTCTCATCCGGCTCAATATAGGTAGTAATCTTGTCATTGGCTTTTTTATTAAAAGAATTTTTGCAGAAATCCTCTACAAAAGTCACTGCTTCTTCCACATTAAAATCCGACTGCCGCAGGATCCTGGTATAATAATAAAAAGCGTCTTTGTCCTCTGTCTCCAGCCGGATTTCCAGCAGATATTCCTCATTTTGCCCGATGGATTTTGACAGATCCAAAATCACCTGGGACCCTGTCTTATTTTCGGAGATCTTTTCCGTCCGGCGGCTCTCCACAGTCTCTTTTCCATTGTTCCGGTACACGGTATAATCCGCGGCTGTGATCTTCTTACGGGTGTCGCCGATGTGAACCGTAAGCTGGCCGGAAACGTCCAAAGGGGTCAGCACCATATTCAGCGTGGTCAGATCCATACCCCGGCTGTATCCCCGCAGACAGTTTACGGCCTTGTTCTGACAGGCCATGGTAAGGGTGGGAATGGACGCTTTCTCAAGCTTGGACGTCTCTGACTCCTCCTGTTTGGTGCCTTTGAGAAAGGCAAACACGATCACTGCCACCATCGCAAGGATGACCAGGATCAGCATCACCGTATATTTATAGGTCTTTTTCAACACGATTCTCCTCTGTCTGCTGCAATAACAGCTCCAGCAGCGGAGCTGCCCCGATAAATTCCCTTAATTTTTCATACTCTTCTTTCCGGAGGGCCTGCTTTTCCTGCCGGCAGTCTCCTGTATAGACCGCCCGGATCAGGATATTCTTTGGGGTATGCTCCATATCAATAAATTCCAGGAGCTGTACCTGATAACCTCTGCTCTCCAGAAGTTCCGCCCGCATGCCGTCCGTAAACAGGGCGGCTGTTCGTTCCCGCAGGATGCCATACCGGAAAATGGGCTCCAGAAGCCCGCAGTTCATCTCTTTGTTTAACTGATGCTGACAGCAGGGCACCGACAGGATCACTCCGGCGTTCCATGCCACTGCCTTTGCCAGCGCGTAATCCGTTGCCGTGTCGCAGGCATGGAGGGTCACCACCATGTCTACCCGGTCCGCGCCTTCATAGTCCGCAATATCCCCGCAAACAAACTGAAGCCGGCTGTATCCGTATTTTTCGGCAAGCTGGTTGCAGTGATCGATCACATCTTTTTTCAGATCCAGCCCCACCATTTTTACCTGCCTGTGATGGAGGATCCGCAGATAATAATACATGGCAAAAGTCAGGTAAGATTTTCCGCAGCCAAAATCCACAATGGTCAGTTCCCGATCCTCCGGCAGCTTTGGCAGCACGTCCCGGATAAATTCCAGAAAACGGTTGATCTGTCGAAATTTGTCGTATTTGCTTGCCACGATCTTCCCCTGGGGCGTCATCACCCCCAGATCCACAAGAAAGGGCACCGCAACTCCTTCCTCTAAAATGTACTGTTTTTCCGGTTGTGAGCCAGATCCGGCCCGGGGCCGGCTTCCTGCCGGAGCTTTTTCTTTACGGTTACGGTTCCTTTTTTGCTTACCAGTACCGTGGCGTGAAACAAATCGTTGTCCAGCTCCATCTGCCGGAAATTTTCCATCTGGCGCAGAAGCTCACCGCGCATTTCACGTTCTTCAAAATTTTTATGAAACACTTTCCCATTTTGGTACAGCGTTTCCTGAAACAGCAGTTGGTTTTTCCGCAGGATGGGGCGCACCCGGATCTTCTGAATCTCTTCTTTCCGGCGCGGGCCGCTTAAGATCATGCCACGCAGCGTCCCGTTCAGTGTTTCTTCCAGTAATATTTTCAGCTTGTCCATTTTTTCATCCATTTGTCAGTCCTGTATCGGCTGCAGTTAAAGACAGAGGGAGCCTCCGACTGATCGTCACTGAGATGCCCCCTCCTTACTTTTTTCCGCGGTTTACCTTCGGCAGCATTTGCATTGATTGTGCCTGCATCTGCGGGAAAACATCTCGTGATACATCAGCACGTCAATCAGCTCTCTCAGATAACCGTCTCTGTCTTTTTCTTCCCTGCGGGGCCGAAAGCTGGTGGCAAAAATCTCGTCATCCGCGTAGATTTCCTCCGGTTTCTTTACTTTCTGATCCTGCTCTGGCTCCAGCAGCCTGCGCTGCACGGTTTCATAAATGCGGTCATTGGTACGCCGCATCATCTGCCGGTCCGGAAACTGATCATACATACGGCTTCCGTTGTATTCCATCCGGTCACATGCTTCTTCAATATATGGCAGCACCTTTTTTGCCGTTTCCGGATACAGCTCCTTCAACAGCCGATCATCTCTTTCAATACTCCATTCTCTGACCATGATCCAACCCCCTGCTGATTATATATTAACATATGCAGACAGCGGGCCGGGGTGCGCTGCCCAGGGCGCGCGCCTTCCCTGACGGACATTTTACTGTTCTTTTTCTTCGGAAGCAGATTCCTCCCCGGCGGGTTCTTCCTCGGCAGGGGCTTCCTTGGCAGAGGCTTCCTTGGCAGAAGCTTCCTCTTCTTTTTTCCCGGACGCCTCTTCCTCTTTCTTTTTCTGGTTCCTGTCAGAAGCCTTGTGCATTGCGGTGCTGGCCCGGTCTCCCAGTTCCTCCATGGCATCCGCCACCGTAACGCCTACGTCGATGGCAATATCCTTTGCCTTTCCCAGAAAGGCTTTTGTTTTGGGAGAATTCGCGATCTCCTCTACCTTGTCTTCTATTTTTTCCACTCCGCCTTTTACAGAAGTAATGATATCATCCATTTTACCCATCAAAACCCCTCCATCATTATTTTTTTGATATATGAATCCGCACAAGCGCGCGATTCAGCGCCATTTCGGCACGCAGCACGTCAATGCCGGGCTTGTGCCCCTCCAGACGCTTCTGCGCCCGTTTTCTTGCTTCCTCTGCCCGTTCAAGGTCAATGTCCTCCGGCCATTCCGCGGCTTCCGCGAAAATGGTCACCCGGTCCTTCAGGATCTCCGCGAACCCTGTATGCAGGGCGGCCTGCCGTTTTTCCTGCCCCGAAGTGATGGTCACCACTCCCGGCCGCAGCAGCAGTGTTTCCGGCACATGCTCCCTGTAGATGCCAACCTGTCCTTCGGAGGTATTAAATTCGATCATGGAAGCCTGCCCCTCATAAAACAGATGATCGGGACAGATAATGGCCACCTGAAACAACTTGTTCTCCGCCATAGAGCACTCCTTCTGTTTTCTGTCACTTTACTCTCGCAAGCACATCGTCAATGCTTCCCGCGTTCAGGAAATAACTTTCGGGAATATTGTCATGCTGGCCTTCCAGGATCTCCTGGAAGCCCCGTATGGTCTCGCTGATGGGCACATACACGCCGGGAAGCCCCGTAAACTGCTCCGCCACATGGAACGGCTGAGACAGGAAACGCTGTACCCTTCTTGCTCTTGCCACTACCAGCTTGTCGCTCTCGGAAAGCTCATCCATACCCAGGATGGCAATGATATCCTGCAGTTCCTGATAACGCTGCAGGATTTCCTGCACCTGACGGGCCGTCTGATAATGCTCCTGTCCCAGAATACGGGGATCCAGTATACGGGACGTGGACTCCAGCGGATCCACTGCCGGATAAATGCCAAGCTCCACAATGGAACGGGACAGCACCGTAGTGGCGTCCAGATGAGCAAAGGTTGTGGCGGGCGCCGGATCCGTCAGGTCATCCGCAGGCACATACACCGCCTGAATTGAAGTAATGGATCCGTGCTTTGTGGAAGTGATCCGCTCCTGCAAAGCGCCCATTTCCGTCTGCAGGGTAGGCTGATATCCTACCGCGGAGGGCATCCGTCCCAAAAGAGCGGACACCTCGGAACCTGCCTGGGTAAACCGGAAAATATTATCAATGAAAAGCAGTACATCCCTGCCGGCTTCATCCCGGAAATATTCCGCCATGGTAAGCCCTGTGAGGCCTACCCGCATTCTGGCGCCGGGGGGCTCATTCATCTGGCCAAAGACCATGGTGGTCTTTTCAATTACGCCGGATTCTTTCATTTCATGGTACAGATCGTTGCCCTCCCGGGTACGCTCTCCCACGCCTGTAAAGACGGAATAGCCTCCGTGCTCCGTGGCGATGTTTCTGATCAGCTCCTGGATCAGCACCGTCTTTCCTACTCCGGCGCCGCCAAAAAGGCCGATCTTTCCGCCTTTCTGGTAGGGACAAAGCAGATCCACCACCTTAATGCCGGTCTCCAGCATTTCCGTGTCCGTGGCCTGATCCGCTACCGTAGGCGCCTTTCTGTGAATGGGCGCGTATTTTACGTCTGTGGGAGGATCCTGATGGTCAATGGGATCTCCCAGCACATTAAAGATCCGGCCCAGTGTTTTTTCCCCTACGGGAACCATGATGGGACCGCCGGATGCCTCCGCTTCCATTCCCCGGACCAGTCCGTCCGTGGAGCCCAGAGCGATGCAGCGCACCACGTCGTTTCCAAGATGCTGAGCCACTTCCACTACCAGTTTGTCAGGGGCGCCGGGAATCCGGATCGCTTCATTCAGTTCCGGCAGCCGTCCCTCCTGGAACTGGATATCCAGAACGGCTCCGATCACCTGTGTAATATGACCTATATTTTTTTCAGCCATGATAGTCCTCCTTTATCCGATCGCCTCCGCGCCGGCAATGATCTCTGTCAGCTCCTGGGTGATGGAATTTTGTCTTGCCCGGTTATACAGAAGCGACAGCTCTTCGATCATCTCCTCCGCATTGCCGGTGGCGTTGTCCATGGCCTGCATACGGGCGCTGTTTTCGCTGGCAATGGCCTGCATCATGGCGCCGTAAATCAGGCTGTGGATGTACTGAGGGATCAGTTCTCCCAGCACCGTTTCCTCATCAGGCTCATAATTCATCAGGGTAAGCCTGTCGTCGGGGGTCTGCTCTGCCTCCTCCGGGGAGATGGGCAAAAGCTTCATCACCCGCGGTTCCTGGGTTACTGTATTTTTAAAATCCGTATAGATCAGATCGATTTCTCCCACCTGTCCCTGCTCATAAGCCTCCAGCACCGCTCTGCCGATGGTCTGGGCGTCCGAAAAGAGAGGCTCCTCGATGGCGTCTGAGTAGTCCTCCGCCACCTGATATCCTCTGCGTGTCAGGTAGTCCTTTGCTTTCCGCCCCAAAGCGTACAGACGGGTTTCCTCTTTTGTAAAACCGCTTTCCAGCAGTTTTTTTGCCACATTGGTATTGTATCCTCCCGCCAGTCCTCTGTTGGAGGAAATCAGGATCACCGCTTTCTGATCCGAGCCGTTTTCCTGCAGATACGGATGTATGAGAGGTCCGGTCCTGGCAAGGATCGAATGAATGGTTTCATACATCCGATGAAAATAGGCGCTGCAGCTTTCCGCCCGGGCGCGGGCCTTTTGCAGCTTCACCGTGGATACCAGCTTCATGGCCTTGGTGATCTGCTGCGTGCTCTGAACGCTTCCTTTGCGCCTTTTGATGTCTCTCATGGAAGCCATAAAATGACCTTACCTTTCTTCCGCCTTCTTTACCGGAAAGTTTTCTGAAACTCCGTGATCGCCTTTGCAAGCGTTTCTTCCAGCTGGGGCGTCAGTTCTTTCTGCTCCCTGATGTCCCGGGGCAGTTCCGGATATTTTGTATCAACAAAGGCAAACAGCTCTTTTTCAAACCGCAGCACATCCTCCACGGGAACATCCAGCAGATATTTCTTTGTGGCGGCATAGATGATGATCACCTGATACTCCACAGCCATAGGCTCATACTGGGGCTGTTTCAGCACTTCCCGGATCCGCTCGCCCTGGGCCAGCTTTTCCTTTGTATCGGCGTCCAGCTCGGAACCGAACTGGGTAAAAGCCTCCAGTTCTCTGTACTGAGCCAGTTCCACACGGATAGGCGCGGCAATCTTTTTGACAGCCTTGATCTGAGCGGCTCCGCCTACACGGGACACAGACAGTCCCGCGTTGATCGCCGGCCGGAAGCCCGCGTTGAAGCTTTCCGTCTCCAGGTAGATCTGACCGTCTGTAATGGAGATCACATTGGTGGGAATGTATGCGGACACATCTCCCGCCTGGGTTTCGATAATGGGCAGCGCCGTCAGAGACCCGCCGCCGTATTCATCGGCCATACAGGCCGCCCGCTCCAGAAGCCTGGAGTGCAGATAAAACACGTCGCCCGGATAAGCCTCCCTTCCGGGGGGTCTGCGCAGAAGCAGGGACAGGGTACGGTAAGCGGTGGCATGCTTGGACAGATCGTCATAAACGATCAGCACGTCCTCCCCATTCTCCATCCATTCCTCGCCCATGGCGCAGCCTGCGTAGGGAGCAATATATTGCAGCGGCGCCAGCTCACTTGCCGTGGAAGCCACCACGGTTGTGTAGGCCATTGCGCCGTATTCTTCCAAAGTCTTTACAATGGCAGCCACCGTAGACGCTTTCTGACCGATGGCCACATAAATACATTTTACACCCTGTCCTTTCTGATTGATGATGGTGTCAATGGCAATGGCGGTCTTTCCTGTCTGCCGGTCGCCGATGATCAGCTCTCTCTGTCCCCGTCCGATGGGCACCATGGCGTCAATGGCCTTAATGCCTGTCTGCAGGGGCACGCTGACGGATTTTCTTGTGATGACGCCGGAAGCCACACGCTCGATACGGCGGAATTTTTCCGTCTGTACGGGGCCTTTGCCGTCTACCGGCTGTCCCAGACTGTTCACCACGCGTCCGATGAGCGCGTCGCCCACCGGCACCTCCACCACTCTTCCGGTGGTCTTTACCGTATCGCCCTCGCTGACGCTTCTGGTATCTCCCAAAAGCACGGCGCCTACATTGTCCTCTTCCAGATTCATGACCATACCGTACACGCCGCCGGGAAATTCCAGAAGCTCTCCCTGCATTGCTTTTTCAAGTCCATGAATCCGGCAGATGCCGTCGGAAGTCTGGATCACGGTTCCCACATCGGAAACCTCCAGCTTCATGCTGTACTGCTCGATCTGTTTTTTAATAATAGAGCCGATTTCTTCGGGTTTTAAATTCATAGGGTCTTTCACCCTCCTTTACTGATGACTGGCAAGCTGCATGTCTGTCAATTCTTTTGTCAGTCTGTTCAATTTGTTTTGAATACTGCCGTCTACCACTCTGTCTCCTATCCGGATGACCACGCCGCCGATCAGCGCCGGATCCACCTGATATTCCGGCAGGATCTGCCTGTAGCCGGTTGTTTCTGCAAGCTTTTTTTCCACTTTTTCTTTCTGGTCTTTTGTCAGCGGCACCGCGGAGACGATCCGGGCAATGCCGATGCCATGAAAGGCCCGATAACGCTCTTCATAGCGGTCGAGAATCCCCGGCAGCTGCTGAAAATGGCCTTTCTCCGTGATCAGATGCAGAAATCCCAGCATGTTTTCTTCGGCGCGGCCAGAGAAAACAGCCTCCAGAAGAGCCTGTTTTTCTGCTGTATGAATATGCGGATGCGCCATGATCCTGGAAAAGTCCGGATGATCCCGAAGAATCTCTTTCATGGCGGACACCTCCGCCATGATCTCTTCTATCTGATCCCGATCCTTCGCCAGATCAAACAGGGCGTCGCCGTAAACGGTTTTTGCTAATTTTCCCAAGTCTTTTCACTCATCTCATTCAAAGTTTCTTCCACAAGGGAATCCTGGATCTCCACATCCATGGAGGAAGAGACTACCTTGCCGGCCATGGCGGAGGCAAGCTGCACCATTTCCTTTTTCAGATCGTCCTTTACCCGTTCTTTCTCCAGATCGATCTCCTTTTGGGCAAGCTCTTTCATCTGCCTTGCGTCCTGTCTGGCCTCTTCCAGGATCTTTTCTTCATTCTGAAGCGCGCGCTGTCTGGAGGAGGCAAGTATGCCCTCCGCCTCTTTGTCTGCCGCGTTGACCTTTTCTTCATATTCCGCCCGCAGCTTTGCCGCTTCCTCTTTGTCCGTCTTCGCGTCGGAAAGATCCTTTTTGATCTTTTCTTTCCGCTGCTCCAGCATTTTGCGGGCAGGTTCAAACAGAAGATAGGACATCAGCGTAAACAGAACAAACACCGCGATGGCAAGCAGCGCCGCGTCAAACAGAAGCTGGGGGGACAGATCAAATAATCTTTTCACGCCCGTGCCTCCTTAAAGCTTTCCAAGCAAAGGATTTGCAAACAGCAAAATGAACGCGATGGCAAGGCCGTAAAGACCTGTGGTTTCCGCCACGGCCTGGCCGAGAAGCATGGTGGAAGTGATATCGCCCTTCGCGCCGGGATTCTTTCCCACCGCGGAAGCGCCGTGGCCGGCCGCGATACCCTGGCCGATACCCGGGCCGATACCGGCAATCATAGCCAGGCCCGCGCCAATGGCAGAACATGCGAGAATCAAACCTTCATTTGTGATGTTAGACATAATTTTGTCCTCCTTTATCATAGATACTTACTTTATCTGTTTTTGCAGCCGCGACCCTGGGGATAAATATCCCCAGGATAAATATCCCCAGGATAAATATCCCCAGGATAAATATCCCCAGGATTTTTATCCCTAGGATTTTCCCTCCGGAATCTTCTGGCTGATAAATACCATGGTCAGCATACAGAACACATAGGTCTGGATGCAGCCGGAAAAAATATCAAAATACACATGCAGAAAGGCCGGGAACCCGATCTTGATAAAGAGCGGCAGCAGCCCGTAGATCAGCGCCATCATCACCGTACCCGAAAGCACATTTCCAAACAGACGGAGAGACAGGGAAATGGGCGTGGCGATCTCACCGATGAGATTGATGGGGAATAAAAAGGGCAGCGGCTTAAACAGCTCCGTAAAGGCTCTTCCCTTATTGTATTTGATATTGTTGTACTGGATCATCACAAAGGTGATCAGGCCCAGACACAGGGTGGTGCCGTAATCCGCCGTAGGGGGCCGCAGCCCGAAAAGACCGGACAGATTGCTCAGCAAAATAAACAGAAAGATGGTTCCAATGTAATTGCGGAATTTTCCGGCATTGTCACCCATAATATTGTTGACCATGTTGTCCAGAGATTCCACGATCAGCTCAATGATATTCTGGAAAGTATCCGGAATTTCTTTTGCGTGCCGGATCTTATAATTGGCGATTACCGCGAACACAATCAGCACAAGCATCACAATGAGCACGCATACATGGGTTGTGGTAATCCAAAGCTCCTGACCGAACAGATGGAATTTCACCAGTCCGTGTATCATAAAATCCACATTATTTTCCACTGTTCTGATCCCTCCTTTGACTGTTTTCTTCCCCGGTGAACAAACGGCTCATTACTGGCAGTCTGTGCACCGCAGGCTGTAAATATGCGGAAGCTTTCAGAGAAAAAACGCCTCCAAACGCCGTCAGCACACTGCCCGCTCGGGAAAGCGCAAGGGCGAAAAACACAACCACCACTGTCAGGGCGCGAATGGCGTATTGCCGGTGATAATATTTGGCGGCGTCCTCCTCTTCCATATCCAGCCCGTTGGTAATGGCCCGCAGCATCAGGCCGCTGCACAGAACCGCCAGGAAGATCCCCGCCCAGCATCCGATGGAATAGTACAGCCGCCGGTTTGTGAAGATTAAGATCACCGCCTGCAGGAGCACGCCCCATACGCCTATGATCAGCCACATCTCCGCCAGAGTGGGATGCAGCCTTTTGAATCCCTTTCTCATCGCTTATCACTCTTTTTTGGAAGCGCCGGAATCATTTTGCGGGTCTTTTTCCTCTTTTACCAGACCGGACAACAGCTTATAAGTGTTGCGGCAGCCTGCCAGAATGCCCAGAAGCAAAAAAATCAGCGAACTGTTTATGGAAAACCGGGCATCCAGAAACTGCCCCAGCCACACGCACAAAAAAATGGGAGCCAGCATCCCGATCCCCACCTGGGTGATCAGCGCCAGCATCTGCCATACCTGTTTATTTTCTTTCATCCTTACGCCTATCTTCCCACTTTCTTAACTCTCATATATCATAGCTGATTTTTCCCGGGAAGTCCAGTATCTTTTTCCGGAGAATCCGTTCTTCTTCATTTTTTATTGACAAGGAACGGACAGACGCATAAGATAAACCCAAAGGACGGTGGCTGATATGCGAATCTGGGCAAAAATTTTTAAGGATACCAGACTGATCCGGGATACGGTGATTACTGACAACAGCAGTGACACCCGCACCCACAAGATCTTTCACGCTCTGGACGCCGTCTGCTATGAATTTGATCTGGGCAAGCCCATCTGGCTGGACTCCTCTGTAAAGGAATTTCAGAAACACGACAAAGTGCGGTTTACCCAGGACAATTTTATTGAAGTCATCGACTTTGACTACCTGGAGTTCCATGTAATCGAAGAGCCCTGACGGCCTTTCCGGCCTTTGGTCAGCAGACCCGGTTCCGTTCTGTTCCCTCTAAAAATGCCCGGATGTTCCGGCACACTTCCTCAACTACCCGCTGTCTTGCCTCCACTGTTGCCCAGGCAATATGGGGCGTTACCAGAAGCTTTTTGCTGTCCCTGACTGTCAAAAGCGGATTATCCGGTTTCATAGGCTCCTCTGAGATCACGTCCAGGGCAGCCCCCGCAATGCGGCCCTCTTCAAGAGCCTGTACCAGATCCTTTTCTGAGACAATGGGCCCTCTTCCGGCATTGATTAACACCGCCGTGGGCTTCATTTTTTGAAGCGCCTCCCTGTTGATCAGCCCTTTCGTCCGTTCATTGAGCGGCGCGTGAATGGAGACAATATCCGATCTGGCAAGCAATTCCTCAAATCCTACCTGTTCATAATCCCCGCAGGAATTTTTCCCGGAGGTGGAGTAATAGATCACCCGGCATCCAAAAGCTTCCGCCACTTTCGCCACGCCTTTTCCAATGGCCCCCAGTCCGATGATGCCGTAGGTCTTGCCTGCCAGCTCATAAAACTTCTGATCCATATGACAAAAGCTGGGGCTTTTGACATAAGCGCCGGATTTGACATAATCATCGTAGTATGCCAGCTTCTCCCAAATGTAAAACAGCATGGCAAAGGTATGCTGCACCACGGAATCCGTAGAATACCCGGCCACATTGGCAACGGCAATGCCCCTATCTTTCGTGTAGGCCAGATCTACATTGTTGGTTCCCGTGGCGGTCAGACAGATCAGCTTCAGCTTCTCTGCCTCCCTCAAGGTTTCCTCCCTCATGGGGCATTTGTTGGCCACCACCACATCCGCCTGACGGATCCGCTGTGAGATCTGCCCGGTCTTTGTCATTCCGTAGATCACGGTCTCCCCAAACTGCTCCAGGCCGGAAAAATCCACGTCCAGCCCTACGGTATCTCTGTCAAGTACAACAATCCTCATGGAATCCCGCTTCCTCCAAATCCTTAATTCTGCTCCACAGACTTTCCGTCCTGCAGCTCTTCTGTCCTGCGGAACTTTTGCCCGCAAACTTCCTGTTCTGCAGTTCTTCTGTCACTTTCTGTCCGCAGGTTTTCTGCTCCACAGGCAGAAAGGGATCGCACCTTTCGTGCAATCCCCCTGTCATTTCTTATAATCTTTTCAGCAGCGCTTCCCGCTCTTTCTCAAATCCGGGTTTCCCCAGAAGCGCAAACATATTTTTCTTGTAGCTTTCCACGCCGGGCTGGTTGAAAGGATTCACCCCAAGCAGGTATCCGCTGACCCCGCACGCGAATTCAAAAAAGTAGAACAGCTCTCCCAGGGAAATCTCGTCCTGTCTGGGCACCGTCACCATCAGGTTGGGCACGTTTCCGTCTGTATGGGCCAGAATCGTTCCGTTCATGGCGCTCTTGTTGATAAAATCTACGGTCTTGCCTGCCAGATAGTTCAGTCCGTCCAGATCTACCGGCTCTTCCTCCAGCACAAGCTCACACCTGGACTCTTCCACATTGATCACCGTCTCAAAGAGATTGCGGGATCCGTCCTGGATAAACTGTCCCATGGAGTGAAGATCTGTGGTCAGATCTACCGCTGCCGGGAAGATTCCTCTCTGATCTTTGCCCTCGCTCTCGCCGTAAAGCTGTTTCCACCACTCGGATACATAGTGGAGGCTTGGCTCATAATTGGCCAGGATCTCAATTGCCTTTCCTTTCCGCAGAAGAATGTTGCGGATGGCTGCGTACTGAAGCGCGTCGCTTTCTTCAAATGGCGCTTGAATGGCCTGCTGGCGTCCTCTTGCCGCGCCCTCCATCAGCTTTGTGATATCGGCGCCGCTGACGGCAATGGGAAGCAGCCCTACCGCGGTCAGCACGGAGAAACGTCCTCCTACGTCGTCAGGCACCACAAAGCTTTCGTATCCTTCCTCCGTAGCCAGATTCTTCAGTGCGCCTCTGGCCCTGTCGGTGGTGGCGTAAATCCGCTTTGCCGCCTGTTCTTTGCCGTATTTTTCTTCCAGGCGTTTTTTGAATACCCTGAACGCAATGGCCGGCTCCGTGGTGGTGCCGGATTTGGAGATCATGTTGATGGAAAAATCCCGGTCTCCGATCACGTCCAGCAGGTGGGTGATGTATGTACTGCTGATGTTGTTTCCCACAAAATAGATTTCCGGGGTTTTTCGGATCTCACTGGAAACCATATTGTAAAAGTTGTGCCGCAGAAATTCAACAGCCGCCCGCGCGCCCAGATATGAGCCGCCGATCCCGATGACCAGCAGTACCTGGCTGTCCTTTTGGATCTTCTCTGCCGCTGCCTGAATCCGGGCAAACTCTTCTTTGTCGTAGTCTACCGGCAGATCGATCCAGCCCAGGAAATCATTTCCCGCTCCGGTTCTTGCCAGCAGCTGCTCTTTCGCGTCGCCTGCCAGTTTTTTCATCAGCTCCACTTCACCCTCACTGATAAAGGAAGCTGCCCTGGAATAATCAAATGTCACTTTATTTGCCATAATACGCCGCCTTCCCGTCTGCACCGCAGACTTTCTTTTGGTTGATCGCACAAAATTTCGTGCAGTTCTGCATGTATTTTATTCTACCAAAATCTGCCGGTTCCCGCAAGGGGTTATGTAAGAAATTCCCGCAGGATCTCCCGGATCACTTCTTCCTCGTTTATGGAATCGTCCTTTGGCTTTTTTTCGGCTTTGGGCTTTTTGATCTTTAAACTGGCGGCGGCTGTCTGGGCCTTTCCCTGCTTAAGCAGATTCACCGCTTCCTTTTCCTCCACAAGGTTCTTTGCCGCGCCGTCGTCATATTCATGCTGCAGGCGGTTGGTCAGCTTGTTTTCCAGATAGTCCTGCAGATTGGTCACCGCCATTTCCCGGTTGTCCCGGATATCCAGAAAGCTGGCGGCAAAGCCAAGGATCAGCACGCCCAGCGCCGACACCGCTCCGTAAAACACAATCTGTCTGGCGCCCATATCCAGCCAGTACGAAAAGAAAGCGGCGGCCGCTCCTAAAACGGCTGTCAGAAACGCCGCGGAGGGCAGGATCCTGTTTGCCGTATGTACCCGGATCCCGCAGACTTTGTAGCTTTGCAGGTATTTATCCACAAAAGCGGGAACATTCTGCACATTTAAGTTCAGTTTGTAACAGTTCTCAAATTTCAGTTTCAGTTGTCTTGTCAGTGCATTTTTGGAGGCTGCGATATTTTCTGTGGCCTTCGTTAATCTTCTGTAAGAAATCCATACTGCCAGCTTGCTGATCACGCCTGCGCCGCAGATCACAATCATGGCATAGAGCAATGCTCTGCCTTCCAAGATTTCTTTCAGCATATAGGGTCTCCTTTCCATCGGCCTTATTGATTCCGGGCAGGGAGCCTGTCCCATGGCCCGTTGTTATAGAGTTATTATAAAGGAGGCCGCCGGGATTTGAAAGAAAAATCGTTCGTATTATTTTTACAAATTACGCAGGGAGCAAATGCTCAAAAAAGCCTTATCTCAAAGGATTTTTTGAAAAAAGATAGCCTTTTTTGGGGGAATGTGTTACGATACATCTGCCAGAAAGAAATCTCTGAAAAATGAAAGGATTGAGTTTATGATGAACAGTGAAATTCGCGATCTCTCCCTGGCGCCTTCAGGGGATCAAAAGATCGACTGGGTCAAAAAAAACTGTCCGCTGCTTCGCAGCCTGGAAGAAGAATTCATACAGACCAAACCTTTTGCGCATATCCGGATCGCCCTTTCCGTACATCTGGAAGCTAAAACCGCCTATCTTTGCAAGGTGCTTGCCGCAGGTGGAGCGGATATGTATGTTACCGGCAGCAATCCGCTGTCCACCCAGGACGATGTGGCCGCGGCCCTTGTGGCTTCCGGCCTGAAGGTCTTTGCCTGGTACGGCAGCACGCCGGAAGAATATGAGCGGCACATCAGCCGTGTGCTGGAGGCCGGCCCCAACATCATCATTGACGACGGCGGCGACCTGGTTCACGCCCTCCATACCCGCTATCCCCACCTGATCCACCAGGTCATCGGCGGCTGCGAGGAAACCACCACCGGCATCATCCGGCTGATGGCAATGGAAAAAGAGGGAAAGCTCCGGTTTCCCATGGTCATGGTCAACAATGCCGACTGCAAACACCTTTTTGACAACCGGTACGGCACGGGTCAGTCTGTATGGGACGGCATCAACCGCACCACCAACCTGATCGTGGCCGGAAAGATCGTTGTCGTGGCCGGTTACGGCTGGTGCGGCAAGGGCGTGTCCATGCGGGCAAAAGGCCTGGGCGCCCGAGTGGTGGTCACGGAAGTGGATCCCGTAAAGGCCATCGAAGCCATCATGGACGGTTTTGACGTGATGCCCATGGAGCAGGCCGCCAGGATCGGAGACTTCTTTGTCACCGTTACCGGCTGCTGCAAGGTGATTTCCAAAAAGCACTTCTCTCTTATGAAAGACGGCGCCATCCTGTGCAACGCGGGACATTTCGACGTAGAGATCGATATGGCGGGACTTCGGGAAATGGCTCTTTCCGTGAGAGAACAGCGCAAAAACATTATGGGCTACGAAATTGAAAAAGGCCGGTTCCTCTATGTTCTCGCGGAAGGCCGGCTTGTAAATCTGGCCGCGGGAGACGGACATCCCGCGGAAATTATGGATATGAGTTTTGCCATTCAGGCTTTGAGCGCCAAATATCTGGTGGATCACCGGGGCTCGCTTACGGAAAAGCTGATCAGCGTTCCCAGACAGATCGACCTGGACGTGGCCGCGCGAAAACTGAAATTCATGGGAAAATCCATTGACAGCCTGACAGAAGAGCAGGCGGCGTATTTAAACAGCTCCGCCCTGTAAGCTCTTCTGCCGGAAATACCATACGATCACGTTCTTTTCCATGTCTGTATCAGCAGAACACAGAAAGTACAATTGCGATCCACACCAGCCCCGTCACCTGCAGGAGCATCCGGTCCCCGCTTGTGAGAACCGGTTTTTTCAGCTTTTCCTTTCTGCGGGTTTTCTCGGATTCCCGGCCGGTAAGGCGGGGCTGTCTGGCCGCAAAGGCCGGACTTAAAATCAGGCAGTCCAGATTCATTCCTCCCACAGCCGTTCTGTCATCTGTATATTGTTTCATAGCAGTATCTCCTTTCGTTTCTCTTCATTTGATACTGCAAGTATACAATATACGGTGTCCATTAAAACGGACTTTTGTGTTCGGTTTATCCGGAATATTTTTCTATCTTCACTTCCGTAATGACCACGTCCTCCAGAGGCTTTCCGCTCTCCGGATCCGCAGGCTCGGCGGCAATGGCATCTACCACGTCCATCCCCTGAATCACCTGTCCGAATACCGTATGCAGACCGGCCAGCCAGGGTGTCCCGCCGTTTTCCTCAAACAGCTTCTTTTGCGCTTCGGTAAGGCCGGAGGCCGTTTCCAGATTGGGGTCTTTTGCCTGTACAATGAAAAACTGGCTCCCGTTTGTGTCCGCTCCCCGGTTTGCCATACAGAGCGCGCCCCGGATCGGCATCAGCACATCATTGCATTCATCCTCAAAGGGTTCTCCCCAGATGCTTTCTCCTCCGCCGCCCATACCGGTAGGGTCGCCGCCCTGGATCATAAAATCATTTACGATCCGGTGAAAGGTCACGCCGTTATAATAACCGTCCCTGGCATGGGTCTTAAAATTTTCCACCGCCTTTGGAGCCGCTTCCGGGAACAACCGGAGCCTGATGGTGCCCATGCCGGCCACTTCCATCACCGCGATCTCCTCCCCCTCTTCGGGCATGGCGGTCTGATTGAGATCTCTTAGTTCTTCATTTCCGGCGGCATTCGGTTCCTTTCCTCCGCAGCCGGCTGCGCAAAATGCCAGAAGCAGCCCGCAGACTGCCACAATACCGATTTTCTGTTTCATCATGATTCCTCCACAGCGCGGCCTTTCAGCGCCCTATGCCCCGGCGCCGCAAACAGGCCGCAGATTTTTTAAAACCCAAACGCGAGAGCTCCGCCGTCCACCGCGAAATCCTGGCCGGTAATATATTTTGCCCCGTCTCCCAGAAGAAATCTCGCCATCTCTCCCAGATCCTTTGTATCCCCAAAGGCATGCACCGGCATCCGTCCCAGGATCGCTTTTTTTCGCTCCGGCGTCATGACCTGTTTGTTCATCTCACTGGGAAACCATCCCGGCGCAATGCTGTTTACACAGAGATTGTCGTTGGCCCACTCTACCGCCAGGCCTCTTGTCATGCCGCACAGGGCCGCTTTGCTTGTACAGTAGGGCACCACCTCCGAAAATCCAAGATGGGCCGCCATGCTGCTGATATTGACGATCCGGCCCTTATGAGGGCTTTCTTTTAAGTAAGGATAACAAAGCTGGCAAAGGCGGAAAATACTGGTGACATTCACCTGGAGGATCCGTTCAAAGTCCTCCATGGGAAACACTTCTGCCCTTGTCTTTTTTGTAATGCCGGCGTCGTTCACCAGAAAATCAATGCCGTCACGGCTTCCGATCTCCTTTACCAGCGCCTCCATGCCGGCGAAATCCGTCACGTCTCCTTTCACATGGCATACCCCTTTTTTGCTTTCCGGCAGCCCTTCCTTTACATGGCCGGTGCGGCTGATGGCATAGACCGACGCTCCCGCCTCCGCCAGCACGTTGGCAATGGCGTAGCCGATGCCGCTGCTGCCGCCGGTGACAATACCGGTACGTCCCGTCAGTTCTTTTGCTGTATTTTCCATATCAAATCCTCCGTTTGTGATAATTGCTCATTTTCGATTTTAACTTACTTTGTCCCATGCTGCAATGAAATTCTGAAATTTCATATTACCGCTTGGATTTCCCTGCCGGATGTACTATAATTTTACCAGAAACCTATATAAGGAAAGGATGTGTACCAATGAACAATTCTGAAACACGAATCAGGGATCTGCGGATCTATCAGGCTGTGAGCCAGATCAGCCAGCCCATTGCCGACGCCACCCACGACATCAGCAAGATCGCGTTTTATGTGCTGGAGGCGGAGGCCGCCAACGGCGTGGTGGGGCAGGGATATCTGCTGAGCTTCCATTACAGTCCCGGAGCCATTGAGGGCGCTCTGAAAGATCTGAAAAAATTTATCCTGGACCGGGATTATCATATTTACGAAACCGCCCAGATCCAAAAGGATTATGAGATCGAAAGCGAATACTTCGGCATGGTTGGGCTGCAGAGATGGGCCCTTGCCACCCTGAACGTGGCCCTGTGGGATGCCTGGGCCAAAACTCTCGGACAGCCTGTGTACCGGGTATTTGGCTGTCACAGAAAGCCGATCCCCGTTTATGGCAGCGGCGGCTGGCTCAGCTACAGCGATGAAGAGCTGGTGGAAGAAGTTGTCAACTATAAAAAGAGAGGCTTTACCGCCGTGAAGATCAAGGTGGGAAGTCCGGATATGGAGCGGGATATCCGCCGTCTCCATCTGGTACGGGAATCTGTAGGCCCCGACTTAAAGATCATGATGGACGCCAACCAGGGCATGGACGTGCCCAGCGCGGTAAAGCTGATTAGTCAGGTGGAGGATCTGGGCATCTTCTGGTTTGAGGAGCCGGTGATCAATACGGATTTTGATGGCTATGCCGCCATCCATTCCAAAACCCGCGTAAGCCTGGCAATGGGCGAGCGGGAATACAGCACCGTCGCTTTGCGGGAACTGATCGGCAGACAGGCTCTGGATCTGTGGCAGCCGGATCTGATCCGGCTTGGAGGCGTGGAAGCATGGCGGGACAGCGCCGCTCTGGCAAACGCCTATCACATTCCGGTACTGCCCCACTATTATAAAGATTACGACGTTCCCCTTCTGGCAACGGTAGCCAACCCTTACGGCGCGGAAAGCTTTGACTGGATCGACGCCATCATCGACCGGCCCATGACCATCGAGAACGGCTTTGCCCTGCAAAGAGAAGGAAACGGCTGGGGATTTTCTTTCCTGCATCAATACATGACGGAAGTAAAATAAAGACTGTCTCTTGCCAGAAAAAAACAGACATGCTACAATAAGACTATCAAAAAACACGGGGAGGATGGAACATTATGGGACTTTTCAGCAAAAAACCGAAACTGGGCGCTTATGAAGTAGACGAATCCTTTACCGGACCCAAGTTTACTTATGAGGGCAAGACCTATGATCTGGAAGCCTATGTGCATTCCAGAGACATGGATCTGCGCGGCCGGATCAACAACGATCATATCCAGGCCACCAAGAATTATAAAAAGGCTCAGGAGGCTTATTACAAGAACAAAAACGCTGTGACTTACATTGAGTACACCCTTGGAAAGCAGCTTTTTGACGGGGCCGAGAAATTAAAAGTAAGCGCGCTGGATGTGGCAAACAATTCAAAGTGACCTTTCGCGCGGTCACAGACAGCCGCCGGCAGCGCCTGCAAGCGGTGACAAAACAAAGGACAGCACAGAAGACCAAACCGTCTGATATGCTCCCTTTCAGGTAGACAAGTGAAATAATAAAAAACTTGCTGCCTGGGAGGGAGCATTTTATTTGAGAAGAACAAAGTTTGAACCTGATGTCATGATCAACGCCGTACAGGAGTATCTGGGCGGGCAGACATCACAGAAGGCCATCGCAAAGCGATTAGGGATCACACGGGCAAGTTTTCAGGCATGGATAAGAAAGTATCAGTCAATGGGAGCAGATGCCTTTACACAGGATGGGAACCGGCGCTATTCCAAAGAACTCAAAGAGCAGGCAGTTACAGACTACCTGGCAGGCCGGGGTTCTCCTCAGGATATTTGCAAGAACTACAAAATTATGTCGGTAACCCAACTCAAAAGTTGGATTATGAAGTATAATGGTCATGAGGAGCTGAAAGCTTCCGGGACAGGAGGAACAATCATCATGACCAAGGGAAGGAAAACAACCTTCGATGAG
>CANQUC010000020.1 GCA_947626945.1 uncultured Lachnospiraceae bacterium | reverse complement strand
AAACCCTAAAATGTTGAATTTAGTCGTCAGTATGGAATTTAAGTTTACATGTGGAATTTACTTTTTCACTCAAGCTTTCCGTTTGATTTCCAGTAATATCCAGAAAAATGCCGTATAGATCCGTCAGGTCGGCGCATACTATCCACATACCAATATGATTTCGGTCATTGAACTTATGACAAGAAAGGATTGAATGTGATGAATTCAAAAGGACTTGACTATACGGTTCTGGTACTGGCGATCGTAGGTACGATTAACTGGGGACTGATCGGATTTTTCGGATTTGACCTGGTAAAATTTCTCTTTGGGGATATGACTCTCCTTTCCCGGATCATCTACGCGGTGGTAGGTCTTGTAGGGCTTTATATGCTCAGCTACTTTGGCCGCATTGCTTCTCTTGGAAAAGGGCAGTCATAATCAGAAACAGGAGGGTGCGCAACACCCTCCTGTTTTTAGGTATCTATGTAGTTGCTTAAACAGAAATGAGGACATACTGTTTCGTGCTTTCCGGAAGCTCGCTTTCATCCATGGAAACACTCAGTACAAAATTGATCCCGGTGGCCTCTGAGAGACTGACAAGACGGGTAATCACAGGCGTGATGTCCGCTCCCTCCAGATGCGCGGTCTTTAAAAAGCTGTCAAAGAACATTTGCTCAATGTCATAGTCCTGTGAAATGATTCCGTTGATAAAGCCCACAAACTGGTCGCTGTTTTCAATATGGTACTCTGATACATTGATCAGACGCACCTTATTGCTCAGCTCGTGCATATGCTTATTGCTCTTGTCCAGATAGACAATGTTTCCGTTTGCCGACTTAATATCCTGATTTACTTTATCAAGCAGATGTTTTGTTTTTCCTTTCCCTTTTTTCCCTACGATCAATTGAACCATTGCTGTCTCCTCCTTTTGTTTGTTTTGCACTACTTTCATAACATCAGTATAGTATATTTCGTCAATAATTACAATACCCATCCCGCATTTCTTTTACAAACCGGAACGGTTGATCTCATTTAACAGATCCGACATTTCCAGATACAGATTGGGTCTGTCAGGCGCATTCATGACCACAGATATGTACTGCTTTCCGGTAGACTCCTGGGTGCTCAGCAGCAGCAGACAGGCGCCGGCCGCAGACGTAGTACCGGTTTTTCCTCCGATCACCGCCACTCCCTCAGGAGCTTTCGCCTCGCCTGTGAAAAACCAGTTGGTATTGTCCCATACAAGCTTTTCCCCTGTGCTTTTCCGCGTATAAGTATAGGAGCGGGTCTGGATGATCTCCATAAACTTGGGATATTCCATCAGCTTGGAAAAGATCAGGTAAAGATCATAAATGGTCGTATAATGATTTTCCGCAGTAAGGCCGTGGGGATTGACAAAATGAGTCTGGGTAGCGCCAATGGCCCTGGCCTCCTGATTCATCATCTCCGCAAAGGCTTCCACACTGCCGGCAAGATGCTCTGCCACCACAACGCCCGCGTCATTTCCGGAATAGACCAGAAGGCCGTACAGGGCATCCTCCAGAGTAAGTCCCTCTTCGCCGGGTACAAACCCGCAGAGCTTTGCGCCCCATTCCGTGATCAGCACGTTGTCCGAAACCTGCACCGGATCGCTTAAGTTTCCGTATTTCAGCGCCACCAGCGCCGTCAGAAGCTTTGTAATGCTGGCCGGCTGCATATGCCGGTGGATATTCTTCGCGTATAAAACCTGATGGTCTGTCAGGGAAAACAGGCCTGCGGCATCGGGAACATGTTCCAGATCCTGCCGCGGGATCACATCCTCATTTGCTACGCACAGATCCGCCGCCATTCCTCTGGCAAGAGGAATCTCATCTGCCTGCGCAAAGGAAGCAAGATTTCCCTCCTGGCGGGTAACGCTCCCGCAACCTCCGGCCAGGACAAAAAGGCTCAAAATCAGGCAGAGCCAGACCAGACGGACCAGTTTATCTGTATGCTTCACGCCACTCCAAATCTCCTCTGTCCATTGCTTTTACAAGTAATTCCGCTGTTGCCACATTGGTGGCAAGAGGGATATTGTGTATATCACAAAGACGCACCACATTGTTTACATCCGGCTCGTGGGGTTTGGGAGCCAGCGGATCTCTCAGAAATACCAATAGGTCGATCCGATTGTGCTCGATCTCCACACCCAGCTGCTGTTCTCCCCCAAAATGTCCGGCAAGATATTTGTAAACCGGAAGATTGGTCACTTCCTCCACCAGCCTTCCGGTAGTGCCGGTGGCGAACAGATCATGTTTTACTAAAATCCCCCTGTAGGCGATGCAAAAATTCTGCATAAGCCGCTTTTTAGAATCATGCGCGATCAACCCGATATTCATCGCAAATACCCCCTTTTCTCAATAATGTGTTTTTCTCTGAAGTCCTACGTTTAATACGATCCCCATACCGATAAACAAGGTAACAAGGGATGTCAGCCCATAACTGACAAAGGGAAGCGGGAGGCCTGTATTCGGCATCAGACCCGTTGCCACGCCGATATTGATAAAACTCTGAAAAGCGATCAGCGAAGCCATGCCGGTACAGATAATTTTTCCGGCCAGATCCTTGGCCTGCCTGGCCATGATCAGACAGGAAATGACAATCAGCGTCAAAAGAGCGATGATTACAAAACACCCCACAAACCCCAGTTCCTCTCCCGCGATGGAAAAAATAAAGTCTGTCTGAGGCTCCGGGATAAAATTTCCGTTTTTCACCGAACCGATCACATTGTTGTTCAGCCCTTTTCCGGTAAGCTGACCGGAACCGATGGCGATCAGGGAATTATTCTGCTGCCACCCCTCTTTCTGCAGATATTCCTCCGGGTTGATCCATGCCATAATCCGGTCATACTGGTAATCTTTCAAAAATGTAGCGCCAAATTTCACTGTAAGAAACAACAGGATGCCGCCGACGGGAACGCTTACCGCCAGCACTCCCGCGATGATCTTGTAGCTGAGGCCGGCAATAAACATGATACAGCAGAAAATCAGCAGGATCACAATGGTTGTGGAAAGATCCGGCTGCGCCAGTACAAGAAATGCCGGCACCGCAAACAAAGCCAGTATCTTCAGGATCGTTTTCGGTGTGTTCAGGTCCTCCTCATGTTCCATTATATATTGTGCAAAAAACAGAATCAATATAATTTTGCATAATTCTGAAGGTTGAAACTGAATTCCGGCAATTACAACCCATCTCTGAGCATTGTGGGAAGCTTCGCCAAAAAAACGCACCATCAGAAGCAGGCCGATATTGACAATATACATGATCCGGTAAAATACCAGCACAAAGGAATAATTCACCAGAGAAAGCACGATCATACAGGCCAATCCCAGGATCAGTCCGATGATCTGCCTGCCCTGAAGCGCGGGCGCGGCGCTTCCGATCAGCAGGATGCCGATGACGGAAAGGGCCACTACCATCAGGATAAAACTAAACCGATAAGATTCGATCCGATATTTTGTACGCATAGGTTCCTTCCTGCAGTATTGTTACCTGGGCGACGCCGGCTGTCCCCTGACTGTTTTAATGGGGATTTTCGCAAATAAAGAAGCGCCGCCGCATTTTTGATTTTTGGCAACCGACTGCTTAATCTGAATGTCAGTTTCTTTTTCATCAATCTCCAGATACTTGGAGATCACCCTGATCAAATCGTTTTTGATCATTTCCATCATTTCCGGGGAACAGTCCACGCGGTCTGAGATGAGCAGCACCTTCAGCCGTTCCTTGGCAATGGATTTGGATTTTTTTCTGGAAAACAACCGGAATAGTCTCATCTGCCCCTCTCCCTTCTAGCTGCGCCTTAACAGCCCGGTAAACCGGACGAAAAAGCTGCGCTTAGCCGTCAGATCCATAAGAGGAACATCCTGTCCCAGGATTCTTTCACAGATATTGTAAAAAGCCTGTCCCGCTTTTGTGTGATTGCCCACCACTGGCTCTCCCTGATTGGTGGAGATCACAATGTTTTCATCATCCGGAACCGCCCCGATGAGATCGATGCCCAGAATATCCACTACATCCTCCACAGACATCATATCTCCTCTGCGGATCATATCCACCCGCAGGCGGTTGATGATCAGATCGCACCTTTCCATGCCCATGGCTTCCAAAAGGCCTATGACACGGTCCGCGTCACGCACGGCGGACACCTCCGGCGTGGTGACCACGATTGCCCGTCCCGCTCCCGCTATGGCATTCTGAAACCCCTGTTCAATGCCTGCGGGGCAGTCCAGTAACACATAATCAAACTCTTCTTTCAACTGGCGGATCAGTTCTTTCATCTGCTGGGGGTTTACGGCAGTCTTGTCTCTGGTCTGGGCTGAAGGCAGCAGAAACAGATTGTTGTAGCGCTTATCCTTGATCAGCGCCTGTTTGATCCTGCAGTTTCCCTCGATCACATCCACCAGATGATACACGATGCGGTTTTCCAGTCCAAGCACCACATCCAGATTCCGAAGACCGATATCCGTATCGATCAACACGGTCTTCTTGCCCAGTTTTGCCAGCCCGGCGCCCAGATTGGCGGTAGTGGTCGTTTTCCCAACGCCGCCTTTGCCGGAAGTTATCACGATTACTTCACTCATACTGTTTCCTCCCATGAACAATGTTAATGCTGTTATAGCATACCGCTCATGCAAATAATGTCACATCAGGAAGGAAACCTGTATTTTTTTTAGTCGTGAATCACTTCGCTGCCTGGGAAAACAGCCGAGCCGGTCACAATCTGCTCTTCCGTGCGCTCCCCAAAATAATAGCTTAAAATATCCCTTGCGATCGCGGTGGCATTTCCGGAGGTGTATCCGTATGCCTCCTTTACGGCAATGGAGATCTGAGGATCGCCATAAGGAGCGTAACCGACAAACTGCGCGTGGTTTGGTCTTGTGGTATCCTGCTGGGCAGTACCGGTCTTGCCGGCAACCTCCACCTGAAGGCTGCGAAGAGTAGAGGTGGAAAGCGCCATGTCCCGCATGCCGGAATGTACCGCGTCCCAGGTGGATCTGGCAAAGGACGTCTGACAGTATACCTTTGGCTCAAATTTTTCCAGCAGATCGCCCTTGGCATTCATGATCTTGTCTACCAGTGTCAGATCGTAAACCGTTCCGCTGTTTGCCACAGCCGTCACATATTTTGCCAGCTGCGTAGTGGAAAAATTGTGCTCCGCCTGTCCAATGGCAGCCATAACGGGATATTTCTGAGAAATGCTGGGAACCGATTCCTCGATCTCCACGCCGGACTTTTCTCCAAACCCAAACATCTGGGCATATTTGGTCAGTTTTTGAATGCCCAGATCTTCATCATATTCCCCGTTTTCATCGGTGCTGAGCCGGTACCCTACCTCGTAGAAGAAATAGTTGCAGGAATGCTCCAGGGCCTGGGATACGTTCAGGTTTCCGTGGGAACGGGGATAATACCAGCATTTGGGCGTATTGGAAACTTTTAAAAATCTGCCCTCGTCCTGGATCAGCTCCTGAGGCGTAATCACGCCTTCCTCCAGACCCGCAATGGAAGACAGCATCTTAAAAGTGGATCCCGGCGCTGTCTTCTGCTGGGTCGCCCTGTTAAACAGCGGCAGGGATTTGTCGTTCAGCAGCTGACTGTAATATTTGCTCTCAATGCGGTTTGCCAGACGTTTGTTGTCATAGCTTGGATAGGTCACAAGCGCTTTTACCTGCCCTGTGTTCACGTCGGTAACAATGGCCGACGCGGAGCAGGGATCCAGCGCCAGCTGGGCAGGCGTAATCTGCAGGGAGTTGATCTTGCCGATGATATAACTGATGGCGCTCAGTCTTCCGTCAGTCAGACTACTGTAGCTCTCATCCTTTTGGACAGCGCCCTGTTCTCCCAAAATCCGGCAGATCTGCTCTCCCGAAAGCTCATGATCCAGGATCATGTACTCATATACCTTTTTATGAAATTCCGCGTCTGTATCAAAGGTTTCCAGCAGATACTGCAGCATAAAGTGATAGATCTCATCCGCGTCCGCGTAGGCGCTCTGAGAGGATATCTTTGTCACGTCGATCCAATTCTGGCCGATGCAGTAGAACAGATAATCTCTCAGGCTGATCTTGCCGTCTTTCCACATCTGATAGGTGTCGTCGCTGGTCACAACGTCTCCGCTGATATACCCGTCCTCCACAAGCCGCTGCTCCATATACTCCATATAGCTCTGCATGCTTTCCGGCAGATCATTTTTGGCGGCTGCCTGGGGAGACTGCATCTGTTCCGTAATCTGCTGCTTCACAGCCTGAAGCTTATTCTGAAACACCGCGAGAACCTGCTGTTCCACCGGTGAGGCGCCGTCTCTGGACAGAATCTCCATATCGATCACATTGTTGTTGATAAGCGCAAAGTAAACGTCGTCAATGGAAATCACCACGTCGTCGCTCTTTTCGATCTTTCTGGTGACATACGCGCTTTCATTGACAATCTTGGAAGAAAGAAGGCCGGCCACATGCTGCTCCAGTATTTTGTAGATTACCTTCTGAAGCTTGATGTCTATGGTCAGATATACGTCGTTTCCCGCCACCGGATCCACCCGGTCTTCCACCTGAATAACCTTTCCCAGGTTATCCACATAAAAGGTCTCCGAGCCATGAATCCCCTGTAGGGCCGATTCCATGGACGCCTCTATGCCGGTCTTGCCCACCACATAATTTTCTGTATATTTTTCGTCAATGTATTTCAGCTCCTGCAGCTCATCCTCGGAGATATTGCCGGTATACCCCAGGATATGGGAAGCGTACTGGCTGTCTTCATGGTACCTGCGGACAGAGTCCTCCTGAATGGAGATGCCGGGAATATTGTCCGCGTTTTCCAGAACAATGGCTACCGTTTCGCTGGACACATCTGATGCTACCGTTGTGGGAATATATTTCTGATAATTGTTCTGGGTCATGCCGAAACGGATGGTGACGATTTTTAAAATATCGCTTTTGGACAGGTTCTCCGACTCTTTCAGATCATAGTGGGATTTGTTGCACAGATACTCCATCACCTGGGCCGCCGTGGCGTTTTCCTGCTCTTTTTTCAGTTTCTTTACGGACACGCCGTAGACGTTGGCAAGAAAGTTGCGGCGCTGTTTGCCGGAAACGGTAAATTCATACTCGTTTGACTGATTCAGCACAATGGAAAAATCGCTGACCACGCTGTCCCCATGGCTTTCAATAATCGCAAAGAGCCTTAACAGGGCAGGATTCAGCGTTTTGTTCTTTTCTTCCAGATCTGAGTAGTCCCCGTTGTCCTCAATGACCACGGAATACACCAGCTCGTTGTATGCCAGCAGTTCTCCGTTGCAGTCATAAATCAAACCTCTTGTACAGGGAATGACGCTTTCCTTTTTTATGGTCACATTAAAGGAATCCCGATAATCCTGTCCATTGACGATCTGCAGCTGAAACAGCCTGTTCAGCAGCAGCGCCGCAAGCAGGGCAAAGACGATTCCAAGGATCAGAAATCTGGACTTAAAAAAATCGGACAGATAATCTTTGATAAAGCTAAGCAAAATAACCGCCTCTCTTTGTTTCATCTGCAGTAAGCTTTTCGTTGATCAGATACAAAATACGGTAGACCACCACTGCCGCCACAGTCGTGTAGATCACTTCCGGCAGAATGATCCTGAGCAGATAAAAGGACACGTTCATCCGGCTGCGCATCATAAACAGGCACCAGTAGACGATCATGCCATAGGCCAGATCGGAAGCTGCGATCAGAAGCAGCGGCAGCTTCAGATCAAAATCATAAAATTCTCTTGTGGCAAATCCGCACAGATAGCCGATGCACATATAAGTCACGGCATAAAAGCCCAGAATATCCCCAAAGAAGAAATCACTGAACAATCCGCAGAAAAAGCCGGTCAGAAGCCCTGTGGTCTTTCCTCTGAAAAAGGCCGTGGACGTGACTAAAATCACCGTCAGGTTGGGCACCACGCCGCCCAGGCGGATTCCCTGTACAACCGTACTCTGCAGGATGAAAAAAGTAAATATCAGTATGGCAAGCGTAATGCCTCTCTTCATAGCATTCTCCACTCCAGTGCGCTCATTTGTCTGCTTCGATCCCAGTTCCTACTGAACTGCCTTTTTCTGTGTAATGACAAAGACTTCCCGAATATGCTCAAAATCCACCACCAGAGAAAGCTTTCCGGATTTTGTCATATTGTTGGCATCCAGCTCTACTTCTGACAAATACCCGATCAGCAGGCCGGGCAGATAGGTCTCGCTGATGTTGGAGGTGACGATCATCTCCCCCACCTTTACATTGTCGTCTGTGTCATAAAGCTTGGACATGGCGATCTCGCCGTTTTTTAACATTTCCAGACTGCCGCTGATTACACAGTAGTCCCCGGTAGTCTGAGTCATGGCGCTTACATTGCTGGAATCGTCAATGATCGAGCGGACTCTGGCCCAATTGTCTCCTGCCGCGACGATCTTGCCTACCAGACCGCCGTTGGCGATCACGTTCATATCCAGATCCACGCCGTCTTTTTTTCCCTTGTTGATGATAAAATTGTGAAACCAGTTGCCTGTATCCTTGGCAATGACACTTGCGGCCACTTTGGGATACTGGGCATATTCCGTATCCAGCTGATACAAGGCGCGCAGCCTGTACAGCTCAAAGCTGTTGCCCTTTAATGTGGTGTTTTCCAGGGTCAGTTCATCGATCCTGGCTTTCAGTTCTTTGTTTTCCTGAATCAGCTTATCTTTGTCCTGCAAAAAACCAAACTTGTCCTGGATCCAGCCGCCCACAGCGGAAAGCCCTTTCTGAACAGGCGTGATCACATACCCTGCCGCCCGATTCACAGGACCTCTGGAAAATCCAAACAAATAGGAACCCACTGCCAGCGCCACGCAGATTACACTGAGCAGCAACAGCACATATTTACTTGACAGGGAAAACCGTTTTTTTCTCATCTGTTTGCCGCTCCTAATCGTAGACTTTTTCTCTGGGCTCCTGGGCAAGCTCATTGTATTCATGATCCGTTATGATCTTTGCAAGGCCTCTGACAATGCTTTCAGAGGGATTTTCAAACCGGTTGACTTTCAGTCCCACCGTATTGGTAATATAATCTCCCAGCCGGCGAAGCTCCGAAGAACCTCCCGTAAGATAGATTCCGTCCCTGATCATGTCCGCCGCAAGCTCCGGAGGCGTCCGCTCCAAAACAACCCGCATCGTTTCCATCACAGTCCCCAGCGGCTCTGACAGAGCCTGACAGATCTCATTCTGGGAAACCTCCCGCTCTACGGGAAGACCGGTGACCACATCAATTCCCGGCACCTTTGTCTTATGATCCGGATGTTCACTGACAGCACAGCAGAAATTCATTTTCAGATTTTCCGCTGTTTTGATCCCGACAGTCAGATTGTATTTTCGCTTCAGAAAACTCTGAATGGTTTCGTCCAGTTTGTTGCCGCCAATGGAAAGCATCCGGCTCAAGATAATGCTGCCCATGGAGATCACGGAAATCTCTGTGGTATCCGCCCCCATGTTCATGACCAGAACGCCTCTTGCCTTATGTACGTCGATACCAATGCCCACCGCGTCCGCTATGGAACGGTCAACTACATAAACCTTTTTGGCCTGGATGTTGGAGCTGGTAATCAGCTTGTGAAAGGCACGCTTCTGCAGCTCCGTAATATCGCTTGGAATGGCCACATAATAATCGCAGGTCTTGGAAAACAGACCGATCCCGCTGCCGATAAACTTTTTCAGCACCAGTCTGGCGTTTTCAATACTTGCAATCACTCCGCCGGATATGGGATAGACCACGTCAATGGTCTCCGGGGATTTTTCATACATTTCGTACGCTTCATTACCCACGGCAAGAACCTTTTCTTTTCCCTCAATGGCAATGATGTTTCTTTCGTTGATGATCAGCTTTTTGTTTTTATTATAAATTTTGATATTGCATGTACCAAAATCAATTCCCAACGTATTGACAATCAAAGTCAAAAACTCCCTTCGTATCTTACCTGAGTCTTTTTTCTTCCCGAAAGCTGTAATAGTTTCTGTCTCCGATAATAATATGATCCAGCAGGGGCATATCCATCAGGCGTCCGCAGCCTGCCATCCGCTCCGTCAGCGCCAGATCCTCCTTGCTTGGCGCAGGATCGCCGCTTGGATGGTTGTGAAGCAAAATAAGATTTACCGCATCATATTTCATGGCCTCCAGAAAAATCTCCCTTGGAGAGACCAAAGAGGCGGAAACGGTACCCTCAAACACACGCCGGTCACAGATCAGTTCCCCTCTGCCGTTTAAGAGCACCAGCAAAATCTGCTCCTGCTTTTTATGTCTCAGATCCTCCATATAATAGTCCGCAACCGTCTTCGGCGAAGTAAACCGAAGCCGCTTCCCCGCAGAGGATTTTGCGATCCTCCTGGAAAGCTCAGCCACGCACAGAATCTGGATTCCTTTTACCGTACCCACACCCTTTTCCCGCATGAGCTCCGACAGGGTAAACTGGGTAATTCCCTGAATGCCATCCCGGCATTTAGGGGACTGCAGCAATGTTCTGGCCAGAGAAAGGGCTGACCGGCCCCGACTGCCTGTCCGCAAAATCACGGCAAGCAGTTCTGCCTCCGACAACGCCCCCGGGCCGTAACAACGGCATTTTTCATAGGGGCGCTCGTCGGCTGGCAATTGTTTCATCAGATCATGGTGTTCCATCATTCCTCCTGTCCGCACATCTTCAGGGCATGAACAGGATAAAAAACCGTCTGCTTAACGGTTTGACAGATATTCGTGGATGCCTTTGGCACCGGCTTTTCCCGCGCCCATGGCAAGGATTACGGTTGCCGCTCCGGTTACAGCGTCGCCGCCGGCATAAACACCCTCTTTGGTAGTCTGGCCTTTTTCCTCATCCGCAACGATACAATGCCACTTGTTGGTCTCCAGACCCTCTGTGGTGGAAGAGATTAGCGGGTTGGGAGAAGTACCCAGGGACATGATCACCGTATCAAGCTCCAGATCAAATTCAGATCCGGGGATCTCTACGGGACGGCGTCTGCCGGAAGCATCAGGCTCTCCAAGCTCCATGCGCACACAGGTCATTCCCTTTACCCAGCCGTTTTCATCAACCAGTATCTCTTTAGGATTTGTCAAAAGGTCAAAAATAATTCCCTCTTCTTTGGCGTGATGTACTTCTTCCACTCTGGCGGGAAGCTCTTCTTCGCTTCTGCGGTATACGATATGTACCTCCGCGCCAAGACGAAGTGCGGTTCTCGCGGCATCCATAGCCACGTTTCCGCCGCCTACCACGGCCACCTTCTTGCTGACCGCAATGGGGGTATCATAGTTGTCGTCAAAGGCCTTCATCAGATTGCTTCTTGTCAGGTACTCATTTGCGGAAAATACTCCGTTTGCGTTTTCGCCGGGAATACCCATAAACTTGGGAAGACCGGCGCCGGAGCCAATAAATACCGCGTCGAAGCCTTCCTCATGCAGCAGCTCGTCAATGGTAACGGAACGGCCAACCACCACATTGGTCTCAATCTTTACGCCCAGAGCCTTTACGTTTTCGATCTCCGGCTGTACAACGCCCTGTTTGGGAAGACGGAATTCGGGGATGCCGTAAACCAGCACGCCGCCTGCCTTATGCAGCGCCTCAAAGATTGTTACGTCATAGCCCATCTTGGCCAGGTCTCCCGCGCAGGTCAAACCGGCAGGGCCGGAACCGATAATAGCAACCTTCTTGCCGTTTTTCTCCTTGGGAGGCTCCGGTTTGATGTCATGTTCTCTTGCCCAGTCCGCCACAAAACGCTCCAGCTTGCCAATAGAAATGGGCTCGCCTTTGATTCCGCGGATACATTTTCCCTCACACTGGGACTCCTGGGGACATACGCGGCCGCATACGGCGGGAAGAGCAGAGGACTGGCCAATGACCTTGGAAGCCTCTTCAAACTGTCCGTTCTTAACCTTTTCGATAAACCCGGGGATGTTGATCGCAACCGGGCATCCCTGGATACATCTTGCGTTTTTACAGTTGATACATCTGCCGGCTTCCTCTACGGCTTCTTCCTCATTATAGCCAAGGCAGACCTCGTCAAAATTTGTGGCGCGTACTTTCGCATCCTGCTCACGCACCGGAACTTTTTTCAGTACATCCATTATTTGTCACCTCCGCAATATCCGCATCCACCGTGGTGGGTGTCACCTTCCTGCAGCTTCAGAATCGCACGACCCTCATAAGTCTTGTACATCTGCTGTCTCTTCATTGCCTCCTCAAAGTTTACCTGATGGCCGTCAAATTCAGGGCCGTCCACGCAGGCAAATTTCACCTGGCCGCCAACGGTTACACGGCAGGCGCCGCACATGCCGGTGCCGTCTACCATAATGGGATTCAGGCTGACAATGGTAGGAATATTCAGTTCTTTTGTCAGCAGTGTCACAAACTTCATCATAATCATCGGGCCGATGGCGACGCAAATGTCATAATGCTTGCCCTGATTTTCAACCAGATCTTTCACAACATCTGTCACAAGACCTTTGCGAACATAGGAACCGTCGTCTGTTGTCACATACAGATTGCCGGCTACCTTTTCCATTTCTTCTTCCAGAATGATCAGGTCCTTGTTTCTTGCGCCAATGATCACGTCCGCGTCAATGCCTTTTTCATGAAGCCACTTTACCTGCGGATAAACAGGGGCGCTTCCCACACCGCCGGCTACAAACAGGAACTTCTTCTGTCTGACCTCTTCCAGAGGCATTTGGGTAAACTCAGAAGGCATTCCCAGAGGTCCGGTCACATCCATAAAGGAATCGCCTACCTGCAGTCTGGCCATCTTCATAGTAGACGCCCCTACTGTCTGCAGCACGATGGTGATCTCGCCGGTCTCTCTGTTGTAGTCACAGATCGTCAGCGGAATACGCTCGCCCACTTCATCCATCTTCACAATGACAAACTGACCAGGAAGACAGGAGCTGGCTACGCGCTTTGCTACCACATCAAATAAATAAATTTGATCGGTAAGCCTTTCGGCTCTGGTAATTTGGTACATGTCGTTTCTCCCCTTTACTTATAATAATTTTTTTCATTAAAAACCAACCAATGTGTAATTGCCATTATTGTCCAGCAGCGCAAACACCGCTCCGGTATTGATCTCTACCGCGTAGGAGCCAAACGCGCCATCGCCGGAATATATTTTATCAACCCGATAAAATTGGGCATCATTGATTGTCAGTATCTCACTGCACTGGAACTGGGCGGTTCCATAAGCAGGATCCACGGCTTCGCCGGAATCATCCAGAAGCTCTCCCGTTCGGATCAGGCCCTCCGTCACCTTGTTGATGGCGTCGTTTTTCGTAATGGGAGCGCTAAAGATGAAGTCATATACTTTTGTGGAAACCTGGCTGGCCAGACCGTTCTGGTTGATGAAGATCACTGAAAAAATGTGATTTCCAAGGGGGATCACAAGATCCTCCGTATACTCCGGAGATTCCGCGGTAGGAACATTGCCGTCCAGCGTATAATATGCCCTGCAGCCGTCGGGAATGTCCACATGAATCTTTGTGATCTCCCGGTATGTTCCGCTGCTTGGCGTAATCCTGGGCTTTTCCGGAGCGGACGCCATGATTTCGTAGTTCACCTCAATATTCTGGCTCATAAGGCCGGTTCCGCTGACCGCCATGGCATGAAACACCGTATGGCCCTCTTCCAGCTGGATGGGCCCGGTATACAGTCGGCTCATTTCCGTTGCCTCGGATCCGTCGGTGGTATAATAGATCCGCTCTGCCTCGCCTGCTTCGATCTCAATGGTCAGGCGCTCGTCATAGGTGCCGGATTTGTAATTGAACACCGGCTGATTCAAAAGATAATCCGCAAAAAGTGCCTGCGTCTCTTCTCTGTCCGAGGCCTTTTCCGCAAGGGCCACAATGGCTTCCATATTGTTGTTGGACTCATAAATGGACAGCAGCTTTGTAATGGCCTCTTCATTTTCCGGATCAATGTCTACAACCTGTTCAAAGTAAAAGGAGGCATTGTTGTCAGAACGCTGCTCCAGGTAAAGATTCGCAAGGGCCATTCTTCCCCGGATCCTGTCTCCTTTGCTACCCGCCGCGTCAATGGCCTTTTCATAGCAGCCGGCCGCTCTTGCCACATCTCCCGCGTTTTCAAATTCCACGGCCTGATTGAACTGGCTGGAAAAAGAACTGAACTTGGCGTGCAGAATAACCGCCACAAGCACTACCGCCAGGATAAAGGTAATTCCGCCTACGATACCGATCACATTGACCATGTTTTTCGCGGTCTCATCATCAATATTTTCATCTGTCAGCTTGTTTTTGAACCAGGCGACAGGATGACGCTTCTGCTTTTCCGGAACCTCACTTTGTTCTTCTTCTGAAACAGATTCCTGCTTTTTACGACCTTTCTTCTGTTTTTTCCGTTTGGGAGACCTTCTTTCCCCGTCTCCGTAAAGCCTTAAAAATTCCTCGTCCGACAGCTGATCCACACTGATTTTTTTTGCGTCCCCGTCTGGCTGCTCAGTTCTTTCCTGCTGTTCCTTTTTTGAAGACATCGGGGAATTTTGGGGCTTTTGGGGTTCCTCCGGCCGTTGCGGAGGAAGCTTTTCTGCGGGTTCCGCTTTTCTGACAGGTTCTGCCCTGCTAACGGGTTTTGCTTTCTTGGCGTCTTCCGCTTTCCTGGCAGCCTCCGCCTCCCTGATGGCTTCCGCCGCTTTTTCGGCAGCAGCGTCTCCGGTAGAAGCATCGTCATTTTCCGAAAGTTTTTTTGACGTGGCGCGCAGCTTCTGTTCCAGATCCGAAGAGAGCGATTCCTCTCCCGTTTCGGCGTCTCTGAGAGACTCCAGAACCTTTGTGCTGTCAAGATTTTCTTTCACGCTCTTGCCGCCAAGATCGATGACTTTCGTTTCCTGATTTGTATCCATGAGATTCTCATGCCCTTTCATTGATTTCTACGGAGGCAATGCAGTTGCACATGAGCATTGCGACGGTCATCACGCCAACGCCGCCGGGAACCGGTGTGATCGCGCCGGCTTTTTCCTTCACGGAATCAAAATCAACGTCTCCGCACAGTTTATTGTCCGCGTTCCTGTGAATTCCCACGTCGATCACCACAGCGCCCTCTTTGATAAAATCCGCTGTGACAAATCTTGGCTTTCCCACCGCCACAACAAGAATATCGGCCTGTCTGGTTATTTCTTTCAGATTTTCCGTTTTGGAATGGGTAACGGTCACCGTGCCGTTTTCCCGGAGAAGCAGCATGGACATAGGCTTCCCCACAATATTGCTTCTTCCCATTACCACGCAGTTCTTTCCCGCGATCTCAATGCCTGTGCGCTTCAGCAGCTGGATCACACCCGCCGGCGTACAGGAGACATATCCCTTTAATCCAATGCTCAGCGCTCCTACGCTGTAAGGATGAAATCCGTCCACATCTTTTTCGGGGGATATGGCATAAATCACTTTATTTTCATCGATATGAGCCGGCAGAGGAAGCTGTACCAGTATGCCGTTTACAGCCGAATCCTGATTTAAGCGTTCCACAAGCGCAAGCAGTTCCTCCTGGGAAACATTCTCGTCAAGCTCATAGGGAAGAGAACGAATGCCTACATACTCGCAGGCTTTTTTCTTATTGTTCACATAGACGGTGGAAGCCGGATCCTTTCCTACCTGAACCACCGCAAGAGTAATCTGAATTCCCTGTTCCCTGTAGCGGGCCGCTTTTTCCCTGCACTCTTCCTTAATCTGCGCCGAGATCTTTTTTCCGTCGATCAATACTGCCATAGTTTCCTCCTTTTAATACAGTCCGGTGATAACGCCCTGATCATTTACATCAATGCCGTTTGCGGCAGGCACCTTAGGAAGTCCCGGCATCGTCATCACTGTTCCCGTGATCGCCACGACAAACCCGGCGCCCGCGGAAATATAAACCTCCCGAACCGTCAGGACAAAATCTTTTGGACGTCCCAGAAGAGAGGGATCGTCGGAAAGCGAATACTGCGTCTTTGCCATACAGACCGGCATATTGCCAAATCCCATGGCTTCGATCCGCTTTAACTCCGCCTCCGCTGCCGGAGCGAAAGATACATCAGAGGCTCCGTAAATTTCCCTGGCCACGGTGCGGATCTTTTCCGCCAGCGGCATTGTATCTTCATAAATCGGATGGAACTTTGATTCTTTTGTCTCCAGTGTCTTTAACACTGCTTCCGCAAGAGCCACGCCGCCCTGCCCGCCTTTTTCCCATACCTGGGAGAGGGCAAATTCACAGCCTCTTTCCTGACAGAAGTCCCGGATCAGAGAAACTTCTTTTTCTGTATCGGTCACAAAGGAATTTAAGGTGACCACAATGGGTACGCCGTATTTCTGCAGATTTTCAATATGCTTCTCCAGATTGACGATTCCCTTCTTCAGAGCATCCAGATTTTCGGCGGAAAGCTGATCCTTTGGAACGCCTCCATTGTATTTCAGCGCCCGCACCGTTGCCACAAGCACCACGGCGTCCGGCTTTAAGCCCGCCATCCGGCACTTGATGTCAAAGAATTTTTCCGCGCCCAGATCGGCGCCGAATCCGGCTTCCGTCACGGTAATATCCGCAAGCTTCAAAGCCGTTCGGGTAGCCCGGATGCTGTTGCATCCGTGAGCGATATTTGCGAAAGGGCCACCATGTACAAGAACCGGGGTATGTTCCAGCGTCTGGATCAGATTGGGTTTTAAGGCGTCTTTTAAAAGAGCCGCCATGGCGCCGGTGGCATTCAGCTCCTGGGCGGTCACCGGATCTCCGTCCATATTATAGGCTACGATAATGCGTCCAAGCCTTTTTTTCAGATCTGCCATATCTTCCGCCAGGCAGAGGATGGCCATGATCTCAGACGCCACAGTGATGATAAAATGATCTTCCCGGACAACGCCGTCGGCTTTTCTGCCAAGTCCCACCACAATATTGCGGAGCACCCGGTCGTTCATGTCCAGACAGCGTTTCCAGACGATCTGGCGGGTATCGATCCTCAGGGCATTTCCCTGCTGAATGTGATTGTCAAGCATGGCGGCCAGAAGATTGTTTGCGGAAGTAATAGCATGAAAATCCCCTGTAAAATGCAGGTTCAGATCTTCCATGGGCACTGCCTGGGCATATCCGCCGCCGGCCGCGCCTCCCTTTACGCCAAAGCAGGGGCCCAGGGATGGCTCCCTCAGCGCTACCACCGCTTTTTTCCCAAGAACGCCAAAGGCCTGTCCGAGCCCGACGCTGGTGGTGGTTTTTCCCTCGCCCGCGGGGGTGGGATTGATGGCTGTCACAAGCACCAGCTTGCCGTTGGGACGGTCTTTTACCTTTTCCCAGAGATCATCCGTAAGCTTTGCCTTATACTTTCCGTACAGCTCCAGGTCATCCTCGCAGATATCCAGCTTTGCCGCCACATCTTTGATGGGAACCATTACCGCTTCCTGCGCGATTTGAATATCAGATTTCATCTTTATGAACCTCCTAAGCAATTTCTTCCAGTAAATTTTCAAAGTCCGTCATGGACATCAGGATCTTACGGGGCTTCGTCCCCTCGTCTTCCCCTACTACGCCGGCTTCCGCAAGCTGATCCATAATCCGGGCCGCCCGGTTAAAGCCAATCTTGAATACTCTTTGCAGCATACCGATGGAAGCTTTTTCCTTTTCAATGATGAACCTGCCGGCATCGGCAAAATATTCATCCCGCTCATCCTCGCCTGCTGCCGTGCTGCCGGTTCCGGAAGAAAGCTGAATACTGTTCATCTTTTCTTCCACATCCTTGTTGTACACCACTTCCTGATTCTGTTCTTTCAGGAAACGGACAATATTGCCTACCTCCTGATCAGAGACAAAGGCGCCCTGCACACGAATGGGTTTTGGATAACCGCTGGGATAAAAGAGCATATCGCCGTTGCCCAGCAGCTTCTCGGCTCCGTTCATATCCAGAATGGTCCGGGAATCAATGCCGGAGGCAACCGACAACGCCACCCGGGACGGAATATTGGCTTTAATAAGGCCGGTGACCACGTCTACGGAAGGTCGCTGGGTGGCAATGACCATATGGATTCCCGCGGCTCTTGCCAGCTGCGCCAGACGGCAGATGGCGTCCTCCACTTCTTTGGCGGCAACCATCATCAGATCCGCAAGCTCATCAATAATGATCACGATCTTCGGCATTTTTTCAGGCCGGGTCTCTCCCTCCTGAAGAGGGATATTCTGAATGGATTCAATCTTTGCGTTGTAGCTGTTTAAATCCCGGACCTGCAGATCCGCGAATTTCTTATACCGTTCGGACATTTCCGCCACGGCCCAGTTAAGAGCGCCCGCGGCTTTTTTCGGGTCGGTGACGACCGGGATCATCAGATGAGGAATGCCGTTATATACGCCGAATTCCACCACCTTCGGGTCGATGATGATAAACCGCAGTTCACTTGGCTTCGCCCGGTAAAGCATACTTAAAATGACCGAATTGGTAAACACGGATTTTCCGGATCCGGTTGTGCCGGCCACAAGCATGTGGGGCATCTTGGCAAGATCCGCCACAATCACCTTTCCGGAAATATCTTTTCCGGCCGGAAAAGCCAGAACAGATTTGTTTTTCCGCAATTCCGCCGATTCCAAAAGCTCCCTCAGATATACTGGCGATTTTTCTGAATTGGGCACCTCGATGCCTACCGCCGGTTTTCCGGGGATCGGCGCTTCGATCCGGATGTCGGAAACCGCCAGGTTCAGCTTGATGTCGTCAGCCAGTCCTACAATTCGGCTTACCTTCACGCCGACTTCCGGCTGCAGCTCATATCTGGTCACGGCGGGTCCGCAGCTGACATCCAGCACCGTCACATTCACGCCAAAACTATGTAAGGTCTGCTGCAGCTTTACAGCGGTGCTGCGCAGCTTCTCGTCGGAATCTCCCATGGTGCCGGATACGCCTTTTTGCAGGAAATCAAGAGGCGGAAACTGAAAGGTGTCTTTTTCGGATACTGTTTTTCGCTCCCGAACCTGGGTGGCAACTTCGCCTGCCGCTTTGGCGGCTTCTTTCTTTGACACCGTTTTTTTTGCGGCAGGTTCCTCCGCGGCGGCGGGCTTCTGCAGCTCCCCGGCTTTCTGTTCCTTTCCTTTTCCGTTTCCGGAAGCGGAAATCATCTTCTGGGGATCCTCCAGATCGATCATGGTGCTTCTGCCGCCTCTGGTAATGGTAAAATCCTGCCGGTCAGTCTGCTGTTTGCGCTCCGGCGGGACAACTGTTTTCTGCGTCCGTACCTTTTTTTCTTTTGAAGCGGGAACGCCGCCCCGCAGGTCGGTGACGGCAAAATCCGTATCCCTGCTTTGCTGTGTCCGCAGTCTGCGCAGTCTCTCCGCTTCCTTTTCCTCTCTTTGATTTTTCAGCTCCAGCTGCTGAAGATGCTGTTTTTTCCGCTGAAGCTTCGCGTCCTGCTGAAGCTTCCGTTCCTTGTGCCGGTATTCCAGATCCGCCTTCTTTTTCCGGAACTGCTCCTCTTTTTTCAGCTGAGCCCGCTTTCTGCGAAGCTCCGCGTCCTTTTTTGCGGAGTCCGAGTGACGCCGGCCTCCTGTAGTATGAGGCCCTTTTAAAATGGGCTTTCTTGTAATGACTACTCCTGCCAGCAGGATCAGGATCACACAGAAGACCACGCTTCCCACTTTGCCAAGCATGCCAAAAAGCAGCCGGTAGGTCACCGCGCCAAAAATGCCGCCGCCTTTTTTGATCACCTTTGATTTTTCAAAGAATCCCACGGGATCTTTCGGATCAAAGGCAAAATCCTTTACAAAAATCTGAAACAGCACGCACAGGGCAAGGAAGATCACCAGACCCGCAAACACCCTGGAAATCATCTTTCCGATATTTTCTCCCGCAATGATAAAGAAAATACTGAAGAAAAACAGGATCGGAAAAACGTAGGCCATTACGCCAAAAGAGCCAAACAGTCCCTCGCTGATGCTGTCTGTGAGAGTTCCGCCAAAGCCGATGCCGCTCAGAAAAAGCAGTACGGAAAAGCCCAGTGCCACTAACAGAACAATCTCCTGCCACAGGCTCATCTGTTCGGCAGTGGCTTTGCCCTGCGATTTTGTGTTTTGTTTCTTTTGCGCAGTGTTTTTCTTTGCCTTTCCGGCCGCCATTCAAATTCCTCCCTATATCGCTTCTTCCTGTATTATCCGATCAGGCCGAAGTGATATACGATTGCCAACAGACCCATCACAATACAGTAAATGCCAAAATATTTAAACTTGCGGTTCCGCACAAGAACAAGCACAAACTTGATGCAGATAAAACCGACCACCGCCGCCGCAAGCATCCCTGCCACATAATTGACCGCTTCCCCCGCAGAAATGGATTCAGAGAAAATGTCTTTGATATCCAGCACCGCGGCTCCCAGAATAGCCGGAATAGACATGATAAAGGAATATTTCACCGCAAAACGCTTGTCAAATCCGCTGAGCAGACAGGCTGTGATGGTGGTTCCGGAGCGGGAAATACCGGGAAGTGTGGCGATTCCCTGTGCCACGCCGATACCCAGCGCGTTTGGATATGTAATGTTTTTGGGCGTCTTTTTGCCCGGAACCGTTCGATCCGCAATAAACAGCAGGCAGGCGGTGATCAGCAGGCAAACGCCGATGATCAGCATATTCTGTCCCGCTTTTTCCACCAGCCCCTTGCCGAGAAAACCGATCACGCCGGTAGGGATGGTGGAGACCAGCACCAGGATTACAAACTTGCGGTAGCTGCCGGATACGATCCTGCGGTATCGCTTGTTTCCGCCTCCAAAGGTATTGGAAAACAGCATCCCGATATTGGCCAGGCAGTCCATGAGGATCTTCACGCCCTCTACAATCATTTTTTTGATATCGGCCCAGTAAACAACAAATACCGCGATCAGCGTGCCTACATGAAGCAAAATATCAAAGGTAAGCTTCATATCCGTATTCACATGAAACACATTTTTAAAAATCGCCAGGTGTCCGGAACTGCTCACCGGAAGAAACTCGGTAAGACCCTGAATGATGCCCATCAGTATGGCTTGCAGCAATGACATATTGATGACCTCCTAGTCAATATTTTTCCTTTGTCTGAAAAAGTGCACATACTATTCCACTTTCCATAGTCCTGAATATTATAGCATTTATATTCTCAAATGCCAACCAAAATTCGTGATTTTTCAAAGATTATTGCTGGAAATCAGGTCCTTCAGCCTGAAAAACGCGTCAGACATGCCGCCTACCGAATCGATCAGTCCTTTGTCCACCGCGTCCTGTCCTACTAAAATGGTGCCCAGATCCTTTGTCAGGATCCCTGTAGCCAGCATCATCCGTTCAATGTTTTCTTTTGAGGTACGGCTGTGCTGGGCTACAAATGACACGATCCGGTCCTGGATCAGGTTGAAATAGTCGTAGGTCTGGGGCGCTCCAATGACGGTTCCGCTCATGCGCACCGGATGAAGGATCATGGTTCCGGTAGGCACAATATAAGAGTAATCTGTGGCCACCGCCAGCGGAACGCCGATAGAATGGCTGCCCCCAAGGACAAGACTGACGCTGGGCTTACTCATAGAGGCGATCATTTCCGCAATGGCAAGGCCGCTTTCCACATCTCCGCCCATGGTATGAAGCAGCACCAGCAGGCCCTGAATCTCCTGACTGTCCTCAACCGCCGCAAGCTGCGGGAGCACATGCTCATATTTGGTAGACTTGCTTGTGGCGGGCAGCACCTCATGACCCTCGATCTCTCCAATGATCGAAAGCAGATGAATCTTATGATCGTCCCCGTCTTTTAACGTTACCTGGCCGTAATCCTTGATCCGCTCATCCTGCTTTTTCTGTTCGTCGGCGGCTGTATCCAGGGGTCTCTTCCGGGATTCATTCTGATTGTCTTCCTGTCTCTTCTTTTGCTCCTGGCTGTTTTCCTCTGTCACGTTCAGCGCTCCTTTTTCCTGTTCAAATCAGTACTCTCTATTTCATTATGCGCAGAACAAAAAATGCTCATTCTGGCAAAAAAAGGCATCCCGCAAGTCGTTTTACGACTTTTTGGGACACCTTTTTTTGGTTAAACAGTTCAGTGACAAAACTCCCTGTGATAGGCCGCCGATCAGGACTTCCGGCGGTTTTCCAGCTTGGAAAAGATCAGCGGATAGATCACCCGGTGAGCAGAATCATCAGCACCATAAAAACACACAGACCCTTGTACTTTTTATAGCGTTCCAGGATCGTTCCGTAATTGGAAACGGCTGTCACACTGTGTCCGCTGGGGAAAGGCTGCCGTTTTTCTTTTTCCATATGAATCGCAATCTCCCTTAATTTCCAATATCATCCAGATCAAAAGGAATCACTTTTTTTAATTCCGCCAGCGACATTTCCACCTGATATCCGATCTTTCCGCCGCTGAACAGAATGGTATCATAGCTTGCGGCAGTCCTGTGAATGACAGTCCGAAACTGTTTTTTCATGCCTATTGGCGAACAGCCGCCATGAATGTATCCTGTCAGCGGCAGCAGTTCTTTTGACCTGATCATCTCAATGTTTTTTTCTTTTACTGCCCTGGCGGCTTTTTTCAGATCCAGCTCCCGGTTCACGGGAACCAGAAACACATAATGCTGGCCGCTGCCTGCCTTTGTGACCAGGGTTTTAAAAACTCTGTCCGGATCCAGGCCCAGCACAGCCGCCACCTCCATGCCGCTGACCGCCTGGGTGTCTCCATAATATCGTCCCTGATAGACTGCTTTTTTCTGCTCCAGCAGACGCATCACATTGGTTTTTTCTGTTTTCTTTTTTTCTGCGTTTGACACTCCGGATCACCTCTGTCTTTCATGGCGAAACAAACGGCTTTCTACCAGAGCCCGGCTTCCATGATCCGCGAAAGCACGTCAAACGGCGACTGGCCTTCCAGTTCGTCACAGATCGCCTCTATGCCGGTCAAAATGGTATTTGCCCGCTGCACCTGACTGTGCAGAGCTTCCGGATCTTTTACATAAGCGCTCAGCCGGCCGCCCTGAAAATTCCCTTTTTCATCGATTCCAAGAAACCGACGGCAAAGATTGGCGTCCAGCCGCCCGAGAGCGCCGTAAAGACCTATGGAATCCGCCGTAACTTCATCCGCTACCGCGTCTTTTCTTTCCGGCCAGAGTTTTTGACAGACATAATGCGTACATTCATGGTAGATACGGATCTGCCGTGAAAGATTCCTCCACTCCTCAGGAGAATACCCTGCCTCATCAGCGCTGACATTACTGTAGGGGCCCCCTGACACAATCAGCACCCGATCCTTGAAATTGGATCCGTCAGACGTAAAACGCCGGAACTCCTCTTTCCAGTCTGTATTGCCTGCCTTAAGGTATTCTTCCCGGTGACGGTTGATCTTTTCCCAGTTGATTACGCCGGATATGAGCATTGCGCCAATATCAGGACGCACCGGGACAGGCTCGCACCGGCAGCTGATCTTCTGGATAAACAGCTCAAAGTCTTCCCTGTGATGGAGATAAATCACTTCCACCTCACCCGCCGGAGTGGGAATCAAAAACAGCTCATCTTCATCCGACTGCACAAATCCGGGCAGCGTTTTGTCGTCGGGCACATTTCCTGACAGCACACAGGACCGGTATGAAAGCGATTTGCTCATTCCCTCCTGAACTGGCAGATACAGTCCATGGTACCGTCCGGCAAGAATGTTCAGCACATCTCTCCCTTTCTTTACGCATTTCATTTCATTCTGATTCCATACAGGTTCTGCCATCTTACTGACTCCTCCGTTTCTGAATCCCGACAAATTTTCTTTAAAATTTTCATACTTTGTAATCATAGCATTCCCGCCGGCATAATTCAAGAGGCTGCATATTAGTTGATTGGTTTTCTCCCAACAGTTCCATATATAAAAGCACCCCTTACCGGGATGCCTTTTTTATATGTCAGCCATTTTTAATTCGTTCTGAAATATGTTTCCAGTAAGCACCGTCATTTAACAATGCTTTTATAACAATAATAAAAAAGGATTCTTTGGCAGGCGTGGCGTTCCCCTGCATCTCTTTTAGCCCTAAGGGCGTGTGGCTGCCACGAAATTGACCACCTCAAAGAATCCTTTCTTATTCTATTCATAGCATAACAAAATTATTCCCGCTTGTAAAGAATTTCTTTCGTTCTTAAATACCGGTTCCACCGCTTTTCATCAATTTTCATAAACGTAATAATTGAATTTTTAAATCCATTCGGATCCTTTGATGTGCAAAGACGCAAAACAGTCTGAGTCTTTTCCCCATTATCAATAATTTCTTTCAAAATTACCGCAGTATCAGGTTTATTTCCGCAAATAACATAATCCGGTTCAGAAACAATTTCAGGAAAATATTTTGAAAATCGCTCAAAATCATTTGGGTGATGATCTTTGATATGCTGAATCTGAATATCCGTGATGATTACCTCGTCAGTGCTTATATCCTCTGTAATGCACTTGAATATTTTTAGTTTTATCTTTCCGACTGAATACACATTCGTAACCTCTTTTCCCTCTGCCGCCCTGATCAACTTTGGATAAGATCCGTTATATTTCCCTCAGCTGTCCGCCTTATCGCAATTCTCGCAGTATGTCAAAACTCGTACAAATCCCTTTTAAAGACAAAATACACGGGTAAAAGATCGCGTTTTATCGCCTTTACTCCCGTGCATTTTTAAAATCAATAGGTATTTTTATAATAATGATAAGCATATTAAAATTTACTCTACTGTACCACAGATATTTTTATTCTGTCAATACCAAATCAAAAATATTACAAGATGTAGTATATTATTGATTTTGAATATACAATATATATCACAATATAAAAGCAGCCCCGAATTTGGATTTCCGGGGCTTTGTTGCTTTTTAATCCCACTTTATAGATTCATGTGGTATCGTTCCATTTTTTTCTATGTCTTTTTCTGCTTCTTTAAGCTCTGTACATTCCGCAGGTGTTAACTTGATAAAATCCGGATCCCATGCAAGAACCAGTTTCTTTATAAGCTCCAGAGCAAATCTTTGTTCACTTTCCGGCAGCATCTCCAGCAAGTCGGCCGCTTCTTTCACTGTTTCGCTCATTGTCTGCATCTCCTTTTTTGTCCTGTTATTTATATATTTCTTCTCTCGCTTTGTATTTGTCACTCATTTCAATTTTTATTATCTTTAGGTACGAATAATGAAAGGCAAATATCGCGCATCCGAGAAAGTCATCCTTTCGTGTATTAAATTTAATCGAACATTTGTTAGATTGGTTGGTTGATTGGTTTTGGTTTATGAAAATGAAAAAAACCTTGAAAAATCAAGGTTTTTAGCATGGAGCTGAGGGGAATCGAACCCCTGTCCGAAAACCCGTTTACAACCGCTTCTCCCATCACAGTCATTCTTTTTTCATTCCCTCCGTCTGCCGCCGGATGACAGGCTGCAGACTTCAGTAGCTTCATAATTCTTTTATTTCCGCAAAGCTTTGGAAACAAAGTGCCCTGCGTAGTCGATGCCGGATCTGCGGACCACAGGTCATCCGCAGCCGACAGCTGCCATTAGGCAGCGTATGCTAAATTGTCTTCAGCGTTTATTTTTAAATTTGCGGATTGATGACGCGGCCCCGCACCGCGGATGGCTACGAAAGCTTCAGGATCCCCGTCGAAACCAGTACAACCCCTGATTATTGAGCCTGCTTCAAACATACCCAGGCCTGCTCCGGGAACGCTCCCTGTTCTTGGAGCAGTAACAGTATAACACAGGCAGATATCCCGCGCAAGCGGAAGTTTTTTTTTCAGCTCAGCTACGGCATGGGCAAACCGGAGATTTACTGAATCCCCGCCAGAAGCTTCATGGCGGGAGCGCTTAAGGGCAGCGTATTCTGAGAAGCCCAGTTGGGCTGGATCTTTAAAAACGCGGACACCTCGCTTTGGCTGGACATGTCCAGAGCCGCCGTATCAATGGTATGGCAGGCGCCAAAGTAGCTGAGATTATCATAGGCCGCATACAGCTGCGCCGTCTCTCCCGTCTCGGTGGCAACAGAATAATGGAGCATAATCAGCGGAATGGTGGCGCCTGTATTGTAGGATACCTGGCAAAGCCTGGCTTCCAGCAGATCTGTAACGGCTGTTCCGCCGGGATGCCTGGCATAAAGGTCCTGCACCGCCGGCACCGCGTACTGACTGTAATTGATCATGGCAATGGCATTTTCCACCTTTGCCCCGTCGGATACCTGGGCAAGCAGCGCCTTTGCCTGATCGAACTGTGCCGCGTTGATCTGAACCAGCGCCTTCTGATAGGTGATCTCCTGCTTCAGCGCCGCGATATCTTCATAGCCGCTGATCTGATTGGCATAGGCTTCCGCCTGGTCGTAATCCCCCGATTCCATACAGGCTTTCACTTTATGGTAGGTGATCAGATACAGATTGCTTTGGGCCTCTTTATAATCCGGCATGGTCAGAAGCACCTTTTCCGCCGCTTCGTCGTTTCCCTCCTGGATTGCGATCAGCGCCTCCTGATAATCGATCTCCTTTAACATCTCCGCGGCATTCTGATACCCCTTTACGCTTTCAAAAGCCTTTCTGGCAGCTGAATAATCTCCTGCCTGATAGGCGTCCATTCCCTCCAGATATGTGACATTTTTTTTGTTTTCTGAAAGAGTGTGGAAAGAAATCAGAGCGGCGGCTCCTCCCACAATCACCAGAAGCAAGAAAATGATCAGGATCTTTTTTCTGCCCATATTTCACTTCTCCTTAGTACAGATTTTTTACTTTAAACTGTTTTTCCGCTTCTCTTCGCTGATCCTTTTTGGCAATATCCTGGCGCTTATCATAAAGCTTTTTGCCTCTTGCAAGACCGATTTCCACCTTTACCAGACTTCCTTTAAAATACATCCGCAGGGGGACGATAGTATATCCCTGCTGGGAGATCTTTCCGCACAGCTTTCTGATCTCACTTTTGTGAAGCAGCAGCTTCCGCACCCGCAAAGGATCCTTGTTGAAAATATTTCCCTTTTCATATGGGCTGATGTGCATGCCGTAGATCAGCACTTCTCCGTTGTCCACACGGACAAAGGATTCCCGGATGCTGCATTTTCCCATACGCAGAGACTTTACCTCCGTGCCGGCAAGAGCAATGCCTGCCTCATAGGTTTCTTCAATAAAATAATCAAAGCGGGCTTTTTTATTGTTCGCAATCTGTTTGATGCTGTCCTTGCCCATCGCAATCATCCTCATCCTCTTCATAAATTTCAAACAGAACCGTACGCTGGATCAGATCGCAGTCCGCCACCCGGACTTTTACCGGCTGTCCAAGCTTGTAGCGCCTGTCGGACTGGGTTCCCACAAGCTCGTAATGTGCCTCGTCAAAATAATAGCTGTCCTCCAGAGAGGCCACCCGCACAAGTCCTTCCACCGTATTTGGAAGCTCCACATACAGTCCCCAGTTGGTCACGCCGGATATGATGCCGTCGTAAACCTCTCCGATCCGTTCTTTCATATACTCTGCCTTTTTCAGCTTCAGGCATTCCCGCTCCGCCTCGTCCGCTCTGCGCTCCTTTTCGCTGGACTGCAGCGCAACGTCAGGCAGCAGCTTCCGATAATGGGCGTCTCTTCCCTCGTTTCGCTCTCCATGGAGGGTCTCCTTGATGATCCGGTGGATCTGCAGATCCGGATACCGCCGGATCGGGGAAGTAAAATGACAGTAATATTTTGTGGCCAGACCGAAATGACCTGTGCACTCCGTAGTATACCTGGCCTGCTTCATAGTCCGCAGAACGATACGGCTGATCAGAGCCTCCTCCGGGGTGTTGTCAATCTTATCCAGCAGCTTCTGGAATTCCTTTGGATGGATGGAATCCCGGCCTGCTTTCATAAAATAACCGAAATTGGAAATCAGCGTTTCCAGCCGGGCGATCTTTTCACTGTCCGGCGTCTCATGAGTGCGGTAGACAAAGGGAGATTCCTGCCAGAAAAATTCCTCCGCTACGGTTTCATTGGCCGCCAGCATAAATTCCTCGATCATGCGGGTAGCTACGTTGCGCTCATAGGGCAGCAGCGCGACAGGTTTCCCGTTTTGATCCAGAATCACCTTTGTCTCCGGAAAATCAAAATCCACAAAACCTCGTTTTTTTCGCTTGTTCCGCAAAATATCCGCCAAAATCTCCATCTGCCGGAACAAAGGGATCAGCTTCTCATAACGGGCACATTCCTCCGGATCCTGATCCTGCAGAATCTTTCTGACGCTTGCATAGCTCATCCGCTCATCCACCCGGATCAGCGTCTCTGTAATCTCATGGGCGGTTACGTTCCCTTTTTGATCGATCTGCATGAAGCAGCTTAACGCCAGGCGATCCGTTCCCGCGTTCAGGGAGCAGATGCCGTTGGACAGGCTTTGCGGCAGCATGGGGATCACCTTGTCCGTCAGATAAACGCTGGTTCCCCGGCGCAGAGCCTCCTTATCCAGGGCGGACCACTCCCGGACATAATGGGTCACATCCGCGATGTGCACGCCCAGCAGGTATCCGTCTTTTGTAGTTTCCAGCGTGATGGCGTCGTCCAGATCCTTGGCGTCCTCTCCGTCAATGGTTACCGTGGGGAGACTGCGGATATCCTTTCGTCCCTCCGCCTCCTGTAAAGACACCTTCTGAGGGATCGCGGCCGCCGCCTCCATTACCTGCCGGGGAAACTGCTCCGGCAGATCGTATTCTTTTATGATACAGGCAACATCTGTACCCGGATCGTTTACATGTCCCAAAATCTCCAGCACTTTTCCCTGAGGATGCTTGTTTTTGGATCCGTACTCCAGAATCTCCACCTGTACCTTGTGGCCGCTTTTGGCTCCCAGGGAATCCTCCTCCGGCACAAAAATATCTCCGGAAATCTTAGGATTGTCCGGGATCACAAACCCATAACCCTTGCACCGGTCATAGGTTCCTACCAGGCGGCTCTGGGCATGTACGAGAATGTTTACCACCGTTCCCTCCATGCTCTTTCCGTTTTTGGACGGCAGGATGGCAATCTCCACCTGATCTCCGTGCATGGCGCCATTAGATTCTTTCCGGGCAATGAATACGTCCTCCGGAAGTCCTTCCACCGTTACAAATCCAAAGCCCCGGGAGGTTCCCTGATAAATGCCCTCCACAAGCTCCTGTCCCCGGAAGGCCCTCCTCTGTTTTTTTCTCTTTTCTCTGTGCCTGTTTTCCATAGTTTTGTGATCCTGCATCCTGGTTTCCTGTATTTCCTGTGGCTTTTTGTGTGATAAGAAAAAACACCCTTGAAACAAGAGTGTTTTGACTGTCATTTGTGCTGTTTGCGGCTTACTGAGCTGCTTCCTCCGTAACCGCCGCTTCCGTGGCCGCTGCCTCTTCTGTAGCCGCCGCTTCCGTAGCCGCCGCTTCCGTGGTCGCCGCTTCTTCTGTGACTGCCGCTTCCTCGGTGGCGGTTGTTTCCGTAGCGGCTGCCGTGTTGTCGGATTCATTGCCTGCAGAAGCCTGACTGCGGTTAAAATTGATGTTCAGCACTACTGCAAGCACCAGAAACGCCACCGCAAGCCATTTTGTGATCTTTACAAGTTTCCCTTCGATAGAACGGCCTTTATTTTTACCCCAGTAGGTTTCGGCAGCGCCGCTGATCACGCCAAGACCCGCGGACTTGCCTTCCTGCATCAGGATGATCACAGTCAGCACAATACTCACCAAAACAAAAATAACTGTTAATATAATCTTCAAAGCACCCATGCTTTTCGCACCTCCTGTATGATACAAGGTGTATTCTAACATAGGAATTTTGATATTTCAACAGTTTTTTCTAAAAATCACTGCAAATTATCTGATCAGCCCATCGCTTCCGTATAGAGCGCTCTCCGCCAGTTCCTCCTCAATCCTCAGCAGGCGGTTATACTTTGCGACCCGGTCACTCCTGCAGGGAGCGCCGGTTTTGATCTGTCCGGCGTTGACCGCTACGCAGAGATCCGCGATAAAAGCGTCCTCTGTTTCTCCGGACCGGTGAGAGATCACCGGCGCGAAACCGTTTTTTTCCGCAAGGAAAATGGCGTCCATAGCCTCGGAAAGTGTGCCGATCTGATTGACCTTTACCAAAATGGCATTTCCCGCCCCAAGGGAGATTCCCTTTGCCAGCCGTCTGGGATTGGTCACAAACAGATCGTCCCCAACCAGCTGCGTTTGATCGCCAAGCTTTGCGGTCATGGAGATCCAGCCGTTCCAGTCGTCTTCATAAAGCCCGTCCTCAATGGAAAAAATAGGAAACTCGCTTTTCAGTCCTTCATAATAGCGGATCATCTCATTGGCGTCTCTGAGCACTTTTCTTCCGCTCATTTTGGACTCTCCCGGGAAAAAATAAGCCTTTTCCTGCTGGTCGTAAAGCTCGCTTGCCGCCGCGTCCAGCGAAAAGACCACATCCTCTGAGAGGGAATAGCCCGCGTCCTTTACCGCCTGAGACATCACAGAAAGAACCTCGCCCGCATTGGGAAGATCCGGGGCAAAACCTCCCTCGTCTCCCACTGCCGTGGAAAGTCCTTTGTGCCTTAACCTTTTTTTCAGACAGTGATAAATCTCTGAGCCCATCTGAAGGCCTTCCCCAAAGGTAGCGGCTCCCACAGGCATGATCATAAATTCCTGAAGATCCACCGTATTATCCGCATGCCGTCCCCCGTTTAAAATATTCATCATGGGAACCGGCAGGCACCTGGCGTTGACGCCGCCCAGATAGCGGTAAAGAGGAAGCCGAAGAGCGGCCGCGGCCGCCCGGGCAGCCGCCAGAGACACGCCCAGAATGGCATTGGCGCCCAGATTGCTTTTCAGCTCCGTACCGTCTGCCGACAAAAGCTTTTCATCGATCAGACGCTGTTCAAAAACATTTTCGCCGCAGACGGCTTTTGCAAGATCTTTATTCACATGATGGACCGCGCGCATGACGCCCAGCCCATGATAGCGTTTTTCTCCGTCTCTCAGTTCCAGCGCTTCAAAGGAACCCGTAGACGCGCCTGACGGAACGCTGGAGCGTCCCGCGACGCCATTTTCCAGCGTCACCTCCACCTCTACGGTAGGGTTGCCTCTGGAATCCAGTATTTCCCGTCCATGGACTTCCGCAATGGGCATAAATTTTCTCATCATAATCCCTCATTCCTGTTGGTTTTATGATGATACTATGTCCATCCTGCCTGCATCTTATGCCTTTTTTGAAAGGATCACTGCAGATGCCGCTCCGTTGCCTTCTTCATATCATGGGCAAATTTCAGATACAGAATCATGATCAGAATCATGATCACCAGCTGGATTAACGGCGCCAGCGGAAACCGCAAAGCTTCCAGCAAGGTCAGGATTACCGAAGCCGCAACCGCGAAGCCTCCGAAAGACATGATCTTTGGATAGGTTTCGCCGATAAAACCGGGAATATCCCTGCATTTTTCCATTTTAATGTCCTGTCCGATAAACCAGCCTGCCCGGATCTTGCCGCTCATCTTCATGGACTGGCCCGTCCACAAAATGATGATGCCCGCTATGCCGATACAGACGAAAAAGACGATTCCCCAGCTCATACGGTCACACTCCTAAAAAATTTTTTACAGCCGACTCCATATCCTCCACACTGCAGACGGACCGATGGCGCACCGGCGCGTTCCGGATTTCCCTGATGGCCTCCGGGATCTCTGTGCCGGACATCTCGCAGAGCCTGTCTGCCAGTTCAAAATCCGTCATTTCCTTACAGGCCGGATCAATGGCGTTCATGACGCTTCTTGTAAACTTATAGGGACTTGCCGTGGACACGATCAGGGTTTTTGTATGATCTCCGGTCCCGTCCAGATATTTTTCATAAACAGCGGAAGCCACAGCCGTATGGGGATCCAGTACATACCGTTCTTTCTGATACATGCTGCCGATGCGTCCGGCTGTTTCTTCTTCCGTGGCGTAGCCGCCGTAAAAATCGTTCAGTTTTGCCCTCATATCTTCTGTAATGGAGTAAACGCCCTCTTTGGACAGCCGCTCCATCAGAGCCGTATTTTTTTCGGCACTTTCACCGGCGATCAGGTATATCAGCCGCTCCAGATTACTGGAGATCAGAATGTCCATGGAGGGCGAACTGGTCAGCACAAACTCTCTGTTCCTGTCATAGGTGCCTGTGTTAAAGAAATCATAGAGCACTCTGTTTTCATTGGAGGCGCAGATCAGCTTTCCAACAGGCAGTCCTGCAAGCTTTGCGTAGTAAGCTGCCAGAATGTTTCCGAAATTGCCTGTGGGAACCGCCACGTTCATGGGCTCTCCCGCTTTCAGTTCTCCTGCCTTTAACAATCTTGTATAGGCATAGACATAGTAGACGATCTGAGGAGTCAGACGGCCGATGTTAATGGAATTGGCGGAGGAAAACTGACATCCTGCCTCCGAGAGGGTTTTTGCCAGCTGCGGATCGTGGAACATCTTCTTTACTCCGGTCTGGCAGTCGTCAAAATTGCCGTCCACCCCTACCACGAAGGTGTTGTCTCCCTTTTGGGTCACCATCTGCAGCTTTTGAATGGGGCTGACGCCGTCCTTGGGATAGAACACGATGATCTTTGTGCCGGGCACATCCGCAAATCCAGCCAAAGCGGCCTTTCCGGTATCGCCGGAGGTTGCTGTCAGGATCACGATCTGATTTTTCACCTGATTTTTCCGTGCGGAAGTAATCAGAAGATGAGGAAGAATGGACAGCGCCATATCCTTAAAGGCAATGGTCTTTCCATGAAACAGCTCCAGATAATAGGCCCCGTCCTTTTTTACAACAGGCGCGATCTGAGGCGTATCAAATTTGTCGTCGTAAGCGCTGTTGATGCAGTTTTTCAGCTCTTCCTCCGTAAAATCTGTCAGATACAGCTTCATGACCTCATAGGCCACCTGGCGGTAATCCATATTGCTCAGTTCCTCCAGGGAGCGGTCAAGGGACGGCGCTTTCACGGGAACAAACAGCCCTCCGTCGTCGGAAAGGCCCTTTAAGATCGCCTGTGACGCCGTTACTTCCAAATTGCTTCTTGTGCTTCTGTATTTCATATATGCCTCCTGTCTGGCGGTTATTGTTTGATCAGCAGAGAATGTCCGGTCATTTCTGCCGGCTGCTTCATCCCCATCATCTCGATCAAAGTGGGAATGATATCTGCCAGGCATCCGCCGTCTTTCAGCCCGTATCCTTCCTGATAGTTCACCAGAATAAAGGGAACGGGATTGGTCGTATGGGCGGTAAAGCTGCCGCCGGTCTCATAATCGATCAGCTGCTCCGCGTTGCCGTGGTCGGCACAGATAAACATCTGCGATCCCGTCTTTTTCACAGCCTCCACGGCTCTTCCCACACACGCGTCTACTGCCTCCACCGCTTTGACAGCCGCTTCCAGAATGCCGGTATGCCCTACCATGTCCGGGTTGGCGAAGTTGACAATGATCACATCATATTTGCCGGATTCAATGGCGTCCACCAGATTGTCACACACTTCATAGGCGCTCATCTCCGGCTTCAGATCGAACGTCTCCACTCTGGGAGAATTCACCAGGATCCGGTCTTCCCCCTCAAACTGCTTTTCCTCGCCGCCGTTGAAGAAAAAGGTGACGTGGGCGTATTTCTGTGTCTCCGCCAGACGCAGCTGGGTCATATTGTTTTTGGAAAGAAACTCTCCAAAGGTCATCACAAGCTCTTCCGGAGGATAGGCCACGGATACGTTTGGCATCTCCGCGTCATACTGGGCCATACAGACAAAATGTACCGGGAAAAATCCCTTTTCCCGGGGGAATCCGCTAAACTCAGGATCCACAAACGCCCTGGTAAGCTGACGGGCACGGTCCGGCCGGAAATTAAAGAAGATGATGCTGTCGTTTTCCTGAATCATTCCGTTGGGATCCGTTATGGTAGGAAGCATAAATTCATCGGTAACGCCCTGGGCGTAGGAATGTTCAATGGCTTTTACCGGATCGCTCTCACCGGTCACGCCCTCTCCAAGCACCAGAGCCCGGTAAGCTTTTTCCACCCGATCCCAGGCATTGTCCCGGTCCATGGCGTAAAAGCGCCCGGAAATGGTAGCGACGCTGCCCACGCCGATCTCTTTCATTTTTGCCGCGGCTTCCGCCATAAATCCCGCTGCCGACGCGGGAGGCTCGTCACGGCCGTCCAGATAGGCATGCACATACACCTTTTCCAGGCCGTTTCTCCTGGCCATCTCCAAAAGTCCGTATAAATGCTCCGTATGGCTGTGAACGCCGCCCGGAGAAAGAAGTCCCATCAGATGCAGGGCGGTATTATTTTCCCTGCAGTGTTCCATTGCCGCTTTCAGGGCAGGATTTTCAAAAAATTTTCCGTTCTGAATATCCCTGGTGATCTTTACCAGCATCTGATACACAATCCGTCCCGCGCCCATATTGGTATGTCCGACCTCGGAATTGCCCATCTGGCCATCGGGAAGTCCTACCGCCATGCCGCTTGCCTCACCTTTCACGAATGGGCAGGTGCTCATCAGCCTGTCCATTACCGGCGTATGGGCCAGGGCCACCGCGTTTCCCTCTGTTTTTTCATTGAGACCATAACCGTCCAGAATCATTAAAACCGTTGTTTTCTTGCTCATCATAACCTCCACTCATTCTGCCGCAGCCGCGGCCGTCTGTTTTTTACATCCGCATTTCAAAAAACTACTGTTCATTATACTGAGAAACGAAAGAAACGTCAATGTAAAAAAGCGTTTTCTGTCAGGCATCTTCAGCAGTATCCCTTTCCGTACCGGAACCAAAGCCTGCCCCAAAGTCCCAGTTTCCCGCAGACGGCACAGGCACCTTTCAGATAAAGCCGCTGCATTGTTTTTCTTGCCTCCCCTCCATGTGTCACGTTCCCGTATGCTTCCTCCCAGGCGGTTTTCACAAACCAGTCTGCTTGTTCCCAGGTAAAGACCGGAAGCGTCTGCCATAGATTTTTTGCAAAATCCGCCTCTGTGCCGTCTTTTTCCAAAAGAACGCCTCCCTGATGAAGAGCCTCAAGCAGCATGGCAAAGGATTTCCGGCAGCTCCAGCGATCCATGCGCCTTAACTTCCGGTACCGCCTAAGCTCCGCCAGAATCATCAAAATGCAGACAGCATAGCAGCCCGCCGCCAGAGGCAGCCCCTGTTTGGGCAGGGAAAAGGTCAGGGGCTTTTCGTTTTTGTCAGCGCCATTTGGAACTGCCGTTTGCGCCGGCGGGGTTATTTCCGGAGCCTCTGTTTGCGCGGCGTTTTGGCCTCCAAGGCCTGGAACAGACAAATCCCAGCCCTTTTCCTCCATAATGGCTTTCATATCCGCTTTCGTAAAGGAGGGATAGATTTCCTCCGAAGCAGGGCCGTCTGTAAAGGCAGAGTCCGGATTTCCGGGTGTCACCTCAATTGGCACCCATCCGTAATCCTCTATAAAAATTTCTGCCCAGGCATGCGCGCTGCGGTCCGTGATTGCGGCATAATAGTCTGCGTAATTCAGATCCTCCCTTTCCGGAAGAAACTGGCCTAAATATCCCAGGCTGTTGCCGCTGCCCTGATACCGGGATGTATGGTAATCGTACCGGTCGTCAATTTCGTAGGACGGCTTTTGATCCCCGGTCAGATTCCGAAATTCGTCGGGTTTTACCAAATATCCGGAAGCGTATCTTGCGGGGATGCCGTAAAGACGGTACATCAGCGTGGCCGCTGCCGCGAAGTGCTGACAGTAGCCCGCCTTTTTCTCAAACAGAAACCTTTCCACCACATCCCCGCCTCCCGCTGACAGTCCCGGCGTCAGCGTGTAGGAAGCGTTGCTCTGCAGCGTGTAAATGATAAACGTGGTGATCTCTTCCAGAGATTCCAGGGGAGTTTCTTCTGCCAGCCTGGCCAGTCTTGGCAGCTGTTGACGGGGAACCGCGGTGTAAACAGACTGGATCTCCTGCTGATACCGCTGCTGCAGCTGACGGTACAGGGCGATCTCCTGTCCAAGTTCCCTGTCTGCCTCTTCTTCCCATTCCCAGTTGACAGTCAGGTCCCGCCAGTCCCGGTAAGCATACTGCGTCCCGCTGTATGAAAGAGAGTCCCTTGCCGGGTCTCCCAAAAACCGGCCGATCATTAACCCATTATAGGGAACCGGTTGTGATTCCTCCCGGGTCAGCGGCAAAATCCACAGCTGCGGATCTTCCCCGGCGCTTTCATCAGGGCGGCCATTTTCTTCCGGCTGCGGATTGGTCAGCCGGGCCGTCCAATAATATAATTCATTCAGCGGCTCCGTCCCATAAAACTGAAAGCGCATCTGATCAAAAATGTCGGCATGATTCTGAGCGTTCAGAAGTTTTTCAGCTTCATCCGCGTCCGACCATTCGCCATCCGTGTACGCGCCTCCGGTAAAATTTTTCAGATACAGCGGTCTGATGTTGGCAAAGTCCTGATTCAGATAGACGTATACTCGTTCTTCCCCCGTAAGATAGTTGTTGTTTTTGCTGACCTTTCCCGGATCCTGTTCTTTTTCTGTCCGGTTCAGGCTTTGGACGATCCGGTTTAAAAATCCGTCCACATGATCCGCCGACCGGTAAAATCGAAAGTCGTTTTTTTCCACAATCTGGAAAGCCAGCAAAAAAACCATGCCGGCAATGACGCAAAAGATTATGCCGCTGCTGTTGGAAAGGCCTCTTTGCCCGGCGCCCCGAAAAGAGCTTTGAAAAGCGCCGGGTTCCGTTCCCTGCCAGACCAGAAGCCCGGCCTGATACAGGATCAGCAAAGCCAGCGCCCCAGGCCGGGGTGAAAGCTCCAGAAAGGGACAGCTGATGAGAAGCGCCATGGTCAGTACACAAAGGATCCCGTGACTGCCGCAGCCAAATTCAAGAAAAAACAAAAGCAGAGAAAAAACCAGGGCGGCCGGCGCCGCCGTCAGCGTCAGGGAAACGAATTTTTGGGGGAGATAACTGTTCCAGTAATAGCTTTCAAACAGTTCTCCCAGATAATCAAACTGCTCAGGCAGCCACAGCCTCTGACTAAACAACACAATCCCGGTCACCGCAGCCGTCAAAAACAAAAACCAAACGACCAGCCTCCTTTGCCATCGAAAGAGAAGCCATAATATCAGACAGAACAGAAAAACAACCGGATATACAACTCTTTCCTCAAAAGAAATGCCCGGCATTCCTTTCAAAAAAAGCAGATAGCCAAAGACCCCTGCCAGATAAAAGAAAAAAGCAGAAACAGAACAGCTTGTTTTCTTTCTCTGCTTTTTGGTTTCCGCGATAATTTCCGCCCGATCCACGAAAAGCCTCCTTTCCTCTGCCTGGGGCCTACAGCAACCGCCGCTGATTCTGATACAATTTTGCTGTGGAGGTGAGCCGGTAATAGATTCCATCCGCCTTTGCCATTTCTCTTTCCATCAGAGTCCCGGCGTTTTCTTCATGTTCCCCGAAGTGAGCCGTACCGTAAAGTCTCAGCAGCACGTCCCAAAGCTGATCCTTTGTGGCCGCCTTTCCCCAGACGGGCGTCTGGGCCTTTCCGTCATACCACCAGACTTTGACGGCGGTGCGGCTTCTGAAAAGTCTAAACGAAACCGCGGCCAGCGTCTCAAAAAAAAGATCGGCCTCTTTCGGGCTCCACTGTATTTCCTCTGACAGATCCAGAAACACAGGCACAGAAGCAATCGCTTCCTGCTCAAATTCTTTGATATACAGTTCCTCTGACCGGGCGCTTTGATTCCAGTGGATATGCCGGGTTTCTTCTCCCTGCCGGTATTCTCTGATCTGCCGGATTTCCTGCTGATCCTGACCGGTGTTTTGGATGGTTTGTTCCCGCGGATCAAAGGGATCGGCCTCACGGGGATAGGGAAGAGACAGCCCAAGAGGCTCCTCTTTTGGAAAGACAGCAAGAAACATGGTCTGCTGAAGTTTCTTTTTCCCGCCAAAAAGTGTCAGATAATCGTATACCTTCATCCGCTGCAGCTGTACCCGCAGCAGTCCGCAGTATGGGGAACGCACAGAAAAGGAAAGCTGTGACTGTCCGCGCCCGCAGCCGCCGTAAAGGGTTTTTTTCATTTTTTCCCGGGACTGCAGGTTTCGGAACTCTTCCCGGTTTCCCAGCCCGTACTCCATTTTCAGTTTTACAACAAACCGGCTTACCGGAAGGATTCCCCGGTTGTAAACAGTCAGTTTGCATGGAAGAGCGCTGTTTTTTTCTCCGGCGGCTCCGTGAACATGCAGCTGCAGGGAAAGTCTCTGCCGGAAATACCGGGACAGGCAAAACAGAACCGGAAGCAAAACCAGTTCTGCCAGAAACAAAACGGTCAGCGCCTGATTGCGGTACAGGCCGCCCACATAATAAGTAGCCCCCGCCACAAGAAGATATAGGATCTTTTTCATGACTTTGCTCCCACAGGCGGCTTTTTCGTCTTGCGCAGAATCTCCGCCAGGATTTTCATCACACTCTTTTCCTCCATCTGGGCGGCCATATTGGGAACTACCCGGTGCGCCGCCACATAGGGAAACTGATATTCCACGTCGGCAGGAACAACATAAGCCCGGTTTTTCAGCCAGGCATGGGCCTTTGCCATTTTCACAAGGGCAATGGTGGCCCTGGGACTGCACCCCTGTTCCAGGAAAGGATGCAGTCTCGTATTGGTAACTAACTTCACCAGATATCTGTACACCTGATCATTCATCATGACCTGATGGATCTGCGCCTGCATTTCCAGCAGCTCATCCGCTCTCAGAACAGGCTTCACCTGATCTACCCGGTTTCCGGCGCCGATTTCCTTTGCCATGGAAACCTCGCTTTGAAAGTCCGGATACCCAAGAGTCATGGAGATCGCAAACCGGTCCATCTGAGACTGGGGAAGCTTCTGGGTTCCCGCGGATCCGTACGGGTTCTGAGTCGCCACTACCAGAAACGGCGCCGGCACCTCTCTTGTAACGCCTTCCACCGATACCTTCCGCTCCTCCATGACTTCCAGAAGAGCCGACTGGGTTTTTGGTGACGTGCGGTTGATCTCATCCGCCAAAAGCAGGTTGCAGAATACGCTTCCCTGCTGATATACAAACTGCTCCTGCTGACGGGAAAAGACAGAAAATCCTGTCAGATCCGACGGCATTACATCCGGCGTAAACTGAACTCTTTTCATTTCCAGATCCATGGCTTTCGCAAAGGAAAGGGCCAGAGTGGTCTTGCCCACTCCCGGAATATCTTCCAGCAGCACATGTCCGTTTGCAAGAAACGCCAGCATCAGTTCCCTGATCTGATCTGTTTTTCCCAAAATCACCTGATTTACCTGTTCAATTACCGCATTTGCCTTACTGTGCAGATCCAAAAGCGTCATTCCTTTCCGATTCCTTTTCCAAAACAAAGTCCAGATACCGTCCTACCAGATCGATCCCGGTTGTCTGATAAAGCATCCTGGCCCCTACCACATCCTCGATCTCATTGAGCACGGGACGGCCTTTATCATAGATCAGGTCAATTCCTGCCAGACCAAAAGAAAACAGCCCGGTAATCTGCTCCACAAGCCGCCGTTCCTCCCGGGAAAGCTCCACCACGGCGGCCCTGCCCCCAAGGGAAAAATTACTTCTAAAGTCCCGGTCTGACTGCCGCAGCACTGCCGCCAGAATTTCCTTTCCAAGCACATAGACCCGCAGATCCTTTCCCAGCCGGGAAGCGGCTTTCTGCACAACGATCTTTTGAGAGGAGATGCGGCTGCAGGCCTGTTTATATTCTTCCCGGTCATGAACCAGAAACACTTCCGTTCCCCCATGACCGCTGCAGGACTTGACCACTACCGGATAGGGAAAACATTCCCCATAGCTTTCTTTCGTGCAAAAACAGCTGTCCATCATGGGGATTCCGCGGTTTGCCAGATATTGATAGGTCTTTGCCTTGTCATTGCAGATCTCCGACACAAACCAGTTGTTAAATACCAGCACCCCGGCCTGTTCCAGCTGTCTGGAAAGAAACGGCTCCCGATCCCGGCAGATACAGATCCGTGGCAGATCCGCCGGCCGATTTTGCTCCAGGATCAGAACATTTCCGTCTGCCACACCTATGGCAAGATCCTGGGAATAGACAAGCCGAAAAGAAATCCGGCGTTTCCGGCAGGCCTGTTCATACATGGCAATGTACGCTTTGTTTTTTTCCGCGTCATTTTTGTTATACAAAAGCCACAGTGTCATTTTGCTCCTCTTTTCAACGGATCCCTCGATCCCGGCATGTTTCCCCAATGTAACGGATAATGGAATCGGCCACATTGATGCCGGTACAGTCGTAAATGTTCTGAATGTGGGCGTTTGAATTGACTTCACACAAAATCGGACGGCCGTCCTTTCCATACAGAAGATCCACGCCGGCAAAATCCAGACCCAGTATCTCACATACCCGAACGGCAAGCTCTGCCTGTCTGTCATCCGGATCCCAGGGCTTCATCCTGCCTCCGTTGGTCACATTGGCCCTGAAGTCCCGGTCATTGTATCGCATCATGGAGGCCACCGGCTTTCCTCCAACAATATGGATCCGCAGATCCTTTCCCATGCTTTCCTTGATAAACTCCTGTATCAGCAAAGGCTTTCCCGCCAGTTTTTCCAGAAGCAGCTCCGCCTCCCGGCGGTCACGGACAAGATACACCTGGGCGCCAAAGGAGCCAAAGCATTCTTTCACAACAAAAGGATAAGGCATCCGGTGCTGTATTTCATCCAGAAAAGAAAAGGATGAATAGCCGACGCCCGGAAATGTCATGGGAACGGAAAATGTCAGGGGCATGGGAATCTTCTGCCCGCTCAGCAGCCGGTGGGTCACAGACTTGTCATCGCAGGCGGCAATGGCATCCGGGCTGTTGAACACCGGAATTTCTTTTCTTTCAAACGCTCTGGCAAGCGTCACATCCTTGTCCAGGAACAAAACAAAATCCGGCCTGTTTCCCAGATTTGTCAGGCCGTCTTCACTGCCGCCATAGGCAGCCAGAAACCGGTCGTTTCCAAAGACCCGCAGGTCAATCCCCTGCCTTTTGGCGGTGCGGACATACCACGCGCTCTGGTCACTGAATTTTTTTGTATGGAGAAAAGCATTTTCAATCAGCCAGCCTGTCACTGTTTTTCACCTGTTTCCTATGATTACTGCCTGTAAACATCTTTCCTGAAACTGTTTTTATTATAACAAAAAAAACAGGCGCTGCAATAAAAAATATCACAGCGCCCGCTTTCCCGGCAAAATTCATTCTGCTTATTTATAATTGACGATCTTTCCAAAGTCCGCTTTCAGAGAAGCGCCCCCAACCAGACCGCCGTCAATATCCGGCATCGCAAACAGCTCTGCCGCGTTGCCCGCGTTCACTGAGCCGCCGTACTGGATACGGATGGCTTCCGCGGTTGCCTGATCGTAAATCTCGGCAATACACTGGCG